>CAYVZG010000069.1:0-22948 GCA_964455805.1 uncultured Desulfobacula sp.
GATTATTTCAAATCGCAGTATTCCATGCGCTTGCAAGGCGCACTCCCAGCAGAGCCCTATCCTCTGAGTTGATAAATTCAGGATAGCAGAATAATTATAAATTACAAGATATTGCCATATGGAATGTAAAAGGTTGGAATAATGTTTGACAAAAACAAAAAATAGTGTTTTTTAAAACTTAACATAAAGGACTGATTTAACAAGAAATATCAAGATTTGTTACGTCAATTAATATAAAAAATTGAACCTCGTCAGGAACAGACTACTGGTTATAGTCAAGACCGATGAACTCTCCTAAATTTAATTCATCTTTATACAGGTACCATACAAAATAATTGATGTTATGAATTTGTTTGAGAATTTCAAACGATCTCTCACAGATTCATTGTTCAATTATTTTGGGGTAATAGTTTCGCTAACGTATGAAGCTCCCCAAAACTTAATACACCATCTAAATTAGTGGTATTTTTAGTGATCAATTTGCAATGAAGCAATATCAATTCTGAAATAATGCGAGATATTATTAATAATCCCGGGAATTCTGAATCTAAACCCTACACAAGATATTGCAAATGACAGGAAAATTAGATTATCCACTTTTTTTTATATAAGAAAAATTTGAAACAGATGCGTTGTTCATTTTACACCAACATTGATACAACCATTCCATATAGGTTTAAAACAACAAACAATATTTAATAATCACTGTCTCATTTTTTCCTTTAAGGCTTTAATAATACCGAGACAGACCTGATTGGCATCAGCGACAATGGCAACATCTGCCATCTTCATCATAACGGCATTGGGATTTTTGTTTATGGCTATCACAAAATCAGCATCTGAAATCGCAGCTGTATGTTGAATAGCGCCGCTGATACCAAAAGAAATGAGTATTTTGGGTTTTATGTTTTTGCCTGCCTGGCCAACCAGAGAATCATGTGATACCCATTCAGAGTAAACCACCGGCCGTGTTGCCCCGACTTCAGCATTCATTAATTCTGCCAGGTCGAATAGCTTTTTAAATTTTCCTTTGCTTCCCATGCCGCGACCGCCGCAGATAACAATATCAGCATCTTCAATTTTTTTCTTTTTAGAGGGTTTATATTCTGATGTTTTCAGCCTCACCCTGTCCGTTATCAAATCATCCGGTACATTCAGGATGATTATTTCACCATTGGTATAATCATCATGAGGCAGTTCCTGGAACGTTCCAGGGCGGACTGTTGCCATTTGAGGTCTTTTATCAGGGGTGATGATTTTCGCGATAAGATTACCGCCAAAAGAGGGAGCAATCTGCACCAATAATCCTTTTTCATTAATTTCAAGGTCAATACAATCGGCTGTCAGACCAGTCCCAAGCTGTTTTGCTACCCTTGGGGCCATTTCCTGGCCAAATCTTGTGGCCCCCACAAGAATGGTTTCAGGCTGGTATTCTTTGGCGAGCCCTGTCAAAAGCGTTGAATATGTTTCAAGGGAATATAATAAAAGTCCGGGATCATCCATGACGTAAACTTTTTGAGCACCGTGGGCAATATATTCGGCTGCATAATCATTTACATTATGACCAAACACAACCGCACAGACGTTTCCGCCTGTTTTCGAAGCCAAATCATTCGCTCTTGCCAGAATCTGAAGGGTAACTCTGTTTTGAAAATAATTCCTGTAATCACCAAACACCCAAATATCTTTAGTGCTTTTCATCATACCTCATCATGTTCATGTGTTTTAAGATCTTTCCCCATGGCTGAGCTGATTACCTCTCCATATTCTGCAAAAAGCTGATCAACTATTTTTTTCACCGCCCCTTTGAGTTGACGGTTTTCTTTTTGGGCAATTGGAGAAAAGACATCTATAATTCTTGTGGGGGAGTCTTTTAAAGCATTAAAAGAATTATCAAGACCTAGCTTTTCAGCGTCAATAATTTGAATGTCGGGATTTTCAAAGGCATTTTCCACCCCTTCAAGGGCAAGATATCTGGGTTTATAAGCTGCAATGTCTATCGTAATAAGTCCCGGCAGATTCATGCTGAGAACTTCATGAAAATCATCCACATGCCGCCGTGCTTCTATAATATCCTTTTTCACGCAAATCTGATTGACGTAACCAATTGCAGGAATACCAAGTTCTTCTGCTAGCTGGGGTCCCACCTGGGCTGTCTCTGAATCACTGGTTTGAGAACCGCAGATAACCAGATCAAAATGTTTGTATTCTCTTTGAATCACCCTTGAAAGGATGAAACTTGTCAGGAATGTGTCCGCCCCGGCCATCCTGCGGTCGGTTAATAAAATCCCCTTATCCGCACCAAGAGCTTTGGCCTGATAAAGTATTTCCTGGGCCATGACAGGTCCCATTGTCACAACGCAAATATGAGCACCCTGGCTTTCTTTGATTTGCAACGCCGCTTCCAGGGCTCTTCGGCTTGCAGGGTCCATCATTCCTTCAGCCAACTCCCGCTTCAAGGTGCCTGTTTTTGAATTCCAGGGCAATTCTGATACCATGGGAACCTGTTTAATACATACTATAATATTTAACATATGCTTACCTTATTAACTGGGTTTGGACAGTATGGATCTTGCAATCACCATCTTTTGGACTTCACTTGTTCCCTCATAAATCTGGGTCACTTTGGCATCCCTGAAGTATCTCTCCACATCATATTCTTTGCTATATCCATAACCGCCATGAATTTGAACGGCCATATCCGTCACTTCCATGGCCGTGGTGCTGCAATAAAGCTTTGCCATGGATGATTCGGCAGAAAAAATTTTTCTTTTATCCTTTAAGGCTGCAGCCCTGTAAAGTAAAAGCCTTGACGCATCAATTTTTGTTGCCATTTCAGCAAGATAGTTCTGAATGGTTTGAAATTTTGACAATGGTTTATTAAACTGTTGTCTCTCTTTGGCATAAACTACCGAACTTTCAAAGGCAGCCTGTGCAATGCCAAGGGCTTGGGCAGCGATCCCAATCCGGCCAGTATCAAGGGCGATCAAACCGATTTTCATCCCCTGCCCTCTCCTGCCCAAAAGATTTGTCTTCGGTATCTTGCAATCTTCAAAAAAAAGGGATGATACGGGATTTGCACGCATACCACAAAGATCTTCAATTTCACCTACTGAAAACCCGGGCCGGTCTTTTTCAACAATAAAAACGCTGGCCTGATTTCTCTTATCCCCGTCTTCAGAAACGGCAAACACTAATATGGTACCGCAGATACCGCCATTGGTGACAAAAATTTTTGTTCCGTTCAATATAAAAGCATCCCGGGTTTCTACGGCGCTTGTTTCCACTCCACCTGCATCTGATCCTGCATTTGCTTCGGTAAGGCAAAAGGCCCCGATACTGTCGCCACTTGCCATTGCCGGTACAAACCTTTTTTTCTGGTCTGCTGTACCAAACTTCAAGATCGGAAATATTCCCACACTGTTGTGAACAGTAACACAAAGACCCATGGCGGCTGACACCCGGCTCAATTCTTCAATGGTTATCGCATAGCTGATAGTATCAAGATCTGCCCCGCCATACATCCTGGGGACCTGAAGCCCGAAAAAATTCAAAGGCTTCATTTTCTCAATAATTTCCCAGGGGAATCTTGATTCTTTATCCATCAAACTTACATGGGGCTTAATTTCACTTTCAACAAACTCTCTTACAGTTTTACGAATCAACTGGTGTTTCATACAGGGATTAAAGTCCACAGCTGCACTCCATATTTTTTCTAGTCACCGGCATTTTCAATTATTTTTAACAACCTATCTAATATAGCTCCCTTGAGGATGCCGTACAATGGGACACATCATACACTAGCCCGATGGATTAAGAAATAGGAGATGAAAGTCTGGAATACTTAACTCACCTACACAATATATTGTACCAGGTGGCAGCTTATCTAATTTTTTCTATATTGCTTAACTTTTCTTGACTAAACGTAAATTCCTATTTATATCTAACGCTTATATCTCTCTTGATTGTACTTTTTCATTAAGTTTGGCGCAATCAGATGTTAACACTTTTCTAAATCTTGGAGGTTTTTATGCTAGCCAACTTTTTAAACGGTGTTTCATATTACTCATTTTAATTTCATTATCCTCAATTATCATCCTATACAGCCATGCTTCAGAACAAGGCAACTTGAAAAAAAGTGTCCAGACTGCCAAAGGAAATTGGAATTTCAATGCTGGTGGTCCTGAAAAGGGTGAGGTTGGAAAACCATTATGGGAGGAAGGATCTGGTTTTAAATCTGTCAAAGGAATTACAGGCCAGGATGATGCAATTGCCATTTCCTCCGGTTCCAATTATATTATTAAAACGCCTGCTGAACCCTCGGGTGGAAAAGGTGTAAACCGATACACGATCATGTTTGACGTTATGGTTCCAAAAGAGAGTTTTGGTCAGTGGATCTCCCTTTTACAGACCAATCAGAAAAACAACAACGATGCGGATCTGCTTTTCAGCAAAACAGGAAAAATCGGTTGCAAAGAAGGATTGGGCGGCTATTCTGAAAAAACCATTGTCCCGGGAAAATGGTACCGGGTCATTTTACGGGTGGATAACGGCGTAGAACGCAGCGTCTTTGTTAATGGTGAAAAATGGCTGGCCGGTTCTCCCGGCTTCATTGATGACCGTTACTCCCTAGATAAAACATTTCGGATTGCCGCTGATGAAAACGGCGAAGACGGATTAGTCATCTTTTCAAAAATAACATTTTGGGATACCCCTCTCACTGACCAGGAAATCATAGATCTGAACACAGCCGGAAAAAAACCTGAAAAAAAGCCCGAAGTAACAAAACGCAAACCCAAAACGCCCATAAAGCCCAAACCCACGGCCCCGACAAAACCTATAAAACCCAAAACACCGGGCAAACGCACTGGGATATTAAGCCTTGGAGGAGGTGGCATGCCTTATGAGATGGAACGCTGCAACCGTGAATCCACCAAAGACTGTGCCATTGGGAGCAAGACCCCCTATTCTGGTCAGGCAGCCAGTTATTGGTCGCCCACTCAGATCAAAAACCTGAACACCTATGAAGACGGCTATAACACGGGCCCTTATAAAGAATTTTACAAAGATGGCAAAATTGCCCGGCAGAGCCAACTGGTAAAGGGAGTTCGCCGTGGCTGGTTCAAATACTGGCATCCTGACGGCAGTGGAGACTGCACCAAATTTTTTGACCAGGATAACTCAGTTAAAACCTATCCCTTTGACCATGATCCTGACAAAGCTGAAGCTGCTGAAAAAAGCAAAAGCGGTAAAA
This sequence comes from uncultured Desulfobacula sp., assembly GCA_964455805.1. Lineage (GTDB taxonomy): Bacteria > Desulfobacterota > Desulfobacteria > Desulfobacterales > Desulfobacteraceae > Desulfobacula. The sequence continues at coordinate 5,255 of CAYVZG010000069.1, forward strand.
TCTATGGGGTGCCCAATCTTTCCGGCAACCTTGTTGCAAGGTGGGAAAGATCACCCTGGGAAAAATATAAAAACCTGGAGGTGACGGCCCATGATGATAATGCCGGGTGGTATATTTTTGGAAAACTCACAATAGCGGATCTGCCTAAGGCTGTGGGTCTTGATATTAACAAGTGCACTCAAAAAGATATGGCTGGCGTGAGATTCGTGAAGTGCAAAGGGAACGGCATTTATTTTAGTTTCTACGCAACTGAAAGAACTTATAAAGGAAAACGCCTGGCGTTTCCCAATCAATTACAACTGATAAAAGATAAAAAAATTGTCAAGCCATGCAGCGCAACAGGAGACCATGCCACCTGTCTGAAGCAATATTTTTACCATAAGTAGATCATTCGGTTCAATTGTCCCATATGAATCGAAAGTACACAGGCGCAAAAAATAATTACGACCTATCAACAGGATTGATAGGTCGTAATTAAAAATCAGAAGCAGTTCTGGGTGATAACAATTTCCGATGTAACGCGGCACATAATCTAAGGTATTTGAGCAAATGAACTAAGGTTTTTGAAAAATATTAGTTTTTTTGGATCAATGACATAAAAAATTCTAATGAAATTTTGTCATCTCGGCTACAGTTACTCTCAAAAAAAAGTAATGGGGGCCTGACTTTTTGGGCTATGATTCTTTCCATATAGATGAATTTTATTTTTGAAAATTTATTTGCTTCATACCAAAGTATCCTGTACCGTAATTGTTATTGAAATTTATCAAAACACAAAATGTTCTTTGGCGGTTTTGTAGTTTTGAAATGTGCTTGCTTTGGAAATCTATACTACTTATCAAGCACATTTTAATATCAAAAGGAATTCATATGGCTGAAAAACCAACCTATGAGGAATTAAAAGAAAGAATTAAAAAATTAGAGCAAGCAGAATCTAATCGCAAACGCAGTGAAAAACGACTCATTCACTCCTACGATCTGATGGATTATATTATTTCTCATGCCCGAAGTGCAATTGCAGTATTTGATAGGGATTTTAGGTATATATATGTAAGTCAACGCTATTTAAATGATTACAAGGTTAAAGAGGAACAAGTAATTGGTAAATTCCACTATGATGTTTTTCCAGATCTTCCTCAAAAATGGAGAGATGTGCATCAAAGAGCATTGGCTGGTGAGGTGTTAAAGGCAGAGGAAGATGCTTATTATAGAGAGGACGGCTCAGTGCTTTGGACGTGTTGGGAATGCCGTCCCTGGTATGAATTAGATGGCTCAATCGGTGGTATCATTATATATAATGAGATTATCAACGAAAGGAAGAAGATCGAGGAAACATTGAGAAAGAGTGAGCTGTTGCTTTCCAATCATCTTTTAAACACACCAATTGGAGCAATTTCCTGGGACTTGAATTTTAAAACTATTGAGTGGAACCCGGCTGCAGAATCTATTTTTGGTTATTCTAAGATGGAGGCCATGGGTAAACATGTTACTGAACTCATTCTACCAGAGGATGTTAAGGAGCTGGTTGAGGGTATTTTCCAGAATATTTTATCCGAAAAAGGAGGTGTACGCAGTGTAAACGAGAACATAACAAAAGACGGCAGGCGAATCACATGTGATTGGTACAATACAGCCCTGAAAGATGTCAATGGTATGAATATAGGTATGGCATCACTGGTAAATGATATAACAGAACGACTGCAGACTGAAGAAGCACTACGAAAAAGTGAAAACAGGCTCCGAGACATCTCTTTAAGTATGGCAGACTGGATTTGGGAAACTGATAGTGAGGCCAAATTTACATACATTTCTCAAAGTATAAAGGATGTTCTTGGATATGAGCCAGAAGAACTAATTGGCAAGACACCGTTTGACCTTATGCCGGAAGATGAATCTGTTCGGGTAAATGAGATAGTTTTAAAAATCATCTCAAAATCCAAAAATATCAAAGATTTAGAAAATTGGAATATAGATAAAACTGGACACAGGCTTTTTATGCTTACAAACGGTATTCCAATCCTTGATGATGAAGGAAAAACCAGTGGCTATCGAGGAATAAATAAAAATATCACTGATCAAAAAAAACTTGAGACTCAACTTCAACAAGCTCAAAAAATGGAATCCATGGGGACTTTAGCTGGCGGCATAGCCCATGATTTTAATAACATTCTTTTTCCCATAATGGGACATACAGAGATGTTAATACAGGATATTCCTGAAGACAGCCCTTTCAAAGACAGTTTGAATAAAATTTATTCCGGCACCCTGAGAGCCAAGAATCTGATAAAACAGATCCTTACATTTTCTCGTCAAGAAAAAAGTGAATTACATCTGATAAAGATACAACCAATCATCAAGGAAGCATTAAAACTTATCAGGTCGACAATTCCCTCAACAATTCAAATCAAGCATGATATCCAAACAGACTGTGGTGTGATCAAAGCTGATCCAACACAGATTCATCAGATTGTAATGAACCTTGCAATTAATGCTTACCACGCCATGGAAAAAACAGGCGGAGAATTGAAAGTCAGCCTGAAAAAAGTTGAATTAGGCGAGTACGACATACTTAATCCTGATATGACACATGGAGAGTATGCCTGTCTTACAGTAACCGATACAGGAACAGGTATGGATAAAGTTGTAACTGAAAAAATATTTGATCCATTTTTTACCACAAAAGCAATAGGCAAAGGTACTGGGATGGGGTTATCAGTTATTCACGGTATTGTTACACATATGGGTGGCGCTATCCAAGTTCACAGCAAACTTGAAAAAGGGACACAATTTAATATATATCTGCCAGCAGTGAAGGACCTTTCCGAAGAACAAGTGATAAATTCAAATGCAGAAGTTCAAAGAGGCACTGAACATATTCTTCTAATAGATGATGAAGAAGCTGTTGTTACAATGCAAAAACAGCTGCTGAAACGTTTGGGGTATCAGGTTACTTCGCACATCAGCAGCCTTGAAGCCCTTGATGTATTTCGATCTCATTCAAATATATTTGATCTGGTCATCACTGATATGCAAATGCCTAATATGTCAGGAGATAAGCTGTCGATTGAGTTGCTAAAGATAAATCCTGATATCCCAGTATTGCTCTGTACCGGGTACAGTGAAACTATATCAGAAGAAAAAGCAATTTCTATGGGTATTAATGGTTTTCTTTTAAAACCAATTGTTTTGAAAGATCTTTCCCAGAAGATAAGGGAAGTCCTGGATGATAACAAGACTGAAAATACAAATTAAATTTTCCTACATCGTGTGGTAGAAGTGAATAATTTCCTGTTCAACTATATGAGCCTCAACCGCTGTCACAAGCCAATATTGCACTGTAATTTTTATATAATCTATTGAGTTGATTTTCCTCTAAAAAGGCGTGTTTTTAAGACTCTCGGAGTCAATTTTCAAGATATTTTTGAAATGATCAAGACGAAAATTTACGGAACTTATCACGATTCTGGCTAAAACTTATCACTCGTTTTTACATATGTCCTGGCTTCTTTATTTCCTTTACTAATTTTTTTCATCTTTTTTTAATTATCTTGGTTTGATTCAAAAATATCATTAAAACTATCCACCGACTTTTTAAAGGCTGCTAAAACCTCAGGGTCAAAATGTTCCGGCATTGTTCGTCCATCCCCTTGAGTTATGATAGCAACTGTTTTTTCATGGCTAAAAGGATGTTTATACGGTCGTTTACTTCGCAAAGCATCGTATTGATCTGAAATATTCATAATTCTTGCGGTTAATGGGATATCATCTGTCTTTAATCCGTTTGGATAGCCTTTGCCATCCCATCTTTCATGGTGACATGTGGCAATATCTTTTGCCATCTCTAAATATGGAGAATCAGATCCTCTGAGGATCTCACCACCAATGACTGTGTGTGTTTTCATGGTGGACCATTCATCATTGTCCAAAGAGCCTTGTTTTAAAAGTATGACATCCGGGATAGCGACTTTTCCTATATCATGCATGGGTGATGCATAAAATATACATTCACAATAATTGCGATCCATTCCCAATTGACCGGCAAGTTCCTTAGTATAATAACTGACTCTTCTAATATGGGCACCTGTTTCTTCGTCTTTATATTCGCTAGCCAGTGTCAGGCGTTGTACTGTTTCGATATAACCATTCTGAAGCTGTTTTGTACGTTGAACAACAAGATCTTCAAGGTGTTCCTGGTGGAGGTGAAGGTTCATATGATTTTTGACTCGGGCTTTTACTATGAGAGGACTAATGGGCTTGGTAATATAATCAACTGCACCAAGGGACAATCCAATCGTTTCATCTTGGATCTCATTCATGGCCGTAACAAACAATACAGGAATCTTGCTTGTTTCAGAGTTTTCCTTTATTTTTTTAATCACTTCATACCCATCCATTCCGGGCATCATAATATCGAGTAGGATAAGATCAGGCTTTTTATCAGCGTAGGTCATCTCAATTGCCGTAGGACCATTGTTGGCAAAAATCACCTGGTATTGATCCTTCAATAAATCATTTAATACTTTAATATTCGCTGGTTCATCATCCACAATCAGAATTCTTTGTTTTTCCATACCTTTTATCCTTTTAGATTAAGCTTTTATTTTTAATATCATTGTATCTAATATCGTGGCAGCCTCAGTATAATCTAATGCTTCAAGGGCTTGATCCAACTGGTTTGATTCCTTGGGATTCAGAGAATATAGATCTGATTTTATGGTTAAAAACAGATCTTCAGATGCTAAATCATTTGCTGTGATTAAATGTTGAAGTTTATTAAGCGTTGGAAGAATTGTTGTTTTTATTCTCTCTGGAGTAACCTGAACTCTTTCTGTGACTTTAGTATCCTGTTTTTTGGGAAGCGCCTCGGAAATTTGGGTGATCACCTTTATAAATTCACGTCTGGAGTTTTCAAATTCAGTATCTAGGGAGATTCTATTTTGTTTAATGCCCTCTTCCAGGGATTCAAAGGACTGGTGAAGATCTATAGCACCAATGGTCCCAGACAATCCTTTGGCTGTGTGGGCAATCCTTATTGCAGATTCTGTGTCATTGTTTGCCAAAAGGGTTTGTAATCGATCCATTACATCGCTGTAATCCCGAATAAAATTACGCAACAACTTAATATATAGACTCTGATTTCCTGCAAGCCTTTTTAATCCTTTATCCAGGTCAATACTTGTTATTTTTCCAACAAGAGTAGTCCATTCTCCATCGCCTATCTCGTTATCTCCAGACCGGTCAATGAAAATATCTGTTTCTGATACTTCTATTTTGCTTGGATCAATCCATTGTGCCAAACACTCATAAAGGACCTCAGGATCTATGGGTTTGCTGATGTGATCATTCAAACCAGCAGCCAGACTCTTTTCCCTGTCTCCGCTCATGGCATGTGCCGTCATGGCGATGATGGGTAATGTTCTATACTTCCCTCCCATCTGACGGATTTTTTTTGTGGCCGTCAAGCCATCCATGACCGGCATCTGTATATCCATGAGTATAAGATCAAATGTTTTGCCTTGTACTGCCTGAAGGGCAATCAAACCGTTTTCAGCAATGGTTACTGCAACCCCGGTTTTACCCAGCAATTCTTGAGCCACCTGCTGATTCATGGCATTATCTTCTACCAGGAGCACTTTTGCACCTTTAATTTTAGAATAATCATTTGCTATTTCGGAACGAAGGATTTTACGCCGTTCTATCCTGAAATCCCTGTATCCGAAAAGGTCTACAACAGCATTGAAGACTGATGAAGGATGGATAGGTTTCTGCATGACATTGGCATGCTTTTTTTCTCTTATCATCATCTCTGCATGACGTATCTGGGTAATGGATGAAATGATAATAACAGCAACATCTGACAGTTCTGTCCTGTCAAAAAAAGCTGGTGCCATAGAGTAATCAACCATCGCAAGATCATAAGTCTTGTTTTTTATTTCCACTTGATCAATGTTTGAAATCGCCTCCACTGTAAAGGAAAGAGATTCCAGCAATTGTGTCAGTTTTTTTAAAATCCATATATTGCCACTTACCAATAAAACAAATTTATTTCTCAAATCCACTGGAAGAGTTCTTTCCTGCTTCTTTTTACGGCGATCTTCACGATATCCTGTCCGCACCGTGAAATAAAATGTAGTGCCTTCATCTGGACTACTTTGAACCTGAATATCACCACCCATTAGTGTTACCAGTTGGCGGGCAATGGCAAGTCCAAGACCTGTTCCACCGTATTTTCGTGTCGTAGAGGTATCAGCCTGGCTGAATTTTTGAAATAATTTTCCGGCCTGTTTTTCTGTCATACCGATCCCTGTGTCAGAAATCGTACATTCCAGAATTAATTCATTTGTCATTTTTTCCGTAACCATTGCCGTCAATTCGATCTCCCCGCGTTCAGTGAACTTGGCCGCATTGCTCAGCAGATTGTTAAAGATCTGACTGATACGTACCGGATCTCCTAAAAGGACCGTGGGTACATTCCGATCTACATTGAAAAACAACTCCACGCCTTTTTGAGAGATTTTTTCCATAGAAAGCGTGACTACATCTTCAAGTATCTCATTCAGGTTAAATTCTGTTATTTCAATGGAAAGCTTTCCCGCTTCAATTTTTGAGAAATCAAGAATATCATTGATAATGGCCAAAAGAGATTTGGCTGACATATCAATTTTATTGAGATAATCATGCTGCCTCTGGGTTAATTCGGTTTCCAAAGCAAGGTAACTCATCCCTACAATAGCATTCATCGGGGTACGGATCTCGTGGCTCATGTTAGCCAGAAAATCTGATTTGGCAATGGTAGCCTCTTCAGCTTTTTGTTTTGCTTTTATGAGTTCCTCTTTCATTAACTTACTTTGGGTAATATCCTCCTTTACTGCTACGTAATGAGTGATATCTCCCTGTAAATCCCGGACTGGCGATATGCTTGCACTTTCCCAGTATATTTCATCGTTTTTCTTTTTATTGGAGAGTTCTCCGGTCCAGGTATTGCCGGAAGTTATCGTTTCCCACATATCCTTATAAAACTCAGGAGGGTGCATTCCAGATTTTAAAATCCGAGGATTTTGTCCAATAGCTTCTTCCAAGTTGTAGCCTGTGACTTTGCAGAAAATTGGATTAACGTACTCAATCGTACCCTCAGGATTGGTTATGACTACAGAGACAGGACTTTGTTCAATCGCTCTTGACAGTTTTTTAAGTTCTTCAGCAGCCATTTTCTTTTCTGTCACGTCCTCTTGTATTGAAACAAAATGGGTGATCTCCTGTTTTTCATCCAAAATCGGAGCAATAATTGCTGATTGCCACTGCAATTTGTCATTCTTTCTTCTGTTTTGTATTTCTCCATGCCACTCCTTGCCAGCAAGAACAGTATCCCAAAGTTCTTTAAAGAATTCTGGAGGATGAAGTCCTGAGTTCAAGATGTTTGGATTCTTACCGATGGCATCATCAGGGTCATAGCCGGTCATATCAGTGAATTTTGGATTTACGTATTCTATTATGCCTTGCCGATCCGTAATGATAATTGCCAAAGGATTATCTTCAACAGCCCGGTTGAGCTTTCTCAAACCCTGTTCTGCAGTTTTACGATCTGTGATGTCCATGGATGTTCCTACCATTCTTAAAGCATGCCCATTTTGATCCCGTTCAACAGCAACCCCTATGGAAGAAATCCAGATTATCTTTCCCTCTTTGGTGATAGTGCGATATTCTATTTCATAGTCGGAGAGTGCCCCCTCGCGGTAGGCTTTGCCTACTTTCAGCACTCTGTTTTTATCATCCGGATGAAGGGACTGAATCCAGAAAGAACGGGTCTTTGGTAGCGCATCAATGTCATAACCGAGGATTTCAGCATGGCGATCGTTATAAAATGTCTCGCCGGTTTTAAAATTGACATCCCAGAAGCCAAGGTTCCCTCCTTTTAGAGCAAGTTCCAAACGTTCTTTGTTCTCCTGCAAGGTTTTTTCATCCAGTTTGGCCGCTGTGATATCTCGAATAATAGCCGTAAACATCTTTTTTTCACCCGATAAATGTTCATTGATGCCTATAGAGAGTGGAAATGTGGAACCGTCTTTTCGTCTTCCTTTAACTTCTTGTGAAATACCGATTATCTTTTTATGACCTGTTTTTATATAATTGTGAAGATATTGATCATGATTGCTATGATAAGGTTCCGGCATGAGTATCTTTACATTTTTTCCTTGGACTTCTTGGGCCTTATACCCAAATATTTCCTCGGCGCCAGGACTGAAAAAGTCAACACGGCCACTTTCATCAATAGTAACGATCCCGTCCATGAGGTTATCCACAATGGTTCGGATACGGATTTCACTTTCCAATAGTTCACGGGTCCGGTCATCCACCAGATCTTCCAACTCCTTCTGGGTACGGCGCATCACTCGTGTAGCGCGTTCTCCCAACATGATAGTGATCAGAGTGGCCAAAATGGCAAGCAGCAATGCTGCTCCAGCTGTAATTAAGAGATTAAGCCTCAGTGTGTGATATCCTGAAAGTGCCTCTTTTTTATCAATCTTTGTAGCTATGCCTAATCCCAGATGAGGCTCCCACATCCATGCACCTAAAACAATGATCCCCCTATAATCTCGATAACCTTTTACATCCAAAACAATTTCACTGTGGTCTGTTAAGGAACCAGTTTCCTTGATTTCATGATTCAAGCGAATGAGATCCTCAGCCATCCGCGTAAAAGGCTGTTTAGAATGAGGTATGGACGATTGTAAACCATTCAGCAGGTTGACACCGGGATCGCGTACTTCGATAAATTGGCTGGATGGTCCTTTTCTATCCAGCAACCCAATATCATAAAGTTGATTTTGAAACCTGCTCTTGGTGATCATCTGGCCTTTGAGATTAATCATATAGCACTCTCCGGATTTGCCTATCCTGCCATTGTTCATAATTTTGCTCATCTGCCCATGTGGCTGAAGCCTCTGTGCCAGGACGGCAATCACACGACCGTCCACATCACGGATTGGCGCTGCAAAAAACAGACTCAAAGGTTTTTGATTTGATCTCACTGTTTTTGTATCATTGACTTGAAAATCTACATCTGAAAGAATGGGTGGTATGAACATCGGCGTCCCCTGAAAAACCTGAGCCAAAAGATCTGGTTTCTTAATAGCGATTAGGTTTTTCGTACCTATATTTTCATCCCTCATAGAACCAATGCTTATATTATCCGGATTGATGATGAAAACACCGATTTTCCCGAACTCTTTTTCCCTGGCTTCGACAAACGCCCTGACCTCGGCCAAAGGGCTGGATGTTTTTAAAGCATCTGCTTCGGGTCTAACTTTTAGCAATCGTTTGGTAATAGCCACTAATTCTTGATCCCGGCCCAGCTGACTGAGCAGAATCAACCGTTCTTGGACCCAGAGATCATTTTGGGCCATTGTATTCTGTAGCACAACCTTCAATTCAGCCCCGACGGTGTCCAGAGTGAACTTTTTATTTTTCTCCATGGCATACCTGACCATCATTCCCACCATGACCGCTATCAAACTCATACTAACTAAAGCAATTACTCTAAAACGGAATGAACCAAATTGGCGTATTAATGATTCATCTGAAAATATACGTGTAAGGTACAAGGCCCCAATCAGCAGGACTAAAAATATTGTAACTGCTCCGGCCATTAGCCACCAGGTACCTTGATCCTTTTTTGGGACTAACACTGGGTTCTTTTGAGGGGACAACCATTTCTGACTGAGTCTACTACGGTCTTGCTGGGTAATTTCGGTTAATGCCTTGTTAAAAATATCGGCTAAGATTTTCCAGTCCTTACGAACACCAAAGTGTAAATCTGCAGTCGGAAACTCTTCTCGGTCCATTGGAGGAGAAATCCTAAGGTCAGTGATGCGATGTTCATTGATTAAGTGGTTTAAAACCGCTGATTCATCAACAAATGCAACAATATCTCCACGGGCAGTTGCCAATAAAGCGGACAACGTGTCTGGAAATAGAACCAATTCAATTTCAGGATATGTTTTTTTGATAAATGAGGCTATGAAAAAACCTTCCACAGCAGCCATTTTTTTCCCATTCAATTCAGCAATATGATTATACGGACCATTTTCGTTTTTATGAACTATACGTCGTGAAAGTGTGAAATAAGGGGACGTAAATTCAAGGTATTCTTCCCGTTCTTTATTTTTAGTGATATTGAGCATCACATCGATTTCGTTATTTTTAACCATCTTCAAAAAATCGTCCCAGCTGGGTCCGAAAACAAACTCAATTTTTAACCCGACCATTTCTGCTACTTTATTCATTATGTCAATAGAATATCCCAATGGTTTTCCCGCCTTATTATAATTATATGGCGGCCAATCCATTTCATTGTGAACTTTGATGGTTGGGTGTTGCTTGAGCCAGGCCCGCTCTTGAGGTGTCAGATTAAATTTTTGTGTTTGTTTCGTTGATTTATCCTGCGGTGAAGTCCAGTGACTCAATATGTTTCGCCTGCCTTCAGAAGGTATGTTGTCAAGTGCTTTTTGTAAAATATTGCACAGGATTGGCCAGTCTTTACGAATTCCGATGGCATTGACAGAAGCAGTTTCTTTGATAGTTCCCTGAAAAACCAGGTTTGAAAAGAGCTCCTGTTCAATAAGATAAAGTGCCACTGCCCGGTTACCGATATAAGCATCGGCCACTCCTTTGGAGACTGCATCCAAAGCAGCACTAGTATTTGGGTATTCCAGGACAGCGACACCTGGATACTTCTCTGCCAATACCTTTGATATAAAAAAACCTTCTTCTACCACAACCTTCTTTCCATTCAGGTCTGCGATCGTGTTTGCATATGGGCTGCCTCTGCGGGAAATAATTGTATGAGGAATAGTTACATATGGTGTAGTAAAATTAAAATAAGCTTCCCGATCAGGACGAGGCGTAATACCCATCAAACCAGCAAGACGTTTTTCCTTTACCCCTTCATATATTTCTTTCCATGGCGCTGATTTTATTTTCAGGACATTCCCCAATTGCTGATTTATGGCATGGATAAATTGGGCACCAATACCTATTGCGTTTCCATTTTTATCAACATAATCCATGGGTGGCCAGGCATCCATTAAACCGATTTCAATCACCGGATGGTTTTTGAGCCAGGTTTGCTCATCCGGTGATAAATGGATCTGTTTTGCAGCTTGTTTCTGTTTAGAAAGATTTGTGACGACTGCACTGGAGGGTAGCCAGCGATCAAATAAATTCCGTTTATCTGTCTCCGGTATAGCTTTGAGAGCCTTGTCCAGGATTACGGCCAGTTCAGGCCAGTCTTTTCGGACACCGAATCTCTGACCATTGGTGCCTTCACCATAAAGTCCCGCCACCTCCAAATTGGTGATACCGAATTCTTTTGTCAAATAAAGATTGATTCCCAACACCCCCACATAAGCGTCTGCCTTGCCCGTGACAACGGCAAACAATCCGTCCAAAGCTGTTTTCACCATCAACGGTTTGACAGTGGGATGGTCTTCCATGATGCGTTTGGATGATCCATATCCTTCAACCATGGCCACCAAACGACCATCAAGATCTGATTCCGATTGTATGGACACATCCCCACTGCGGCGCATGATCACTAGAGGTGTGGGAAGATATATTTCAGTAAAATTAACAAAAACGTCCCGGTCCGGTCGATGCGACATGGTGAGAACCACATCCAGGTTTTTTTGACGGACGCCTTCAACAATCTGGGGCCAGCTTAGATCTGCTACAACCTCCATCGTGATTCCCAGTTGTTTGCTCATATAGTCACTATATTCCATGGCTATACCACGATATTTGCCTTGTTCATCACGAAAGCTGTAGGGAGCATAATCAGCATCTACACCCAGCCGAATGACTTGGTGATTTTTTAACCAGATCCTTTCTTCAGGGGTAAGAGATACTTTCTTTTCTTCTTTTTCCGGTAATCCATGTATTATTTCCCTAAAGGCTTGTTCTAATTTTGGAACAATATGACGATTGCTTTTATGGACATAGTGATATAAGGCAACGCTATCTAAAGGCGGATCAATGACCTTCACATTTTTTATTCCGAGTTTTTTAAGTATAGCAGCACCGGTAAGACGCTCTTCATATACCAGATCAATCTTTCCTTGTGATAGCATTTTCAAGGCATCTTTATTTGTATTGAAGATTGTAAAAGGAATATTTCGAGAATTAAGTTCGTGTTCTCCTTTTTTTAAACCAGCTCGCAGCCCAATATCGCCTTTGTCTTTAACAATGGGTATTAAATCATCCCATTCATTAATTTTCTTAGACCAGTCTTCTCTTGCGAATAATAAATTTTCAGCAATTAGGTAGGGGACTCGTATCGGAATAAGATTGGGGTATTTTTTTTCTATACCCACAACACGAACCATTTCGCCATCCATCTCACCTTTGTTGCTCTTTTTTAATGCGAGTTCATCTTGAAGAGATTTAAATTCGACGGTGTACCCCAGTTTTGAATAGGCTTCTTCTAAAATGCTTATTGCTTTTTCAATTAACGGCCCTTCTGCGACTTGGGTAATAACAACATGTGTTTTTTCAGCGGAAATAGATGCTTGAATAAAAAATAAGAATATATTAAAAAAACACAAACTTATGAGAAGTGTTTTTCTTAGAATAGGAAAACTCATCACCATTAAATCCTTTTGCTAAAATCGTACATTGAGAACAAGCTTAGAAAAATGTCAAAAATTTAAAATACGACAGCCTTGAAATTATGCGGCATTGACTCAGCCATCTCAGAACTGCTCAAACCGATGGCTGAACCGTTCTGAATATTATTCAAAAGGAATATTATTTAATTACAATCATTTTTAATATTGATTAATAATGCAGTATCAAAATTAACTATTGTTGTAAATAGGTATAAATACCTATTACCTTTAAGAAAAATTAGAAGGGAGAATGGTTTTGTAGTGTAAATCTAAATTAGGTATAAACCCCTATTTACAACAACAATTTGTTTTGTTATTTATCATTTATTCTTTTGCAGTCAAAGTTTTTTTATAAAAAGTATCTATGAATAAATTTTTTAAACTGTCTGGCATCATAAAGCTTTATTCCTATCTAAATTTATTCTGGCTTCTTTGTGAATAGGTATACAGTACTGGCTGCCAACACTCCCAAAGGGGCCATTCAGATGGTAATGGAGTTGGTCAAGGAATTTACGAACGAAATTCACCTGATTTTAACCGACGTGGTCATGCCTGAAATATACGGGAATGAAATGGTAGATAAGCTGCATGCTATTTATCCAGATGTTAAGCACATCTTCATGTCTGGTTATACAGCAAAAGCCATCGCCCATCATGGTGTTCTGGACGAAGGTGTAGCCTTCATTCAAAAGCCAATCTCAGAAGCTGATTTAGCATAAATGGTCAGGAAAGAATTGGATGAAAAGAGATAATTCAAATATTACAAGACCGATGATTTCACAAATGCAAAGCAATCCGATTCTAAAAGAATTTCGGTGCCCCTATTGTAAACGATTTCTATTTAAGGGGAATGTCCAAAAATTAAATATGTTGTGTCATCATTGTCAGGAATTGATTTTGATGGATGGTAATGAGGCTATTTTTAATAAAACTGAAAACATGTAAAAAAAGAGGGGGTGAAAATGAACAAAGCTGATTTAATTAACAAGGTTTCTGAAGTAGTTAGCAGCAAAAAAGATGCACAAGCTGCTGTCAATTGTACTATTAATTCAATTACTGAGGCTCTATCTGGTAATGATTCTGTTACGCTGGTTGGCTTCGGAACGTTCAAAACTGCTTTCAGAAAAGCCAGAAAAGGAAGGAATCCTCAAACAGGTCAGGAAATAGACATTGCTGAAAAAAATGTGCCAAAATTTGTCCCAGGGAAAATATTAAAAGACGCTGTAAAATAAATAATTTTAGGGTTCCATCAGGCTGTAATTGTTAATTCAAGTGCAGCCTGTTTTATTTGACCCACTGCAACCAGTTAACCTAAACAAAGGGATTTGAGCAAATGAACTGATCTGATCCAAAAATCAAGTTTTATAATAATAAAAAAAATGCATGCTAAAAATTGGGCGACAATTATTTTATTTATAAACAATCCATTAAAAATCAAATACTCATTTCTCAGCAAATCTCTTTATCAAATCCAACATATTTTTTAGTGAATGGGGTTTTTGTATAACAGCATCAAAACCACTTTGGTTTAATAGCCAGGGTGTACCTGACATTCCGATGATGGGTGTTATTTTTTTTGCTTTTTTACGCAGGTGGTCAAGGACCTGATTACCTGAAATACCGGGCATTTTCAAATCGGTCAGAATTATACTATAGTTATTTTCATCAATTTTTTTGATACCTTCTTCTCCATTTGAGGCTGTATCGACAGCATAACCGTTTTTTGATAGACAGAGAGTCATCATGTACAGGATGGAGGCTTCATCGTCTATAATAAGAATAGGTTCTACTGTTGGGCAAGGTTCCATGTTATTAATTCTCGGTTAAAATTGGAATTGTTTATCCAAATTTTCATTTTCAATAATGACCAATACTGCCGTATCAAAACAAAATTCTCTTGTCTATAGGTATAAATACCTATTTTTTAAAGGAATTATAAAATCAAATATTTGGGAAATAGCTGTAATGAAATAATGAAACGTAGAAATTTTAGCAAACGAATAGTTCTGATTGGAAGTTCAAATCTTTTTTACATAACACAAAAAAAAGAGGCATGCTAAAAATAACACGCCCTCCTTTTCAAACCTGATCCTTTATTGGATCTTGCCTAAAATATTATAAAATTCATGATTAGGATAATTTTATCAATTTGCTGCTCGCTTTCCGGTTTTCAGATCATAACGCTTCCTGCTGAGGATATTATATATCTGTGCGGTAGTAAGCTTTGCCTTTATGGACAATTCCAGATGATTGCTGCCATTGAAAGCCTGGAAGATAGCCTGATCCCGGATGGCAAGCTTGAGCTTGTCAGCCCTGGGTATATACATGGCGCGGCCTCCACGGCAATTGGCTATGGTAAGGATGACATCCCGGACTTTTTCCATGGCTAAATCCGGGTCAAGCTCTTCTCGTGTTTCATAGAATTTCGCAAGGATGTCAATCAGTTCAATAAGCAGAAATGGCCAGATCCTGGTATCATCACTGAACCTGGCCTTTATAACCATTTCCCGATGGTTATCATAATCCTGATCACGGAATGTCACAATATCCTGTATGGCCTGTTTTAACCTATCGTCAAAAGGCAAATACATCGTCCGGCCTCCTAAATGATCCGCGATGACGATAATAACATCCTGGGCCTGTTCTATCGCTTGTTGCGGCTCAAGCTTTTCAACTTCCATATTGCGGCTTGAGACCGCTGCCACAAGCTCCAGCAAAAGCGAAGGCCATACTCTCCTGTCGGTTCTTATCTCCGGTGTTAATGCATCCAGCATTTGATCTGTTGTCATTAAAGCAGGATTAAATAATGCGTGTCCCATATTATTTAGCACCTTTGACAATATCTCTTATCCGTTTTTGTGTGAGATTAAATTTCTTGGCAAGCTCTTTATAATTTGTCCCGGTAAATCCATCCCTGATAGCCCTGTCCCTGACAGTCCTTGTAATGGCATCATACTTAGGAAAATAAAGAGTTTCGCCTCCATATTCATTTGCAAGCTTAAGAGTAGGTGCAAGACCGATAAGCTTGGCTATTTCCCGGACTTCTCCTGATAGATCATTGATGCTGATCTGATATTTATCAGGCTGCATGGCCATTGCTTAAACTCTCCCCTGTAAAGTTTAAAGTCGGCAAATTATAGACCAAATCAATAAGCTCCATTTCCTGATCATTTTCAACTTTCAGATCCAAATCTTCAAACTCCGGTATAAATGCAGAATCAATAAACTCCACAGCTCCACGGCCTTCATATCCGCAACCATCGCAATTAAAGCTGTCCCAATCTTTGACAGCGGCTTTATAAAGGCATTTATCGTACATTTTACAGCCCATAGCTCGCTTTCCTATACCTTCCAGGGGAAAGCCCCCTAAAGTTGCTGTATCGTGATTTTTGGCCTGTATTATCATGTTTATTGCTTCTGTCATTGCCACCTCCATATTTTATATTAATCCTGATCTGTTATTTTTTATGATCTGCCAGGTATTCAAAGACGATCCGGTTAGTGTATATTTAAACTGTTGTCTTATCTTTAAGAAAACAAATGATCATTGGGTAGGATTTCAAGAACCAGAAAAAAAATCCAAAAGCGCAAATTTTAAAATGCATTTATCAAGGATAGCAGCTTCCCTTTTATTGGGAAAAGCGGATTTGGATTTCGAAAAATTATCAACCATGGATGTAGATAAGTATGATGAAAGTATTTTATCAGATGCCGTGAAAATATTACTCGAAATAATAACAGGATATCAAGAAACCGATCCCATGATCAACCTGATAAATTTGGCAAAGAGCAAACCTCTATCAGATAAGATACTTTTAAGCTTGACGGACAAATTTGATAGTTAATATTTTAAATCTTTTAAGCGTTGTCTACTGGCTATAATCCAATCTTTTCAGGGTTCAAAAATTCCCCCAGACTATCCTCATGTGATTTTATTTTTCGTGATTCAATTATGGGAAAATCCGAAGGCAAAACCAAAGGCAACATCAAAAAATAATTACATGCTTTTGGGGAATAAAAATCCCGTCTTATATAGAAAAATAGGGGTTTTTACCTATTGCTTTTTTTTATTCCAAACTGTAATGCATTGGAATCCTAATTCTTTTTAGTTGATGCTGTTTGTTAAAAAAGGGGAAAAATGGAAAAAGAAGACCTTAAACAGTCTGTCTGCCAGACATTAAAAGAACAAGCTGACGAAATTGATAAAACCAGCACTGTAAAATCACGAAATTCGATCATGAAAACTGCTCTTTTCCTGACCAGTATCTGCTTTGCTGTCGTCATCGTCTCTCAAGCCATCGTTCTCTTTTCGTCTGAAAAAGTTACCGGGCCGTACGGCAAAATAATTGAACCCCTTTCAGGAATTACAACCGGAAAGGAAGTCGGTATAACCGGGGAAACTTGGAACTTTGAACCGGGCCAGTACGTCTGGCAGGCAGTTGACAAACCCAAGATTGGTCTGTGCTGGCCTAAAAGCCCGCAAATAATTCCAAACACAGAAAAAAAAACGACTATTTATGAAGGCGGACCCAGAGAACCATACACGGTTTCCTTATCCGTTGTGAACAAAACTATAAATGATCAATGGCAGCAGTGGCTAGAAAAAAGAATGTTCGGAAGACAGCCATTACTTCCCGATAAAAGACGGTTGGATTCAGTGATTTTGATCCTCGGGAGTTAACAATGATAACAAATGCCAAAACCATTGTTTATCTATGTGTCTTGTCAATATTCATTTTTTCACCTGCATATGGTTTCAAAAAATATGGCAAGGTTTGTGATGAATTATCGTTTAGCAAAATAAAAATATATCAACCAAACTCATACTTTATGAAAGTATGTGGATATATAAGAAATAAAACAGACTATAAAATTTTCCTGTCAGCTAATCTTATTCTCCACCGGATCACAAAAACGGTTATCAATCAGGCGAGCATTGTAGAGAATTTAGAACCGAACTCTTCAATCTATTTTGATGTGTATCTTCAAAACGATGATAATTATAAAGACACCAGGGAAGCGCTGCACCTTA
>CAYVZG010000070.1:0-21543 GCA_964455805.1 uncultured Desulfobacula sp.
GTGCTCAATGATAAAATCTCAAGATGATATTTGCCAGCCTTTTCAAATTTATTTTTTTGGATATAATAATCGGCAAGATGAGTTCTTGCAATGGTGTCAAATTCGTTTATGGATATGGCTTTTATCAGACACTTTTCAGCGATATCATTTTCTTTTGTCT
Organism: uncultured Desulfobacula sp.; assembly: GCA_964455805.1. GTDB lineage: Bacteria > Desulfobacterota > Desulfobacteria > Desulfobacterales > Desulfobacteraceae > Desulfobacula. Next base: position 161 of record CAYVZG010000070.1, read on the forward strand.
TAAAATATAAAAATCCTAACCGCCTCATAAGCCTTGAGGAGGAAGGGTCGTGGTCAAGTGCCTTTTTAATGTGTTCAATGGCAGCTTTATACTCCCCTTTGCTCTCTAAGTCTCTTGCCTTTAGTCGGTGCAAGGTTGCCCTGTCAGGATGATTGAATTTTTGAACAACTGCCTTTATTTTCTCATCAAGAGATAAAAGTGTCAGCGGCTTTATCAGATAACCATCAATTTCCATTTTCGCAGCCCGGAAGATACTATCCTGATTTGATTCAGCCGTCACCATAATAACGGGCAAATCTCTTAGATTTTTATCTTTCCGGATGGCCTCCAGCATTTCAAATCCGTTCATAACCGGCATGTTCCAGTCAATAAGCACCAGATCACATTTTACAGTATTGAGAATTTCCAGGCCCTCTTCCCCATTTTCGGCAAACCATAAATTTTTCCCAATGAATAAACTCTTAAGCATTTCCCTGAGGGTTAACCGCATGCTTTTCATATCGTCCACAACCAGGATGGATATCTCTTCAATATTGATCATAATTTGGTTTTCCTGATAAACTTTTTATGCTCGGTTTGGATCAATTCCAGGGTTGGAACAATAGCAACCGAATTTTGATTTTTGGCCTGGGTTTCCATTTCCAATGCAGCATTTCTCAATAAATCTGCGTTGACATTTGCTGCTGAGCCTTTCAGGGCATGTGAACTTAATTGTAAGCCTTTCATATTATTTTCACCAACTGCCTGTTCAATTTTTTCAATCAATTCCGGAGCCTCCTCAATAAAAGAATTTAAAATAAGATCAACCATTTTTTCATCTTCCCCAAACCGTTTCAACAATTTTTCCTTATTAAAACATTGGGCTGCTTCAGAATCTGAACTTGATGATTGCCTGGGTGGTGACTCAACAGTGACATCCAGTGGCTTTTTGTCTTTTTTTGGTTTTTCAGGACGATTCTTTGCTGCTTTGTTGGCAGTGTTTTTTAAATTGGAATGGATTTTTCGTGCCAATATGTCGGGTTCAATCGGCTTTGAAATAAAATCATCCATTCCGGCTTCAAAACATTTTTTCCGATCACTTTTAAATGCGTTACCGGTCGCTGCAATAATCGGGACATGCTCCATTTTAAGCGATCTCTCATTTTCTCTGATCAAACGGGTTGCTTCAAATCCATCCATCACAGGCATCTGACAATCCATCAAAATCAAGCCATATTGATAACTCTTATGTTTCTGGACCGCCTCAAGTCCATTTTTGGCCGTATCAGTTTTAAATCCCAGTTTGCTGACCAATGCATTTGCAACCTTAAGATTGGTTTCCATATCTTCAACAATAAGAATTGGCTTTAAATGTTTTTTACTTTCAAGAATACTGTATCGGGTAATAATGGGCAGAATTTTGTTGTCATGTTTCGCTTGAGTTGATAATACGGCTTTGACGGTATCCAGTAAAAGTGATTTTTCAACCGGGTGGCTCAAGTAGGCAGAAAAGCCGGCCTGCTCAAATCGTTTGGCATCCCCTTTTTTTCCAATGGATGTCATCACTATGAGTTTTAAGTATTTAAATTGTTTTTCCTGTTTAATTTTTCTGCCCAGGGTTTCCATACTTTTGTCATATTCATGGGCTTCCATTATCACCACGTGAAAGGGGGCATTGTTGTCCATTGACTTTCGCAGCTTTTTCAAGACGTCCATGCTGCCATAAGCCTGAACATATTTTAATGACAGTTCCTTTAGATTATTTTCAAGTTGTTTTCCTATCATTCTACTGTCACTGAGAACAAGGATTTTGCAATCATCTATATTCCGGATGGAGAGATCAAAGGTTTTTTCTTTTTCAACCTGTTTTTTTAATGTAAGGGTGAACCAAAATGTAGATCCAACCATTTCAACACTATTTGCGCCAATTTCTCCCTGCATTTTTTCAACAAGCAATTTTGAGATGGCCAGCCCCAGACCCGTGCCACCATATTTCTTGGTGATGGACAGGTCTGCCTGGGTAAAGGATTCAAAAAGGGTTTTTAACTGATCCGGCTGGATTCCAATACCGGTATCTTCCACACAAAAATTAAGTTGTGCTGATGTTTTATCTTCAGAGATTAAAGAAACATATAGTGTGACTTTTCCAGATTCTGTAAATTTGATGGCATTTCCAGTAAGATTATTTATCACCTGATGAATTCGGCCGATATCACCTTGTAACAGACAGGGGACATTCGCATCAATAGCAAATGAAAAGTCAATTCCCTTTTGTCTGGCCATAAGCTCAGGCATGGATACAATATCTTTTATGGCAATATCCAGATCAAAATCCATGACATCCAGCTCAAGCTTACCTGCGTTTATTTTTGATAAATCAAGGATATCGTTTACAACGGTTAATAAAGCCGATGCACTGTTATAAACAATTTTAGACTGGGCTCTTTGTTCTTTGTTCAAATCAGAATCAAGTAAAACATGCATCATTCCAATGATACCATTCATTGGATTCCTGATTTCATGGCTCATGTTGGATAGAAATTCGTCTTTAATTTTCAGTGCGTTACGGGCATTTTTTGAAATCTGACGGCGCTTTTGACGGGATTTTGCTAGTTGTAAAAAGGCCTGCTCACTCTTTTTTACATAGAGGGTTATCATGGCGAAAAAACAGATAAAAAATGCAACCAGGTTATAAAATCGGTAAAGACTGATATTGATGAGTTGTTTACTAACAAAAAATCCTAAATCCAGCCGTTGCTCAAAATAAAAACAAATAAACAAAAAACAAGCTTCTATAATATAAAGCGCTCTTACTTTTTTATCTGGCAATACACTAGTAAATAAAGGCGCCAAAAATAGCAAGAGCATTGAAACACTGTAAAAACCCCCTGTTTTGTAACAAAGATATCCAAGATAAAATATAAAGGAAGTGTTGAGAATATGGGGGGCAAGTCCGGGACGGATTTTTTTTAAGGTATATGCGTTCACCATATTTATAAAAAAGACAAAGCTACTTACAACCACAAGGGATATCGCCCCCATTCTTAAAAATAAAATCACCTGGGCAATAATTAATCCGGAAAAAAACAGAGAAAAAGCTTTCAGATTGTTGGAATCATGAGTCGCCATAGCAAATTATATAGAAATCTCCTCTAAGTTGTCAAATTTATTTTAAATATTCACTTTTTCATGATTTAATTAATTATTATTAATCAGTAAATTAAACTTTTTTGTTTAAGGTTAATTTTAGGCATAAGTAAATCTCTTTAAACATAACTATCGGAAAGATAAGTGTTTTTCTTAAACCATAACTATTTTCAAAAAAATAGTGACACATAAAAGCGTCTACAAATAGGGGAAAATTATTGCTTGAAAGCCTGGTGATTTGTCTGGGATTTTCTGCTTTATGGAAAGTGTTTCCGGGTCAAACCCAAATATAGATCAGCAAGCAAAAAGCCTCTTTTAAAAGGATATCCAAGGAGGATTATTGGTTTGAATTAACCTGCAACATGCAGATTAAAATTGTAGAGGTAGATAAAATATTACCTGCCTTTATAGATATGACGTTTCCGGGATAGAGCTATAGTCATTAATCACCAGGAAATGAAATGCCAGTTCACCAATGTTTATAGTTAAAGGGAGAGACCAGCAGCGAGCATGGCATATCCTAACTTAATAAAAAATATTTTTTTACTGTGGCCCTATTTCTGAAACCAGTGCTTCTAAATTTTTTTCCGCTTATAAAAAGTGGCTACAGATATAGCCGTTTTTTAACATCATTCGGCAATTTTGTTACCGGTTTCTGACTGATTGTTTGTAAATGTAGTTTGTAGCTCTGTAAATTTGGATTTTTTATATTACAAGGGATTGTCCTGTATTTGACATATCTGAATCTTGATATGGATTGTGCAAGATGATATAGTTCAAAACTTTGTAATTACAGACAATCAGGTTTTAATTTAAATGGCTAAGAAGGATAAGTTTACATTCAGATGCCAGTCATGTGGCGGACAGACCCCTAAATGGATGGGGAAATGCCCTGAATGCGGTGCCTGGGACACATTGGTGGAAGAAAGGATTCGTTCAGGGGTGTTAAAGAAGACAAAATCGTCTTTTTTATCAACACCTGTACAGCTTGATTCTGTGGAAGTGGAAGAAACAGACAGGATTAAAACCGGTGTAGGGGAATTTGACCGCGTGCTGGGGGGCGGTATTGTTGACGGCACATTAATACTGATAGGAGGAGATCCTGGAATTGGAAAATCCACACTCATGCTGCAAGTGTTGTCACACTTATCCGGTTTAGGAAAAAAGTGTCTATATGTATCAGGAGAAGAGTCTGTCAGACAAATTTCAATGAGGGGGAAAAGACTTAATTCCCATGGATCTTCCATGTTTGTGGTATCTGAAACCGATCTGGAATCCATCCTGGCCATGGTGGAAATTTCCAAATACGATGCCTTGGTGATTGATTCTATTCAGACCGTGTTTCACCCGGATGTCTCTTCAACTCCGGGTTCTGTGACGCAAATCAGGGAAGCTGCCATGCAGTTTATGAAGCTGGCTAAGACAACAGGGCTTCCTGTTTTTCTTGTGGGTCATGTTACGAAAGTAGGTGCCATAGCCGGGCCCAGGATTATGGAGCATATGGTGGATACGGTTTTATATTTTGAAGGGGATAAAAGCCATGTATTCAGAATTTTAAGGGCGGTTAAAAACCGATTTGGTTCCACAAATGAGATTGGCGTGTTTGAGATGAATGAAAAAGGGCTGATGGAGGTTCCCAACCCTTCGGCTGTTTTTTTAGCTGAAAGAGCAGCCGTTGCTCCGGGTTCTGTTGTGACCTCATGTATGGAAGGCACACGCCCCATCCTTGTTGAAATTCAGGGGCTTGTATCAAGTTCGGGCCTTGGTGGGACTCCACGACGGACGATTTTAGGTCTTGATAGTCACAGGGTAGCTCTAATTGTGGCTGTGATGGAAAAAAGATTAGGGATGAATCTTTCCGGCCTTGATATTTTCATGAATGTCACAGGGGGAGTAAAGATAGTAGAGCCGGCTGCAGATCTTGCCATTGCAGCAGCACTGGCCTCAACCTTTCTTGACAAACCCGTGGATAAAAAAACAACTTTGATAGGGGAGATCGGACTTACGGGAGAGATAAGGGCTGTGGGCCATGTTCAGGCAAGAATTAAGGAGGCAGCCAAAATGGGATTTACAAAATGCCTTGTTCCCAGCACCACGATTAAGCAATTATCAAAAATTAAAGGGATAACCATTGAAAGTGTCAGTTTTCTAAAAGATGCCATGGAGGTTTTGTTTTAATGGCCGCCAAAAAAAAGAAAATCCAAAATAAAAAAAAATCAGGCAGAAATCTTTGGGCTGATCACTTGACCCAGAGGGCAAAAGCTGAGAATTATCCGGCTAGATCTGTGTATAAACTTGAAGAAATTCAAAAAAAATTCCACGTACTGAAAAAAAATGATCGAATACTTGACCTTGGGTGCGCCCCTGGCTCATGGTTGCTATATGCGGCCAAAAAGGTAGGCAATCATGGAAAAGTCTTTGGTATTGATTTAAAAAAGATCCAGGTTCGCCTGCCTGAAAATGTAGTTGCCATTGAAGATAATATACTAGATATGAATAATGAATCTTTTTTTGAGACAAAGACCGGCTTTCATACCATACTAAGTGATATGGCCCCTGCAACAACGGGAAGAAAGGATGTGGATGCATTAAGATCTTTTGACCTTTGCCAAATGGCTTTAAAGATTGCAGATGATTTTTTGCTAAAAAACGGTAATTTTGTTTGCAAGATATTTCAGGGGAATGACTTTAATGCCTTCCAAAAAAATGTTAAATCAAAATTTAAAGGATGCAAAATATTTAAACCGGAAAGTTGCAGAAAACAGAGCAAAGAAATATATATTATAGCAAAAGGTAAGAAGTAAGGAGGTTTTAAAAAATGTCAGGACACAGCAAATGGTCGACGATTAAGCATAAAAAAGGGGCTACTGATGCAAAAAGGGGTAAGCTTTTTACAAAATTGATAAAGGAAATTACCGTTGCTGCGAGAATGGGCGGGGGTGATCCTGAATCCAATCCAAGATTAAGACATGCATTGAGTTCGGCCAGATCTCAGAATATGCCAAAGGACACCTCTGAAAGAGCGGTCAAAAAGGGAACAGGAGAGCTTGAAGGTGTCAATTACGAGGAGATCCTGTATGAAGGATATGGCCCCGGTGGTGTTGCTGTTCTGGTTGAATGTTTAACAGACAATAGAAACAGAACCATTGCAGAGGTCCGTCAGGTTTTTGGTAAAGCCGGTGGAAATGTAGGAACAGACGGATGTGTTGCCTGGATGTTTGACAAAAAAGGACTCATTGTCATCAAAAAAGAGGATTCTGATGAAGACACACTGATGGAAGTGGCTTTAGATGCCGGGGCTGAAGATATTAAAGAAGAGACGGATTCATTTGATATCATTTGTGAACCCGCCGATTTTGATGCAGTAAAAGATGCCATTGATGGGGCCCAAATCAAGTATGAACTGGCTGAAATAACCATGATCCCCCAGAATATGACACGGGTTGAAGGAAAAGAAGCCGAACAGATGATTAATTTTATGGAGGCAATGGATGATTGCGATGATATCCAGAAATTTTACTCCAATGCAGATATACCCGATGAAGTGTTTGATTCAATGTAAGCTTTTGAAAGATGTTAGTAACTATTCAGCTCTTATGCTTGAAACAACCCTGTCTGATGGATATTTGTTTCGATGCTAAACGCTTAACCTCCTGCAAATATACATCAGACAGGGCTTTAGGATAGCTTTTTTAACAAGCTGAATTATTACAGAAAATTAAGGGTAATACATTTATCCACAGATATGGTTTTTGTATGGCCTGACATTTATCAGAGTATAAAAAAAGGAGCCGTGATTTGTCAGCGGCTCCTTTATTATTTGAGACAGGGATGTTTATATCTTTTATAGATCTATCATTTTTTGAACAGCACCTAGTGCATTTCTTCGAATGTCTTCTGAAACCGTTATTTCTCCGGTTAGATTTTCAAGGCTGTCACAAAGGTTTTTCAGAGTAATTTTTTTCATATCAGTACAATACATTTGTTGGGAAGCAGGATAAAACTCTTTTTCAGGATATGCTTTTGAAATGGGATAGAGCAATCCTGTTTCAGTTCCCAGGATAAAAGAAGAAGAGTCAGATTCTCCGGCAAATTTTATCATCCCTGAAGTGGATTGAATGCTGTCCGCAAGAGCAAGAACGTCGGGCGGACATTCCGGATGGGCAATAAAACAGGCTTTTGGATGTTTCTTTTTGGCCTGTATGACATCATTGGCAGTCAAGGTGTTGTGGAAAGGGCAATAGCCATCCCAGAGATGAATTTTCTTTGAAGTGTTGGCAGCAGCGTACTGGGCAAGATTCTTATCCGGTGTCATCAGAATTTCATCACTATCAATGCTGTTGACCACTTTGACTGCGTTGGCAGATGTACAGCAGATATCTGAAACCGCTTTTACTGATGCAGATGAATTCACATAGGTGATCACCGGAATATTACCCAGAGCCTGTTTTTTTTCCTTTAAAGCAACGGGGTCAATCATATCAGCCATGGGGCATCCTGCATCAGTATTGGGTAAGAGTATGGTTTTTTCAGGAGAAAGAATGAATGCGGTTTCAGCCATGAAATGAACACCGCAAAATACAATAACGTCTGCATCGGTTTTTGCGGCTTTGATGCTCAGCTCAAGAGAATCTCCACAGAGATCGGCAACATCCTGGATTTCAGCGGGCTGATAATTATGGGCCAGGATGATGGCATTTTTTTTTTGGGCAAGTTGTTTTATTTTTTCTTTCATTTAATGCGTCCTTAAATTAATTATTTAGTCTAAATTTATAATATTTAACCCTTCAAAAGGTTTAAACTCAAATACGTTTGGTTCAATATGCTTAAATTGGATATTATAAAAATCAAACTGGGTGGTATCTTCATATATATTATGTGTAACCGCTCTTATAATTTCATTGTTTTTTTGTGATACCCGGATAACAATCATGGAAATATCAGAATTTTTTTTCTTTGAAACCAGTTCTATTTCTGAATAATCCTCAGTGGCCTTTTTTAGACGGATGACAAAATTCTTTCTGATAAGAGAAATATCAGATAAAAAAGCACCCCCGGCACCTGCTTTAAAAAAACGTGATGCATGCCCGAACATGACCTGGTTTTCTTCGGGTCGAAAAATCCATAAGGATTCGCCATTGGTGATGATCTCATGGAGCGCAGGTTCCTTATATTCCCACCTCATCTTTCCGGGATGGCTGAAAAAAGCCCTGCCTGCTGCATTCTCAGTTATATCAAGAGTTGCAAGCTTTGAAATTTGCCTGAAATCAGTTTCAAAGCTTTTACCGGCGTATTTTTTTTCAATATTCAATAAAATATCGTCTTTATTGATCTCATTGTTCTGGGCCAGGGCAGTTGAATAAAGGATAAAAGATCCAATAATGGCTGTACATATTTTCAGGCTTATTCTACAGGCTAAAAAATTCAATTGATTTTCCTTTTTGTGTGACCTTTAGGTTATTATGACTATCTAAGAAGTTTTCGAATATCTTTTCGTTTATCTTCTGCATATATTCGTCGCAACTTTGGTTTTTCAATTTTTCCCGTGGGATTTCTTGGGACATCTCCGAAAAAGATTTTTTTTAGCTGTTTGTATCGCGGCAGTTCCTGCTGAAATTCAATAATATCACTCTCACAAAGCATACATCCGGGTTTAACGCTGATGATCCCGGCAGGGATTTCCCCGAGTCTGTCATCTGGGATACCAATAACTGCAACATCTTTAATTTTTTTATTCTTTTGAAGAAAATTTTCAATTTCAACGGGGAAAATGTTTTCACCGCCATAAATAATCATATCTTTTTTCCGGTCCACAAGCCATATAAATCCGTCTTTATCGTAGCGGGCAATATCACCGGTGTGGAGCCAACCGTTTTTGAGTGTTCTGGCGGTTGCATCGGGATTTTTATAGTATTCCTTCATTACACCCGGACCTTTGACAATGAGTTCTCCTGATTCATTGGCAAAAAGATGATTTCCCTGTTTGTCAACAATTTTTGCTTCCCAGTCAGACCCGGGTAACCCGATGGGGCCTATTCGGTCGGCATTTTCAAGACCCAAATGAACGCACCCCGGACCTGTTGATTCGGTAAGACCATAGTTTGTGTCATAATCCTGGCCCGGAAAATATTTTTTCCAGTTCTCAATCAGGCTTGGTGGCACAGGCTGGGCGCCGGCGTGCATCAGTCTCCATTGGGAAAGCGAGAATCTTGAAAGATCAAGGTCTTTGTTTTCAATGGCTATAAGAATATCGTGAGCCCAGGGAACCAGCAACCAGACAATGGTGCACAACTCTTCTGAGACCGCTTCAATAATCCATTTTGGGGTAACACCTCTGAGCAGGACACATTTTCCTCCCATAAGAAAACTGCCCATCCAATGCATTTTGGCACCGGTATGATACAAGGGGGGGATACAAAGAAAAATATCATCATGGGTCTGCCCATGATGGGCCTGTTCAACCTGGCAGGCATGCTCAAGATTTTTATGGGTTAAAAGAACCGCTTTAGGGTTACCTGTTGTGCCACTGGTAAAGTACAGGGCGGCATCATCTTCTATGTCAAGGTCAACATCGGAAGATACTTTTCCTGATGCTGTTTCTATAAATGTCTCATACAAAACGGCCCAGTCCGGGCAGGAGGTTTTGGGACCGGTATAAATCCATATTTCAACAGATTTTTCAAGTTCACTTTTGACCGCTTCAATCCGTTCAATAAACTCCTCACCGAAAATAAAGATTTTGGCTTCAGCAGTGTTTGTACATAAAAGGATTTTATCAGACTCAAACCTGAAATTCAAAGGAACTGCCCAAGCACCTGTATAAAGAATGCCAAAATAGATGGGAAGCCATTCAAGACAATTGGTCATCAATTGCACGATTTTTTCCCCTTTTTGGATGCCGTTTATTGTAAGGGCATGGGCAAATTTTTTGGAAGCAATGTAAAATTCTTCCCAGGTAATGGATTTTCTGGAATTTAAAGAGGGGGTTCGTTCGACAAGCGCGGTCTTGTCCTTATAGATCGATGCATTTTTCGCTAAAATATCGGTAATAATCATTTATAATCAATGGCCCTTAAATAAATAAAAAAATCCTGCCGCGCAACTATAGAACACGGCAGGATTATATTCAACAGGTTTTATCCTGTTTTATTCGGGTATTATTTATCTTTTTTAACCTCTTCAAAATCAGCATCAACAACATCATCATCATCTTCAGGAGGCGTATCGGCAGTTGGTCCTGCGTCAGCTCCCGGTCCACCGGGGCCACCGGGGCCGGCTTGTCCATCCTGTGCCGCCTGCTGGTACATAACTTCGGCAAGTTTATGGGAGGCTTTTGAAAGGCTTTCCATTTTTTCTTTCAATTCATCAATATTGTTTGAATCTTTGGCCTGTTTCAATGCTTCAACAGCGGTTTCAATGTCTTTTTTGGTTGCTTCATCTATCTTGTCACCATGCTCTTTCAAGGTTTTTTCAGTCTGATCAACCAGGGCTTCGGCATTGTTCTTTGTATCAACCAAGTCTCTTTTTTTCTTGTCATCTTCAGCATGCAATTCAGCATCCTTGACCATTTTATCGATCTCTTCCTCAGAAAGACCGCTGGCCGCAGTTATCCTGATGGATTGCTCTTTTGCGGTTGCTTTGTCTTTTGCAGCAACGTGGACAATACCATTGGCATCAATATCAAAGGAAACCTCGATCTGAGGAACACCTCTGGGTGCCGGTGGAATATCAGAAAGTTCAAATTGGCCAAGGGTTTTATTGTCAGCAGACATTTGTCTCTCACCCTGGAGTACGTGTATGGAAACCGCGGGTTGATTGTCAGCAGCCGTTGAAAATACCTGACTCTTTTTGGTTGGTATGGTTGTATTCTTCTCAATCAGTGTGGTCATGACACTGCCCAGCGTCTCTATACCCAGAGAAAGCGGTGTAACATCAAGAAGGAGCACATCATTTACATCACCCTGGAGAACACCTGCCTGAACAGCAGCACCCATGGCAACTACCTCATCGGGATTTACACCTTTATGCGGTTTTATCCCAAATATTTTTTCAACACGTTCCTGAACAGCAGGCATACGGGTCATACCTCCCACAAGAACGACTTCATCCACACTACCGGAACCCAATTTGGCTTCTTTAAGAGCAGTTCTGCATGGTTTTTCAAGTTTATCCAGAAGATCAGCCACCAGAGATTCTAATTTTGCCCGGGTCAGTTTCACATCAAGGTGTTTGGGTCCGGATGCATCTGCTGTGATGAAAGGCAGGTTGATATTGGTTTCACTGGAAGTTGAAAGCTCCATTTTGGCTTTTTCAGCAGCTTCCTTTAATCGCTGAAGTGCCATTTTATCACCTCTGACATTAATCCCCTGGGATTTTTTAAATTCATCGGCAACATAATCAATAATCCTTAAATCAAAATCTTCTCCACCCAGATGGGTATCTCCGGAAGTTGACTTTACTTCAAATACACCATCCCCAATTTCAAGGACGGAAACATCAAAAGTACCCCCGCCTAAATCAAAAACGGCAATTTTCTCTTCACCTTTTTTATCAAGCCCATAGGCAAGCGATGCCGCTGTCGGTTCATTGATAATTCTTTTAACGGTAAGGCCGGCGATTTTACCGGCATCTTTTGTGGCCTGTCTCTGGCTGTCGTTAAAATAGGCTGGTACAGTAATAACCGCTTCTTTCACTTCTTCACCCAAATAGTCTTCGGCGGTTTTTTTAATGTTTGCCAGAATAAAGGATGAAATTTCAGCCGGGCTGTTTTGTTTCCCTCTTAAATTGATTCGGGTATCACCATTGGATGCCGCTTCAATTTTATAAGGAAGAATAGGGATATCATCTTGAATTTCTTTTGAATTAAATTTTCTTCCGATCAGCCTTTTTACAGCAAAAACAGTATTTTCCGGATTGGTTACCGCTTGCCTTTTTGCAGCTTGACCCACAATACGTTCACCACTGTCAGAAACAGCAACGATTGATGGTGTGGTCCGCCCGCCTTCAGCATTGGTGATTATTTTTACCTCGCCGCCTGTTTCCATAACTGCCACGCATGAATTGGTAGTCCCAAGATCGATCCCAATTATTTTACTCATAACATTCCCTCCAGAATATCTTTAATTTTCTTTAGTTTCTTTAGTTTTTATTACCCTCTTTGAGACAACAACCATGGCAGGCCTTATTAATCTGTCATGTAGCATATATCCCTTTTGAAGAACCGTTGTGACGGTGTTTTCCGGGACGTCATCGGTCTCTTCCTGGGTGACGGCCTGGTGAAAGTTTGGATCAAATGGTTGCTTCTCCGCCTCAATGGGCTTGACATTAAAGGTTTCAAAGAGCTTGAGAATTTCCTTGTAGGTGAGTTTAACACCTTCGAGCAATCCATCTTTTTTTGAATTTTCTTTTGTAGAGAAAATTGCCCTCTCCAGGTTGTCAACAACAGACAACAGTTGTCTTATTACCGTTTCATTGGCAAATTTTTTAAATTCATCTGATTCCCGCTGTTTTCTTTTTTTGTAATTTTCGAATTCAGCTGAAAGCCTTAAAACACGATCTTTCTCAGATGCCAGTTGTGCTTTTAGCTCTTTTATGCCTTCTTTTTTGGCGGCACTAGTTTTTGTTTTACCTTTTTTTGCTGGAGATCCTTTAGTCGTGGATCCTTCCTTTTTCTTCTTTTTGTCTTTTACCAATTTTTACTGCTCCTAATATCCCTTTAATTAAGAGTAATTTATACAAAGTGTAAATTGAATGATGGCAGAAAAATAAGTCTGTTTAAAAGCATGTCAAGATATAAAATTCAGGCTTTGAAAAGAAAAGATCCGGCTGGCAGAAGGGGTGGCGTAAAATTGCATGACCGGGATCGATCCACGACACAGAAGAGATCACTTATCGCTGCTTCCTTCCGGACCTGACGAGGTTCATGGCCTTCTGTTACGAGGCGACCGATCAGAATAATTCACACCCGGCCTGCACAGCCGGAAAATGAATATATAGATGGTTTTTAATTTTTTTTCAAGACAAATTTGATTTGAACTCTAAGATGTTTGGTCGGGGCGAGAGGATTTGAACCTCCGACATCTTGCTCCCAAAGCAAGCGCGCTACCAGGCTGCGCTACGCCCCGATTCAACAATTAACACAATCACAACGACTATCATTTTATAACAAGAAATGCAAGAAATTTAATTAAGAATTCCTAGGGTTTTAAAATAAAGATCAATGCTTTTTGCAATGAGTGATGCATATTCATCAATGATGGTGTTTATCTCATCAGGGTTATGGGGAAGTAAAGAAATGGATAAAGGCTCTATGAATACAGCCGGCATGGTTGCGCCTTCAAGAAATATGACCGGGGCTCCTTTTGAAAACGCATGATATGTTTTTTCCTGGGTCGAAAAAATGTCTAAAAAGGAGCTGACAACCTGTTTGCTTTCTTTTTGACGAAAAATCGGTTGCGATTTCCAGGTATTTTCCCTTATCGACAGTTCTCCCTTGACAGGTTCAGGCGGATCAAAATAATAGAAAAAACAGGATGGTTCTTCAGAACCGTGAACATGAATGCTTAAAAAGAGATCTGCCTTTCTTGTATTGGCAACAACCATCCTTTCCACTGCGGAGATATTTGTATCTTTTGTTCTTGTTAAAATGACGTTGTACTGTGATTCCAGATATTGGGCTGTTTTTTGAGATAGTTTTAAGACAATATTTTTTTCTTGCATTCCACCGGAAACAATAAGTCCTGTATCGGAACCGCCGTGACCCGGATCAATGACAATAATGTGCTGGTTGGTCTGGATCATTGTATCTGAAAATCCAGGTCCCGGCAGGACCATTAATATCGTGATAATAAAGAGTAAAAAGGTTTCTTTGGCCAATTTTCTTGACACCTTTATATATAAGCGTTATTTTAGAAAACTTTGTGCAAAAGTACTTTTAATGTAATATTATTTTTATATATTACATTTTTTTAATTATTTGAAGTAAAGTTTAAGATATAATTCAATTTTAATAAAATGAATACAGGACGGAAAAATGCAGGTAAAAATCGAAGATAAAAGCACTGTGAAAAAAATGTTGTCTTTTGAAATTTCCAAAGAAGATATTACAAAAGAGCTGAATAAGGCATACAATGACTTGAAAAAGAAGGCTGATGTGAAGGGATTTAGAAAAGGAAAAATTCCTCGCAAAGTTCTGGAAAATAGATTCTCAAAAGATGTTCACGCCGATGTTGCGCCTCGGTTAATACAAGAAGCATTTATTGAAGCCATAAAAGAACATGATTTAAATATTGTTGGCGGACCGCAGATGGATCCGCCGCCACTGGATCCTGAAAATGACTATATTTTTGACATTACAGTGGAAATAAAACCGGAAATTGATGATATTGATTTTGAAGGAATTGCCCTGAAAAAAACAAATTATGAAGTATCAGATGGTGAGATTGAAAGCCAGATTTCCATGATCCAGAAAACAATGGCCAAAAAAGAAACCGTAAAAGAAGAACGTCCTGTAAAAGATAGTGATTTTGTTCTCATAGATTATGAGGGCTATTTAAATGACGAACCCTTTGACAAGACTCCCAAAATTGAAAATTATGTTATGGGAATCGGAAAGGATGCTTTACCCAAAGAATTTTCAGAAAAATTAACAGGTGCAATCCCTGTTCAGGATCTTGAAATAGAAGTGTCATATGTGGAAGATTATCATGATGAAAATCTAAAGGGTAAAACCATTGTTTATAAAGTAAAACTAAAAGAAATTCAGGAAGAAATTCTGCCTGAAATTAATGATGATCTTGCAAAAGGCCTCGGCAAATTTGAGACTCTGGAAGATGTCAGGGTTTCCATTCGTGAAAATCTGGAAAAAGGATATGAACAACGGATAAAACATGAACTTTCAGAGCAGATTTTCCAAAATCTATTGGAAAAATATGAATTTGAAGTACCAGATGTCATGATCGAAGGAGAACTTTCCGGCATTACAAGGGAAGCAGAACAGGCATATGCCGCTAACAATACCACACTTGAAGAGGCGGGGCTCAGCGAGGAGATGCTGAAAACCCAGTATCGTGATGTGGCCGAAAAACAGGCCAGGCGACATTTGATATTGGATAAAATTATTTCCCAGGAAAAACTTGAATTAGACGATGACGAACTGGAAAAAAGTTTTGAAGAGATGGCAATGGGAATGAATGCACCGGTTGATGCTGTAAAAAATTATTTCAACATGGACCCGAAACAACTTGAATATTATAAACAGACACAGCTTGAAAAAAAAGCGGTTGACATTATAATAGAAAAAGGCAGCATTACCAAGGTGGATCCTGATTCGATTGAAGATGCGGCAAAAACCAAAGAAGAAAATGCAGCAAAAGAAGAAAAAGAATAAACATTAAATGTCTTTTCATTTGTAGTGATCGATTAAAACAAAATAAATATAAGGAGTTGAATCGTGCCTCTAATTCCAATGGTTGTTGAACAAAGCAACAGGGGGGAGCGTGCTTATGATATTTATTCACGCCTTTTAAAGGACCGAATTATTTTTATTGGATCTCCCATTGATAATGAAGTTGCCAATCTTATTGTTGCCCAGCTTTTGTTTCTGGAATCAGAAGATCCTGAAAAAGATATCAGTTTTTATATCAATTCACCTGGAGGAGTGGTAACGGCAGGAATGGCCATCTATGATACCATACAATACATCAAACCTGATGTGGCAACGGTATGTATAGGACAGGCAGCCAGTATGGGCGCACTCCTTTTGACCGCCGGTGCAAAAGGAAAACGATTTGCATTGCCCAATTCCAGGATAATGATCCATCAGCCACTTGGAGGGACCCAAGGTCAGGCCACCGATATTCAGATTCAGGCCAATGAAATTTTGCGGATGAAAGAAACCTTAAATGATATTTTATCCACTCACACCGGCCAGAAGATTGAAAAAATTGCAGAAGATACAGAAAGAGATTTTTTTATGTCAGCAGAACAGTCCAGGGAATATGGTATTATCGACAGGGTTGTTGCTGACAGAAGTGAGCTGGAAGAAGATACAGACGATTCTTCAAAGGAGTAGCTAAAAATTATGGCTGGGAAAAAAGAAGACAATGATCAGTTTTTTTGTTCTTTTTGCGGTAAAAACCAAAAAGAGGTTACAAAACTGATTGCAGGCCCAAGCGTCTATATTTGTAATGAATGCATCAAATTGTGCGGTGAGATTATTGAGGATGAAGAAAAAGAAAAACAAATTGATACAGAAGGGTTAAAGGATTTTTTAACACCCAAGCAGATCAAACAACTGCTTGATACCTATGTCATTGAGCAGGATCGAGCCAAAAAAGTGCTTGCCGTAGCGGTTTACAATCATTACAAACGTCTGAGCACAACCACGGAAAAGAAAAACGATGAAGTGGAAATTCAAAAGAGTAATATTCTGATCATCGGTCCTACCGGATGTGGGAAAACGCTTCTTGCCCAGACCCTTGCCAGGTTTTTAGATGTTCCTTTTGCCATAGCAGATGCAACAGCTCTAACCGAAGCGGGTTATGTTGGAGAAGATGTTGAAAACATAGTGCTCTCCCTTGTACAGAATGCAGACTATGATGTTGAAAAAGCCCAGAAGGGTATCATTTATATTGACGAAATTGATAAAATATCCCAGCGGGGAGACAACCCGTCCATTACACGGGATGTCTCAGGGGAAGGGGTTCAACAGGCACTTTTAAAAATCATAGAGGGAACCGTTGCCAGCATTCCCCCTAAGGGCGGGAGAAAACATCCGCAGCAGGATTATGTAAAAGTGGACACCTCAAATATCCTTTTTATTTGCGGAGGCACGTTTAACGGCCTGGAAAAGGTTATTGAAAGAAGAATTACCAAGAAAACAATGGGATTTGGCGCCAAGATCGTCGGGAAAAAAGATAAAAATATCGGGGAGCTTCTTGAACAGCTCAAGCCGGAAGACCTTATAAAATTCGGTCTTATACCAGAGTTTTTAGGCCGTTTGCCCATAATTACATCTATTGGTGAACTCAATGAGAACTCATTGGTTAAAATTTTGACCGAACCCAAAAATGCCCTTGTCAAACAATACCAGGAATTATTCAAGATTGAAGATGTGAAACTACAATTTTCAGATGAAGCACTGGAGGCCATGGCCAAAGAAGCAGTACAAAGAAAGTCCGGTGCAAGAGGACTTCGCGCTATTATGGAAGAAACCATGCTGGATATCATGTATGAAATTCCTTCAAAAGAGAATGTCAGAGAGTGCGTTGTTGGAGAAGAGGTCGTTTTAAAAAATGAGGCCCCGATTCTGCTTTATGAACAGCCTAAAAAGCAGGCATGAAAATAAAGAGGGTTTTAAAATTTAATGATTAAATTGCCTAAGTTTTTACATCCTGATGGTACAGAAAGCGAAAAAAAACAGCTGCCCCTTGTACCTTTAAGAGATATGGTGCTGTTCCCCTCTATTATTACTCCCGTTTTTGTGGGAAGGGACAAATCTATTAAAGCCCTATCCGACGCCATGGCAGCAGACAAAAAAATTTTTTTGACAACTCAAAAAGATCCTGAGGTTTTAAAACCAAATATTAACGATGTCTTTAAGGTGGGCACAGAGGCTAAAATCACACAGCTCTTAAGATTGCCCGATGGTAGCGTTAAGGCATTGGTTGAAGGCTACAAAAGAGGCAGAATTGTCAAGTTAGCTGACGCGGATGGTTTTCTTAAGGTTGAATATATTGAGGTGTTTGAAGACCCATTACCCGAAAAAGCAAGAGAAGCTGCCATTAGAACCGTTACCGAAGCGTTTGAATATTACGCCAAACTTTCCGGTGCTGTCGCACAGACCTTTTTTAAAACCCTTGATGCTATTTCTGCCCATGAATCCAGATATGCAGATACCATTGCGGCCCAGATGCCATTTAAAGTTGGTGATAAGCAAAAACTGCTGGAATGTGGAAACATAGAAAGCCGGTTTTATTTATTGCTAAAACTGATTCAAAAAGAAACAGAAGTTTTTACCATGTCCCAAAAAATAAAGGGAAGGGTAAAAGAGCAAATGGACAGTCTGCAGAAAAAGCATTATTTGAACGAGCAGATGCGGGCCATCAAGAAAGAAATGGGAGAAGGTGGTGATTCAGCTGAGTTCGAGGATCTTGAAAACCGGATAAAGAAAAAAAGAATGTCTAAAGAAGGGGCATCGGTAGTAAAAAGAGAATTTGAAAAATTAAAAATGATGTCTCCCATGTCTTCGGAAGCCACTGTGGTCAGAAATTATATTGACTGGCTGATTTCCCTGCCCTGGTTTAAAAAGTCCAGGAAAAAAAATGATCTTAAAAAGGCGGAACAAATATTAGATCAGGATCATTATGGGTTAGAGAAACCCAAAGAAAGGATCCTTGAATATTTGGCCGTACAAATTCTCGTAAAAAAAATTAAAGGCCCGATTCTATGTCTTGTCGGACCCCCTGGTGTTGGGAAAACATCTTTGGCAAAATCAGTTGCCAGGGCAACAGGTAGAGCCTTTGCCAGAATTTCCCTTGGCGGTGTCCGGGATGAAGCAGAAATCAGAGGTCATAGAAGAACCTATGTCGGGGCAATGCCGGGCAAGATTATCCAAACCTTAAAAAAAACAGGATATAATAATCCGGTTTTCTGTTTGGATGAAATTGATAAAATGACTGCTGATTTCAGGGGTGACCCATCATCTGCATTACTTGAAGCTTTGGACCCTGAGCAGAATAAAAATTTTAATGATCACTATCTCGAAGTGGATTATGATCTATCCCAGGTTCTTTTTATTACAACGGCAAATACCCTGTATGATATTCCAGCCCCTTTGAGAGACAGAATGGAAATCATTCAGATCCCGGGGTATACCGAGTATGAAAAACTTAAAATTGCCAAAGGATATTTAATACCTAAACAATTGGAAGAGAATGGTCTTTCAAAGACTGATGCTGTTTTCTCAAAAAATGCCATCCATTCAGTTATAAAACAATACACAAAAGAGGCAGGGGTTAGAAATCTGGAACGGGAGATCTCTTCTGTATTAAGGAAAATAGCAAAAGAGATTGTTCAAACCAAGAATAGGAAACTGCATAGAATTTCAACAACCGTGGTTTTAAAATATTTAGGGCATCCCCCCTTTAGAGATAGCGTCCTTGAAAAAGAAGATAGAACCGGGGTTGTTACAGGACTTGCATGGACCCAAGCCGGAGGCGAACTGCTCACCATAGAGGTTGTAACCATGCCGGGAAAGGGGAATGTGCTGGTAACAGGAAAACTTGGAGATGTCATGAAAGAGTCATCCCAGGCTGCTGTCAGTTATGTCAGATCCCGCAGTAAAGAATTGAAGATTAAAGAAAATTTTTATAAGAATCTTGATATCCACAT
Source organism: uncultured Desulfobacula sp. (assembly GCA_964455805.1). Taxonomy (GTDB): domain Bacteria; phylum Desulfobacterota; class Desulfobacteria; order Desulfobacterales; family Desulfobacteraceae; genus Desulfobacula. The sequence goes on from CAYVZG010000070.1 coordinate 19,679, forward strand.
TCATGTTCCTGAAGGTGCCATCCCAAAAGATGGTCCTTCAGCAGGCATATCCATGTGTACGGCTGTGGTTTCCGTCCTGACCAAAAGACCTGTATCAAGAAAGATTGCCATGACAGGAGAGATCACATTGCGGGGAAGGGTGTTGCCTGTTGGCGGATTAAAGGAAAAACTGCTGGCCGCCCATGCCAATGGTATTAAAAAAGTAATTGTTTCGGAAGAAAATAGGAACGATATCAAGGAGGTTCCCAAAACCATTCAAAAGCAAATGGAAATTATTTATGCCGATGACATGTCCCAGGTGCTTGAAAAAGCGTTGTTGTGATGTGAGTGTTAACTGATCTTTTACTGAAAATATAGACTATTCCATTTAAAAATGTCTATATGGATTCCAGGTTTTTTTATTCAAAGATTAAATTATGGATCTCAATCATTTTTGATTATTCTTGGAATATTTTTTTGCAGAGCCTTTAAAGAGATGATATAAATGTCTTCATGGCGTCTTTTTCATCCTTTGTGGAAAGCGCCCTTCGAATCTCAATCATTTTTTTATGTTCATCTTTATCCATTAGCAGGTCTTCTTTACGTGTGCCGCTTTTGTTGATATTGATTGCCGGCCAGATTCTATTTTCTGCACAGTCCTGGGAAAGAAACAGGTCCATATTGCCTGTTCCCTTAAATTCCTGATAGATAATGTCATCCATTCGGCTGCCGGTATCAACAAGTATGGTGGCAATAATGGTTAAGGAACCTCCATTTTCAAGTTTTCTTGCAGCGCCGAAAATTTTTCTTGGGAATTCCATGGCATTGGCGCCAAGACCCCCGCTAAGGGTTTTTCCATAGCTGTCTGTGTTTGCATTAAAGGCTCTTGTCATCCGGGTTAGAGAATCAATAAATACGACTGAATCCTGTCCTATTTCAGCGCATCGAATGGCCGTATGCATGGCAAGGCGAGTCATTCTCATGTGCTGCCCTATCTTCTGGTCTGCCGAAGAGTATAGGACATGAGCATCCTTTAATCCCCTTTGAAAGTCTGTTACCTCCTCTGGCCTTTCGTCCACCAGAAGAATAAAAACTTTTGCGTCTGGATGATTCATCACCACTGAGTTTGCCATGTGCTGTAACAGGGTTGTTTTGCCGGATTTGGGGGGGGAGATAATCAAACCTCTCTGCCCCATTCCAATGGGAACAATCATATCCAGGGCTTTTCCTGTGACGTCATCTTTGTTTTGGGTAAGATAGAAACGTTCAAAAGGGTTAATGCTGGTCTGATCCTGCAACAGGGGCGTCTTGATAAATTCATCAAAGGGCATTTTATTGATGGTTTCCACACGAAGAAGGGCTAAATTGGGGTTGCTCGCCCCTTTTTTTTCACCAAAACCTTGGATAAAACTACCCTCTTTCAAATTTAATTTCCGTATCAGACTATTTGGAACATAGGTGTTTTCAGGTTTGGGCTGGAAGTTTTCCTCTATGACCCTTAAAAAACCAAACCCTTTATCCATAATTTCAAGATATCCTTGTACCGGTTCCATTTGCAGACTCCTTGGGTGAAATTTATGACGAGTGAAATTAAGAATAAGTGATTGATCGTCATTAAAAATTTTAAAGTAAAAAAGGAATTTATATATTGAAAACCCAATTACCACTTAAGCTTAAACATTTATAGCATATTTTAATATAAGCATGCAAGTATAGCCTTTGTAAATAATTTTTATCAATAATTATGATCATGGTTTTATGGTGGTTTTTGCTTGACATGTTTTTTTTTAATTGATATAAACGGGCTTGTTTTTCGGGCGATTAACTCAGCTGGGAGAGTGCAACCCTTACAAGGTTGAAGTCGCAGGTTCAAGCCCTGCATCGCC
>CAYVZG010000071.1:0-20829 GCA_964455805.1 uncultured Desulfobacula sp.
TTTACTTTGAGTGTTTTTGTGTCTTTCCCAATGGGGTATATTTTACTATAATGCTTCCAATCCCTGGTTCCGGAGAAAGTGACGGTGGAATGAGGTAAATCCCACCTGTCCTTTCGCCCGTCATTCTGTATAAGCAGAATCCTTGCCCGGTTCCATGTTTTTTCCCCTGGATGGACATTCTCACATTTTGCATCGGCTGATAATTTTAAAATGGAGCCTTGATCAAAGGGTGAAATCGGTTGCTGAATACTGACACTTTCACTCTGATTTGACGAGGATAGGTACACCTTGTAATTTTTTATCTGAGCAATACTGTTTTTTGAGGAATGTGGTTTCCATTTATCCGTCAACATTTCAGGGCCGTTTTTTTCGTATCGATCAATAAATATATGACTAAATAGTGTAACCCCGGTCAGACATCCAAAAAAAATGATTATGGTTAAATGAAATTTATGTGATGATTCAAGTAGAAACATGATATTTATTTCATCTGCCGGCTCCGGTCAGCACGGCCTTGGCTGTGAGTATGAGAATCTTCAGGTCATTGAAAAGAGACCAGCTGTCAATATACTTTAAATCCAGCTTCATCCAGTCTTCAAAGCTCAGTTCATTCCGCTTTGGTGAAATCTGCCACAGACAGGTCATCCCCGGTTTCATGGATAGCCGCCGTCGATGCCACACTGAATACTCGTCAACTTCTTTGGGTATTGGTGGTCTTGGCCCCACAAGGCTCATCTCAGTTTTGAGAACATTAAAAAGCTGGGGGAGTTCATCCAGACTTGTTTTTCTTAAAAATGTACCCACATAGGGAATAATTCTTGGATCATCCTTGATCTTAAACACAGGACCGTCGGCCTCATTCATTTCTGCCAGCTCTTTAAGAATTTCATCTGCATGTTCAATCATGGTTCGAAACTTGTACACCATAAAACGCCTTCCATTCATTCCAAGCCGTTCCTGCTGGTAGAAAACAGCTCCTCGGGAGAATATTTTTATAGCAACGCCAATGGCAATGAATAAAGGTAGTAAAATAATTATCAAAGCAAAGCTGGTTATAAAGTCAAATACATGCTTGATTATGATTTTACCTTCATTTCGAGGAGTAGACTGGAGAGCCATGGTGTGAACCCCAAAAAAATCTTCAAAACTTGCTGTTGCTATATTGGGCCGATACATTAAGTAATGCAGCTCCCAGTCCGGTATGATACGTACTTTTATTCCCATGCTTTCAGCAAAAGCAAGATACCGCTCCCCGTTTTCAAACTCTTTTAGGGACATGGCAAAGATAAGTTCATCAACAATGTTATCCTTAAGATAATTTTCAAGATCTTTTATAAGGCCGATGACCTTATGATCATTTAAAACGGTTTGTCCCAGTTTTTCTTCACCCACTTCAAAACAGCCCAGGATCATATAACCCGTCGCTTCATGATTTTCCACCACCCTGATAATCTGTCGCGCTCTATCCTTGCTCCCGATAATTAGAATATTTTTTTTGTAACGACCATCTGTCCTGACTTTTTTAAGGGTTTTAAAAATAATAAATTTGGATAGGGTCAGCAACAAAATATTAAGAACAAGGAAAATACCCATCAAAAGGCGGCTGATGTCCTGGATGTGCAACAAATACATGGCAACGCTAACCAGGATTATCCCCATGAAACAAGATTTTAAAATTTTGGTGAAAAACTTCCTAAACGGTTGCTGGCGATAGGACATATACATGCCCATCCATTTAAAGGAAATAAACCAAAAAATAACAATCAGTAAAAGAATAATATAGTAGTTGGGGTCTTGAGAAAGACTGCTTAAGTTTACCAGCAGGAGGTATTTTTTTATAAAATATGCAGCGATGAAAGAAAAAGCAGTGATACCGATATCAATGGTTTTCTCAATATCTAAAATAAATGAGCTGTGTTCTTTAAGCATGTCTGCTCCTCAGTTTGGACATCATTAATCGATAAGGTCTTAAAAAATAATGTAAAAATGACAGCCAAGCCGGCAAAGGGAAATTGATCCACTCTTTATATGTAGGACTAAAAATAAGTCTAAAAAAGTATTTTAGTTTATCTGAAAAGTTGTCCCTTATTCTGATATGAAAGGATGAAAACCGGTTTGTAATGCTTTTATGATAATTATCTAAAGGGTTTTCAAATAAAAGGACAACAACTTCCTGGCTTAAAACAGGAATTTTTTTATCCTTTTTTATTTCAAAAACCACTGAATCAGGAACAGGCGCATCAAGAACTTTCCACGATAGATAAAGCCCTATTCCAAGCATCCTTTTGCTCTGCCAGTTTAAAGCGGTTTCATTGACAATGCGCCAATTTATCTCCTTGTTTTTAATGAGTTCTGCAACACAGCATATTTGTTCTAGAAATTCCCAACCATGCTTTGCTCCATGAATACATAGATATATTAACAGATTTTCAGAAGAAAGATGAGGTATTTTTTTATTAAGGATTGGGATGCGGGTTAAATTTTTTTCAACATGCCTTAAACTCAATGGTTTGGAAAGATAAAAACCTGACAATTCCCAGTGCAGTTCAACGCTGATTTTTCCAGTTGGATCTAAAAAAGAAATGTTGTCTTCATGTTTGATGAATTTTTTAAATTGTTTAATATCAAGAGTTAATTCCGGCTGAAATTTATTTTCCAAGAGAATTGACCAAGCTTTTACAGCATCGACGGTATCCACAAGTATGTCAAGGTCAGAAAAACCCCGTAGATTTATATCTCCATAGAGGTCCTGGGCAATAACCGGACCCTTTAGGGGCAGTACATTAACACTGTTATGGTTAAAAAGCCCTATAAGTCTTAACAGGAAAGATGATAGATAAAGGTTCCTGGCAGAGACATCCAAATAGGCGGTTTTAAATTTTTCAAATATCTTTCCGGGAATCTGAGCATGAAGAATATTTTTAATATTAATATATAAAAAGGGAAGGACCCTTTGGTTTTGAGCAATTTCGTAAACAAGGGTCCAATCATTGATTTTACCGGCAGCGTTAATGATCCTGTCACACCGTTTTTTATCTGGTTCTGAACAGGCACAAAGCAGAACAAAAAAGGTCTCATGATTAAAGTTCTTAAGGTTCATCTCAACGCTTTATATGCTGCTATCAGTTTTGGTATTTCATGTTTCCATTGAAGATGTTTCACAACTCGTTTCCTGCCGAAATCCCCCATTTTTCTTCCCAATTCCGGATCGTCAATGATCTGAATTATTTTATCTATTAAAGATCTTGAATTGTTTGGCTCCGCATAAAGGGAGGCATCCTGTGCTGAAAATTTACCTTCAGTCATTTCAAACTGAACAATGGGTTTGCCAAGAGCCATGTATTCCATTATTTTATTCATAGTGGATTTGTCGTTCATATCGTTCACCACATCAGGGTTGACGCATATATCTGCAGTGCTGAGAATTTGCATTAACAGGTCATCTGGTACTCTGCCCGTAAAGGTGACAAAATTCTGAATTTTTAATTTCCCGGTTAAGGTTTTCAGCTGCTCAAGTTCTGTACCGCTGCCAATAAGTACAAAATGGATATCCAGTCTTTTGAGTTCATGGACGAGATATGAAATCCCTTCTAACAGATAATCAAGCCCTTCCTGGGCACCCATGACACCCACATATCCCACGAGAAATTTTTTGTTTTTTTTCCATTTGTCATCTCCCAAAACTGTTTTAGTCCTGTTTAAATCAGGACCGCTGCGGACGATGTGAACTTTTTCAGGCGGCATTCCGCCGCGCTTGATGGCGATTTTTTTATAGGATTCATTGGTGGCAATTGAAATATCTGCTGTTTTAAAGGTCAGCTTTTCCCATAACAGCATTATCCTGTAAAAAATATCTTTTTTTCCAAATTTTGCCATATAGAGTTCAGGAGTGATATCATGATGGTCAAATAAAAATTTTTTTCCAAAAATGAATTTAAAAAATCCACCAATAATAAAAATATTATCAGGAGGGTTGCAAGCGTGAATGACATCAAATCCTCTCTGGTTTAACACTTTTATACAAAGAATAAACTGATGGAAAAGAGCCAGGGAGTATTCAACCAGATAACCTGGGGCTCCACTTCCCTCAACAGTTAACGGATGCCTGTGAATATGAATATTATCTATGATTTCAAATTCTTTACTATACCCCTTCATTGCAGGGCAGATAACAGATACGATATGCCCGTTGTTCTTCAAGGCTGTCGCTTCCTGCCATACACGCCGATCAAAGGGAACAGGAAGATTTTCAACAATAATTAGTACTTTCATCTTAGTTTACCAGCAAATTCCGTTGTATGATTCATCACTTGTTTTGTCCTTAACAGCACGAACCAGATCGATAATTTTCTGGTTTTTTTTCACCTTTGCCAATATGTCTTTAAATTCAGGAGAGTTGTTACCGATCACAATGGTTTGGGCATGATCAATAACCTCATCAATTGTTTTTACCATCAGTTTAGAAATGTGGGGGATTCTGTTTAAAATAAAATGTTTATTTGCCCCTACCAGGCTTGCAAGATTGACATTCCTGTCATACAATTTTATATTATAACCCTTTCCCAGTAGTCTTTCAATCATTTCAACAATCGGGCTTTCTCTTAAATCGTCTGTTTCTGCCTTAAAGCTAAATCCTAAGAATCCTATTTTTTTGCTGTCATTCTCCATCACCAGACGAATCCCATTTTCTATATGGGTGATGTTGCTCGGTAATATAGCGTTTAATATCGGCAGATCAAGGTCGTGCGATTTACCTTTATAAGTCAGTGCCCTGACATCTTTTGGCAGACAGGAACCCCCAAATGCAAACCCTGGCTTCAAATAGTACGGTGAAATATTGAGTTTTGTATCACTACAGAAAATATTCATCACCTCGTGGCTGTCCACACCTATGGATTTGCAGATATTACCAATTTCATTGCCAAATCCCACTTTAAGAGCGTGCCATACATTATCAACATATTTGACCATCTCTGCAATTTCGATTTTAGTCCTGATAAGAGGAGCATCAAGCTTATCATACAATGATGCCAGAAGGTCTCCGCTTTTTTTATCGGTTTCTCCTATAACGGTTTTAGGGGGGTTATAAAAATCATAAACAGCAGTTCCCTCCCTTAAAAATTCAGGGTTATTGCATAAACCAAAATCCTCTCCGGCAATCTTTCCTGAGCTTTCTTCAAGAGTTGGAATAACAATATTTGTTATTGTGCCGGGCAGTATTGTACTCCGAATTACCACAACATGGCGGCTTTTTTTATGCTTTATGGCCGATCCGATGTTTTCGCACACCCGTTTGACAAAACCTGTATCAAGGTTCCCGTTCGCTTGGCTGGGAGTTCCAACACAAATCAATGACATATCTGTATTCTGAACAGCCAGCGCACCGTTTTTGGTAGCGCTCAATTTCCCATGATTAACGGCCGTTTTAATCATTTCGTCAATATCTTTTTCAATAATGGGGGATTGGCCCTTATTGATAAAATCAACTTTAACGTCAACTATATCCACTCCAATTACATCATGCCCTTCTTTTGCCAGGCAGGCAGCAGAAACCGCCCCAACATAACCAAGTCCGAAAATACTGATTCTCATTTATCTCCCTTTTTGATTTTTTAATGCAAATAGTCTTGTTAATTTATATGAATTCTGGTTGTAAAGCTGGTTTGCGTATCAAAGCTGCCAGAAAGTCTGATTGTTGATGATTTCATGATTTTATTGAAACCGGGCGAATACCATCCTGCAACAGGATCATCAGATCCATATAATATTTTAGGCTTTAAGCGCCCATCATAAATCAGGTTAATTGTGGAACCGTCATTAACGATTGAAAAATTGTCATCAATTGATGTCACTTCACAACCGGGGTGGCAATGAAAAAATATTTCAATAAAACCCGGTTTTTTATGCCTTACAATATCCATTATAGTAAATTCATCTTGGGTATTATCCCACACAACTTTCCGTTCAACAAAAGCAAAGGGATCTTTTTTTGAATAGGCATCATGCCCGGTTTCCCAGATCATTTTATGATTGTCTTTTTCAATCACGTTTTTGGTTACCAGATATGGTTTTTCAAACATAAAATCCCCTGTTTGTTTAGTCATATCCTTTCCATTAATACGAATGGTATTATGGGCGGCTGTAGATCTGAAATATTCTCGCCATTTACCGCCGCCATGGTAAAGATAGGTGCCTGGATCAATAAAAATTTCTTTACCATCTACCGTGAGTGTTAATGAAAGCGCATCAAGGTGACCATGGGCGTAAAGTGGTGGCATTCCAAGGGGCATGGCATTGCCCACAAAAAGCATTTCTTTGCCTCTAACATTGTCTCTGATAACAGACAGTCCGCTTTCTTTATGCTTAACGGCAGACAATCGATGTTTTATATCCCTATCTATTCGCTGTTTAATTGCTTTGCCCGTAATCAGGAATGTTTTTAGATCAGGTTTGTTCGATAATAAATAATCTCCACCAAATATAATGGATCCGGTGTTTAAAATAGATTGAAAGTTTTCATGATTACTTAACCCGAAATCTACAAGTACAGCACTGTCCTGATCTCCTATATTAGGGATATTCCCATTTTTATCCATAAGGGAATTTATAAATTCACAGGATTTTTCAAGCCGCCTATCTAACTCTATAGAGTATTCAATTTGATTTTTATTGCAGCAAAACCTGAAAAGCAGAAAAAAATCAAAAACAAATGAAAGATATGTGGTTGAGTACTCAAAACTTCCGCCATCGGAAAGAATCTGGCGGGAGACCTCATCCTCAAGTATCTTTTTCCCATGTATAAACCATTGATCAGAACCTTCCAGACAAGGGAAATAAAGCCCGGCAATAAACAAACCAAATCCTTCTGCAAGAAGGTGATTGTTGGAAGAAGAATACCGGGAAGGAAATCTTTTAAGCCTGATCGCATTAACGTATACAAACAAATGAATTGCCTTTAGATCATCATCTGAAAAAGGGTAGTCTTTTAAAAATGAGAGGGCCCACAAAAGATTAGCAAGCCTAACACCTGCTTCTATTCCGCTTGAAAAATTTATACCAAGGGGATATGGATTTTGTTTAACCCATGATTTAATTATCCAAAGAATCTTATCCGCATATTTTTGATCCCTGGTTATCCTATAAACAATACCAAGAGAAAAAAGACAATAAAGTCTGTTTATCTCCCATACAAATTTTACACCTCCAAGGGTCTTATCTCTATAATCGATATCGCCCCAAAATTTTTGAGGCCATCTTTTTTTTGTTATGGGATCAATAAACCAATCAATGCTGTTATTGTGACAAACCGTTATACCAAAAGCATCAAAGCAATTCTTCAGGGCTGAATCCGCAATAGCCTTATGATAATTAATGCTTTTGGGAAACTTTTTTTTTAAGTCGGTTTCATAGGCATAATCTGAAAGAGAAAAGATAGATTTTTCTAATGGGAAAATGATGTTGGGATTTTTGAAATCACTTGACTTATCAATTAGTTTTTTTGTTTTTTCCAGTATTCTCCATAAAATTTCAGCTGTTGACATTTTGGAGAATCTGTTTTTATACCAAGAAAAATTCATATTTTTCTGTGATTCATCTTTCCAGAATTGTATCGTAAGTTTTAAGAAGCCTTTTGGCTACAATGGAAGCCATAAAATTTTTTTTAGCATACTCAGCATTATACATGGATATTTTCATCATATTATGCCTGTTATGAATCAATTTTTCTAAACTATCAGCAATGTCTTCTGAAGATTTTTCCTGTACAAGAAGGCCCATTTTTTGGTCCTCAAAAAAATCCAGGATACCACCGACCGGTCTTGTAACTATGGGCAATCCAAATGCCATTGCTTCCAGAATTGAGTTGGGAAGTCCTTCACCGTAATATGTAGGAAGACAATAGACATGATGATCCGTAAATGCCTTGATTTTATCATTATTTTTTACATATCCCAAAAAAAGGAAGAGGTTTTTATGTTGTGTTTTTTGTCTGACATAACGTTTGACTTCATCCAAAACTTTTCCATCTCCAGCTATGGATAATGAAACAGGTATGCCTTTTTGAATAAGACTGGCCACTGCATCAATCGTCTCAAAAATTCCTTTTTCTTTTTCAAGGCGGGCAAGAAATAGAATTTTTATTGTTTGAGTATTTTTTATTTGCGCTATTTTGTCATAAATAGAAAAGTTTGTAACAAGCAATTCATCCACGGTTGTCGTAGCTAAGTGAATGGGTTGTGTAATTCCCCAATTTAGAAGTGTTTTTTTAAATGCATTGGCCAAGACAATAAAGCTGTCGGCCTTTCCATAAGTGGTTCGAAAAAACCACAATAATTTTTTTTCAACTATTTTCTCAAATTTCTTTTCCCAGCCACGAAAGAAAACAATGATTGGCAGTTTTTTGTGTTTGGCCTGAAGAATAAACAAACCGTCCCTGATAAAACTTTTAAGATTTAACGATGGATTTATATGCAACAGAGTTGGATCAAGATTCTTTATTACGCTATGTAATCGTAATTGATCTGTTAAAGGGTAAATCCAGTTTTTTCGCCCCTTGGTATTACCGATTTCAAATGTCGATACAAATGCATTATCAGCAGATAAATGAGGTAATATTGAGTTAAAAAAGTTGGAAACTCCTCCCTTGTCATTTGATGAAGGCATGGTGATTAAGACAATTTGTTTTTTATCCATCAAGAGAGCTCACTTTTTTTCTTTGCAAATGAAGATTGTTTTGACCTGTGGGCAGGTCACAAAGCAATTGCCTGTAAATTATTTTCCAACAATAGTATCGTAGGTTTTAAGAAGCCTTTTGGCTACAATAGAAGCCATTAAATTTTTTTTAGCATAATCCGCATTATACATGGATATTTTCATCATATTATGCCTGTTATGAATCAATTTTTCTAGACTATCAGCAATGTCTTCTGAAGATTTTTCCTGTACAAGAAAGCCCATTTTTTGGTCCTCAAAAAAATCCAGGATACCACCAACCGGTCTTGTAATTATGGGCAGGCCAAATGCCATCGCTTCAAGAACTGACGTTGGAAGCCCCTCGCCGTAATAGGTGGGGAAGCAATAGATATGATGATCAGTAAATGCCTTTGCCTTGGCACTATTTTTTACATACCCCAAAAAAAGGAAGCTGTTTGTATTTGGTTTTTTCTGTCTGACATATTGCTTAAGTTCATCCATGATTTTTCCATCTCCAGCTATGGACAATGAAACAGGTATGCCTTTTTGAATTAGACTGTCCACTGCATCAACGGTCTCAAATATTCCTTTTTCTTTTTCAAGGCGGGCAAGAAAGAGAACCTTAATTATGGGGGTGTTTTTAATTTGTGTGATTTTGTCAGAGACCGAAAAGTTTTTAACAAGCAATTCATCCACGGTTGTCGTATATCGGTGAATCGGTTGTGTAACCCCCCAGTGTAAAAGTACTTTTTTAAATGCATTGCCCAAAACAATGAAACTGTCGGCCTTCCCATAGGTGAATCGAAAAAACCATAGTAATTTCCCTTCAACGGTTTTCTCAAATTTTTTTTCCCATCCATGGAAAAAAACAATGACGGGCAGCCTTTTGTGTTTGGCTTGCAGAATGAACAAACCGTCCCTGATAAAACTTTTAAGATTCAATGATGGATTTATATGCACCAGGGTCGGCTCAAGATTTTTTATTGCACGATAAAAACGCAACTGATCAGATAAAGGGTAAACTTTACTGCTTCCCCCCTTTGTGTTACCGATTTCAAATGTTGATACCATGGTTTTATCATAAGATATATGAGGTAATATTGAATTGAAAAAGCTGGAGACTCCTCCGGGATCTTTACGAGAAGGCATGGTAATCAAAATATGTGGTTTTTTAATCATTAAAGGGTATCTGTATCCCTGTATGGCCGGGGCGTGACAAAACCGGTACCGCCCCACAGGAATATTTTCTGGTTCCTGAGGCCCTCTTTGGTTTTTGGGCGACGATCATGGGCCACAATACGGGCCCTTTGAACACCGTCATAAACAAGGGATATACCGCCTAAACGATTTTTGCCAAGATCGGTAACTACTTTCCAGGTTTGGCCTCCGTCCCGCGAATTTAAAATCTGCTCCGACCAGATCTGAAGGGAGCCATTCTCTTCAAGGCTAAGCTGCCCTTCTCCGGGGGCTTTCCGGATTGACCAGCTTCCCTTCCAGGGTGTACCGATGGCGAGTCTCCACTTTTGATCAATGCGACCCCAATTGCCTCGACCGCTGCCAAAGAGGATATGGGGCTTTTTATTCTGCCCTATGGTGAAACCGCTTATGAGTGTATGTATTAATTGCGAATGTCCTTTTTTGGGGTCGGACTCGAAAATCAGACAATGTTGATCGGCATCTTCAAGAGTTAAAGGTAGTGTGAGCTGCCGGCCGGTTAAGTTTGTCCATCTGCCTATGCCATGGGACATTTGAAGATGATAAATGTTATGACGCCGTCTATTGTGGTATGGATCGTCTGAATATTTTGTGCAGGCATGGTACCGGGTCACATGGTGGATGGTATCATATTTGTCCTTGTAAAAACTGCTATACCATGCATCGTGATACTCACCATTGAAATATTCTCGATCAGTACGTTTTTGTCCTGCAGCAAGCAATTGTATTTCCCGGCTAAAGGACCGACCATTGTCCGTGGAAATGACATAGGCCCAGTTTGAACGATGGTTGCCAGCCCTATAAAAAAAATAGATGGTGCCATCTGACATTTTTAGTAATTGGGGATAGGTTGTCAACGGGTTAATATTGTCAAGGTGCTCCCAGGAAGATATGTCGCCCGGTTCTCTGGAAACGGCATGCGTCATTTTGCCCCGATAGGAACCATGGCCGCCATAGAACACGTGGATGTAACCGGTATCGTCAACGATTATAGCTGGATTCCCGTGGTTGTCCGGGTATTTGGCAAGTGGATTTTCACCCACCTTTACAGGGCCAATTACGATCCCTGTTTTGTGGTCATAGCTGATCACCAGAGGATCAAGGAAGTGGCTGCCGCCGCCATGGAAGGCTATATAGGTCTTACCCTTGTGGTACACGGCGTGGGGCTTGTTCATCTCAATGTACCATACATTTTTCCCACCAGCCTTAGCAGTAATAAAATTCCCGGCAAAGGAGAATGAAGAGAACATGCAAAGGGTGAGTGTGATTAAAAAAATGTTGACGGTCTTTGTCAAGTGAATCATATGAGAGGTTCTAAAGTATAAAAGCATTTAATGTCGGGTATAAGTTAAAAAACATTGATTATCAATCACTTCGGGGCTTTAATTTCCCAGGGATTTGTAAAGTCTTAAAAATTCATTTCCCATGACGTCAAGGCTGAATTCTTTTAATAATTTTTCATAGCCGTTCTGGCCTAATTCTGTTGCAAGGGGTTTGCTATCCAGCAGCAGCGATATTTTTTTAGCAATATGGCCCGGATTGTTAACCTTCATTATAAAACCTGTTTTTTGGTCTTCCACCAACTCCCGAATACCCCCGCAATCGGATACAATGACCGGTTTTTTCAGGGCCATGTATTCCATGACAGCATTTGGAATACCTTCCCCATGGTTATGGATATTTGTCAGCAGAATACCAATGTCAAATATGTTTACAATGTTCATTACTCTTTTCTGGGTACCGGGTAGTATAAACCGGTCTCGATACTCAGGCCGGATCTGTTTTTTTGTCTCAGTGAAATATTCGCCATCTCCAATGGCTACAAAGGTGACATCTTCTCTTTTTTCAAGAACTATTTGTGCGGCATCGATAAAGGTTTTATGGTCTTTTTTCTTAGAAAAAGTCGCCACCATACCAACCACATATTTTGATCCGATATCAAACATTTGCCTTATCGTATCCTTATCAACGAGCTGTTTTGTTCTGGAAAAATCAAAGCCATTATGAAGACAGACACCTTTGTGAGCCGGCACTTGATATGATTTCAAACCTGCATAAGAGTTTGCCGCAATTACATCGGAAAACGGAAAAGTCAGTTTAGCACGCAGCCAGTTCTTGTCGTTTAGGCCCAGGTTCATTGGTGCATTTCTCAAAAAATTATTCACCAATCTAATTCCTAGTAATTTGACTGCGGGAACGGCATACACTGAACACATGGAGTTCCAGGAGTGAATAATATCGGGTTGTAATGCTTTGAATAATTTATATATTTTCAAAAACATGCTAGGATCGTTCTTATATTTTCTGATCAGCTGATGGATTTTGATATCCAGGTCTTTAACATAGCCGTAATGAATATTCTCGGACATGACCACCACGTCGCAGGTAATGCCATTATGTTGTGACAGGAATTTTAGCGTTTCAACGAATTGACGCTCTTTACCGCCAGATTTTAATGAGTCAATGAGATGGATAATTTTCATCTGGATGGTTCTTAAAGTAAGCGCTCTTTTTTTGTTTTTAATGAGAATAAAACTTGAGCCAATTTTTTATATCCATTTATAGTTTAAATCGTAGGATGTACTGCCTTAGATTTTATACTTTCTTTATTGCAGTCCTTTCAAATCCTTTGGTTTGTCTATCTTTTGTATTCTTTTACCACCCTGTGGATAAAATCGCCAAAACCTTTACAGGCAAGAGTATAATGGAATTTTTTCATAGCCATATCACGACCGGCAGTCCCAACACGTTCTGCCAGTTCAGGCGCATTGATTATTGTTTCTATCTTTTCCGCAAATTGTGAGGCCTTGCAGTCCGGGGCCACAAATGCATTGACACCATCTTTCAGGTATAGGTTGACATCACCGACACCATTGGTCACCACTGGGCTTGCACTGGCAAGATAATACCCTATTTTGGTTGGAAAGCGGGATTGGGATTGCGGGTTTACAGGCAGCGGTGCAAGCAGGCAGAGGGCCTGCCGCATCAGCCTGTGCAATTTTTCTTCTGCTATGAACCCTGTGAACTCAAATTGTAAATGGACCTCTTTTTGTTTTGCATAGTGTTTTAATTGGGCCAAACGGGTATCATCCTCTTTTCCTGTGAATTTTACAGGAATATCAATTCCGCGATTTTTCAGTTCACGAACAATATCAACTATCATTAAGGCAATATCCATGTAGTCAAGAGATCCACAGTAAAGCATAAATCGGTCATCTGTTTTGTTTTCATCTTCTTTTATTTTGCTCTCGACATCGATGAGGATGGGAATCTGAAACGATGGGAGCACACTCTGTTTACTCTTTGTAATCTTTGCTATTTCGCGGTTGATATAAGTGGAAATAGGTAAAACAGCGTCGACTTTTGGCAAGATATTCAAACAGAACCGCTGAGCTTTTCTGTGGTCTTTCCCCTGGGTTTCGGTTATGGCCAAAGGCCATTCGCAAACTTCCAAAATAACCGGTATGTTTAAAAAGTGTAGGAATGGAATCCAGAATCCAGTGATTTTATTCTTTCGTGAATAAAAAATAATGGCATCTACTTTTTGAAACATTTTTTTTTGAAGTATAAAAAAAATGGTAAACAGCCAGCCAAGAGCATCATCAAAACGCCTTACCCACCAATTTGCAGGACGGACGGCAAATTGTCCAGGATAACAATATGAAATACCGAATTCTTTACCACAAACCTTATATTCTTTGCCTGCTTTTTTTTTGATATCCGCACCGCGCAAGCCTGTATAGCTTACATGCCATCCTTCCATCATTGCTGCTTTGGCAAGGTTGCGCACCCGGTTGGCTGCCGCCATACCCCAGGGAAAGGAGGCTGTTTCCGAAAGAATGATCAAGTGTTTTTTTATTTTATTAGAACCTTTAAACAGCGATTATTATTTTTTATCAAATTAAAGCCATATGCAAGTTCGCACCAAAAGTAATTTACCATTTAATAATGATGCGCTTGCCAGCACATTTTTGCAGAATATCATCATCGGAAAAAGATCTTAGTTCTGACGACAGACACCCACCAACAATTATCCAGTACATAAAATATTCAAAACCGACACGGGGTATCATAGCAGTAGTCATGATTATTAGCCGTGCTATTATTATATAAGCAAGATATCTTGTAATTCGATTCCTGCTGCGAAATATAGCAAGATAGGCTGCATACAGAGAAATGGCCAGAAAAGTCATCTGCATCGTATACCCTCCCTTTAATATCAATTGCTTATAACCAATCTCCACATTGTCCCTGATGTAGGGCCTAGGAGGCCAGCCTATACTGCCCCATACATATTTGCCATCAATCCCTTTGCCAAATATTTTTTCATAAAAGAACATATCTTGAGTAACGGCAGCACCAAGTCTTTCCCCACTTCGGATATGAATGCGTGTATCTTTTAGTATTTCACCTTGAAAAATATATCGGTCTACATATGACCTGAAAAATGATACTTGGGAAAAAAGAACGCCTGAGACAATCGATATTGTCAAAAACAGGACCAAAATATTGATCTTTAAATTCAGTTTATATTTTTCAAAAAAAATGGTGATCATATAAAAAAGACACATCAAACCGGCATATGCAATGGCGAATCGTTCATTGACAAGAAACATCCAAATACCAATGACAGCCACACCAAAACATCCCAAAAGCAAATCAGCACTGTCCATTTTAAATCTTGACCAGATGACCAAGAAGGGGGCGATAAACAGAAAATCAGTTGAGTTGAATGACTTATGCTCGAGCATATCCCCTGTAACAAGTGCTGTTAACATTAAAACAGAGACATAGAGTATCCCGAAAACCACGATGTATTTCATTTTTGCTAACCATGTCATCCAGAATTGCCCCTTGATTGAAAATAAAATGGTAAGCGGCATGACCCATACTACAGCTGCTCCAGACAGATTAAAAAGCAGGCCTCTGATGGCTGTTTTATCCATATGCAATGGAATACCTCTGACTATGCAGACACACCCCAGAACTACAAAACACAAAAGAATGTTAAAGGCAATGTTATCCATGTAGGGTTTGTTTTTTTTGACACAAAAAAAGAGCCTGGTAAAGACAGCTAACAATAATATGAATATAGGATATACCAATACCCTTAACAAAGAGGTTTGTTCTTCAAGTAATGGTCTTAAATTACTGACCCAGAAAAACCCAAGTACACAAAAAATAAACTGGTTCTTTTCCCGGGTAAAAGGTTTAATTAAATCGTTCATCGTTTTTTTATGACTTTTGCTGGCAAACCCGCAGCAATAACATTGTCTGGAATATTTTGTGTAACGGTGCTGTTTGCTGATATTATGGTATTGGATCCTATAGTTACACCCTTGAGTATGGTCACGTTCATGCCCAGCCAGACATTTGATCCAATAATTACAGGTGCAGTAGGTGCAGGTTTGCGATTTTCCGGCGAGAGATCAAGATTATGCCAGTCCGTGTCAGTAATGGTTACATTGGCACCGCAAAGAACATTGGAACCAATCTCTATGGATTCAGCAGCACTGATGACCGTTCCACTGAACCCGCTCCCTTTGCCAATAATTATCTTGGCACCTTGTTTAAGAGTGCAAATGTAGCAAGGTCTGTTAATACCGGCCAGATTTGACCAGGTTGCTGAACGGAATCGGCAATTATCTCCAACTGAGATATAACTTCCAGGTACTCTTTGAAAGTGCATCTTCCCCCAGAAAAAAGAACCCCTGCCAAGATATATTTTCCAATAAAGACATTTCAGTCTTGCATAGGAAGTCCACAGTATTTTGGCAAATAGATTTTTTTTGCGCACCAGTCTGTTTGCCCAAATTCCCCAGGTATCCTTATGGTCAGGATCAGTAGATACGTTCATAGATTCAAATGTCCTTTCGAATCCCGGAGGATACTTTCGTATGCTGCAAGCTGTGCACTAAGTATCGTTTCCGGATCATGCCTTTTCCTTGCAGTCTGCCGGGCTTTTTCCCCGAGCTTTATAGCCAGGGTGTCATTTTCAAAAATTGTTTTAATTCTGCTCACCAGGATTGGAACATCACCTGTGGGAAAGAACAGACCACTCTTTTCTTCCTTCACCATGCTGGGGACACCCCCTGTGTATGATGCAATTACCGGCATCCCAACAAGCTGAGCTTCTGCAATGCTGTTGGGACTGTTGTCGATATAGGAGGCAGACACAAAAACGTGAGCTGTGCATAATTCTTTTCCTATCTCATCAGCATCCAATTGACCCAAAGGCTTTACACAGTCACCTAAATCCTTGATTTTTTTTTCCAGATATTTTGCATACCCCCCACTACCCAGTGAACCGATAAGGATAAGTTGAATATCCGGATACTGGGATTTTAATTTTTTTACAGCCTCCAGAAGCAGTTCTGTGCCTTTCCTCGGATGACGGGTATTTGTGAAAATAATTCGATGTTTTTTACAGCCATCAAGGGTCCATTGATGTTTCCAGAAGGGTTGCCTGATAACTCTATTGATTTCAAAATACTGTGCCTGGTTGTTGAAATAGGAAAGGTAAGCCCTGTCCCAATCTGTCCGGCCAAAAAAGTATCGGCCCTTTTTGAAATACTCCCTTTCCCGCCGGGCTTGTTGTCTTGCTTCTCTAAGTTCCCAGAGCAGACCTGAAAATTTAATGGAACTTGCAGCACTTGCTGTAATAATTTCCATCAAAGACAACTTTCCAAACCATCGATACCACTCACTGCATGCGTCCATTATCCCTTGTATGGAAATAACTACAGGATATTTTACCATGCCTTTGCTCATCAGCATGGCGTAAAACCGTTCAGTTCCGTGGATGTGGACAAGATCAGGCTTAAATGAATTTACTAAGCTCGCACATTGGTTCAGGTAAACAGGGTTGTTATCAACAGGAAAAAGGGAGCGCCTGAATTTTGCAGATGCTTGGTTTACTATAAAATAATCTACTCCATCAACATGAAAGTGTGCATCTGGAAAATGACTACAAGCGTTCACCACGCCTATTTCCAATTCAGGGTTGCCTTTCAATAATTCCAGCAATGCGCCCATCCATCCGCCGGTGCCCAGTGTTTTTTTTCCAAAGTAGTGATTAACATCAGGCATTGGAATATTGGTGAACCATAAAATTTTCATATTTATCTGATCTTGGTCCTTCTTTTAAATAAAAATTCAACAATTCCTAAATGATGGCCGATCCGTAAAAAATCAAATGCCAGCAGAAAAATGATGACCAATATAAGGTACGCAAACATATATAGCAAATCAAAGAATACACCCTCTTTGAGAAAATGTGGCTTGTACAAATAAAAAATCCCACCAATAGTGATGGACGTGAATAAGGGGATACTCAAAGTTTTGAAATATTTTTTAAATATAATAGAATTATCTTTAATGCAGAGCTTGCAAAAGGGTATGAATGTGACAATATTGGCGATTGCAACGCCAGTTGCAATACCAATAATCCCATATAAAATCCCACCAATGGCAACGCAAAAGATTGTACCGATACTCCGAACAATACCAGCGAATAGGTACCTTTTTGATTGACCAAGGGACAAAGGGATTTGATCAAGAGTAGTAACCGCAGGCATAATTAAAGAATGTATTGCAAATATTTTCATAAAGATTGCCGAACCACCCCATTTGGGTCCAAAATATATTTGGATGATTTCCTCAGCAAAAACAAATAGCAAGACAGCAAAAGGCATAGTTATCCAACATATCACATTGAGGAAGTCATAATAATATTTGAAAAACCTTTCTTTTTCTTTTTGAAGAGAAGAAAGCGCTGGAAGAGCCACAGAAAAAAATGCCATCCGGATTTGTCCTGAAATTAGATTTGGGACCTGATTCCCCTTGATATAAAACCCAAGTGAAGATGCGCTGGCAATCTTTCCTGCTATAATTTTATCCAAATTTCGAGTTATCGTTGAAAAAGCATTTAATCCCGCTACATCCACACCAAGTTTTAAAAATTTTTTTGTTCCAGTGTGTTTAGACCAAAGACCGGGTTTCCATTCGGTAAAATACCAGAAACCGATCATTAAAAAAAAACTCCTTGCAACATTCATCCAGATTAAAGCCCAATAGCCATACTGAAGCCACGCTATAATTATTCCGATTAAACTGCTGAACAGGTCTGCAGATAGGGTTATGAAGGCAATTTTTCCAAACTGCATCTGTCTTTTTAATAATGCCTGGTGCTGAACAGCAAGTCCTCCAAAAAGAAAAGCAATGGATAGGACAAATGCAATGGATGCAAGCCTGGAATCACCATAAAACCAGACGATACCAGGGGCTAATGCAATAACAATAATCATGGAAAAAATACCTATAACAGTGTTTATCCAAAACAAATTGCTAACCTGTTCATGGGTAATTTCTTTTTCTCGAATGGTTGCAGTGGACAACCCTAGGTCTTTAAAAATTAAGGCAAAGCCGATGATAACAATGACCATGGTAAACACACCATAGTCATCAGGAGAAAGCAGCCTTGCCAGTATCGCCGCTCGGAAAAGAGTTATTGTTAATGACAGGGCTTGCGAAGTCAAATTGGTCACGCCCGCTTTAACAGACTTTTGTTTAACCTTTTTATTTATATTTTGAGTATTAAATAAAAGATCATATTGATTTTTATTATGCGTTTTTAAATCTTTTTTCATGGGTTTTTTGACAGTCATCTCATCAAATTCAAAATATGTTGGTTGATGAATATTTTCTATTGAGAGCGCTTTTGAACCAATCTGGCCTCGCTTGGATGGATATATAAATATATACTGACAACAATAAATAAAAAAGCGATATTGCATTCTTTAATCTCAACAAGGGAATGGTGGAGTTGAGAGTTAATTATATTTTCAAGAATTTTTGAAAATATATAATTCAAAACAAAAAATGAGCCAATCCATATCGGTATTATCGGCAGATTGATTTTTTTTATAACATTACGAATCCATTGGTTCGTTTTTTCTAATACAGGCACTAAAAAGCAAAAACTAAACCAAAAAATACTAAAAAGTCGATCAATGTTTAATAATTTAGTAAAAAAGGTTTTTTGTTTTCCATCTGCAGTTTTACCGTGGAATATGGTTACATTATGAATATTGATTTCTTTTTGTACATTAATTTTTTCCAAAAATTCGGGTGTTTGTAAATTAAATATTCTTTGACCCCAGGAGATTTCTTCTCCAAACCCCATAAAGAAAACAATGGACAATAATAGAAAAAAAATATTTCTTTTAGTTGTTAAAATGATCAGATGGTTGGGCTCTTTATGCTTGATATATTTGATAAAAAAGAAAGTAGATGTGACCAGGAAAAATATGGCTGTAAGTGCCTCGAAAACCCCATCTTCCTTCCCTAATAACAAAACGGTGTTATTGTCTGACCATAAGAATATAGCATATGATGTACTTAGAAAAATCACCATAATAAGCAGAAAAAAGATACGGATTCGTTTCATGGAAATCATTTTAATAGACCTTTGTATACGGTTTGTTTCCAAAAATGATTTTATCTGTTTTTTCCATCCACCACCCCCATCCACTTGTCCCCGATTTTATGCAGATCAATGTGATGCATACCTGTAGCATTCCAACCAATTCCTGTTTTATTTACCAAAGGTTTATCTGAAACAATTTTTTCCACATATGATTTCTCGGTCAACTCAGTTATTTCAAAAGCGAAAACTTGAATGCCATAACTCGGATAATCATCTTGTGTTAACCTATAGGGTCGGTTATTATGAATAATAACTCTCCCGCCGGATCTTGCTATATTCTTATCGAATTTAACTATTGGGTTCATTGAATGAGGTTCCCATTTCCCCAGTAAATTGTTAGAATAATAAAGGTTCAAGACATCGCTATCCGAAGTGGTTACAAACATCCACCATATATCGTTATATCGAAATATCGAAGGATCTATATACCGATAACCACTCAATAAAGTGTCAACATATTCCCATTTATCAGGAAACGATATTGCTTTATACAGCCTTACAGATAAGTCCTGAGCGCTTTCCGGAATGAGATAATCATCATCACCCCATTGGAACACATGTGGATATGACAAATGAAATGCTTCGTCAATTATGATATTTTTGTATTCCCACTTTTTCCCGTCAAGACTCGTGGCATAGCCAATATCACCATGATCAGATTCCCGGTTTAACACTTCAAAATACATATAATATTTGCCGTTCTTGAAAGCCATGAATGGGTCTGCGACGAAAACCGCATCAATGTCATCAATATCTTTCCCGGTTAAAACCGGGTTTGAAACATCTTTTGCGGCAGACAAATCAAATGGACTATAACCTTCATAAATCCCAATAGACCAGGGACCATAGTCGTCGTCTATCTCTTCGATAGGAGTGAGGTACCGATAAGTTGCTTTGATGATTCCATAAGGAAATATTTCAATCTTATAGATTAAGACTCCATAGATTAAACCTATAATTAAAGTGATCGTCAAAACGCCGCAATTAATAAGTAACTTTTTCATAACTTCTGTCCAAGGCGCTTTGCAACAAATGTTAAATATGGAATTCTTTTTTGATTAAGATAAAGTTCTGGAATTATTTTACTAATTTTATTCATACAATTTGGATATAGTGTCTGTTGATGGGAGCTTGTTTTGCTTGGTTTACAAAAGAAATTTTTTTATAGAGATTGTTCTTTTTAAACAGACCAGATTTGAACGCGCCATTGAATGGATTTTATTATTGCTGATTTCCCAAAAAATTCTAACAAGGAATCATATTTCAGTCTTTGTGTGTGATTAATCAGCCTTTTTTACGAAGCTGTGTTTTTCTTTATAAGAATCATAGGTTTTTCTTATTCCGTCTTTCAATGCAGTCGCAGCGTGCCAGTTCAGAAAATTTAATTTAGAAACGTCCAGGCGTTTTTGGGGTGTCCCGTCCGGTTTAAGGGCATC
>CAYVZG010000072.1:0-20131 GCA_964455805.1 uncultured Desulfobacula sp.
GCGATATTTTCTATTACCATTATAGCTCTGTATGCTTATGCTGCTGAGACGCCTCCCATTGGGCAGACAACCATACCTACTGGGCAGACAACCATACCTACTGGGCAGACCTCCATACCCACAGGCCAGTCAGAAGGTGTCACAGCCGATATCCTGGGACAGAGAGGGGGAATGTTTCACCCGTTTTTAGTTCTTGAAGAAGTTTATACGGACAATCTCTTTGCCACAAATTCAAACACAAAATCCTCCTTTGTTACCACAATAGCCCCTGGAATCTGGATTGCATCTCCGGGAACCAGACAAAGGCTGCTTTCTATAGATACAACTACGACTTCTCCCGGCGGACTCCATTTAAGCCGTTTAAAATCAGATGTGGGTAGACGGTATCAATCTTATTTTTTATATTCACCTGAATATGTAATGTACTCTGATTACTCCAGGCATGCGCATTTGAATCATAGGGCAGAGGGCCTTGCTCAGCTCAATCTTAATTCAGGATTATCCTTTGATTTAATAACGCTTATTCACGACAGAGAAGAAATAGCAGGAAATGGTGTGACAGATCAGCTTTACAGGTATAGAGACAGCTTAATTGATTTTATCGCAACTTATGATCGCCCCTCGAACTTGTTAGAGGTACAATTTGCTTATTCAATGTATGCATTGGACTATGACGAAGTTATTGTTTCTTATAGAGACAGAAGGGATCATTCATTTGGCCTATCCGCCACTTATCCATTCTGGCCAAAAACATCTCTTTTTGCAGAATTTAATTATTCAGATATTGACTATGTATCCGGATCCATAAATGACAATATTGAAAGACGTTACTATATCGGGGCAAAATATCATGCAACGGCTAAAACAACTGGATTACTTAAACTGGGTTATATAGAAAAGGATTTTGAATCAATAACGCTCTCAGACCAGGACGGATTTTCAATTGAGCTACAAACAATACATCACTTAACCTCTAAACGGACACTTCAGGTACTCGGATACAGAAAATTTCAAGAATCTGACTTGATCGGAGCTTCAAGTTATCTTTCAACAGGAATTGATTTCGGACTGTCTCATCAGTTTACTGAGAAATGGTCAGGCACATTTAATGCATTCTATGAAATGAATGATTATAATGAAGTAAACAGGGACGATAAAGTTTATGGTTTTGGGCCAGCCGTGAGATTTGAACCGAGAGAATGGATGTTTTTTGATTTTGGATACTATTATTCTCGAAATGATTCAAATGTAACCTTTTATGATTATGATATAAACCAAATTTTCTTAAGAGCGACTCTATCTTTATAGACAATTAACCATGCAAAGACATTTTAAAAAAAGCATAATCGTTTTATTTTTGTTTTTTCTGCCATTGATTTCCCTGGCACAGGAATACACGGTGGGAGAAGGTGATGTCATTAATATCAATGTCTACGAAAACCCAGACTTATCCACGACTGTCCGGGTCAGTTCGATTAGCACTATCCGGATACCGCTTTTAGGTGAAATCATTATAAAAGACCTTACCGTTTCTCAGGTGGCCGCTAAAATTGAACGCTTATTGTCCGATGGCTACCTTATAAACCCCCAAGTAGATGTTTTCATTTCAGAGCATAGAAGTAAAAAAGCGACCATATTGGGTCAGGTGAGAAATCCGGGCCAATATGAACTCAGAGGCCAAATAACATTTTTAGAATTTATATCTAAAGCAGGTGGATTGACACCAGACGCCGGAAGTACGGCAACCATTAAACGCACTGGCAAATCTGGTACAAATAAAGATCAAATTGTTATAGATCTGGAACAACTCATTAAACAGGGAAACGCATCCTTAAACATTTCCATACAGCATAACGACAGTATTTATATTTCAAAAGCCAGAACCTATTATGTTTCAGGAGAAGTTAACAAGCCGGATTCCTATAAGTATGAGCAGAAACTGACTGTCATCAAGGCAATAACAAAGGCCGGCGGATTTTCCAAAATAGCTGCTAAAAATAAGGTTAAAATTATTCGTAATGTAAATGGCAGTAAAATAATTTTTAGAAATGTTAACATGGACGAACCAATACTTCCAGATGATGTCATTGTTATTCCTGAAAGCTTTTTCTGATGATGGATGAGAGAGAAATACACTTAAGAGACTATTTTCGAGTAATCAGCAAACGCAAAGGGTCCATTTTCACCTTTTTTATTCTTATCGTGCTAATCGTTGTCATTGCCACATTTACAGCCACTCCTTTATATTTTGCCGCCACCAAGATCATGATAGAAAGAAATACAAGCGGCGGATTAACAAGCAACTATCGCTACACCCCCCGGGATGATGAATTCATTGAAACTCAGAATCAACTGATTATCAGTGCTGCTGTCCTGGGAAAAGCAGTTAAAAGCCTGAACCCGGAAAAAATATACGATACATTTTTCGCAAAAAAAGAAGATAAAAAATCTTATATATCTTCTATTTTCGGCTGGATAAAAGATCAGTATGTTTCATTTAAGGAAATGATCGGAATTGAAAACCTGGCATCTGATATAGCAGATAAAGAGATAGTGGAAAAATTAATACCGGACAAACCCAACATCCCGATAGCAAAAGCCCAGATTCTTGAAGCTATTATCAAAAAAAATATTTATGTGTCACCTGTTGAGAATTCAAGGATTCTTCAAATTGGATATATGTCAGAGAATCGTATTGTTGCAGCACAAGTGGCAAATGCTGTTGCCCAGGCATATATTGATGAATTGGTTGACATGCAGTTGCAGGTTTCAGGTTACAGTATCGGTTGGATGAAAAAAAAGGCAGAGATACAACGTACCAATCTTGAAGAATCGGAAAAGGAGTTATACGAATATAAAAAAAAACATGATATCGTCATGGTTGAAGATAAGATAACTGTTTTACCCGAAAGATTGTCAGACCTTTCCAGAAAACTTACGGCTTCTGAAACAAGAAGAAAAGAACTGTTTGCCGTTTACAATCAAATCCAAAATGTCAAAAAGGGACAATTAGAAACCATTCCCGTAATTGTAGAAAATCCCTCCATTGAATCCATCAACCAGAAAATTCAAATCGCTGATCAAAAAATATCAGAATTATCAAAAAAGTATGGATCTAAACATCCGAATTTAATCGCTGCCAGAAATGAACTGAAACGACTTAAAAACACTAAATATAGAACGCTTAGAAAAGTTGTTCAGACAATAAAAAATGAATACCTCCTCGCCCAGTCCAATGAAAGGGATTTAAAAGATCGTTTGGCCCAAACCCGTTTTGCAGCTGCAAGATTCGGTGAAAAATCCATTCAATTGGGAATCCTCCAAAGAAAAGTGGACACGAACCGATATCTTTACGATGCCCTCATTAAAAAAATGAAAGAAAGCGGGATCACTGAAAGAAGCCAGGCAGTCAATGTGTGGGTGATTGAAAAAGCACAACTGCCAAAATTTCCTGCCAAACCCAGAAAAAAGAGGAATATCATGATGGGAATCATTCTGGGGCTGTTTGGGGGACTGGGTCTTGCCTTCTTTTTTGAGTACATTGATAATACGGTTAAAACACCTGAAGACGTTGAAGAAAAATTTGATATTCCAGTAATCAGCACCATTGATTATCTCAAAGACAAAAACCAAACTATTGTTCAAAATGTACTCAGCGATTCTTCTTCATTAATAGCTGAAAGCTTTAAAGGATTAAGGACGTCTGTTCTTTTATCCTCTGCTGACAAACCACTGAAAACCATTCTTATCACCAGCATAACTCCTGGAGAGGGAAAATCTTCCATCAGTGCCTGTTTAGCTGTGAGCATTGCGCAGACAGGGAAGAAGGTATTATTGATAGATGCTGACATGCGGCGGCCAGTGCAGCATAAAAATTTTAACCTTGAAAACATATCTGGACTAAGTTATTTTCTGGCCGGCGTTTCAGAGACAAATGAGCCCCCATTCGGTACCCCAATTGAAAATCTTAGCGTGGTTACATCAGGTCCAATTCCACCAAATCCCTCAGAACTGTTAAGTTCAAAAAAATTAATTTCTCTAATTTCAGAATCCTCAAACAAATATGATATGGTAATTATTGACACCCCGCCATTGGCAAGTGTGACAGACCCCATTATTTTAACCCAACACGTTGATGGATTTATCATTGTTACATGGGCCGGTAAAACCACATATGAAATGCTTGGCAACGGATTAAAAAAACTCAAGGAAGCCGATGCATCCATAACCGGTTTGGTACTCAACAGGTTCAGTGCGAAAAAGAGTGGTTATTATTACAATTATGGTGATTATTATTACGCTTCAGATTCATAATTAACATGCCATTAAAATTCTCTAAAACTTTATTTTTCTTTTTGATCATTTTCACCCCTTTGGCATTTGGAACAACTGAGCCATGGTCCTATGCCATTATGGAAATCCTAACCGCTTTTGCCCTGCTCTTTTTTTTTATTTTTATCCTTAAAAACAAGGATGAATTTTATCAGGTACCCGGCATTACGCCCCTTTGTATTTTCCTTTTTTATATTCTTTTTCAACTGATCCCCCTCCCCCCTTTTATTGTTGAATTTTTGTCTCCAAATACCTTTAAAATCCATCAAACGACGCAGTTGATAACCCATACAGAATCCTGGATGCAATTGACCGTTCATCCAAAGGCAACCCTATCTGAATTTTTCAGGTATTCAACCTATGTCATGTTCTATATTTTGACCGTTCAATTGCTCACTAAAAAAGGGACATTTCAGTCATTAGTTTTTGTTATTACCATTTTTGGCGGGCTGCTTGCCTTTTCGTCTATCTTACAATTTTATCTCACCGAAGACATGGCCCTATGGTTCAGACATGTTCCAAATAATTCCATGGTCACAGGGCCCTATGTTAATCACAACCATTATGCCGGATTGATGGAAATGATTTTTCCCATCATCCTCGGCCTTTTTTTCTTTTACAGGCCAAGAATTGGAAATACGACGTTGATAAAAGGAATTATTCAAATTTTTAACCAGGAAAGAGCAAATATTCATATTTTGATTGGAACGTCTGCATTATTGATCATCATTTCAATATTTGTCAGCCTCTCCAGAGGGGCTATGATAAGCACCTGCCTTTCTTTAATCCTGTTTACTTTCTTTTTGTTGAAAAGAAAAATAAGCAGGGGAAATACCATATTAATAATTTCTGTGATCATATTAACTGCTGTTTCCATTGGATGGTTTGGGTGGGACCAGATATTTGACCGGTTCGCTAAATTGAAAAATTCACAGGGCATCATTTATGAATCCCGGGTTGACTTCTGGAAAGACACCATAAATATCATCGATCACTATAAGACAACAGGCTCAGGCATGGGCACGTATTCGCACATTTACCCTTTGCACCGATCATTGGTTAGTGATCGGTTCCTTACCCATGCACACAACGATTATCTTGAACTGCTGGCCGAAGGCGGCATCATTGCATTTTTTCTTGCGGCCTGGTTTTTTATGGTATTTTTTTATAAAACCTATACCACGTTTTCAAAAAGAAGGGATGGCTTTTCGATCTACCTTTATATGGGCAGTATAACCGCACTGGTTTCTATTCTTTTTCACAGTTTCATCGATTTCAACATGCATATTGGTGCAAACGGGTTATGGTTCTTTTTTGTGGCTGGGATTGCCGTCTCCGCAGCCAACACAGGCATTAGAAAACAAAGCCGCCAAACACGGCTTCTGCCAATAACCTCTGCTGCCAAAAAATTCAGTTTAGGTCTCATCGTAATTATAATCACCGTTTTTACTCTTTTTTACAATACGTCTAACCTATTAGGCATTTTTTATTACTCAAACGTAAAAGATACCACAATGAGCGCGGCAACACCCTTGGGAGTGATTCAAAAAATAGAAAAAATTGCAGGTTTTGCATCAAAGGTCGATCCCTTTCATGCAGACTACCCTTTTACAAAAGCCAACACTGCCTGGTTTCAAAATGAAACAAAAAAAGCGAACAGATATTTTATAGAATCCATTAATCTTGACCCGTTAAATTCAAGACACTTAAATCGGTTTGCCACTTTTCTTGCCCGCCAGAATGATTCTGAAAATGCGCAAATCGCCTTTCAAAAAAGTATGGCCTATGACCAAAGTAATCCGGAATATAACTTTCAATATGCGGTCTGGTTATTTTCAAATAAAGACCTTGAACAGGGACTTGAGTTCATGAAACGCACATTGGATCTGGATGAAAAATTTATTGACCGGGCCTTAACTGCCATGATTGTTTCAGGCATTGAATTGGAAAAAATTGAACAGGCAATCCCTGATAGGCCTGCTCCTTCCATTGCTTTTGCCCACTTTTTATTTGGAACAGGAAACATACAGGCGGCAATTGACAGATATATCGGCTCCCTTGATTTGATTGAAAACCAGAAATTCGAATCTTTTCTGGATGAACAGAATCAAATGAAAATCACCAGGTCCCATTTTTTTAAAGTGTACCGGTTTTTTGAAAAACACAACGATCTAAAAAATGCCATGGAAACGATTGAAAGAGCTGAAAAAGCGTTGCCATTGGATGCAAAGATTAAAGTGACTTTTGGTAATTTATATTATAAGCAGGATATTTTGTATAAAGCCCTGGGTAAATACGAAGATGCACTTTTATTGGATCCGGGAAATAAAAGAGCACTGGAGATGATCAAAAAAATTAATCCGTAACATGGGCCTCTGCAAATTGCGCCAATACCTCATGAATTCTCTGGGGGGGAGAGACTGTAAAATAATTTTCTGCCACCACATGACCTATCTCATGTGCTACAACTCCTAAGACAGCATTATTGGCTGAGTAAAACACCTTGTTTGCAGAGGGGGAATAAAATGCAATATACCCCACATCTATTTTATAGAGTTTGCGAAAATCCTGCTGTACCTCCCTTTCATTTGAATGAATCACGATGGAGAACTTAAGGTTTGGCGGGTACATGTCCAGAACAGCCCTTACTTTTTCTACAATAAAATCGATTTTTGCGATCACTTCACTTTCTATGGTATCGCTGTAATTTCTTTTTATTCTTGATTTGAGCCGCCCTAAATATAATTTTTTATTAAATTTTCTTAAATCACGATTATCAAAATAAGTGATAGTCGCATATCTTGATTCAATTTCATATGCATCACTATCCAATGTGGAAAAAAATATTATCCCCATAAAGATCATTGCATATACCGGATAAAGGCGAAGCATCAAGAATTATTCCCTATACATTTTTCCGCGAAAACGTATAGCTGTTTAACAGGGCATCAATATTCTTTTGGCTGTCAAGAACTTGATTTAAAATCGGTTCAACATCACTGATATCCACATTAGCATCATTTAATTTTTCTTTTAATTGATGAACACACATTCCAATATCTGAATTTGCAGCTTCAATTAAAGACAGTTTCTCAGAAAGAATTAAATTAAATTTATTAATTTCCTCTGCCAATTCTTTACCTTCGTCCTTTGGCCTCAAGATAATTTTTTTGGAGATGTTTCCTTCTATCATTTCATTAAAACTTCTTCTAAATCTGAAAATTGGGCCAGCCACCCGATGTGTTAAAAATAAAGTTATAATGACAACAAGCCCGCCTCCAAAAACAACAGACAACCATTGTGTACTGAGGATTTTTTTAAACAGGATGGTAGGTGTAACACCCAATTGGAGACGATAATCGTCATAGGCAATGGAAAGCGTGTTGGAGGCAAAAAAACTGAAAACCAACATGAATAGGATACTTCCAATGGCGGCAATAAGAAAATAATTAAAAATATAACGCCCTTGAAATTCTTTATTAATGAAATAATTTCGCCGTTTATATCGAGTCTGGTTATTCATTTTTCCTCCAAATGACTGCTGCTTGCCTTATTTTTTCCGACCATTCAGACAGAAGCTGTTCTTTTTTTTTGTCCCGAATATATAAAGAGACCTGATTCACATCAAATTCTTGAATTGTATCCGGTGCTTTGTTTTTTTGGATGCCATCCAGCCTGTAAACAAAAACGCCAAAATCTGTTGATTTTGGCTTTGAAGACTCGCCAATGTTCAAATTCAATACCATAAATTTCAGATCTCCAGACAGATTTACAAAACCAGTTTCAAATTTTTCAATCAATTCATTGGTTTTCTTTTGCGCATCTTTCAAACTCGGATAACTCATTTTTGTTAAAAAAAGTGTGTTTAGAGTAAAGGCCTTATATTTTTCAATCTCATCATCGGTAACATCGACGTTCAGATGATCCAATTCTCTGTCCAGAAGAATTTTTATCAATGACTGCTCATAAAAATTCTCAACAGACAGTCGAAAACTTTCTTCTTTGTTAATGTCCTTTTTAATCGCTTCTTGAATAAGAAGCTGCTTTTCAATAACCGACTCGATAAATTGTTCCCGGTTCATATAGGATGGCTTCCTGGCAAGCATACTATTAAATTCATCCTCGGAAATAATCCTGTCATTTATTGATAAAAAAGGTTTTGAAATGACAACACGGGTATCTTTTAATCCATAAACCGCCAATCCGGAAAAAATAATAATTATCCCAATAATATAGTAAATATACTTCATATTTATTTTGTCCTTTAATTTAAGATTAATCTTTAAAAATCAGGCGGCCTGTATTTTTTTCTACCTGAATGCACCGGTCATCAAGAAGCCACTGCATATTATAATCTTTAATATTCGTTATTTCAAGTTCAGGCAGGCCATTGACCTTTAACCATTCCCGGATAATCGGTTTTTGTTCAGGATCTTGAGCCCTGGCAGTAAATATTTTAACCCTTATGCCATTATTGATTAATTCCTTAACCAAGGTCAGCATGTCGGGAACAGGATCTCCAATTTCATCAAATGGAGAATTCCTGTCATAATAGGCTAATGTTCCGTCAAGATCAACACCCGTCCAAAGTCCACGATGTTTCTCATTCTCAGGCGCAAAAGATTCATCACCCTCCAAATTGATGGAATATTCTTTTGAGATTTCTTCCTTTGCCCTTTTAAAATATTTTTTTATTGAATTTAGCATAATCTATTATATATATATATACTTACCTAAAAACAAATAAAAAGGAAGCCGTCTATTGAAAAAAATTATATTTATCGTTTTATTGTCCTTATTTTTTTATTCAGTCCTTCTTGCAGAAACTGAAAAAGAACTTTTTGATAATGGCGTACTTTCATTTAAGCAAGGTAAATACCAACAGGCTGTTGACGAGTTTTCAAAACTGATAAAACTTGATCCTAATAATGCCGATGCTTACAAAAACAGGGGCGTATCCCGTATGAAGCAGGAAAAATTTGATCTTGCTATTGAAGATTTTGAAAAAGCAAAACAATTATTTCCTGGACTTAAAGGCCTTCACAGCAACCTTGGTGTGGCCTGGTTTTATAAAAGAGAGTATGCAAAGGCCATTGCAAACTATGATATAGAAATCAAAATGGCTCCTGACAACCATGTGGCTTATTTTAACCGTGCGTTATGCCTTGCCGAACTGGAAAGGAACAAAGAAGCCCTTAATGATCTTTCACAAACCCTCTCTCTCAAACCCGATTTCTATCTGGCCATCTGCTACAAGGCAGATTTACTTGCCAAGATAGGAGAAAACGAAAAAGCACTGGAAACCTATGAACAAGCAATCAAGCAAACCTATGCGACAAAAAAATTAGCTCAACTCAAACAAAAGATTAAAGAAATAAAAAATATCCAGCCGCAAAATATGGCAAAAAAGAATATCGTACCGAAAAATACAACATCTAAAATAAAAACCAAGTCAAATAAAAGGTATGCGCTCCAGGCAGGTGCTTTTCTCAATCCGGAAAATGCCAATAAAACAAAAGACAAGCTACTCCAAAACGGGTTTGATTCAAGAATACTGGTTGTGGAAGATTCCAAAGCGAGGATCTGGTATATGGTGAGATCCGGCAATTATCCAAATAAAACAGAAGCCAGAAAATCCAGGCTTTCTTTAGAACAAAAACTGGGTATAAAATCCGTGGTCAGACCTTATGGTGCCTGGTAAATTACCAATCGGGAAACTGCAAAACAGTAAAACACTCAAGTTAAAACTCATACAGAGAACCTGATATTGAGGATATCTCCGTCCTTAACAACATAATCTTTGCCTTCCACATAAATCTGGCCGGCTTTCTTGAGATCGGCTTCACTGCCGGCTTCCATAAGTTCGTTATATTTAAATACTTCTGCACGGATGAAACCCCTTTCAAGATCGGAATGGATAACACCTGCAGCTATTGGAGCTTTTGATCCCTTTCGAACCAGCCACTGCCTCACCTCATCCTTACCCACAGTAAAAAAGGAGATCAGGTTTAAGGATTTCAAACAGAGCCTGGTCAGGTTTTCAAGGGCTGTTTGTCTTATGCCGAGACCTTCTAAAAATTCATCTTTTTCCTCCTGAGTATCCAAAAGTGCAATTTCTGCCTCAACCTTTGCAGATACCAGCATGACCTCTATATCCAGTAGGTCACAGCTTTGTTTAAAAGATGAAAGAAGCGCATCATTTTCAAGATCCTCTTCAGATACATTAACGGCAATGACCATTTTTTTTCTGGTAATAAAGGGATAACTTCTAATAATTTTTTCCTCATCACCTGACAGCTCAATCAATCTTAACGGTTTTTCCGTTTCAAGGATGTCCTTGAGCTTATTCATCAGAACAAGTTCTTTTTGCTGATCTTCATCTTTTATTTTTTTAACCATTGCTTCAAGTCGTTCCATTCGTTTTTCAACAAATATCTGATCATGAAGGATCAACTCTGAATTAACCATTTCAAAATCTCTTTTGGAATCAACCGATCCCTGGGCATGATAGATAGCATCATCTTGAAAGTCACGAACGATATGGCCTATGGCATCCATATCTGCAATATCCCGGAAGATTTCTCCTTTGGAAATGGTTTCAGTTTCTATCTTGGGAAGCAAGACAAGATCTATTCTCGCTCTCACATTTTTTTTGGGTTCATATATTTCAACCAGTTTATTGAATCTTGAATCAAGGATATCAGCGCTTCCCGGCACCGGTTTAAATGCTTTTGAAGCCTCTTTGATCTCATTTCCTGATAAAATCTGAAACAACGTCTTTTTGCCTGCCTGGGGCAGGCCTATAATTCCAACCTTCATGGTTTTTATTGTATCCTTATTATTAGTCGAACGAAAATAGCCTTTTTCCATCAAACACTATTTGAATTTTAAATTTTACATCTCTTACAAAATGATATATCAAATTTGTGAACAATTAAACAGCACAAATAAGGAAGATTTCCATGCCTGAAAATAGTTATGCGCCTCCGTTTCTTTTTGGAAATGGCCACGTCCAGACTCTATTTCCCGTACTTTTCAGAAAAATTAATAGTGTACATTACAAAAGAGAACGAATCGAAACCGTTGATAATGATTTTCTAGATCTTGACTGGTCAACCCATAATAATAATCGGCTTACCATTATCTCCCATGGGCTTGAAGGCAATAGCAACAGGACATATGTCAAAGGCATGGTAAAAGCCCTCAACACGAATGGCTGGGACGCTTTGGCATGGAATTACAGATCCTGCAGCGGCGAACCCAACCGGCTGATTAAATCCTATCATAACGGTGTTACAGATGATCTATCGTGGGTAATCAATCATGCCAAACAAAAGCAGGCCTATAAAGAAATTGCACTTATCGGGTTCAGTCTTGGGGGTAATCTGAGCCTCTTGTACCTGGGACGGGATGAGCCAGATCCGATTGTTACAAAAGCGGTTGTATTTTCCGTTCCCTGCGATTTAAAGGCAAGCGGCAAAATCCTGGCAAAACCTTCAAATAAAATTTATATGAAACGGTTTCTGATCATGCTGCATCAAAAAATCAAGGCTAAAATGAAAATTATGCCTGGACTCATTGATGACAATGGATATGAAAACATTAAAGATTTTAAAGCATTTGATGACCGGTATACCGCTCCCATCCACGGATTTAAAAATGCATATGACTATTATGAAAAATGTTCAAGCAAATCATTTATTCCGGATATCAGGGTCCCGACACTCATCATCAATGCTCTGAACGATCCTTTTTTGGCCCCAGCCTGTTACCCTGAAAAAGAGGCAAAAGACAACAAATTTATTACGCTTTGTATGCCAGAGTCAGGGGGGCATGTGGGTTTTGTCACTTTTAATAAACAAAACCTTTATTGGTCTGAAAAAAGAACGATGGATTTTCTAGGATCGAAAATATAAAAAATCAGACAAAATTACCACGGATCTTGAGCTTCTGGCAGGTGCATACAAAAATCGTATTCACCTATTGGTGTCACCCGGCAATGGGTAAAGAAAAAACTATTTCGTTCATTTGATTTGCGTTTGGATTATTATAATTCTTTTTTAAATTTATGGGTCATTAAGTGTTCATATAGCAAAGGAAACAACCGGGATATTAGATAACCCAGTTTACCCATAAAAGTGAGAACGAGGATGGATTTTTTATTTACCATCCCTTTTACAATCTGCTTGGCAACGTTTTCAGGGGTATCTTCTCTGCCAACCATGGTCTGGGCATGGGTGGCGATTTCACCGTTGTGGCCAAGTGCTCTTGTCTGAAGATTTGTACGGATAAACCCGGGACATACTATCATCACGCGAACACCCTTATGCCGCAATTCACACCTCAAGGATGTAAACAGGCCGTGCATTGCATGTTTACTGGCACTGTACCCGGTTCTCCCCAATAACGGAGCGATGCCTGCAATGGACTCATTAACAATAATGGTCCCTTTTGTCTGAATTATGTATGGGAGAGCGGCTTTGGTACAATATAAAGACCCAAAAAAATTTACATCCATCACCTTTTTAAAAACGTCTGTGTTTGTATTCTCAAACAACCCTCTTTGGGTAATACCGGCATTATTAAACAGGATATCAATCTGTCCATAGACGTTTAAAGTTTTATCAATGGCAGATATACAGGCATCTTCTTTTGTCACATCGCAGACAATGGAAACAATCTTATGTCCATGCTCAAGAAACAATTGCTGCTGAACGTCAAGCGCTTTTTCATCCATATCCAGCATAGCGATCCTGGCCCCGGCAATTGCCAATTGCCAGCAGGTGGCAAGACCGATACCTGATGCACCACCTGTGACAAGAGCAACCTTATTTTTCAAGTCAAATGTATCCATTTTCTATGATACAGGCTCCAATCCGGTGTTCGCTTGTTTTTTAAGATTAAAGATGACAGCGGTTACGAGCCCTGCAATGATATGCCAGATTCCCCACCAGGCAACAAGAATGGCCATACCGCCAAGCCCGTCAAAAAAACTGAACACCAGCACAAGGCCCAGGGCTGAATTTTGGATTCCCACTTCAATACACACCGCCCGGCAATCTTTTTCATCAAGTTTAAACACCTTTCCTGACCAATAGCCGATATTTAATGCAAGGGCATTGTGTATAAGTACCGCCAACATAACAATTCCTACATATTTTATAAAATATTGCCAATTGGCCGCCAAAGCCCCGCAAACGATGATAATAAAAAAAACCAGAGAAAATATTTTAAAGGGCTTTCGCACTTTTTGGGCAAGATTCGGCAGATAATGGCCAATGGACATACCGACAATAAGCGGGATGCCTAAAATTAAAAAAACAGTTATAAATACATCCACAGGGTTCAGGCTGACCTGTTTTAAAATATTGGCAGTAGACGGATTCAAACTGCCCCAAAAAGATATGTTAAAAGGGGTCATTATGATGGCTGCAAGGGTTGATACGGCTGTCATACTGATGGATACAGCAGAATTGCCATTGGCAAGATAGGTGATAATATTGGATAGATTTCCGCCCGGGCAGGCTGCCACCAGCATCATCCCCAGGGCAATGGAGGGGGTCGGTTTGATGAGCAAAACCAGCAAAAATGTAAGCGCCGGCAACAGGACAAACTGTGCTGCAAGGCCTATTGTCGGTGCTTTAGGGCTTGTTATGATCCTTTTAAAATCATCTATTTTAAGCTCCAAGGCAACCCCCAGCATCATCAAGCCGATGGCAGCATTTATTATGGCAATGTCTGTTGGATTAAAGTTCAACCGAACCTGATCTATCAACACAGGATCCATCTTAGCCCCCTTTAGTTAAAAAATTATGCTTTATAAGCGCCTATATTTGCCAGCATCGTGCTTGCCGGACTGACTGTGGTCGGATCTGTCATAACATTAATACAGCAGACCTTATTGGAGGCAAACGCCTCTTCTAAAGCCGGTTTAATATCTTTGGGATCTTCAACAAAGAAACCCCTGCCTCCGATGGCTTCCACCATTTTATGGTAATCAACCTTTCCGATATAAGTCCCGCCCTCAATGGCATGACCAATGCGCAGTTCCTGACTGTGACGGATCATTCCCCAGCCAAGATCATTGGAGATCACCACCACAATGGGAAGGTTTTTTCGAATGGCGGTTTCAAACTCCATAAAATTAAACCCAATGGATCCATCCCCGGTGACAAGACATACCCGGCTGTCAGGATTCAAAAGCTTGGCTGTATTGACATAGGGCAGGCCAACGGCAAGAGATCCGAAAATGCCATAATCCAGATATTTGCCCGGAGTGGTCAGGGTCCGGGTCATGCCCATCCATGTGGTGGTATCGCCGCCATCTGCTATTACGATATCTGTCTTTTGATTCATGAACTCATCAACTTCTTTTGCAAGACGCATGGGATGAATGGGTACATTTTCAGATTGCCAGTTAAACTGCCCAAAATCCTTGCTTTCCTTGTGTGCTGCGGTTAATTTTTCAATCCACGGGGCAAATTTTAAATGTAATTCATTTTCAAGATTCTGGTTGTTGATAATTGTATTACAAAATTTCAAAAATCCTTTTACATCGCTTACCACAGGAAGATCAACACGCCTGTTTCTCCCTATTTCCTCCGGCTCAATATCAACCTGGGCAATTTTGGCCTCTGGATTAAAAATATCTCCAAACAAATAGTAAAGACAAATTCTGGAACCCAGAACAATTACCAAATCCGTTTCAATATATGCTGCAAATCCGCAACCCGGGCGAACGGCAACAGCCCCTTCAAAACATAGCGGATGCTCATCTGACACTACTCCTCTTCCGGAAAGGGATGTAAACAAAGGCATACCTGTTTTTTCGATGAACGCTTTTAATTCGTCCTCGGCATGGGACTGCCATGCGCCACTTCCTGCTATCACCACAGGTTTTTGGGCAGTTTTAATCATCTCAATTAATTCAGATGCCTTTTCAGGATCACCAGGACTTGATATCACCTCGGTACGAATATTCTTAACTTCGTTTTTTTGTACGGGTGTATTTAGTACATCTATGGGAAATTCAAGATAAACAGGGCCGGGTCTGCCGCTTTGGGCAATCCTGAAAGCCAGATCAACATATTCGTTAATACGTTCTGCTTTCTGGCAAACTAGCGCCCTTTTCACCATGGGTTTTATCACATCCTGCTGGGGCATATCCTGGAGGTCCAGTTTCTCTTTGTTATCCAGACCGACACAACCGGCGATTAAAACAAGGGGGGTATTTGAGAAATGGGCGCTTGCAATACCCGTTAACGCGTTAGTGAATCCAGGCCCCGCCGTTACAAGAGCAACACCGGCCTTTCGTGTGAGCTTGCCCCAGGCCTCAGCCATAAATACGGCCGACTGTTCATGCCGGGTATCAAAAATTTTCACATCAGATCCTTCAAGATACTGATAAATTGGTGTGATATGTCCACCGCTCAATGAAAATATATAGTCCAGTTTCCTTTCAATCAATGCCTGTGCAGCCAGCTCTGCGCCTGTTATTGTGTCTGTCATTTATAAAACCTCTTTGGTTTAATTATTATTTAGTATTTATCGTTTTATATGAAGCCGCATGTATTATTCTATAGCTCCATTAACTGCCCGCCACAAACATTTAATGCCTGACCGGTTACATATGCTGATGCATCTGTGGCCAGAAACAGGACCATATCTGCCACTTCTTTTGGGGAACCGATACGCCCCATGGGAATCGTTTCGCACATCTTTTGCCTGCGTTCTTCAACAGTGGTATTAAAGAACTGAGCTTCAAGCTCAAATCCCCATTGTTTAAGGTCTGTCATAATCTGGCCCGGACATATGGCATTCACCCGGATATTTAAGCCTGCAAGTTCTTTGGCCATCACTTTGGTAAGCATTATTACGCCTGCCTTGGATACGGAATAAGCGCCGTTAAAAAGTGCTGGGACTTTGCCTGCCCTTGATGCGATATTGATTATCTTACCCCCTTTTTCCTGCATCAGTGGGACAATGGCCTTGGACACCCTGAAAACACCATTGAGGTTGACATCAATGGTTTTCATCCAGGCGGTCTCATCATATGTATGAATACCATTGGGCACACCAAATGATGCGCCTGCGTTATTGCATAGAATATCCACCCGCTCAAATGTGTTCTGGATGGTTGATACCATATCCAGAATACTTGCCGTACTGGTGACATCAACATTGACTGCAAGCGTCTTTACCCCATACTCTTTGTGCATTTGCTCTTCAATCAAAATCATTTCATCCATGGTACCGGTTTTCACATCTGCATCCAAGTCGTCTTTGCTGCCATAATCTGCGATAATGATGTCGCAACCTTGTGAGGCAAGTTGCTTTAAAATAGCATAACCGATCCCGGATTTTTTGCCGGAACCTGTAACCAATGCTATCTTCCCTTCTAAATCCAAACTCATTTTTTCTCCTTAAACACTTTATTTAATACAATGAATCAGTTTTTCAACACTATAGTCGAAAAGGTTTTCATGGCTTTGTTTTTCAAGGACAGTACCTTCAAGTTTTTTAAAATGGATCAATCCATGGAGGGTTCCCCAAAACATTATTGAAAATTTTCTTGGGTCCTTTTCATTAAAAACACCTTGTTTAACCCCTTTTGCAACAATATCCCCAATGAGGGTAAATATTTTTCGTCCGGACATATCAATTTGATTTTTTAAATCCGGTTCAAAAAAAACAATGGGCGATGATAAAAAATAATTGATCATTTCAAAATATTGTTTTTGTTCCTGGCTGAATGCATAATACGCCTTTGCAATCTGTATTAATTTTTCCTCGTGGCTGATATCTTTTTTTGAAATTTGAAAAATCTTGGAATAGAGGAGCGCTACTCCTTCTTTTTGCAGTGCAACAAAAATTTCCTCTTTATTTTTATAATAAAAATATATGGTGCCAACGCTCAGCTCAGACTGTTTTGAAATTCTACTGATGGATATTTGGTCAAGTCCAGAGGAAAAGAGCAAAGCTCTGGCTGCATCAAGGATTTGATCTCTTCGAAGTTGTTTTTCTAATGCTTTTCTTTCTTTTACTCCCACAGCCACCCTTTTTATAGTTTGGTTAAACGCCTTGGGACTGTTACAAAATATTGATTCATTTTTCGAACGCAATTCTATTGTTAGTATATATTCTAAAAACCGGGTTTGTCAACCTAAATTTAAAACAAAAGCATTCTTAAAAAAAACAGGGGGTTAGTTATTTAGAAAAGAAAACTGTGAAATGAATTTATTTGATTTATGGCAATGTGATCAGCTGTTTTTCAACATCGTTATTTTGCCGGTATATTATGGCTACATGCCCAACCATGCCGGCTATATGGGATCCGGTGGCCTTTACGATTTCCTGGGTTAAAGAACTTTTCAGATCTTTTTCCTTATAATCATTAAATTTTACCTTGATCAATTCCGTGGCTTCAAGGGCTTTATCAATTTCTTCCAAAAGTGTTGGGGTAATTCCCTTCTGGCCGATAAATGCAG
This sequence comes from uncultured Desulfobacula sp., assembly GCA_964455805.1. Classification (GTDB taxonomy): domain Bacteria; phylum Desulfobacterota; class Desulfobacteria; order Desulfobacterales; family Desulfobacteraceae; genus Desulfobacula. Next base: position 17,820 of record CAYVZG010000072.1, read on the forward strand.
CCGGGTTCAGATTGTGAGCAAGCCCTCGTAAATATTTTTTTTGGGTCCCTTTTAATTCTTTCAAATCATATATCCTTTAAAATTTTATTTCAAAAACAGTATCATATCATAATCATAATAAAATTTATAGATTCAGGCATCATGTTTTAAGGTCACCCTGTCAGGTTGATTATCTTTTGACAAATGAAAATTTTCACATTTATAAATAATTGTGGCGATCTGTTTTTCAAAATTGCCATAGTTAAATTTTATATTCCAATACAGCTTAAACCCGTATAATATGAACAAATTGCTGGATCAGGCCTGAACATTTACTTTCTACATGAACCCTGTACTGATAAAAAAAACTCTAAATAACAATTTATGGAATGATTACGATATCGTTCTTGATCGTTTAAACTCACCAGAACTTGTTCATTATTACGTTACAAAACTCATCCGCTATTCAAATTTTTGGGAAATACCTGGCTATACTAAAGCGCTTGGCCAGCCGCGGTATGTTTTCAACAACAAAGCCGGAGATTGCCTGTATACATCCAGTTTTATTGTTGAAGCACTTAAGAAAAACGGTTACAACGCCTGGGTTGAGAAAACAGCGCCACTCAGGTTAGTTGATGCCTGGCATGCTTTTTTTGTATTTAAAATTAATGGAACAAAATATATTATTGATGACGGCAGGATGTTTCCAAGAGGTATCATACCATATCATTTGTATTAGATTTATATATAAGAACACTCTGTTGAGTATGGCCGTGGAATTAGGTGATTTCAACAAGCCATAATATATTTTGCTGGTGACTTTTTAATCTTCTGTGCTAATTAAGTATATTATTGTTAATCAACTTAATTTAAATCTTTTATCTGGAGAGAAAGTCATGGGGTTTTTATCAGGTATCCTGGGTAATGCTGGTGTTGTTGAGGCAGACAAACTGCAATCAGACTATAAACAATTGCTTGGTGAAGGTGAAACTATCGAAGTCGGCTTTAAGGTAATTCGTGATACGTTTATTTTTACGAGCAAGCGCCTTATCATCATTAATATTCAGGGGATCACCGGGAGAAAAACCGAATACCTGTCAATTCCATATTCAAAAATTACGAAATACAGTATTGAAACCGCCGGTCATTTAGACCTTGATGCGGAATTGAAATTATGGATTGGAAGCGAAATGGAACCATTTACAAAAAAATTCAACAAGAAGGTCAACATATATGATCTGCAAAGGGTGTTATCCAATCATGTGTTGGGATAAATTTAGTAATGGTGTTGTGGAAAATCCTGCAAAGAAAACATGGCCTGGGTTTTTGACCTAGCACGCTGTTGAATCACCAATTGTGTTGTAGAAAAATTGTGCTCCTAAGATTGTAGGGTTTCCCATATGCCTGCATTTAAAAAAATGAAAAAAGCAGTTTTTTTCAGCGCTTCTATTTCAAGGATGTCTTATTAGAAAAAAAGGTTTCTTTAAAAGAATTTGTTGTAATTCCCATACCGCTTTGATAGCCATTTTAATGTTAGTCATTTAGTAATTTTGCAAATTCAGCTTTTAAATACTGATGAGTATATTGTTAAACATCGATAATCATCTTCTTGCAGACAGAGCAGACTATGGAAAATAGGATTGATCATCTCGTTATTGGTGCACGTAATCTTAAACAAGGTGTTTCCTTTGTCAAAGAGATGCTGGGCATTGATATCCCCTATGGTGGGGTGCACAAGCAAATGGGAACTCACAATCATCTGGTTCGGCTTGGTCATAACATTTTTCTTGAAGTTATTGCTGCAAACCCAGATATCAAGCAGCCTAAAGCACCCCGTTGGTATGGTTTGGATGATCCTTTTGTAAGGCAGCAAATTGAAAAACAACCCGCTTTGCTTACATGGGTTGTTAATACAAAAGATATCACTGAGTTTATTCGAAAAGCCAGTATCTCATTTGGAAAGCCGGCATTGATTAATCGTGGGGAACTCAGCTGGTATTTTGGTGTACCCGACGATGGCAGACTCCTTGCCGGAGGTATGCTGCCTTATGTCATTGAATGGCAAACCGACTTCCATCCAGCATCAAACATGCCAGACGCTGGTTGCCGGCTTCAACGTTTAGAGATTCATCATCCTTTTCCCTTTTGGCTTCATTCAGTTTTAGCGTCCATCCATGCCTCTGATCTTGTAAAAGTTATTGCTTTACCTAAAAATGAATCGCCATATTTGATTGCGCATATCAACACACCAAGAGGTGTGAAAAAATTGAAGAGCAAGGTTAACCCTAACGTTTTAAAAAATTATTGAAAAAGTACTCAGTTTTCAAGCTGCT
>CAYVZG010000073.1:0-19366 GCA_964455805.1 uncultured Desulfobacula sp.
TTGGGATTGACTCAGAGCTTAACACATTGTTCGCTTTTTGGGGACCACCGCATAGCCCTAGGCAGAGATAAGAATCAGGGCGACAAACGCAAGGGCAATTCCTGCCCACTGTTGCCGGCGGAGACGCTCTTTTAAGAAAAACCAGGCCAGGATAACGGTTGCTGCTGGATAAAGCGATCCTAAAACAGCAGAGACATCCAGACGACCAAGTTGTGCTGCCAGGGAGAAAAACGCATTTCCAGCCGCATCAAGTATGCCGGTAATTACAATTAAAATCCATTGCCCGCTCAACGGCCGGGCATGTTTTTTCCCTATGATGATAAATAATAACAATAGGGAAACCGAGGCAAATCTTGCTCCCACCAGGGGCCAGAAAACAGCCAGATCATTTGCCCTGTCAATGAAAATAAAAAAAAATCCAAATCCCAGACCGGCTGCAAAGGAGAGAAAAAATTCATTTTTTGTCATCCTAAACTCAGCTTTACCAGCAGAGAATAGCCAGATAGCCATCATAATGCATGCAAATCCAAGAGTTTGGCTTATGGAGGGAAGCCCTGTAAAAGCAGCCGTATATCCAATGGGCATGAGCGCAGTTAAAACAGCTGATAAAGGGGCAACAATGCCCATACGGCCCTGGGCCAACCCTTTGTAGAGTGCTATCAGTCCCAAGATGCCGAAAACACCAGCCATTGCCCCATAAAAAAGATGTCCAAGGGGAGGGATTCTTTCAGAAAACAGCAGGGCCATGGCGGCGAGAATGACACCGCCCACAAACTGGGAAATGAGAACGACACCTAAAAGGTTGCCTTTGCGGGAGGCAAGACCGCCGCTGAAATCACCTGCACCCCATGCCGCTGCACTGCTAAGGCCGCAGGTGATGGCCAATGTTTCGTTACTTATCATTTTACTCCGCCTAAAAAATGTTGACACGGTTTTGTTGAGTATCTTTATAATTCTTGCGACTTCAATAAAGTTCACACACATAAATCATCAAATATAATCCGGGTGCCCGTTTAACAACAAAGCGGTATTATAATGACCAAAGGCATTAAAGTAAATTAAAAATCATGGTGTGTTCTCTATAATTGATGATTTTCAAATAAGCGTATTTTAAGAATATGATTGCAAGCCAATAGGTATTTTGATAGCCCGTTAGTAATATTTTAAAAGCGGCTTTAAATAATAAACAAAACCGATCATTCATTAGCAAAAGGGGGATGAATATATGCCTTTGATACACAGACTTTCTGAAATTAAACTTAAAAAGAACAAATCTCCAATCCCAGATTTTTCCTGGAAGGCAAGCCTGCCTTTAGAAGAAATATCTCAATCAAAATATTTGCATTTTGATATAAAGTCTTTGTCTCCTGGTAAGTTTTCTTATCCATACCATTTTCACAGGAATGCTGAAGAATTGTTTGTAATTTTGGAAGGTGACGCCACTTTGCGTTCACCTGAAGGGTTTAGTACAATATCAAAAGGGGATATTGTATTTTTTGAAGAAGGGCCTTCGGGTTCTCATCAACTATACAATCATGGGGACACGCATTTCATGTATTTAGATTTGAGGACCCATGCCAACATTGATGTATGCGAATATCCTGATTCCGATAAAATCAACATTCTACCGACCTTTGATATATTTAAAAAAGGATCAAAGGTCTCCTATTATACGGGGGAAGAAGGCATTAGGGATCAGTGGCCGAAAAAACTATTAAAAACAGAATGATTTTGTGATCATTATGAGCAAGGGACAAAAGATTTGCTCGGGTGCTCAGACAAATGATGTCCCGCAAAGGTCTTTTGGATAAAGAACACCCTGTCTGAAGCCGGTCTTTGATGAGATCTAAAGATGGCCTTTAGCGGTTACAAATTCAACATATTTTCAAGGGCAATAAAGGCATCCTTTTTGATGGTTTCATCAACGGAAACAATGTTTGTTTTCCCAATGGTTTCAAGACAGTGTAAAAGATTTTTCAAGTTGATTTTATACATGTTGGGGCACAGGGAATCCTTTAAAGGGATTATCTTTCTATCAGGATATTCCAAAGCAAGCCTTTTGATCAAATTTATTTCCGTGCCAATGATAATGGTTTCGCCTGCCGGAGAATTGGCTACGTAATTTACGATAAAACTTGTGGACCCGACCGCATCAGATGCATTGACAACTTCCTGGGTGCATTCCGGATGCACAACAATTTTTGCCACCGGGAATTTTTTTCTCGCAGCGTTCATATCATCTGTGGTAAATCTGGTATGAACCAGACAATATCCTTTCCATAAAAGGACTTTTGCCTTTAAAATCTCTTTTTCAGTATTTCCACCCAAAGGTTTTTCCGGGTCCCATACAATCATTTCATCTGCCGGAACACCCAGTGTATTCCCCGTATTTCTGCCAAGATGTTCATCTGGGAAGAAAAAGATTTTTTCCCTCTTCTTAAATGCCCATTCAAACGCTTTGGGCGCGTTGGAGGAGGTACACACCGCCCCGTTGTTTTTTCCGCAATGGGCCTTAATATAGGCATCAGAGTTCATGTAAACCAACGGGGTTACCCTGTTTTCTCCAACAATGGATGTGACATCATTCCAGGCCTTATCAACCAGGTAAGCGTCTGCCATATCCGCCATCCAGCAACCGGCATTCATATCAGGGATTTGAACACTCTGGTGATCTTTTGCTAGAATGGCGGCACTTTCAGCCATAAAATGAACACCGCAAAAAACGATAAACTCTGCATTTTCATCATTGGCAGCCCTTTGGGAAAGACCAAAAGAGTCGCCTTTATGGTCCCCTAAATCAATGATGTCTTTTCTTTGATAATGGTGGGTTAAGATGACAAGTTTTTTTCCAAGTTTGTTTTTAATGTTAATGATCTTATCAATGATATCTTTTTTATCTATTTTATTTTCCATGTTTATTCCTTACCGATTAAAAAAATGCCATAGGTGGCAAACAAATTGGGTAAAAAAGTTACCATTTTGCCCTGGCGGTTCGTATTTTTTGTATTAATGGCAGCTCTTTTTAGAATTTTAAAGCCGACCTGGTCAGAAAATTTTTGAAAATCGTTCAGGCTAAGAACCCTTATATTAGGCGTATCGTGCCAGGAATAGGGAAGCTCTTTTGTCACCGGGGCACGACCGGTAAATGCCAGATGCATGCGGACATTAAAATGACCAAAGTTAGGAAAGCTGACCACACCCATTTTTGCCACACGCATCATGGAATGGATCAGGTTAGAGGGTTCGTAGACCTGTTGAAGGGTCTGGGAACAAATGGCATAATCAAAAGCATTGTCAGGGTAATCATTAATCTCTTCATTAATGTCCCCCTGTAAGACGGATATTCCTTTTTCAATACACTTAACCACTTTTGACTCTTCTATCTCTATCCCTCTTTCCCTTACGTTTTTTTTATTTTTGAGCCAGAAAAGAAGATCTCCTTCACCACATCCTAAACCCAATACTTTAGATTCGGGTTTGATCCATGAGGCAATAATTTTTAAATCATATCTCAGTTGATCAGATTTCATTGGATGCCCTCCTTAAAAAGCCTCTTATCAAATCGTCAAGTCTTTCACTGGGAAGTAAAAAAGCATCATGTCCCCACTGGGCATCAATTTCACAAAAACTGACATCCAGATCATTTTTTTTCATGGCTTTGACCATCTCTTTTGACTGGTATGTTGGATACAGCCAGTCCGAAGTATAAGAGACCACAAGAAATTTTGATTTGCATTTTGAAAATGCCTTTACAAGAGAGCCTGAACCATATTGTCCAGCCAGATCAAAATAATCTGATGCCTTGGTGATATACAAAAAAGAATTGGCGTCAAACCGTTCGATAAATTTATTGCCCTGGTATTGTAGATAACTCTCCACCTGAAATTCAGCACCAAATTCAAAACTCAGGGCAGACCTGTTTTGAAGTTTGCGTCCAAATTTCAGTCGCATGGACTCATCGGAGAGATATGTAATATGTCCTATCATCCGGGCAATGGCAAGACCCATGCCTGGTTTTTTGGAAGCATAATAATGACCTTCATTCCAATTGGGATCCGCCATGATGGCCTGTCTTGCCACTTCGTTAAAAGCAATAGCCAAAGCAGAGTGCCTGGTAGTTGTGGCAAGGGGAATGGCAGATTTCACCATTTCAGGATATCGGATACACCATTCAAGCACCTGCATGCCACCCACTGATCCGCCAATCACCGATAGAATGGAGTCGATTTCAAGGTGGTCGATCAGGGCTTTCTGGGCTTCAACCATATCGCCGATAGTGATGTGCGGAAAAAGGGTTCCATACTCTTTGTTTGTTTCCGGGTTTATGGATGAAGGCCCTGTTGATCCTGCGCAGGAGCCGATAATATTGGAACAGATGACAAAGTATTTGTCCGTATCAATTCCCTTGCCCGGGCCCACCATGATATCCCACCAGCCGGGTTTGGCATCTTTGGGCGCATAATACCCCGCCATGTGGGAGTCGCCCGAAAGGGCGTGCAGCACAAGGATAACATTGCTTTTTTCCGGGTTCAGGGTTCCGCAGGTTTCATAGGCAATGGTAACCGGACCGATGCTGGCTTGACTTTCAAGTTTCATCTTATCAGGCGGTTCAGCAAAGGTAAAAAATCGTTTTTTTACAATGCCAACGCTCACCCCGGAGGGGTTGGAGTCTGTATATTCACTCATCTGTTAAACTAAATTCCTATACCGCTTTAAGGCCCAGGGCCAGGTCATCACAAATATCTTCAAAATGCTCCACCCCAATGGACAATCTCAAAAGTTGTGGATCGGCAAGTTCATTTTTTATATCTTCTGGAAAAGCGATGTATTGTGAAGAATACGGGTGAATAATCAAGGTTTTACAATCCCCTAGATTTGCCAGGTTTAAAATCATCTCAAGATGATCAATCAGTCTGAAGCATGCCTCCTGGTCCTTTAGACCGAAGGTCAGCATGGCGCCAAAGCCCTTATTATTAAACTGCGTTTTGGCAGTCTTATTGCACTCATGATCCTCAAACCCGAGGAAATTGACCCATTCAACCTTTGACTGTTCCCTTAGAAAGTTGGCAACCTTTATTGTGTTTTCCATATGCCTTTCCATTCGAAGGCCCAGAGTGTTTAATCCTATGGCAGTAAGATAGGAATGAAATGGTGCAGGGGTTGTTCCAAAATTGATGTGGTGCTCTTTGAACAGTCTGTGTAAAAACGCGAGGTTTCCCTTTTGCTCGACAAAAGGAGCAAAATCAGAGAACTTTTCTTTGGACCAGTCAAAACGCCCTGCATCCACCACCACTCCTCCCATGGCACCACCATGCCCTGACAGGTATTTGGTTGTAGAGTGTAATACAATATCTGCCCCCAGTTCAATGGGCCGGCAGAGCCAGGGGGATGCCAGGGTATTATCCATGAGAAGCGGAATGCCATATGAATGGGAAAGCTTTGCAATGCTTTTGATATCGGCAGTTTCCATGCCCGGATTGGTGATGGTCTCCATATAAGCAAATCGTGTCTTATCAGTTATGGCCGCTTCAATATCATCAAGGTTTAAAGGGTCAACAAGATTTACTTTAATGCCGTATTTTTTAAAAATATTTGTAAAAAGAGAATATGAGGACATGAAAAGTGATTTGCTGGCAACAAATTCGTCACCTGTTTTAAGCAAGGTCAAACAGGCATTGTTAATGGCAGCCATTCCAGAAGCGGTTACAACCGCTGCTGCGCCTGATTCCAGGGAGGACAGCTTCTGCTCTAAGAACCGGCTTGTGGGATTGCTAAGCCTCATGTAAATATGATCCTGGGTTTTACCGGCAAATGTGTTGCTTAAACTGTCCGCACTCTCATGGTGATGGGCTGCTGTCTGGAAAATGGGCGGGAGGGTGGCCCCTTCCCAAGGTATGTCCTTTAACCCTTCATGGATGGCTCTCGTTTCAAAATGGTAATCACCTTTTTTACTCATTATCTATCCCCTTAATTACTTTAATCATTTTAAGCAAGGTTCAATATCACATTGTGGTAGGTCTTTGTCAATATTTACTTTGTTTGTGAAAACAAATTATGTGACATTACATCTGGAAAATAGTATAATAAGTCTTAATTCAGCTATTTAAAATCTAACAATGATAATGCCCTTTCTCAGGATATTGTTAAGATCGGGGTTCGGTTGACCCTCTCTTTCTGTTTTTTTCATGATTTTGATCATTGAGCCTGATCATTGAAACTGGTCATTGACTTGGCGATCCTGTTGAACCGGCAATGCTATCGCAGACCCTAAAAAGATTGTGGGCACACATCAATAATTACAGGATTAACCCTCAGCCTGTCAAAAAGGCTGAAAAGGAGGATGTCATGAATATTAAACAAATATTGAATCCCGTTGATGGTTCAGAACATTCAATCCACTCAACCCATCATGCCATTGAACTGGCAAAGCTTTTAGATGCCAAAATTGTTCTTCTGCATTGCCATGAGAGGTTTCCCATAGTATTATCAGAGCCCTATTTCCAACAGGCGGTTAATGAAATAACCAAAGCGTCTGATGAACTTATTGAGCCATTTATAAAAATGGTTGAAAAGGCAGAAGTCCCCTTTGATGTCCGTATCCTTGAAGGGCCTCCCGGGGTTAAAATACCTGAAGCGGCAAGAATTGAGAAAATAGACTTGATAGTGATGGGATCAAGAGGGGTTACCGATTTTACAGGATTGCTTCTCGGCAGTGTTGCCCACCAGGTGCTTCATAAGTCTGACTGTCCTGTTTTTATCACAAAATAGAAACAAATTTTATAAGAAAAGAATCAGAAAAAATATCGTGAGACTGTTTTTTTAATACAAACGGTATTCATTTAATCATGTTGACATTTGCCTGCTTTGTTTTTATTACACGTGTTGTAACACCCATTTTACAAGAGTTGTAATAACGAAATATCATCAAATTTTAAAGTACAGGCAAATTCTTATGATTCTTTTAGCAGCCTTTTATGTATTTTTTCCAGTGATTGTTATTCTCCTGTGTCAACGGTTTAAAACGGTGAATAAGATCGGTGCCGTATTTGTATGCTATGTTATAGGGGCGCTGCTGGGCAATTTAGGTGAATTGTCAGCCAGTTCTCTCGAACTTCAGGACACCTTAAGTGGTGCTTCTGTTGCCATTGCCCTTCCATTGCTCTTATTTTCCATGGATGTTAAAGCGTGGATAAAAACAGCAGGCAAAGCCATATTATCCATAACCGGGGCAACCATTATCATTGTCGCTGTTGCAGGACTTGGAAGTGTGATCATAGCCGGTCATGTGGATGAAAACTGGAAGATTGCCGGCCTTGCAATTGGTGTGTATACGGGGGGAACCCCTAACATGGCTGCCATAAAAACGGCCCTGAATGTGGATCCCACAACCTATATTATCATGCACACCTATGATGCATTTATCAGTTTTGTCTATATTATTTTTTGTATAACCGTTGCACAAAGGCTGTTAAATCGATTTTTACCCAGATTTGAAAAAATAAAAAATATTGTATCAGGCACCCAGGAGGGCGAAATTGAGGACATCCATTCATACAGGGGAATGTTCAGAACTTTGGTTGTCAAACAACTATTAGCTGCCCTGGTATTATCTTTTATTATTCTTGGAACAGCCCTTGGCGCATCCGGTATTTTACCCAAAGCTTATTCAACTGCCGTCACCATTTTAATGATTACCACATTGGGCATTGGCGCCTCTTTTATTACAAAGGTCCGGCAAATAGAGAAAACCTACCAGCTGGGCATGTATTTCATCCTTATTTTCTGTCTTGTGGTGGGTTCCATGGTCAATATCAGGGATCTGATCCATATCAACTGGACCTTGCTGTCTTATATATCATTCTGTATCTTTGGAACGGCTATCCTCCACGCCATCTTCTGCAAAATATTCAAAATTGATACAGACACCTTTATTATCACATCCATATCTGCCATCTGCTCTCCGCCCTTTGTACCTGTGGTGGCCCAGGCCTTAAAAAACAAACAGATTATTTTATCCGGCCTTACCACGGGGATTATAGGATATGCTATTGGCAATTATCTTGGAATCACTTTTGCATATATTTTTAAAATTATTATGGGGTAATTTTCATTGATTAATCTTCACGGGTTTTAAAATCATCAGGAGAGAAAATGAGTTCCATCCCTTTAATTGGCAGGTCATATGAGCAGGTTCTTGAAGACATGGAATCCTTTCGTAATGAGGATGTTGATTTTTTGAGCGGTCAAACCTGGTCTCTGGTTTACCATTTAAACCATGAACATGATGCTTTTTTAAAAAAAGCCCATAATCTCTATTTTAGTGAAAATGCGCTGAATCCAATGGCCTTTAAAAGCCTTAAGCGATTTGAACACGAAGTGGTTAAAATGACCGCTGACCTTTTAAACGGTGATGAAAATGTTGTGGGGACCATGACCTCGGGCGGTACGGAATCCTGTTTGCTGCCGGTAATGGCATATCGGGAATTGGCCCGGCGCAAAAAGCGATGGGGTAAATTTGCACCGGAAATGATCGCCCCTCAAAGCATTCATGTGGCCTGGGAAAAGGCTGCCAAATATTTTAACGTTAAAATGGTCAGTATTCCTTTAAAGGATGACTTCACTGTTGACGTGGATATCCTGAAAAAGAAAATGAATAAAAATACAATCATGATCGTAGCGTCAGCACCTTCTTATCCCCATGGTGTTATTGATCCGATATTTGATATCGGTGAGTTGGCCAGACAAAAAAAAATCCCTTTTCATGTGGACTCCTGCCTTGGCGGATTTTTTCTGCCTTTTTTGAAACAGATGGGGTATAGGGTGCCCAAATTTGATTTTCAATGTAAAGGGGTGACCTCCATCTCTGCGGATATCCATAAATACGGATTTGGGGCAAAGGGAGCCTCCATACTGCTATATAAAAACATGACCTATATGAAACACCAGTTTTTTGTCCACCAGGACTGGCCCGGTGGTGTTTTTGCATCTCCAGCCCTTCTGGGAACCCGTCCCGGAGGTCCCATAGCCGCTGCCTGGGCAGCCATGAATGCCATTGGGCAGCAGGGTTATCAAAATATGGCCAAAAAGGTCATGGCAACAACGCACAAACTGATCCGCGGAATTAATGACATTCAAGACTTAAAAGTAATGGGAAATCCTCAGATGAGTGTCTTTGCTTATACTTCGACAAATCCAAAGGTCGATATTTTTGCCATCGGCGATATCATGGAAGAAAAAGGCTGGCATATTGACCGGTTGCAAAGGCCGGTAGGGCTGCACTCCATGGTAACACCCGCCCACGGGGCAGTGGCAGACCAATATCTTAAGGATTTAATGGAATCCATTGAATTTGTTAAAGAGAATCCAGACCTGGCCTCCAGGGGAAATGCGGCCATGTATGGCATGATAGCCCATGTGCCTTTCAGGGGGCTGATTAAAACCCAGGTGGGAAAAATGATGGAAAAAATGTATGGTCCTGATTGTGAAATGCCATTGGATAATCAAGGAAAAGAGCCGTTACCCATTCGTATTGGTACAAAGATCCTGAAATGGATTTCCAGAAGATAATTTAAATTGTATTTTTGTATTTAAAATTATTGTAAAGAATCTTAGTCTTTTGATGCCGTAGCCAGCAATAATCCAAAACTGACAAAAACAGATCCGCTGAGTTTTTTAAACAGATTGATCTTTGAGGGTTTTATCAGCCATTCTTTTATGTTGTGGGCGACAATGGCATAAAACATTAAAAAAAAGAATGAAGAGATCATCAATACAGATACCAGAACAAAAAATTGCGGAGCCAGAGATCTGTTTACATCAAGAAACTGGGGGAATAGGGCGGTTAAAAATATAATGGCTTTTGGATTGCTGACAGCAACACCCCATGCCTGAAAAAAGGTTTTCCCGGGAGAAAACTGATTTGATGTTAAGGGCTCTTGGGCCATATTAGCGGAATCGGTTTTGTTGAAGAATTGTACAAGTCCTAAATAGATCAGATAGGCTGCGCCTGCAAATTTTACCAGATTAAATACAACTTCAGATGTTTTTAAAATAGCCCCAAGACCCGTGACAGCAATAATGCCAAGGCAAAAAAGCCCGGTAATATTACCCAGTGCGGAAAAGCTCGCTTTTTTCCATCCATATAATGTTGATTTTGTTATGATAAAAAATATCGCAGGGCCGGGTGTGAAGGTTGCGACAAAGACCAGACTCAGGTAAATCAGCCAGGATTGTAGTGTCATTTTTATTGTCCTAATCTAATTTTTGGGTGCTGTTAAATCAATGCTTAACGCATACATACCTTGTTCAACCCGTGCCTGAACAGGGTAGTTTCCTTTTTCAAAGACCTTAAGCATGGCTCGGTTGGATGACAGAACATCTGCTGTCATACCTTGTGCGCCTCTCTCCTTGGCCAGCTTTGCCAGCATCTGATATAGATAGCTTGCAATACCATATCCCTGATATTTTTCATCAACAATAAATGCAACCTCCACCAGGGGTTTATTCTGATGCTTTACAAATCTGGCTTCCCCGATAATCGTCTGTTGCCCCGGATCTCCGACCAGGCCGACAATGGACAGTGCATCCCTGTAGTCAACATTTACATATTCCTGGATTTTTTCATGGGGCATGGTTTTTATAGGGCTGAAATACCGGTAGTAAATGGCCTTATCGGAAAACCGGTAAAATAATCGTCTCATCTGGTCTTCATCGGAGGGTTTAATTGCCCTGAAAAGAACATCAAGGTTATTTTTGAACCGGTGCCGGGTTTCAATATCAGCAGGATAAAAATGTGTGCTGTCTGCCAGAAATATCTGGTCTTTGTACAGGATATTCGCTTTTTTAGCCCCTTCAACCAGTTTAGGCCTGTCCTCAGGATGTGCTATTTCAATGAGGGCCTGTGCCCTTTCCCGTATGGTTTTTCCTCTTAAATGGGCAATCCCCTGTTCTGTCACAACAAGATCAATGGATTCAGGAAGGCTGAGTAAATCCGGAGCGTTCTCAACGGAAAACTGGATATTGGGATTTCCTGCCCGGTTTCGGCTGGGAAGGGCAACAATGGTATATCCTCCACGGGAGATTTCAGCCCCATTAAAAAAGTCGGCCATCTGACCCGGGCCGGCGGTCACATGTCCTTTGCTGTTATGAAGGACCACACGGCCGGAAAGGTCCACCCTTCTTACGGGAATAATAAAAACAAATCGATGGTTTAAGCCTATTTCCAGGGGATGAAAAACTTTATCAATGCTTTGAAATTCCACGATGGGGTTTTTATCAAGAAACTGCATTAATTCTTTGCTGCCAAGGGCATACGCTGTTAAAGATTTTCCCCTGGAAACGCCTTTTCGCCGGTTGCTGACAGCCCCGCTTTTAACAAGCTCCATTAATGCATCCGTAAAAAAAGGGGTATGAATACCCAGATCTTTTTTATTGGCAAGATGTTTGGGCAGAGCTTCGAAAATAGGACCAAAAGTAAAGGCAAGACAACTGCCGTTTTCAACGACAGAGGCAACATTGGCCGCAAGCTTATCAAAAATAGGTTCCACTGGAAATCTGGGGAAATAAAAAGGAGGGTCAATGGATTCAATAACCATGTCAAAGGCATCAAAGGGAACAACGGTATCTCCCTGGGTAAAAGGAATTTTTTCATTAATTTCACCCACGACAAGATCAGCCTGTTCCATTGCCCTTCTGGCTACGTCAACCCCTACACCCAGGCTGCTGTAACCTGCTTTGTCAGGAGGAGTTATCTGAATAAAGGCGATATCAATGGGGATCTGCCCCTGCTTCATAAGCAAAGGGATGGCGGAAAACCGCGAAGGAACCAGATCCACCTGTCCCGCAGAGATGGCTTCGGCAGACACCCACCCGGAAAAAAAAGTTTTAAGGCGGTACCTGTTGGATTGTAAGGCCTTATATGATATCGCATCACCAAAACTGACCAATTGAATCAGGGTCAGATCCTGAAGACGATACCCCTTTGCATGCATGAGACAGTTTACAAGGGTTCGGGGTTCTGCTGCACCCGTGCCAATGAAAATGTTCATACCCGGTTCAATTTTGTTTAGTACATCGCTGGGGGAAACGGTCTTTTTTTTCCATGATTTGATCATAGAAGCCGGTTTTTTAAACAACATAACGCTCCTGCTCCTGCCAATAATTAATGTCGTGTGGATTTAAATTACACATCTTAGCATATAATATCAATAAGTGAACCTTTTTAAACAGAGCCATCGCATTTAAAAATCAAAAATAGCAACGATTCCCTGCAAGCCAGGGAAGATAGATATAGTGGTTTGATCGGCCAAATCAAATCCGGATTTATATAAACAAATAATTTGCCCGTTTTACTTGACCGCATCAGAACCGCTCATGTCCGGTAAAAGAGGTATCACCAGAAAAATATTGAAAAAATTTGGGAAACAGTGTAAACGACATCACTTGGTTTCCGACGCGTTGAAAGGGTGAATATCAGTACACTATGGAAAAGAGTCAAAAGCCCGGAAAACGATAACCACAAACAAATTCATTTTTCGTTCAGGACACCTGTGATGATAAAAGAGCGTAATAATATATTTTATGGATGGTATGTTATTGCTGCAGCCACCATAGTGATGGCTACTTGTTTTGGGATAATATACTCGTTTAGTGTCTACTTTGTTCCGTTGCAGTCTGAATTTTCATGGGATCGGTCTGCCACATCCGGTGCCTTTTCATTGTACCTGCTTCTGGTGGGATTCTTTTCCATTGTCTGCGGCAGGGCTGTGGACCGGTTCGGCCCCAGGCGGGTTCTGATTCCCATGACCGTCATCACAGGCTCAAGCCTTGTTTTAACCTCACAGGTCAAGGTCATCTGGCAGTTTTATGTGACGTACAGTGTATTGCTGGCTGCCGGTACCGGTGCCATATATATCATCTGCATGTCCCTTGCCTCACGCTGGTTTAATCGAAAAAGGGCCACGGCAATGGGAATCTTGGGAGCCGGCGGATCTTTGGGAACCGTGATCATGGCCCCTGCCAGTGCCTGGCTGATACAAAGCTTCCAGTGGCGTACCGCTTTTATGATCACAGGGATTCTCGCCTGGTGCCTGATGATTCCTGCTACCTTGATGCTCAAGGGCAGTCCTTCAGAAATCGGCATCGGGCCTGACGGGGATCCCGGAGCAGTGGACATTGCAGCTGGCAAAACCGAATCATCCGCTGGTTTTTCCATTTCCGGCGCCGCTGGAACCAGCAAATTCTGGTACTTGTTCCTGTTATGGTTCTGGTTTTCCTTTTGTCTTTATATGGTCATGACCCACATTGTACCTATGGCGCAGGATTTTGGGCTCACCCCCGTGCAAGCGGCCGGTGTCATGAGTATCATGACGGCCGTCAGTATTGTTTCCCGCCTGGTTGGAGGCCTAATTGCGGACCGGATGGACAAACGCAGGCTGCTGTCTTCGCTGTTCTCGGTCATGGCCCTAGCCATGATCGGACTGTCTCTGGCCCGTGTACCTTGGATGCTCTATCCTTTTGCCATTGTTTTCGGGATAACCTACGGTGGCACAGACACGTCCATCATCGCCATTGTCACCGATGTTTTCGGAACCGCCAAAGTCGGCACCATGATGGGCATCCTCATGATCAGCTGGGGACTGGGCTCAGCTTCCGGCCCTTATCTGGCCGGATGGATCTTCGACCTCACAGGCGCCTATACCTGGGCTTTTGTCGCGGCGGCATCAGGGCTGATGCTGTCCGCATATATGAGCAAAAGGCTGACGCTGGAAAATCCCGCCGGTAATCAACAACAAATTAAGGATGATCGGGTTGGCTGACCTGCCGGCCACTCGGTTGAGGCATTGCATTTTTCCCGGACAGTATCGGATCCGGCAGCCAGGGCGACACTCGGCTTGGATTGTTGATTTGGGTTATGTTTTTGAGTTCGGTGGGCCTCCAACTCTAATTTTCCAGCCCTTCCTTTTTTGAAATCGACCCGAGTGAAAGATCACATCAGCTTTCGCCCAGGCTCTTATAAATACAGTATTGAATAACAGAAACATTGCGGGATGGAAGCCGTTTGTTAATAATTCCCGCAAAATCAAATTTTCATCCAAAATTTAACTGTGTTGATCATCGACAGGTTTTTATTTCTTAAATGCTAATCAGCAGCCTTTTTCAAGGTTTCGGTGAGAAAACAAGATGCCCCCAGGGCGATTAGAGCAAAAACAACATATAACAAAAAGGCTTTAGAATACGCCTCGGTTGAGTATCCTGTTGCGGTTTTTTCCTGGGCCTCCAAAATAACCCCTAAAATCGGTGGAGTCACTGCGCCACCCAAAAATGGGAACAGGTTCACCAGACCGACCGAGGTCCCGGCGATCTCCACCGGGAACAGCTCCTTGGCCGAAGTGAATGCCACCACAACTATGGCACTGTTGAACATCCCCAAAAGAAAGCATAGCAGATAAAGAGCAGGTTTGTTCATTGCATCAGGAAAAAAGGCCAGAGGCATCGTGAGGCATAATGTAATGATCGAGGCTAGAACGATGACTTTTTTTCGGGATCGAAATACCTTGTCCGACAGCTAACTGACAAAGGGACTACCCACTATCATGGCCAAAGCCAGCATACCAAGTATGTTACCGGCCTCAGCTTTACTGAGCCCATAGACATGCATCAGATAGGGACCACCCCACAGTCCCCCGAAACTGAAAAATATGCAAAACGAGAAAAACAACCAAACTGCCAGAAACCAGAAAGGTCCCGAGGTAAGCACTATTTTTACACCCTGAGCCAGTCCGATAGTTTTGGTTTTTCCCGGGTTGCCCTCAGCCGGTTTGTTAACCATTGGAAATCCCATGTCCTGAGGCGTGTTTCGTACCAGAAACCATATGGCTGCCGCCAACACTATTGTGACCACACCGATCACCACAAAACTGCCTCGCCAGCCTATAATGTCACTCAGCCAGGCCAGAGGCCGAGCAGCAGTATACGCTCCCAATCCTCCCACAGCCATGAGTATACCAGTCATCCTGGCGAACTCTTCTGTTTTGAACCAACTGGTCATCACTTTCATGGTAGGAACAAAAAGCATGGCCACGCCCAATCCTACAAGTATCCGGGCCAGGATTGCCAAGCCCAATGATCCGACTAGGCCTAGAAAAATAGAGGAGAAACCGGCCAGAGCAAAAAAGATGGTGATGGTTTTACGCGGTCCCCAGGAATCAGAGAGCAGACCCGAAGGAATTTGCATCAGGGCATAAGGATAAAAATATGCGGCTGCTAAAAAACCCAAAAAAGCGCCGCTGGTGTTCAGGTCTGCTTGCATGTCCAAGGCCACCACAGCCGGGCAGAGCCGGTGAAAATAAACCAATAAATAGCCAAAGGCCAGCAGACAGAATACGACCCAACGATATCCGGTAGTCTTTGCAGAAGTTTTTTCTTGAATCATAAGCCACCTCTTAATACCTGTCAGATGGACAATCCGATCAAATTCCAGGCGATAAATTTTTAGTATCAAACTTTATTTTGAATATGTCATACATAACGTATAGAATTAGACAATAAAAAGAAACTATAAAAAGATCGGAAATGACGGGAGGAATAACTATGTTCACATTGAACGGATCTGCAAAGTATTTTCGTTTAAAAATGTATTTGAACCAATCATATATGAGGGAACGATTACAGAAAGCATTTTGCAGGAATGTTTTGAAATGGCATAGACCATTGCTTCAGGATGTGACCTTGGAATTTATTAAAAAATTTAGGTGAAAGTCTTAAAAAGGTATTCTCGCATTTTTAGCTTCTTAAAAATTTTACAATAGGATCACAGGGAAAGTCTGCTGGTAATTTCAATCCTAATACTCGATTCCAAACAGATGCTAGTCCACACATCAAGTCTAAACTTTGTCGGTCCAGATGTGAGTTTTCATATATTAAGTCGTTTAATACGAAAGAATGTCATATAACACCATCTCTTCGCATAAAGTTTAATGCCAGGTCACAGAATACTTTTCTTTCTAACCACAAGATCTATAGTCAAATATTACCCCCTATCCAATACTTTTCTAACTATTGTTGCCAGATCGCCTTTGGAAAATGGCTTCTGAATGAAGTGCACCCCTTCGTCCAGAACACCGTGATGGGCGATGGCATCGGCAGTGTATCCAGACATGAATACGCACTTGAGATCAGGGTAAATGGATTGTAAATGTTCTGACAGTTCACGTCCATTCATTTCAGGCATGATCACGTCTGTAATGAATAGATGAATTTTACTTGTATTTTCCTGGACCAGGCTCATAGCCTTTTTGGGTGTGTCTGCGATTAAAACGGTATAATTCAGTCCTTGAAGAATTTTCTGAGCAAGTGTCAGTATTGATAAATCATCCTCCACCACCAGGATCGTCTCGCCACTGCCTTGCAAAATTTCTTCAGTGCTTTCCCCCTTAATCTCGACAGCGTTGCCCTCATGCTGAGGCAGGTAAATCTTGATGCTTGTTCCTACTCCCGATTCGCTGTAAATATTGCTAAATCCATTATTCTGTTTGACGATACCGTAGACAGTTGCCAACCCAAGACCCGTGCCCTTATCTACATCCTTTGTGGTGAAAAATGGTTCAAAAATCTTGTCCAGTACTTCTTTGTCTATGCCACAGCCATTGTCGCTTACGGCCAGCAGAACAAATTCTCCAGGAATAAAACCTTTGTGATCTGCACAATAGGCTTTGTCAAAGGTCACCATGTCCGTTTCAATGGTGATCTTGCCCACACCTTCTATGGCATCCCTGGCATTGACACACAAATTGGCCAGAATCTGATCGATCTGAGAGGGGTCCATTTTGACTGGACAAAGATTCTTGCCCGGCAGCCAGACAAGATCAATGTCCTCGCCTATGAGGCGCCGAAGCATTTTGATCATGTTTTCCACTGTCTGGTTCAGGTCAAGTACCTTGGGATCGATGGTCTGCTTTCTGGCAAAGGTAAGCAATTGCCGGGTAATTTCTTTTGCACGTCTGGCAGCCTTGAGAACTTCGTTGAGATCATTATGCAATGATCCAGCCGGATCTGCATCCATTATGGCCAGATCAGTGAACCCCATGATCGCGGTGAGCGCATTGTTGTAATCATGGGCCACACCGCCTGCCAGACGTCCGATGGATTCCATTTTTTGGGATTGCACTAACTCATGTTCCAGTTCTTCTTTTGCTTTTTCTGCCTTTTTTTGTTCAGTGATATCAATACTGGTAGTTGGATATATTTCTTTACCATTTTCATCATATGCAAGTCTCGCATACATCAATAATTCAAAAGTTGATCCGTCTTTCCGTTTAGCTACGTGTTCAAAGATATATTCACCCTTCTGTTTAAGGATTTTAATAACCTTTTCGGGTAAGGTCGGATCTTCGCATAGATTAACAGGAGAGACACCGATTAACTCCTTAGCAGTGTCATATCCATACATATTGATAAAAGCCTTATTTACATATATAAGCTTGCCTTCTTCATTTACTATATCAAAACCATTTAAAGAGTTTTCAATAGCAGCATCCTTTATTTTTAGTTCATTTTCATATTTTTTACGTTCACTAATGTTTACATGAGTTCCAACAATCCTTATGGCTTCATCCTTCTCATTGAATATTGCCTTTGCACGGCTTAAAATATCAACCCAATGACCATCTTTATGTTTCATTTTAAACTCTATTTCAAAACGGTCACGGTTCTTATTTATAAGCTCGTTCTGCATTATCCATGAACGCTTTACATCTTCTGGTTTTGTTAATTTCTCCCAGACAGAAAAGTCATTGGGTAATTCGTTTTCCTTATAACCCAACATTCGTTTCCAGCCGGGAGAATAATATATTGCGTTGCCCACAAGATCCCAGTCATATAATCCGTCCTGAGAAGCATCCATGGCAAGATTAAACCTATCCTCACTTTCTGTAAGAAGCTTTTTCCTCTTTTCTATTCTCAATAAAGCTGTTTTTTGATCTTGCTTGCTTCTAATAAAATAAAACAGGACATAAATGAATAATAAAGACAAAAAAATCAGAATAATTGGTATTAGTTTTATTGTTTTACCAAGTTCATTTTTAATTTTTTTACTGTAACTTGCTTCCACATGCATCAAAGCCGCATCATAAATAGTAGCATTCTTAACAAAGTGGAGAATGTTTTTTTTAAACTCTCCTGTTTGATCTCTGTTAATTTGATTGGAACCTTTACTTGTGAATCTCCTGTAACCATCAATTAGTTCTTTAGATGAATCTTGATAGTTTGCTAACATGTTTTTTAATTCAGTGAAAATATGAGTTTCATCAGGTTTGAGAAGTATCCCGATTGTTTTAAGATCAATAAATTCTGAAGCTTTTACATGTGATATTAATACACGTGAGTAAAATTCAAGTTCTTGGTCTTCTTGATTAGCAAGCTTATCAATTACAAGAGCCGCCTGAGCAAGAGCTCTTGTAATTGTATCTTTCTGTGATGTAATATCGTCAAAAGAGGGTTGGAATTTATTCCTGATTGAATTAGCCGTCTGATTTGAGTAAAAAATCAAAAACCCAAGAACAATAAAGGCGGTTATGATAAAAACAACATTCAGATATTTTGATTTCATAAGTAATCTATTTGATAATTATTTTCTCAATCCACCAAACAAATTGGTTTTTTATCTTTGATTTATAAGCATCTTCAACTTTTTCCATTTCAACTGCGATGGCTAAAGGACCTTTATTTTCTTCGCCAAATTCGGAATAATCCTTACCATCCATTTCGTAGGATAGAGTGTAATCGTATTTGTCTAATTCTTTTTTTGTGATTATTGCCTTGTAATCGTTCTTGGCGATAATTTCAAAAAGCGTTGCCCTTTCGTAGAGTTCATATTTTTTCAATAAATCTTTAAGAAGACAACCTCTATATCGTCTTTTCTTATTGTCCCAAGGGTCAAATGTCGAAAAATTCATGGCTGGAAGAGAACGAATTTCATTTTCATTCATTTGAATTTCATTTGAGACATTTAACCCTTGGATAGTAAGAATGGTTTCCCCAGCGACACAAATAGTTCCCCAAAAAAATAGGATTAAAATAATAAAAATATGAAGTTTCATAGCAACTGACCCCTTATTTTAAAACAATTTATCGCTATACGAGAATTATTCTCTAAGCTGATCAAATTCACGATATAGCATTCAATATAAAAAAACAAGAATCTGCTTTAAAATTCAGTAAATTAGTAATCACCAATAATGGTATCATTAGAGACGAGTCAAATCCAACAAAATTCTGAGCGCTTCTTTCTCCTGTCCTGGCTTTTTAAATATTTCCCAAATACAATGAGACTATGGAACAACGGGCATCCCTTCCGGGTTGGAATATG
>CAYVZG010000074.1:0-19113 GCA_964455805.1 uncultured Desulfobacula sp.
GTATAAGCTCTTTTTTACTTTTTCAACCTTTGATGACAGCGTTTGCAGAATCAGCATATGACGGGATTAAAACAACAGCGGGTATGATAGGTCCTTTTATTAAATCTATTATAATATTTCTGATCAGGAACCAAGGGTTCCTTGCAAAAAATCAGGTCATAAATGAAGCGGGGGGATCCTCTGGGCTGTATCATGTATCTCATATGGATGGACTTGAAAATCCAATTCTTATTAGTATTCTGATTTTGCTGTTTATCGTTATCCTCTGCCTATTTTGTTACCTTGCCTGTCGCTTCGTTTATTGGGTGTTTTTGGTTTTAATATCAAAACCTCCTGATTCCGCCACAGCCGGGGAGGACAAAGGGATGTTATCCCGGTGGTTTAGCTGGTTTGTCTATTTATTCCAGCATATTAAAGCTCTTTTACGGTCATTCAGTAAAAAGGTTAATACAGGCCTCCAGGGATTTGCAAGGTTGCTCAAATGGGGAAAAAGGAGCGGTGTGGTAAAAGAGCCTGATGAAACCCCATTAGAATATGCCGTCAGACTTCAGCATCGATTTAAGCCCCTTGAAAATGAAATTGAGACGATCATTTCAGCATTCCAGCTTGAAACTTACGGACAGGTCAATCTAATTCAGGATAAAATTCAACGGGTAAATTGTGCCGTAAAAACAATCCATCGGCCGTATTTCTGGCTGATCAGAGTAAAATCAATTTGGAAAAAATAATTTGGTGTGGCCGCCCAGACTTTGTTAGAAAAAAAAATATGGAGATAAATAGATGACTGTTAAAAACAACTGGACGATCCTTAAAAACAGATACCGGCTTTCCACAAAAATTCAAATGAACTTTGAACTCAGTTTTCCTAAATATCTAATAGGTAAATGCAGGTGTACCATAAATAATAACAGTGACATTAAACGGAAAAAAGTATCCCCTTCCAAAAAAGGGGTTGTTTTTTCAGACACAATACCTTTGGGATGGTTCACTTCCTCATTGTTTATTCCCTGGGAAAAGGTAGTGAAAATAGATATTTCAAATACGGCCGTGTCATCTGGTTTTAATAACCAAATGTTCGATGATGAGTTTTGCACCCTGCAACTTGATGATCCCGTAGAAATGACAATTGATTTTCCATGGTCAAAAGAGTTTGCAGATGCCGTAAAAGGGAAAACACTATTTGATAAATGACCAGTGGATTAAGCAGCCACAGGAGGACAACCCCTTGTTCCTCCCATGCGGTTAGCGGTCCCGACCAGACCCTTTTTTAAGCCGGAAGTGCTTTAAAATAATTATACACTTTTTCAAGCTTGGGTTTTTGCTTTAGTTTTGGTTTTTCTGCACTGCCAAATTCAAAAAATTTTACTTTTTTAATTCCAACAAAATGAAAGAGTGCTTTTTTCATCAGTGCCTTGTGTGCATTGTTCAAAAAAAACAGGGGGTAGTTTTTGGGGCCTTTCATGGTGGATATACAAATAGCTGATTTTCCTTTGAGCAGGCCTTCGTGGGAATATTTGCCCTTATTTCGATAGGCAAAATTGCTTGAAAACAATTGATCAATATATCCAAGTAACATGGCAGGCGGTCTTCCCCACCATATCGGATAGATAAAGACCAGTTTGTCAGCCCACTGGATCTGCTCTCTGTAAGCGGCAAACTTAGGATCAATGTGCATGTCCATACGTTTTTTGTTCTCATCAAAAAACAGAACCGGATCAAACCCTTCCTTATATAGATCAATGACTTTGATCTCAATTCTGCCTTCATTTTCAGATATCCCTTTGAGTGTCTGCTCAAGAAAAGCATAGTTTAAACTTTGATGATTCGGATGTGTGAAAATAATAAGTGTGTTCATGTTGCCTCCTTTATGTTATCATTTGATAAGTAAAATAACGCAAGAAAAAGTATATGTCAAATGATAATTATCAATTGATAAGTAATAAGCTTTTCAATGGATGAAATATTGGGAGAATCGTATGGATAAAAATCAATTTTTTCAGGCGGTTATAAACTTTATCGGCAATATGCATTCCAGTACGCATTTTTTAACCAAAGATGCCCGTTCCAATAAAATCACCCCCCAGCAGCACTCAATACTGGAATATATTTTTTTCAGTAAAGCAGTGACCACAAGTCAGGTGGCAGATTGTTTGAATATTTCCTTACCCAATGCCAGCAGGGAACTTAAAAAGCTTTTCAAGTTAGACCTTATTGAACGGCAATCCCATGTGAAAGACAGGCGGAAGACAACAATAAGTCTGTCTGAGCCGGGACAAAATCTTATGTTGCGCACATTTGAAAGGATCCAGAAAAATTTCTGGAACCAGGCCGGAGAACTGTCCGGGGATGAGATGAAATCCATTATATCTTCCATGGATGTTCTTGAAAAAAAGGTATTCTTTCCTAATTGATCCTGCCTGAAGGCAGGGATACCAATTTTTTTCGGTTTGCCTTTTGCCCCAAAAAATAACGAAAATAATGAATAAGAAGGATATTTTTTTCGAAGAGAAGGTAATCATGGTTGCAAAAAGACTAAAAAGTCTTTATTTTCAAACTCCATTGTTCAGGGTTTTACCAAGAGATACCCATTGACAGACAAGGAGTGAAATTTACATGCCAGCCATTGCCACCCACCTGAATCATTTTACCGAATCAGTCATTCGTGAGATGACACGTGTTGCCAACAAGTACAATGCCATCAATCTTTCCCAGGGATTCCCGGATTTTGATCCACCAGCAGAACTGATATCAGCTGGCAAAAAGGCCATGGATGAAGGCCCCCACCAGTATTCCATCACATGGGGGGCACCAAATTTCAGAGAGGCCCTTGCCAGAAAGCAGAGCCATTGGATGGGACTGCCCCTTAACCCCGATGAAAACATCGTGGTCACCTGCGGCAGTACAGAGGCAATGATGGTCGCATTGATGACGGTGTGCAATCCCGGGGATAAGGTCATTGTATTCTCCCCATTTTATGAAAACTACGGGGCTGATACAATTCTTTCTGGTGCAGAGCCAATCTATATACCATTGCACCCACCAGACTTCAGCTTTGACCCTGTGGAATTGCGACAGGCCTTTGAACAAGGTGTAAAGGCAATGGTTCTGTGCAATCCTTCCAATCCCACGGGAAAGGTTTTCACCCGTGAAGAGCTGCAGTATATTGCCGATCTGGCCCAGGAGTTTGACGCCTACGTGATTACAGACGAAGTGTATGAACATATGGTGCATGCACCCCATGTCCATACCTACATTGCCAGCCTTGACGGTATGTTCCAACGGACCATTTCATGCAGCTCCCTTTCCAAAACCTATGCCATTACCGGCTGGCGTTTGGGATATGTCATTGGTCCGTCAGAGGTGATCGCCGGGGCAAAAAAAGTACATGATTTTCTAACGGTGGGGGCTGCCGCGCCCCTGCAGGAAGCCGCCGTAACCGCGTTGAACTTTCCCTTAAGTTATTATGACAATCTGCAAAAGGAGTACACCCGTTTAAGAGATGTTTTCCTCTCATATCTGGACCAGGCCGGTCTCAACTATATCACGCCCCAGGGCGCTTATTACGTTCTCACGGATATTTCTGAATTTGATGCCGACGACGACACGGTATTCTGTCACTGGCTTGCCGAAAAAATAGGCGTGGCAGCGGTTCCAGGATCAAGTTTTTTTCACGAACCTGTCACCCACCTGATCCGTTTTCATTTTGCCAAGCGTGAAGAAACCCTGAGAGACGCTGGAGAACGCTTACTGAAACTTAAGTCCTGCCGGTGATCTTCCATGGTTTATAGGTATCAAGGCAGGGCCGAACCAATAATATTTCGGGTCTGTTGCATCAGATCTGCAAGATTGTCCTCTGAATAATCACAGGTGTTAATTTGTGGATGGATAACAATTTCAGCTTTGCCCGGCACAAGATCAATGGTACCCGGCGGCTGGATACGGCCGGTTCCCCGCAGCGTAATGGGTAAAATAGGAATCCCAAGATCCAAAGCCATTTTAAATGCACCCTTTTTAAAGTCTTTCAAGGCGCCGGTTTTGCTTCTGGTCCCTTCAGGAAAGAACATGACTGAGGTTCCGTTTATAATATTTCTTTTGGCATTTTCAAGAGTTTTAACAGCTGCCTGAGGATCAGATCGATCAATAAAAATATGGTCCATTTTTACAGAGGCGATACCGAACATGGGGACTTTTTTTAATGATGCCTTTGCTACCCACCTAAGATCAATTCCCAGCCAGCCAACGAGCACAAAAATGTCAAACAGGCTCTGATGATTTGAAACCACCACATAGGACTGATTGGGGGTAATGTTTTCTTTTTGTCTGATCCCCACAAAAACAAGGGCAATAATACAACAGAGTTTGGCCCAGGGAGTGCCCCCGAATTTCATCCCTGTCCTGGCATTGAAGATAGTGGCCAGTAAAATTGACAGGCTGCCTAAAACAATCGTGATAATAGACAATAAAGGCAGAAAAACCAACCATTTATAAGGCAAAAAAAGGATGCGGAAAATCCAAGATATGGCAGATTTTTTGTTTTGATCATCTGATCTGTTTGTTCCGAACCCATTGGTCATGATTCTTATCATCCCTTTGCAGTCGGTTAAACCAATTGGCAGATATATATTCCGTTAAACCATGATGATAAACGATGTTTCCGGGAGCCTGTCTAATATAGAATGTATCAATCCCTGTTTTCTTTATCTGCTTTAATCAATTTTGAAATTTTCTCGTTGTTCTTTTCAATGATTATTTTTTTAACATCCGCATTAACCAGGCATAGCATCTGGGCAATATGTTTTGCCACATTGGCCGGTCTTAAAATCAAGGAATTTGAACTTCCAGGGGGGTTATCAATACATGAAAAATGATTGGTTTTATCAGGGGGACAACTGATAACGGGATGAACGCTGTGGAATGATAGAACCCCGGACAGTGCATCTGTTGCACCGGCAATGGACACAATTATGGTGGGAACTATGGACTCATTTAATTCCCTGATAATATTTTCGCAGACAGCGGGTTGCTTGTGTGCAGAACAAATTCTGATATTGGACTCAATTTTATATTTGCTGATTTCTTCCTGAATTTTTTTTATATGCGGCAGATCACTGTCTGATCCTGATATAATGACAACATTATAATCTTTCATAAAACCCTCCATGTTTATTTCATCAATTCTTTTCTGATTTAAATCAGTGGAAGCTTATATCATTATAGCCGTTAAATGAAAATCCTTATTTTACCTTTCCAGAAGACGGATGCGAGGAGAGGACTGCCCTTTAAAGGGGTAGTGAATGGCTTTGATTGTTTAAATAAAGTGTGATATGTTTGCCTCTTTTTTTACAGAACCAGGCAAATTACATGTTCAAATCGGCAAGACAAAATATTTATCGCCTTTATATTATCAAGCTGTCAAAATGGTTGATGCTGACCATGCCTATTCTTTTTCTTTTTTACAAGGAAAACGGGCTGGCTGCACAGGAACTCTTTCTTCTCAAGGCTGTCTATTCTTTTTCCATTGTGGTGCTTGAAGTCCCTTCCGGCTATCTGGGTGATATCTGGGGCAGAAAAAATACGCTGATCCTGGGAAGTATACTGGGTTTTGCAGGATTTGCCCTGTATTGTGCTGCAAGCGGGTTCTGGTTATTTTTAGTCTGTGAGATCATTTTAGGAGCTGGTCAGAGTTTTATTTCAGGGTCTGATTCCGCCATGCTGTATGACAGCCTCAAGGCTGCGGGAAAAGAAAAAGAATATCTCAAGCTGGAAGGCAAAATGATTTCTGCCGGAAATTTTGGTGAAGCAGCTGCCGCGCCACTGGGAGTTCTGATTGCCCTGATTAGCCTGAGAACTCCATTTTTCTTTCAGGCCGTGATCGCCTTTGCCGCTGTTCCGGCCGCATTAACACTGGTTGAACCGGACCGCAGCAGGATAAAAGGGTATACCAGTATCCGGCAGTTGTTAAAGATTGTTAAATTTTCCATAGTTGATCATAAAATGCTCAGAGCAGCTATCCTCTATTCATCTGTTATGGGTACGGCCACTTTGACTATGGCCTGGTTTGTCCAGCCCTATTTTGAATATCTGGCCCTGCCCCTTATTTTTTATGGAATCCTGTTCCCTGCGCTCAACCTGCTCACAGGAGTAGTGTCAGTACATGCCTGGCGGGTGGAACAGATCCTCGGGCGAAAAGCTGTCATGCTCTGGATTCCCG
The DNA here is from genome assembly GCA_964455805.1 of uncultured Desulfobacula sp. Classification (GTDB taxonomy): domain Bacteria; phylum Desulfobacterota; class Desulfobacteria; order Desulfobacterales; family Desulfobacteraceae; genus Desulfobacula. The sequence goes on from CAYVZG010000074.1 coordinate 6,212, forward strand.
CAGGCATTGGCGGCGGATATCTTCTAATGGGGTTAGCCGGCGGACTGGGTGGTCTTGTGTTTCTTTTTATATTTTACGGTATCCGGGGCGTGGCCACGCCCGTGCTGAGGAACCAGATCAATGAAATAACGCCATCTGATATCCGGGCAACAGTATTGTCCGTTCGAAGTTTGATCATCCGCCTGGCATTTTCCATTCTGGGCCCTGTACTTGGCTGGCATGCCGATTTGGCCGGAATTCCGGCGAGCCTGGGTGGTGCAGGTCTGTTTTTTATCATTGCCGGACTGGGATCGGCTGTTTATTTACTCCACATCATGGGCCGACCGGATTTCAGTGCTGCTCAGATGGAAAGTAAACCTTAAAAAACGTTATCCGGCAGGGCAAGACAAACCGTGAGATTTCACATTGGTCATTTCTGCTCCTCCAGCCAGATGTGCCTTTGCCTAAAATATCCCAGCATTATCTGAAAAGTATTTCAATTTTATTACGACTATACTTGACAAACATTGTTAATCAGGGGTTAAACTGGAAAATGCCCCCGCATATGCGATTCATAAAGAGTTACATCTTCAGAAAGATTGCCTGATAAAAATCCAGGCCATAACGCTTTCAGGGTAGGTAAAATGAAAAAAAGACTAAATATCACATTTAAAGAAACAATGCCTGATGAAAAGGCTTATTTTGAGTTGTTTGAATCAACGGGTTGGAATAAAGAATATGATGCAGATTCAAAAGAACTTCATAAAGCACTATCCAACAGCTGGTACACCCTATGTGCATATACGGATGATGGTAAATTAATCGGATTTGGCAGATTAATATCTGACGGGATCCTTTATGCGTTCATCTGTGATCTGATTATCACGCCTCTTTATAAGAATCAGGGTATCGGCAGCAGAATATTAATAAACCTGATTCAAAAATGTAAGAAGAAAAAAATACGAATCTTATGGCTGTTTTCAGCTCAAGACAAATCCAGGTTTTATAAAAAACACGGGTTTAAAGAAAGACCCTTAAATGCACCTGGAATGCAATTGGAATTGAACATTAAATAGTTCACAGTTTTTTTCATGCCTATTAACCTAAAAGGATACGGAGTAAAGGCCAATGGAAATTTTTACACCAAATCAAACCAGTGCACAATTATTAGAGAAGTATGCTAAAGAAACATATTATAAAGTAGAAGAAAGCCAGAATATTGAGAAATATTTAATTATTTATGACATTTATATTAAAGCAAATAGTTATTCTATACTAAACAAGATTTTTTTCTTCGTTGCTTTAATATCCGGCGTCATTGTCTTGTTGTGGCCATCGCTTGCCATTTTCGCTGAAGATTTTGGGTGGGAAAAAGGGTTCCTTAATTCTGCAATAGTTCAAACAACAGTTACCGGAATAGCGGCACTTACATTTGCCATTTACAGCCACTACAAAAAAAGGCAGATGTATGCAGAAAATTTAATGAGATTTGCAATCTTTTCTGAAGATACTTTAACAAACATTAAGGACTATGTTGTGCAAGAAATGGAAAGAATCGATAGTGGGTTCACTTTTGGGAAAAGCGTAATAAAGGAAGAAAAAGTTCAAGAATCAAAAAAAGCCAGCTAATCCATATAAGACGCCTACTGGCAATAAAAATTTTTAGGGAAACGTCCATTACCTCATTAAAATTCCATTGACAAAAAGAAATGACCTGATTTGAGCATTGTGTTTTCACGTTTCATTCTCTTTGGTGGCCCAGTATTTAATTTTTTGTCTGTTTTTGCGTGTTTTTTGTCATTGCAGTCAAGGTGTTTTTATAGGATGATATATTTCAAAAGGAGACATGCAATGGAAAATAAAACAAAACTGATCATCCAGGTCATTTTCAAAAACGCTCAGATTCTGGATATTACCGGTCCAACTGAGGTGTTTGCGCAGGCCAATGAGTTCTTGTTGCATCAAGATCAAAAACCGGCTTATACCCTGATTCTGATCGCCGACCAGAAAGGCCCGGTCACCATGTCATCAGGATTGAAACTGGTTGCCGATGAATCCTTTAAATCTTTTAACAATCCCCTGTCGTCCATTGACACGATACTTGTTGCCGGGGGAAATGGCGTTTACCAGGCCAGATATCAGGAAGAGCTACTTGCATTTGTAAAAAACCGGGGGGGGAAACTCCCGCAGAATAGCCTCTATCTGCTCGGGCACATTTATTCTTGCCCAGGCTGGACTGCTTAAGGGCAGACAGGCAACAACCCATTGGTCGGTAAGTGACAAATTGGCAGCACAATATCCTGATATTCAGGTGGAACCGGATAAAATATTTATCCAGGATAAAAACATCTATTCTTCAGCCGGTGTAACTGCCGGGATAGACCTTGCCCTGGCTCTGGTGCAGGAAGATTACGGCCGGAAGGTTGCACTGCGCGTGGCCAAACAATTGGTTGTCTCCATGAAGCGCCAGGGAGGTCAGTCACAGTTCAGCACAAACCTTGCCCGGCAATTTGCCGTAAAAGGAAAACTAGAGGAGATTGTGATGTGGATGAATCATCACCCAGGACAGGATCTGTCCGTTGATGCCCTGGCGAGCCGCTGCGCCATGAGTGAACGCAACTTTGCACGCGTATTTAAAAAAGAAATCGGCATTGCCCCGGGAAAATATGTTGAAAAAATGAGGGTTGAACTGGCAGCTCAGCTGATTGAGACCCAGGATCAGGGATTCAAATCCATTGCCACTACCAGTGGATTTCGAAACGAAGAGATGATGCGGCGGGCCTTCATTCGACAGCTCAATGTATTACCTCAATTATACAGAAAACGATTTGGAAAATAAGAAAAAGGAATAATCATGGAAAAAAAGAACCTTGCCATACTGATTTTTAATGATGTGGAAGTCCTTGATTTTGCAGGACCATTTGAAGTTTTTTCAGTGACGGATGAACTCAACGGTCACTCACTTTTAAATGTTTATACCGTGGGATTGACAATGCAGCCGGTCACGGCCAGAAACGGGCTTAAAATTGTGCCGGATTATACGCTGGAAGACTGTCCCGAACCCGATTACCTGGTTATCCCGGGTGGAGCCGGAACTAGAGCGTTGATCGAGAATCAGACAGCACTGACCTGGATCAGCCATCAGGCTGCCCAGTGCGAGAATATCCTTTCAGTTTGTTCCGGTTCACTGGTGCTTGCCAAGATCGGTCTGCTGAACGGTTTAAAAGCCACGACCCACCACGAGGTGTTATCTGAATTATCTACCCTTGCACCAAAAACTGAAATAATAAAAGATAAACGATTTGTGGATAATGGAAAAATTATCACTTCAGCCGGTGTTGCTGCGGGTATCGACATGTGTTTATATATGGTTCAAAGGCTCTTTGGTGACGATGTGGCATCTGATTCAGCACGCTACATTGAGTATGATTATCACCCCAAAAATGCTAACATATGCGCTGAAGCTGTTTGACATGTCAGATAATTTACAGGTAGATTTTTCCCTGGCTAAAACAAGGTTGATCCTTTTTAAATACGTAAAGGCAAAAATATGAAATATGTTGGCGCTCATGTCAGTATCGGCGGAGGCGTAGAAAATGCCCCACAAAATGCAGAAGGTTTTAAAGCAAAATCCTTTGCCATGTTCACCAGAAACCAGAGGCAATGGTTATCAAAACCCCTGACTGCTAAAAACATCTCCCTGTTCAAGGAGAGCTGCCGCAGTAGGGGTTACGATTCAAAGCACATCCTGCCCCATGACAGCTACCTGATTAATCTGGGACACCCCCAAGAAGAGGGCCTTCAAAAATCAAGGACCGCATTCCTTGATGAGATGCAGCGTTGTGAGCAACTGGGACTTCAATATTTAAACTTCCACCCGGGAAGTCACCTGAATAAAATCGATCCTGACCTTTGCCTGGACCGAATCGCCGAGTCTATCAACCTGACCCTGGACCAGACAAAGGGCATCACAGCGGTTATAGAAAACACGGCAGGTCAGGGAACAAACACAGGGTACCTATTCGAACACCTGGCCCGGATAATTGGTGGTGTCCGGGATAAGACCCGTATAGGGGTCTGCCTGGATACCTGTCATACTTATTCTGCCGGATATGACATCAAAACCGGCAAAGGTTTTGAGAACACACTCCAGGAGTTTGATAATATCGTGGGCATTAACTACCTGAAAGCCATGCACCTGAATGATTCAAAAAAATCATTTGCCAGCCGGGTAGATAGACATGAGAGTATCGGGAAAGGTTCCCTGGGGCTTGAGCCTTTCAAATTCATCATGAATGACCCGCGTTTTGACCATATTCCCATGGTACTTGAAACACCTGATCAATCGATTTGGGAAAAGGAAATAAGACTTCTATATGACCTGATTGAATGAAGATGCCGCTATTGTTTGAAACGATCTATAAATTCTTCACCATAACTTCAGGAAAGCATTTTACACCAAATTGGTCGCAATCGTTGCACCCGAAATAAGGAGCACCTCCTCTGTCGGTTGTAATAAACCCTTGAGTTTTAAAAAATCCGGGAGCCCTGGCACATAAGTATAATTTTCCGGCGTCCAATGTTTTTAGATGGGTCAGGGTCTTATCAAGAAGGCTTTCACCGATGCGTTTTTTCCTGTAGCCTGTATCTATTGCAATACCTTCAAGAACGTATGCACCTTCCCGTTTGCCCAGAACGCTTGCGCCAACTAGTTTCTCACCATCAAGCGCTTCCCAGTATTTAATCACCGTGTCTGGAATTTGCTTTTGGTCCTCAGTAAATTCTAATTCGTTGTCAATGAAGAATTGTATGATTTCAGTATATCGACTCGACTCCTGGATGCTTATCATTTCTTTTATTTCCTATTCAAAATTGGAATACATAATTATTATTTCACAGGTATAACTTTAATACATTGATAAAAATTATCAACACCCTTCCGACGATATCAAACTTTTTATATACATAATGACCGAGGGATAGATGAATTATTTAAACTCACTATACAACTTGCATAATCTTAGCTTTAATTTTCGATGGAAAGCGGGTTTGGTTTGAATCTGTATCCTAGAGATCCTTCACTGCATACCTATCTGTTCTGGCTCGATTTTTCACGGCATGTCAATGGAGAAACTTAGATATGGCACTCCTTCCAGGCCGTTTATCATGGAACACCCGGAAAAATACAATTAGGAATCGAAAAAAAGCTGCAAAATTATATATAAATTTTGCATTTTTATTTCCAATAATGTAATGATCGATATAAATTGATATGGATACAATTTGTATTAATATAATCTTTAGCAATTATGATGGATTCCATTTCTAATAAATTAAAATTTACAATATTGGGTGCATTGATTGTTCCCTTTTTTGGGCGTCTTGCATTACAAGGCACGGGTGCTGAAACTGATTTTTATCGATATTTAGTGCCCTTTTTTGTTGGTGGTACAGCAGGTCATTTTCTCGGTTTAATGAGAGATCACTGGATTACTTCCAACGACAATCTTAAAAAGGCAAATGAAGCTCTACAAAATGAAATCAGTGAGCGGAAACAGACAGAACAGTTTTTGATAGAGAATGAAAAGCAAAGGAAGGCCATTCTGGATGCATCCATCGATTCTATAAGGCTGGTTGATAGAGAGATGAGAATCATCTGGACAAATAAAATAATAGAAAATCATCTTACTATCGACCGGAAGAAAATAATCGGCAACTATTGTTACAATGTATATACCGGAAGAAGCACGCCCTGCCCTAATTGCCCAACGGAAAAATCACTAAAAAGCGGCAAAATCGAGCATTCTATTATCATTGAGGAAAACGTTAAAGGTATAGAAGGCAAATCATATTGGGCTGATTACGCTGTCCCGATAAAGAATGATTCAGGAGAGATCGAGAATTTTATTCAGGTCTCAAGAGATATTAATGAAATTAAAAAGACTGAGGCAGAATTATTAGAAAAGAAAAATAAACTTGAAATTGCTCTTGCAGAGGTAAAAAAATTAAGTGGTTTGCTTCCTATCTGTTCTTCATGTAAAAAAATCAGAGACGATAAAGGATACTGGAATCAAATAGAAGAATACATCCAAAAACATTCTGATGCCGAATTTACTCATAGTATTTGCCAGGAATGTGCAAAAACACATTACCCGGAAATAGGTATTTATGATGAGTAAATCAATGATCAGTTTCAAACAACAAATAACCCATAATTTTTGATTGAAAGGTTTCGTCTAATTAGGATCTACTGATCCGGCACAATCTCTACCCGGCAGCTGTTGCAGGCAAAAGCCCCTCCGGGAGACATCTCGTCTCGTGTGAGCACATTGACACAGCCGCCTTCGTCAATACCCTGTGCATCAGGTCTATACCAGGCTCCTGCATCCAAACTTGCAACACCTGTCATGATACGGCCAGTAACTTTTGCCCTGATGCGTAATTTGCCGAGGTCATTATAAACAATGACTGGCTGACCATCTGAAATATTGCGTTTTTGGGCATCAACTAAATTAAGCCAGATCGCATCATCGCTTTTATTCTTTAAATGGGGGATGTTATCAAACATTGAGTTTGATCTGGTTTTTGCATGGGGACTAACGAGTTGAATGGGAAATTTAATGGCATTGTTATCTTTGGGACCTTCCCATGGATCAATGTAGGTTGGAATGGGAGGGATGCGCTCGTCTCTCATTTTTTCAATGATGCTGCTGTAAATTTCGATCCTTCCAGATGGTGTCGGAAAGGGGTGATTTTCCGGATTCTCAATCTGTTTGCTAAATGCGATATAAGGTTTATTTAACTCAAATCGGTGAACATTCTGTTGTGTAAATTCATTATACGGTGGAAGCCCCTCTGTATTTGCCACCATTTCCTTGAAGTATTCCTCATCGGTTTTTTGATTAAAATCGTCAACTCCCAGCCGACCGGCCAGTTCGATAAAAATAGATAGATCCGAACGGACTTCAGGAAGTGGATTAACGACCTGATTCATGTAAATATTATAAGGACCGCCCAGCCATGGTTGCCCGATATCTTCCTCTTCCAAAAAATGGGTGACCGGTAAAACAATATCTGCAAAGCGAGCCGTTGGTGTCATGAAAAGATCGTGGACCACAATAAATTCCGGACATTTCAATGATGCAACGCCTTTATTGACATTTTGGAATTGATTTAGAAGATTGCACCCAACAATATAGGCCATCTTGATATCAGCTTCAAAACCACCCTCTTTTCCTTCCAGCAATGCATCGTAAATTTTCGTCATGTGAATTCTGGGATTTTTCTTTTTAGGAACGACAAACGGGTTGGCTAATGACCCAAGCTCCATACGCCCCGTTCCACCGGCGATATGCCCGCCGATAATTCCTATGTTGCCAGTCATTGCCGCCAGTGTGATAGCCGCCCTGTGAAATTGCTCACCAAATGCTGTCCGTCCTGGAGCCCATCCTGAACAAAGAGCCGCCGGCTTTATTCCGGCATAATCTCTTGCGATGATCCTAATGTCCTCATCGCTCAGGCCAGTGATTTGTGCCGCCCAGCCAGGTGTCTTGGGAATTCCATCCGTCTCACCGATCACATAGTTTTTAAACTCATAAAAACCTTTAGTATAATCTTTTATAAAATTCCGATCGTAGAGACCCTCATCAATCATTACATAGGCCATTGCCAGCAGCACAGCTGTGTCGGTGCCAGGTTTGACAGCCAGCCATCTGTCTGCCAAAGCTTTTGCCGATGGGCTAAAGCGTGGATCTATACAGATTATCTGAATGCCGTTCTTTTTGGCCTGTTCTAAATAATAGATCGTATCCGGGCCAAAGCGCAAAATGAGCGGATTCCATCCCCACAGGATGATCAATTTGGAATGAAGCAGGTTGTCTCTGCTGTTTCCTGTAAATGTACTGCCTAATGTGGTTTGCGATGCAAAAACAGCAGCTTCCATTGACGTGTTACCATTGATAACGCTGCACCCTCCAAACATATTAAAAAACCGTCGAGTGGCTTTACCGCTGCTGCTTCTCAGCGCACCGACGTTTCCGGAATAATCCATCAGAAAAATGGAATTAGAACCGTATTTATGTTTCACCCGTTTTAATTCACCAGCAACCGAATCAAGCGCTTCCTCCCAGGATATTGGTTTAAATTTTCCGCTGCCCCGCTCACCTATCCTCTTCAAGGGACGGGTCAAGCGCAGGGGAGAATTTACCACCCGATCTTGGGATAATCCACGGATACATGCTTTTAAACCGGGACCGCGTGTAGAATCCGTCCCAATTTTAATGATCTTACCATCTGAAACCCGAATTTTCAGCAGGCACCGTGCGCCACAGTCATAGGAGCATGTTGTGGAGATTATCTTTTCCAATTGTCCGGATCTGTCTTTTGTCTTCATAAAAATCATTCTATAAAATCACTTTAATTTAATAAAGCCCATTATATTATTCGTTAATAATTTCGTGTTCGCCCTTTTTCAAAAATAAATTAAAACTTTTTGACGTTGCCAGTCAGACCAGATCACGATTTATACATTTATTAAGATGTAAAGCGCTTCCAAGGGTTATCGATACGATTGGGCTTTGATCAAGCCTGCATTTTTATAATACACATAATCCTCATAATCATCCAAATCTCTTTTTTCTTCCAAGAGGCGGTAATCCAACCCAAGGTGTTGAATTAATTTTATTGTCCGTCTTAATACGGTGGAAGTGCTCCAGGGAATATCTTGAAAAATATCGTGTAAATTTTCTAATCCGATAAGATAGTACCCGCCATCCAGTGCCGGACCAACAACACAGTCTTTAAAATTAAAGGCGTCTTCTACAAATGCCTTAGTTAAGATGATGTCTGATCCTGCAATAATCACTTTTTTATAATTCTCATGTTCTTGCTTAAATGCATTAAACATTTTATTGCCAAGATCCCTGCCCTTTTGCTGTTCTATTTTATTTTTTTCAATATGATCAATAAAATAATCTCTGTCTCCCAAAATATAGAGCTTGCATTCATAGGGTGCTTTTACATGGGTATGAATAGATTGCCACAGTATATCTTCATAAACGCGACGTGCTTTACGTCCAATTTCTTTTGCAAGCCTTGTTTTTACAGGCTCTGTATCAGGGTTTTTTGCAAATAGTATTAACAGATTTTCTTTTTTCATTTTAACAATTCCCTTATGGCCTGACTCATCCATACCTTTTGATAAAAGAGTACTCTCTTTAACCAATTACCGTCCTTATATTTCCGGGCACTGGTCAATAAACTCTCTTTGGTGGAACGTATGGGAATGTTGTGATGTTTAATTTTCCATACAAAAAGATGATCTTCGCCATACTTAATTTGTTCATCAAACTGCCCGACTTTATAAAAAAGATCCCTGGAAATACATAGCCCCTGATCTCCAAACGGGAGGCCTAAAAAAAAAGAACGCAAATTTGCGCCCAGTTCATTGATTTTCATAAATTTGGGACCGTCATTCAGCCATTTTAGTTTAAAATATAAGAGTGAATCAGGGTATCTCTTAATAGAAGTAATAAGCGCGGCAATCGTTTCCGGGTTAATCCTGGAATCTGCATGAAGAAACCATAGAAAATGATTCCTGGCAGCTGAAGCGCCCCTATTCATTGTTTTGCCTCTGCCAATTGAGGATGTCAGATAGACAACCTCTAAACAGGGTAATGATTTTTCTATATATTCCTGACTGATATCCGGTGGTTCAAAATCTTTTGTGCCTACAAATATAACTTCGGTTTTATCAGGCAAATGAATCAAATCTGAAAGTAATTGTTTATAGGATTGTTCCCGGGGCCCCAAAGGGACAATCACAGAAAGAGACATCATTTTTTCAAAACCGCAAGCATCTCTTTTTTCTCATCATTTAAGGTATCAACTGGTGTAATAATAGCCGTTTCTAAAGCATGACGGCATGCACAATCCCATGAATCAAGAGGCTTTTTAAGAAAGGTTTCCAAAAGTGTTTTAGCTCTATTTATACTTTCACCATAACGGGCAAATACCATTTCAACGCTCACATGCTCTGTCGGGTCATCAAGCCAGCAATCATAATCTGTTGCGATTGTCAAAGTGGCATAACACATCTGGGCTTCTCTTGCCAAAAACGCTTCCGGCACATTTGTCATTCCCACCAGATCACATCCGGCAGGGCCTCTTAAGAAAAAACTTTCCGCACGGGTTCCTAAACGGGGTCCGTCCACACATGCATAGGTTTTTTTAGTATGTATAAACATATCCATGGATTTTGCAGTCTCAACAATTTCTTGAGTCAATCGATTACACACGGGCTCTGCTGTTGAAATATGTCCGGCTAATCCCTGGCCGAAAAACGTTCTTTCCCTGTTCCCTTTTACGAAATCAAAGTATTGATCCGGAATTGAAAAATCGCCGGGTTTGATCTCTTTTTGCAAACTGCCAACGGCTGAAACACCTATCACCCGGGTTACACCCAGTGTTTTTAAAGCAAAAATATTGGCCCGGTGATTGACCTCATGGGGTAAAAATTCATGATTTTTGCCATGGCGCGGAAGAAAAAAAACCGGGGTTTCATTGTAAAGTGATTCAACCACAAAAGCAGACGGTTTTCCAAAGGGTGTTATAATATCATGCTCCATACGGATTTCTAAATTTTCAATGGCATATATACCTGTTCCCCCGAGGATACCAAGCATTTTTTATTCTCCTAATAATTATTTGCTTATTTTTTAACTTAAGCCGCCAGCGCCCCTGTGCATGAGCTTCCGCTACCTGCGGTACAACCATAGCAATGATCACCAAAGGCGATATTGCCAATGGTTTCATCAAAATTGTCAATTTCAAAAATGGTTCTTTTTGTATTATTTGCCGGTATTTCCAACATCTGGTTGAAATCACAATCATAAATCTGGCCATCATAACCAATTGAAATCAGATCTTTACACATGATGTTGCAAGCCGCCTCTTTATTGAAATTATCTATAAGGGTTTTCATATATGCTGACAGCTCATTGTTTATTTCAAGAAAATTTGCGAATCGTTTAATCGGCATATTGGTAATGGTAAAAAGCTGATTAAAATCAATATCTGAGTCCTCTTTCAAACGAGTCTTGTAAATCCCTTCAAGCGTCTTCTGATCCGGCGGTAAAAAAGCTCCTAACGGATTATAGACAAGATTTAAGATTAATCCTGATTCTTTTTTCCCATATCCCATCTGGTTGAGCATTTTAAGAGCGGCAATACTTTTTTTATGAGCCCCTTTTCCCCGCTGAATATCTACATTCTCTTCAAGGTAGCAGGGTAAAGACGCAATTATTCTGACATTGTTCTCCTTTAGAAATTGTGCCGTTGTTTCCTGTCCCTTTTCAAGTAGAACCGTTAGATTGCACCGATCAATAATTTCTTTTCCAAGCATTCTGCACCCTTTAACCAGGGCCTTAAACGAAGGGCATATTTCAGGAGCACCGCCAGTGATATCTACTATTTTTATTTGAGGATTTTTCTCCAAAAGAAATAAAATTCTTTCTACGGTTTCTCGCGTCATTATTTCTGTTCGATTCGGGCCTGCATCCACATGGCAATGAGCACACGATTGATTACACAGTTTTCCCATGTTGATTTGTAAAGTTGTAAGACTCGTTCGTGAAACCCTTACTTTATTTTCATCCAGTTTGCTTTTAAATGAGATTTCAGTGGGAAGTATCAAATTAGTCTCCATGTATTCATTGATATCATTTGTAATGTGCATCTGCTGACTTCCAAACCATAACATTTTTTTGCAAACCGGTTCCATGTTTTTTTTTAAGGGATTTTATAAAATGGCGGGTTGAACGTAAATTTGTGAAAATTTCATCCAATGTCCCGGCATCCACCATTTCAAAAACAAAATCATCTTCCCTGCACTCTAACAAAGTCACATATTATTCAGAGGTCTCAACAATCTTATTAGAAAAACATCTTGCCGGTATGACCTTATTGAAAAAGTATCCTAAATATACTAAATGAATGACTGATAAAATAGAGGTTAATGCTGATACCATTCAGACCATTTGAAAAAAAGATTTAATCCGGAAGGAAATTATGAATTACTTATACACTCTAATTATATGTATGGCCTTCTTTTTTGCCGGTTGCGGTGACCCTGATATTCAGCCCCGGCCACTTACTGCAAAAACAAGTATTGACCTGCAGGGACACCGAGGTGCACGGGGACGGTTTCCGGAAAATTCCATTCCCGCCTTTACCTATGCCATTGAACAAAAAATGACGACCCTGGAATTGGACACCAACCTGACAAAAGACGGGCATTTGATTGTTTACCATGATTCATTTGTAAATCCGGATCTATGCCTGGATGTTAATCAGAATCCCGCCCCACCAACCCGCATTCTTGATATGACCCTTGCCGATCTCAAAATGCTTGATTGTGGAAGTATCATCCATGAAAAATTTCCTGAACAAGAACCCATTCCCGGAACAAAAATAATCTCCCTTTCTGAATTTTTCGATTTTGTAACACAATATGAGGCAAGCCATCCTGATCTTCCGAAACCGCGCTTTAATATTGAAACAAAATTTGAATCTGCTCCTGATCAGGCCTATTTGGAAAAATTTGCCATGACCATGGTAAAATTGATTGAAGATGCCGGTGTGGCGGACAGGACGATTGTTCAATCTTTTGTCCTTGAGGTGCTTCCCATGATCAAGAAAAAAAATCCTTCCCTGAAAACCTCTGCACTGTTTCAACCCAGTTATGTTCAGGGTTTTTTAATGACAATGGGCTTAAACACCTTTCGCCGTGAAATTATTGAAAAAACAGAAAAAGCCGGGGCTGACATCATTTCTCCTTATCATCTTTATGCCAACCGGTTTTTCATTCAAACCTGTCACCAAAAAAATATCAAGGTTATTCCATGGACAGTCAATGAAGAGAAGAA
>CAYVZG010000075.1:0-6954 GCA_964455805.1 uncultured Desulfobacula sp.
TTCAGTTTTGCATTTTTACTTGCTTTGCTGTCTTTTAAAAGCGTTTCAAAGTTATTTATCGCTGCCATGAATTTTTTATGATATTTATCACTGTGGGTGCGTATAAAATCTTTCTCATATCGCCGCATCTGGAGCATGGAAATTTGTAAATCATCCACCACATGTTCATCCATCAAAGCCATCACTTTTCGGACGATTCCTCTGAACTCTCCTTGCAGACCCGATTTAGGATCCAGTCCCCTTTTTTCCCAGGAAAGAACAAGCTTCCTAAAATTGTCTGCATATGTTTTTGCATATCCAATAACAACCAACGCTTTTTTAGCAGCTTCTGCATTACCCGATTGCGTGGCCAGTTTTTGAATACTTTGTGCTTCGCCAATAAGTTTGGATACATTTTTCTCCAGTTTACCCAGATACTTTTTGTCCATGCGAAGAAGAAAATCTTTTTCATTTCTCCTGCATTGAAGCATATAAGAATCTGCTTTTGCAGCATGATTGGCAATGGCAACTTCAGTTGTCATCAATTGACTATAGTTAGCTGTGGTCGAATTGAGAGCCTTGTAGTAAAGACCGATGGCTCCGGCGAATAATAGGATGACAATGCCGAAACCGCCAATAAGTTTAGTGCTGACCTTTAAATTCTTTATAAATTTCATCTTGACTCCTTTATAATTCCACAATCCATTAAATTACAGTATGGCTGCGGGTAATATCTATTGCTTTTCTGTATCTATTATATCACTTGCACCCTGCACTATGGTCAGTTCATCCGAGGAAAAAACCTTGTCATTGTCAAGAATGATGATAAATTCATCATTCTTTTTTCCCAGGCCCTTAATGAACGCTGTCTTCAACCGGGTACCAATTTTTGGGGCCGGTTCGATCTGATCCGGTTCCATGCTCATGACCTCCTGAACAGAGTCTGCCATGATCCCCAGAAGGGTTTGAGAATCTTCAATATTTACCTCAATGATAATAATGCAGGTGTCCACTGTCTGTTCTCCAGGAGATATGCCGAATTTTATTCTCAAGTCCACCACTGGTACAACTCCCCCCCTCAGATTAATTACTCCCTTGATAAAGGGCGGCATTCTGGGCACCCGGGTACTTTTTGTAAAGTCAAGAACCTCCCGGACCTGATTGATATCCATTGCATATATTTCTTTATCCAGGATAAAGGTTAAATATTGACTGGTTTGGGTAATACCGGGAACACTCATGTCTCCTCCTTTTAATCGTCTGGCTGCGCCTTAAAAAATCAGGCATGTCTCTTAAATAATATAATCGTTTAGATATTGGTTTTCCTGTCTGCATTTTCCAGCAACACGTTGGTATCAAGAATCAAGGCTACCGTCCCGTCTCCGAGTATTGTGGCCCCGGAAATATCCCTAACGTTTCGAAAGATCGAACCCAATGACTTAATGACCGTCTGGTGACCGCCAATCACTTGATCCACCACAAAACCAATTCGTTTGGAATTAACATCAGCAATGACGATATGCTCTGTGTCCGAATTGTTTCCGTTTATTCCAAAATGATCTCTCAACCGAATATAGGGGACAATATCACCCCTGACATTCAAAATATTGCGCCCCTTTGTTTTTTGTTTTTCTTTTTTGTCCATTTCAACACATTCTTCTACACTCATGAGAGGAAGGACAAAATAATCATTGTCAATGGTGACCAGAAGGCCGTTGATTATCGCCAGGGTCAACGGTAACTTTAATGAAATGGTGGTGCCTTTTCCCGGCTGGCTGTCAACCTCTATTTCACCTCTCAGGGTGTCAATGGTTTTTTTGACCACATCCATTCCCACTCCCCGTCCGGAAACACTGGTTACATTCTGAGCCGTAGAAAATCCCGGTGCAAAGATTAGCTTGAATATTTCCCGGTCTGTCAGGTCGTCATTTTCAGATATTAACCCTTTATCCACGGCCTTGGTTCGTATTTTATCCACATCCAGCCCGGCGCCATCATCCTGGATGGTAATCAGGACTTTTGTCCCTAAATGATGCGCAGAGAGCGAAATGGTGCCTGATGACGGTTTGTCTTTTTCCTTTCGTATATCAGCGGTTTCAATACCATGGTCAATACTGTTTCGAATCAGATGAACCAATGGATCATCCAGGCGTTCCAGAACAGTCTTGTCCATTTCTGTTTCCGCTCCTGAAGTGGTCAAGTGGATTTCTTTGCCCAGCTCCGAAGAGAGATCCCTGACAAGTCTCCTGAATTTACTGAAGATTGTTCCAATGGGCATCATGCGGATATTGAGTACATTATCCCTGAGCTCACCTGTAAGCCGTTCGATTTCTTCCACAGAACCGGCAAGCTCCTGGTGATCAATATCCGCCGACACCTGGGTGAGACTGGCCTGGGTGATCACAAGTTCGCCCACAAGGTTGATCAACTCGTCAAGTCTCTCCGAAGGCACTCTCACTGAACTTGCTGCGCTTTTTTCCTTTATGGTTCTCAGGGCCTGCTGCTCTTTTAAGGCTGAGTTAATGGTCTCTTTTGAAACCGCACCCTTATCCACCAGAATCTCACCGATTCTTTTCTGGCCTTTAAGGGCTCCTTCGATATCCTCATTTGACAAATCGCCCCGTTCCAAAAGGATATCACCAATTTTTGGCAATGGCTTTTCAACATCTCCCAGGTCATGTTCCTGGATGATGGAAATACTAATTTCACAATCATCCTCGACAAAGATGAACACATCTTTGATGGCATTCATATCACATGTACAGGTCAGGGTGATGTCCCAATAAAGATAATAGGTCTCAGGATTAAAACTCTCCAGCAGCGGAACACCCCCGGTCTGGCCTGAAATGATGCAGTCGCCAAGCCCGGAAAGTTCATCAAGAAGAAGGGCAGGATCCATACCCGTTGAAAAAATATCAGCAGCCGGTTTAAATCGAATCCGGTAGCTGGTAGTGATATCCGTCGAATCCGTCTTTTGGGGCTGAACTTCCGGATGAACCGATTCCTGATTTTCATTGTCAGAAGGCAGATCTTCAGGGATGAGTGCATTAAGAGCTAAGACAATTGCATCTCCTTTTTTCTTCTCTTCCGGATCTATGTTTTCACCGGCCTCTAGAATTATTTTAATATGATCTTTGGAAGACAATACAAGATCGATTAAATCCCCGGTAATAGGTAAACGTCCTTCTCTGACCTTTTCTATAACGGTCTCAACATGATGGGTAAAGGCGGCCACATCTTCAAACCCGAACATGGCCCCTGACCCCTTAATCGTATGCATTGCCCTGAACAGCCGGTTAACGGCTTCAAAATCCTCGGTGTTCTCTTCAATATCAAGAATAGACTCTTCCACCTCTATTAATAGTTCCTGGGCCTCAATGAGGTATCCTTCGCTGAATCTGTTTTTTTCAGACATGATAGGTTCCTTTATGGTTTAAAATAACCATCTCTTTTTTTTGAAAGCTATCTGAGTACTTTTTTTATAATTCCCAAAAGCTGGTCTGGCTTGAACGGCTTTATAATCCATCCTGTGGCACCAGCTGACTTGCCTTTTTGTTTCATTTCCGGCTGGGATTCTGTGGTGAGCATAATGATGGGAATAAATTTATACAGCGGATTGGCCCTTACCTTTTTTATCAGCCCAATACCATCAAGCCGCGGCATGTTCAGATCGGTAATCAGCATGTCAATTTTTTGGGCACCAATTTTGACGGCTGCATCTTCCCCGTCCTCAGCTTCTACGACCTCATATCCGGCTTGTTTAAGCGTGAAACTCACCATTTGTCTGACACTGCCTGAATCATCAGCCGTCATGATCACTTTAGACATATTCAATTCTCCTTTTTTTCAAGGGTAAAGTATTTCTCAGGTACAAGACCCATCCGATCTGTCATATCCAAAATGGCATCAACGTCTCCTTTCAACACAAAAGACTTGTCCGATGCTGCTGCTGTTTTGCCTGCTGAACAAAGCAATTGGATGCCTAAGGAATCACACTCATCCGTTTCACTGAAAATAAGGGTCACCCCACTTGTTTTTCTGAAATGGTCTGCCAGCTTTTCTCTCAGGTCAGACACCTGCAAGGCAGTCAGCGCTCCCATGTATTCGATTTCCACATTGCCGTCTTTATGGATCGTTTCTGCCATGATTTCCCCCTATGGCTCAGTTAAAACAATTCAAAATTGTTATCAAACGTTTCTTTTTGTTCTTTTAATTCAAATGAGTTTTTAATTTCTTCTATAGGTGATTCATCTTCAAATTTTGCCGTATCCAAGCCTTTTTTTGTTACGCGTTCATGAATGATCCGCTCACTTTTCATGGTATACCGGTTTGAAAGGTTTTCATCATTAAAAGCGTGAGCCTCTAGTTTTTCATCTGCAAAGGGTTCAATGGTGGTTATGATTTCTTCCAGTTTCAGACCGTCTTGTCTAAGCTGCTCAACCCATACTATGAGAAATGACAGACCCTTGCCTGTTTGCTCTAATTTTTTTTCCAATGTTTGGGCGTTCTCCGATACAGTCAAAGAATCGCTGGAGTATGCACTAACGGCAATGGAAATTCCGTCAATGCTTTCGTCTAGACCGATTTCTTTGCGGATCGGGGCTGTTTCATCATTATTGGAGACCTTTAAAAGGGAGGTAAGCTTGGAAATGCCTTCCAGGTGTTTTAAGGTATCTTCAACCAGACTATTGCATTCAATGGAGATGTTGCGTACCTCTCTGGCAAGAACCTCAAGGGTTGCTCCTTTATTACCAAGCCTGCTGGTCATTATGATGGCATTTAGCGCTTTATACTGAATGTCGAGATTGATGTCGCTGATCTGGCCGGCATACCCGGAGAGAAGAGATACAATCTCAGAGGATTCTCCAATGGTGTCTATCATCTCATCTCCGATCACACATGCCCGGGTTTCAAGCTGTTTTAAATCATTCATTTGCTGTACCATGGATTCAAGCTTGGTCTCAAATCCACTCTTACGGTCTTCAGATTCGCTTGATTCATTCAGAAGATTTTGTAATGTGGCAACCTGACAGCGAATGTCTTCTAATGAATTTTTAATGTTGCCATGGGCCTGTTCAATTTCATCTGCCACATTGGTAATCTGTTCGGACTGAATTTGAAGGATCGACATAATTTGTGCAGGAATTTTGATATCATCGGATAGTGTATTGTCCGGTGATAAGTCATTTTGCTCCAGCATCCCCCGGACATCCTCAAAAGAGGATATAACATGCTCCAGTCTTTGTCTGGCAATATCGTGGAATTGAATGGCCATGACGATTTCGCCTGCCATGTTCTGGATGGCCTTTGCTGTTTGTTCCGCTTTTTCAAGCATATTGCGGGAATGGCCGGACAGTATTTTTATATCCTCTATGGTTTTTAAAACGGCAGCTTCTGCTTCTTTTGTCAGTCTCTTTATGGTTTGAATTTTACCCGAGATTCCTGAAAGTCCTTTTTCATGACTGGTGATTACCCGTGTTGTATCGTCATAAATTTTTCCGGTAATTTCTCCAATTCTTTCTGCAAGCTTCTTGATTTCTTTGTCAAAGCCCTGAAACATCTCAATGGATTCCTTGGAACGATAGCCTTCAATGCCGATATTCAATCCAACAACATTCAGAAACCGGGAAATGTTGATGAGGCCCGGACATATCCGGTGCAATTTATCAAGATACTGGCTGCTGCCTTTAACAATCTCCAGGTCTGCCTTGATCTTTACGGGATATTCAGCCAACTCACCCATTACATCTTGAATAGCGTTTTCAACGTCATGGACAAAATTATTACCGTCGGCAGTGCTGAATCTGTCCGCGATTCCGGTGATCGTGTTGATTAAATCGCCGGATTCTGAATAGGCAGTCTGAAGCACCTGACCCAGATCAAGAAACGGGGTTTCAGTATTCTTAATTCCGATATCAATGGTTTCTGACAGATCTGTCAAATCAGCCGCCATATGATTGAACTTGCCTTTGGTTCGTAAGGCTAAGGGCTGCAATAGTTCCTGACTTGCCATTGGTTGTGATAGCAAAAGAAATCCTTTCTGATTATTTATAATATATACAATCAGGCAAACAAAATATACACGAATAGATTTTGTATAAATGCCTTACGTTAACCAAAAAAAAACAGTATTAGGGTCAGTTTTACGCGGAGTATGTGGTGGATCTTTGGTGTTTTCCACTTTCTGTAACTGGTTCAATTTTAAATCCGAACCTTAATAATGTCAATACCATACTTATCGGCATAAATATCATAAACTTTAAATTTTAATGGGTAATAGCTGGCCGTTATAGAGGTTATTTGCAGTTAGCAGCAATAGGCTTGATCGCAGAAAATTTTCTATCACATCTGAATTACCAGGTATTTGGTGTACCAGGTGTTTTTAATACTGGCCGTGTTTTCGGGCCGCCTCAAACATGGCAATACAATTTTCAGGATTAACACCCGGGTGCAGGGAATTGGAAGAGCAGAGAATCAGGCCGCCGCCTTTTCCCCCGTCGCAAATGGCACGAATGACTTCTTGTTCGACTTCATCGGGTGTACCGTCGGGTAAAAGGTCTACACAGTCAATATTACCTAAAAGGCAGATTTTGTCGCCACAGTATTTTTTTACTTTTTTTAATTCCATGCCGGCCTGGGGTTCCAGGGGATTGATTCCGTCATAACCGGTTTCAATTAGGATATCCATAAGGGGCCAGAGGTTACCGTCAGAGTGCCTGACCACTTTAAGGCCCTTTTCATGAGCTTTGTCAACTATCTGCCTGTTATAGGCATTCACAAAGGTTTTAAAATGTTCAGGTGACATCATGGGCATCTTGGTGGATGCAATATCATCTTCTATGACTAAAACATCTAGACCGGCTTCAACCAAAAGGTCAAGCTGCGCAAGATTGAATTTGAGCATCATCTGTGCAATGGCATGGATAAATTCCGGATGGTTAATCAAGTTCATTAAAAAGTTTGTCATGCCAATTA
>CAYVZG010000075.1:7054-19097 GCA_964455805.1 uncultured Desulfobacula sp.
TTTGTTTCATGACCGATTTCAAATGTCGTCACACCGTCAATGTCAAAGATTTCATGGATCAAAAAAAGAGTGTCAACAAGCTTGAGTTGATCATTTACATCCATGAGCCTGAAATCTTGGGGTTCAGGGAGATTATCTGTTAAATGCTTTCCGATTCCGATAATGGGAATCTCGTTAATACCATGGATATAAAGGGGCACACAATCAGGCTCTTTAACTTCAAGGGCTGTTAAAATCCTCTGTTTTCCATTCACTTTTTTGCCTCCCTAGCATAAGCATCATTGGCCACATATTTCATTGGCTTTAATGCATAAATTAAGTGCCATTTAAACCCAGGATATTTTATTTAACAAACATGTTTTGCATTTCAAACAGGTCATATCTTTGTTTCAACGAAACAATTTTATAACTCATTTTTACCACTTCATTGCTTAACGGGTTAAAAATTATAGTCACAATATGATGTATTATCATTTAACACTGTATTTATCTGATCAGATCTGCCTGTTTTAGGCATCTTAACCCTGGCTTCAGATAAAGAAATTGATGATGGCGCCATGAAGATTGCTGAATCTGTTTAAAAAGAGGGTTTAAATGTCAACCATGCAGCATGATCTCTAGCTGTACAAGGCTTTTTGCACTCCCCACGGTAACCATGGTATCGCCGGGTTCAATAATGGCATCACCTTTTGGGTTAAAATGCATATCCCCGCTTTTTGTCCTTATTGCAAGAACGATAAGGTTCAGGCCTTTTCGTATATCAGAGTCCTTTAGCGCAACTCCGGCAAGTCTTGATTCAGTTTTTACCTGGATCTCTTCAAGCTGAATATCAGTTTCTTCATCGGCAAAAGCCGTTTCAAGAAATTTAATTACGGTCGGGCGAAGAATGGCATGGGCCATACGCCTTGCACCGATATCATAGGGTGATATCACTTTGTCTGCACCTGCGGCATGCAAGGTTTTTTTTGATGCATCCTCACTGGCCCTTGCCACAACAAAAACGTCAGGATTTAATTGTTTGGCAATTAATATTAAAAATACATTTTCCGCATCGGTTGCCGTAACTGCAATGATACCCTTGGCATTTTTAACGCCTGCTCTAATCAGCATATCTTCATTGCCGGCTTCACCTACAAGATACAGGATACCGTCATCATTCATGCGTTCAATACAGCGTTCATCTTTTTCTATGACCACCACATCGATATATTTCTGGACAAGATACCGGGTTAAAATCTTGCCGATTCTGCCGTAACCGCAAATAACGAAATGTCCTTCTAGTTTTTTTATCTGATTATCCAATTTATACCTCCCTAAAACACTTCTTATGCGTCCTTCTACAAGAAAATTGATAAAGTCTTTCATTAAATACACGAAGAATCCACCGCCAAGAATAATAAGCAACAAGGTAAAAATGCGTCCCTGAGTACTCACTTCGTTTACTTCACTGTATCCAACTGTTGCAAGGGTAATGATTGTCATATACAGGGAATCTAAGAAAGTCCAATCTTCTATAACCATATATCCTATACACCCCAGGGAAATCAGGGTAGTAAACAGGAGTATTGAAATAATAACTTGTCTTGTACGAGTTGTTTTTTGCCTTTTACGGCTCATTTTAAAGGTCCTCTTTCATCTGATTGGCCCAAATTCCGGTTCATAGCCAATTATAAAGCGGGTTGTTGTTGAGTTACGAATGGCCAAAAAGTGTTTATTGTTTTTGTCATTGTAGGCGTTAAAGAATGCAATATAGGCAATACCCTTTTTGATATGGATGCATACCCACTCATGGATCGCTTTTTTGTTATCATGGAATTGTTCCACAGGGGCAGCTTGGTATTTGCTTTTCGAAAAGGCTGAATTCAGCAAACCATATACCTTGCTGCGGATGTCTGGGGTCGGTTTTCGTATTTTCATCATTTGCTCCCGATTCAGGTCTTATACTGGTCAGGTTTTATACTAAAAACCCATGTTCTCATATATGGACAACATCAATATAACCGAGCATTCAAAGGATGTTTCTTTTAATAATACGATACCTTATTTTAAAATTCTTGATAAATCCAGAGTCTATTGAATATAATATGAAAGATTTAATTGAGGTTTTGTCAAATAAGCAGCCTTTTTTATGTAAAACTTAATATTTCGCCATCAGCCGGAATGAGAAGTTGATCCGGTTTAACGCCGGAATCTTCAGCAAGGGACCGAAGATCAAAACGGGATACGGTTGCATGATCCAGTGCTTCCATGTGTGTGGCGATTACAATGGAATCAGGGGCGGCTTTACATACCTCAATGGTTTGGACAGCATCCATAATTATAGGATCACTGTCAGGAAATTTAGCCCCGCATGAATGGGTAATTATAATTTCAGGTGAAAAATTTTCAATTGTCTGTTTGATAGTATCGCACCAAATCGTATCTCCGGCCCAATAAACGATAGGTTCATTATCCGCTTTGAAAATAAATCCGGAAACATTGCCCATTTTTTCCCCCCAGTCTCCGGTTCCATGGTGCCCGGAAGTCCGGGTAATTTCAATGCCCTTTAACCGTATAGAGTCAATGATGGGAATAACAGATTCAAAACCAAAATCTGTGAGTTTATTTTCATCGCATGGCTGGCAGAATAGAGGCATATTTTTTGGGAGCAGATCTTGTGCTGCTTTGTCAAAATGATCCAAATGCAGATGTGAGATAATTACCATATCAATGTCACGGATTAAATCCTCTACAGGGAATGGTAAATCGACGGTTGGATTTAATGACTTTCCAACAAATGATTCAATACCATGTTTGGGGGATAACATTGGATCCGTTACTATCATTTGTTTGGAATAAGTCATCTTTAAAGTGGAATTTCGTATTTGTTGAATAAGCATAAATATTTCCTCTTATTGTCTGTTCAACAACCGTTTTTACGGCCTTTTTTCCAGAGTTGTTTTTCTGACAGTTATTGAAAAATCATTGTTATTTTACCTGTTTAAAGTGAATGCCAGATATTTAATGGCCAGACCCTTTGACAGAGCCGTATTCTCAAAAAAGGAAACTATATCACGGGTTCCTGTTCTCTTGCAATCGGTCTCATAAATATTATCTGATTGTGCTACAATTTGCCCGCCCCATTTCTGAACAGATTTCCTTGTGAAGTTATAGAAAGGCGCACTGTCGGTTTTTAAATGTACCATCCCTCCGGGAACGAGCAAAAGGGCATAGGTGTCTAAAAATGATGGGGCAGACAACCGGGATTTTATTTTCCGATTTTTCAGGTGGGGGTCAGGGAAGGTCAGCCAGATGTCATGAATGGATTGTTCACTAAAGAAATCTTGGATACGCTCAATTTTTGTACACAGAAAAAAAACATTTTCCAGACCCAGGTCAATGGCTTTTTCTGCACCGACACAAATGCGATGACTCTTATAGTCGATTCCCACATAAAGTTTGGCAGGATTGGCCAAAGCGAATGCAAGGCTGTATTCTCCTTTGCCGCACCCCAGTTCAAGAATTTTTTCCTTACCTGTACAACACTTATCATTCCAGGGGTATGAAGGGGATACAACCGGCGTGCCGAACTCAGAAAATCTTACATTGGACAGATGCTTGACTCTTTCATATTTGTGGAGTTTATTTTTTCCCATGAATATTGTTTTATGAATTCAGCTTCCAATCACTTTATTAGGGCAGACCAATTGTGTCATCTGCAGGTAAAGATAGACTATTTCAGGGTTTGATTTATTTTTGCCAAAACAATCGTAATATTATCTTTACCGCCTGTTTTCAGGGCCGCATTTGTTAATGCCTTTGTTTTGACCTCTATGGATGTTTGGGCATTTACGATGGAAAGGAATGTTTTTTTTGACACCATCTTGTGAAGCCCATCTGTTGATAATATCAATAAATCACCTTTCCTGATTTTAAATGTTGCTGTTTGCGGTTCACATTCACCATATCCGATACATTGATCCAGAAGATCATAGGAATAATGATCTTTTGCTTTTTCCGGTTCAAGCTCGCCTTCTTCTATTAAAAATTTTGCAAGGGTTTGGTCTTCAGTGACTTGTACCAGTTTTTTATTTCTTAACAGATATAAACGTGAATCCCCCACATTGACCCAGTGTATATGATCTTTTTTAAGAATAGCACAGACAAGAGTGGTTGCCATGGCTTGAAGTTCTTGGGATTCTTTTGCCTTATTGTATATAATGGTATCCAAATCCAGGACTAATTTCTTCAAATCCTTTTTTTCCTGTCCATTTGTCACCCTTTGGATACCGGCCAGCTTGCCCATGGCAATTTCAGCGGCAAAATCACTGGATACATCTCCCCCTAAACCGTCTGCAACGGCTAAAAGCAGAGACTTGTCTTTAATTTGGCGGACAATATACCTGTCCTCGTTGGTCTTTTTGAGAAGCCCCAAATGAGTGAATCCAAAGATATCTACATTTTCAATGCTCAATCGGGTCTGCCGGGATCTTTTGTTTACTTCTTTGTAAAAAGGACAATGCCTGCAGGAATCAATTTTTTCAGCATAGGTGCCGGATACCTTTTCGTTACAAAAGGTTCCAGCAACCAGCCAGCAGGCTCTTCCTGATGTTTCTCCTTCATTTAGGCCATCAAGAGAGGAAGATATTGTGGCCGGGCAAATGCTGCAATCTTTATCCGGGTCATCCAAAGGACCACGGCAGCACTTCATAAATTCCCAGCAATTTAATTTTTTTGGCGGTATTGGTTTTTCCTGTATATTTGTTTTTTTCAGATCGCTGATAGCCTCAGTCATGTCCGAGTAGCGTTCATCCGGGTTCAATCGGCAGGCCCTGACAATAAACCGTTGCAAAGAATCGGGAAGATCAGGTAAGGTTTCCTGGGGGTTGGGAATCTCTTTTTCGCAACGCATTTTTGTAAAAGCGGCAGGATTTTTTTCAGAGTAGGGCCTTTTGCCAATCACCATTTCAAAACCTGTAATTCCCAATGAATAGATGTCACTTTTCAGGCTTGCCCTTTCTCCCTTTAAAATTTCAGGTGCAAGATATGAAAAAGTACCGTCCAGGAGATCATCTTCCTCATGAACAAAACTTGCCAGACCGAAATCCAGAAGTTTTATCCTGCTTTGATCAATGATCATTAGATTCTCAGGGTTGATGTCATTGTGCAATACACCTTGTTTATATGCATAGCCAATTGCCTTGCAGGCTTGAATCAGAAAATTTGTCGCATCTTCCGGAGCAATTTTCTGATTCCTATCGATCATTGCCCGGACAGACTCACCATCTAAATACTCCATAATAATAAATGCCGTTTGAAAACGTTCGCTGATATCAAACATTTTTATAATATTGTCATGATCAAAACGGGCAATTATTTTGGCTTCATTACGAAATTTGTTTAAAAATTCAGAATCCATGAACATGTTATGTCTCAGCATTTTAATGGCCACAGGTTTGTTTGTGGAAGAATCAAATCCTTTATAAACAATAGAATATCCGCCTCTGCCAATAATATCTGTTGCAACATAAGGTCCGATGGTCCTGTCGGAAATGGGTCTTTGAGAATCAAACCGGTCTGCAACAATTTCCGTTAGAAAATCCCATAGATCCGGATCATTTCTTTGTATTGTTTCAAAAATTGATTTTTTTAATACCCAAAGTTCCATATCTGTCTCAGCCTCGATATGTGAATTGACGGGCTCTCCTGTGAACAGAGCAGACATATTTAAAATGTCTCCTTCACCCCTGTGATCAACCGGGTGAAAATTTCCATTTTTTTCAACAATGATAATGCATGAACCACTTTTGATGATATAGGCTTCATCTGTTTTATCTCCCTGTGAAATAAACCGATGAGATTTTTTTATGATTTTTAAATCCAGGTTATTGAGGATGGAATGTTGGGTATGGGGTGGCAAAAATCGAAGAAATTTGGTTCTAAGGTTCAAAGTACCTTCTTCGGCAAGAACGGTATTGAAAAAGTCACAGTCCTGGCAAGAGCCTCTTTTTTCTGCATAGGTCCCCTGCTTTTTTCCATCGCAAAAAGTACCGGCTATAGCCCAGCAGAATCGTCCGGCACATTTTCCGGAATTGATTCCTTCATAGGACTTGTCAATTGCGGCAGGGCAAATGCCGGAAACTTTAGCTTCCAGGCCTCCGGGTTCGCGGCCGCAACAATGGTACTCCCAGCAATTTATTTTTTTATTCACCATCTATACCCGTCGTTGTTTTACAATACTCATTTATGTTCCACACTTATTAATCTTTCCATTTCCTTTAGCAATGCAAGGTTATTGGCAATGGGATTATTTAATTTTAATTTTTGTTCTTCAAGTTCAAACTGATTTAATAAAAAGGTTTTATCATCAACAGACAATTCGTTTTCCACCATGGGAAAGAACAGGTGATCTTCCCTAAATATATGTCTGCTGAGAACAGATATAAAAGAAGCCAGGTTTTCCAAAAGACGAGTGATGGCAATTTCATTTTTTATTTCATAACCATTGATGGATTTTTCCAGCCGGGTTAAGAATTTTCGACCGCACTCATGCTGATGGCGAAGAGATCCTATTTCAAGATCCAATTGTCCTTCCTTTTTTTGAGCAAGGAAACCGAACATCAGAAATTCTTCTTTATAGTGGTGGTATTTATCTGCATAATTTCGGAAAAAAGGAACCGCTTTTTGGAAAAACAGTTGTGGCGGATGCTGATTTTTCTCTATTTTATCCCTGGCAGTCTTTAAAAATTTCAATCCGTTTAAAATCAAAACATGTTCGTCTTTCAGGGGTTGTGTAATATCCATTGTTTCCCTTTTTTAAAACTTAATATTAAATTGTTTTGAGGTATATGCTGTCGGCTTAAGACTTTTTTGAAAAGGATATTTTGTTAACTTACCTGTTCATTAAAATGCATGGTAAGAAAATAAACTCCGTTTTCCAATTGTGCTTCCATGGGATAATTAGCCTTTTCAAATACCTTTTTCATGGGCAGATTATCAGATAATATTTCTGCGGTCAGTCCCATAAGTCCCTGCTCCTTGGCCATCTGTATCAACAGGTCCAGCATATAGCTGCCGATTCCAATCCCCTGAAAAGAATCGTCGATTAAAAAGGCTACCTCCCCGTAATATGATCGGTCATCCCTCACAAACCGTGCTTCGGCAACAATGGTTTCGTCTCCCGGTTTACCGCTCAATCCTACGATGGACATTTCTTTGTTATAATCGATATTAACATATTCCTGCATCTTATCATGGGACATTGTCTTAACCGTATAAAAGAATCGATAATATTTGGCTTCATCAGAGAAACGATAAAAAAAGCGTCGCATCTGTGCTTCATCAGATGGCTTTATGGCTCGGAACCGAATGGGAATTTCGCCTTTGAATGTGGCCTTGCAGGCAATATGGTTAGGATAAAGATGTACGGAATGGCTGATAAAAATCTGGTTGGAATAAAGAATTTTCCTGTCTTTTGCCTTCTCAATCAGGAATTGACGATCGTCCGGGTGTGCAATGTCTATAATGGCCTGAGCTCTTTCCCTTAAGGTTTTCCATTTCAGGTTGGCAACACCGTATTCCGTGGCTATCATATATACCGATTCCCTTATCCTGAGTTGATTTGGATAGTCCATCAATGAAAAAAATATATTGGACTCCCCTTGAAGGTTGCGGCTGGTAAGCCCTATTATGGTGCACCCTTCTTCTGACGCTTCTGCACCTTGAAAAAAATCCACCACCTCTCCCGGGCCAGTGATGACGGATCCTTTTCTGGGAAAAGCAACACCACCACTCAAGTCCACCTTTGCTGCCTGGTATATGGCAACAAATTGAGGGATCTTTCCGATAAATAGCGGGTTGCAAACAAAGTCAGTACCATGAAATTCAACCCGGGGATTTCGGTGCAGCCATTTCATGAGTTTTTTTGATCCCATAGCATAGGATGCCAGGGATTTACCACGAAATGGTGTTTTCCGTGCATTGGTTACAGCGCCACTTTTAACAAGCTCCATCATAGCATCGGTAAAATACAGGGAATGAAACCCTAAATCCTTTTTATTTTTCAGGTATGGCACAAGCCCTTCAAACAGGGAACCGTTTGAAAAAGCAAGACAGTCCCCGTCCTTAATAACTGAATCCACATTTTCTGCAACCATTTTCATCTGTTTGCTTACCTTATTACGCTTGTGGGGAGTCTGTTCGTGGGTGGAGTCAACCAGAAGATCAAATTCTTTTATGGATACAAAGGTGTCTCCATAGGTAAAAGGCATGTCCGTATTAATTTCTCCAACAACTATGGAGGCTCTGTCCATGGCTTCTCTTGCCACATCCACAGCAACACCCAGGCTGCAGTAGCCTGCAGAATCCGGAGGGGTAATCTGGATAAAGGCCACATCAATTGAGACTTTTCCCTTATTAATGAGTTCAGGTATTTCAGATGAATAAGCAGGTATCAGATCCACCAGTCCTGATTTAATCGTTTTTGATGAAACAAATCCGGAAAAAAATGTTTTCAAACAATAATTATAGGTCTCAAGATCCTGTACAGACAGGATAACATCGCCCTGTATAGATAGTTGTACCAGTTCAATATCCCTGACATTTTTTGCATCAGATTCTAAAAGCGTTTTCATGAGTGTTAAAGGCGCGGCAGGTCCGGTTCCGATAAAAACCGTGTAACCCGGTCTGATCTTTGCTAAGGCTTCTTCCGGGGAAACCAGACTGTTTTTCCATTTAATTTTTTTGGATCGCCGCATCAATTACACTCCTAAATATTTATTTTTCTGGCTGTACAAGTTCAAATCGAATGTAGATTTTCTGGGACACATGGATTCTTTCCGGCCTGGCCTGCATCATAACTCCCGATTGCCTTGCAAAGGATTCCCTTGCCCCGTATCCTGTTGCAATAGGGTACTCACTTATAATAAGCGGCTTACCAACCACAGCACCCAGCACCTGGGACATATCAATCGCTTTTTGTTTTGCATTTTTTACAGCTTTAAGTTTTAAACCGGCCTTTGTCTCTTCAATAAGAGTAGAATCGTATCTGAGTTCAACATCCAGATCTCCCTCAACAAGCAGCTGGTTTAAAAATTTATCAAATTGATTCAGGTCTTTTTGTGCAACTTCCATTTTTCTAAAAAGAGTGAAATGACTGAACTCTTTGATATTGCCTATCTTATCTCGTTTATAATTTTTCGTAACAGAAATGCGTCCCAATACTATATCTTTTGGTGCAACACCCAATTTGTCCGCAATCTTAAGGACTTTTGCAAATTCAGCATCATTTTTTAATTTAAGATCCTTTAGTTTCGTTCCATTATGCCTGAAGGTGATTTGCCACAACGCAACATCCGGGTCCACCCAGTCCTCTGCCTGCCCGACAATGGTGATATAGGGTGCATGGTTATTTCCCTGCGCCCATACATTAATCGGTTGAAAAACAAGAAGAGATATAAATAATGCAAAATTTGCTGCAACTATCGCCTGTCTCATTTTTTTGTCCTTTCGTTCCCCTTAAAAAAAGCCAATTCCATTAAGTCTTTTCCCATGCTGTTGTTAAAATTTTATTGTACACCCATACGTGTGTCAATAGCAATTGATCCTGATAAGTTTTTATGCACACCAGACCATGAACTCGTTAAGGATGAACGTTAAAGCCTTCATATTTTACTTAAACCCTTAAAAATGTTAAAGACCTGAAAAAAAGATAAAACGATAAAAAAAACGTTCAGGAGAATAAAAATGCCCAAGGCTTGTGATTTAAAAAAAGGAAATGTTGTTGAGATAAACGATGAACCCTATATGGTTAAGCAAATCGATGTGAGAGCTCCCTCGGCAAGAGGGGCTGTAACCCTTTACAAGATCAGGTTCAACAACATTAAGACCAAACAAAAATATGAAGAGACCTTTAAAGGTAATGATATGCTCAGTGATGTAGCCCTTTTGCGAAGACCGGCACAATATTTGTATCCTGATGGCGCTCTCCATGTATTCATGGACACCCAGGAGTATTCTCAGTACATGATAGAAGAAGATGTTATAGAAGATGAGCTGATGTGGATTACAGACGGCATGGAAGGTATAATTGCCCTTATCATAGATGAGAACATGGTTTCCATTGAAATTCCAAAATCTCTTGTTTTTGAAATAATAGAAACAGCTCCCGGTCTCAGAGGGGCGAGTGCAACAGCAAGAACCAAGCCTGCAACCCTTTCAAACGGTGTTGAGATCCAGGTTCCGGAATATCTTGAGATTGGTGAAATGGTCAAGGTCAATACGGAAACAAAAAAATTCATGTCAAGAGCATGATCTGCATATTTCTGAGTATTCTATTCTTTGGAATGGATAGCTTTATGTTTTGTTAAAAGCGCGGTGATTGTTTTGGCTACAACCTCATGATCATTTGAACCCAGCGGAAAAGAGGTTGAGCGATTGGTAACTTTTCCGTTGATAAGCGTTTCAATCTTTACAACAGGCAGAAAATTCGAATCCCAATCTTCAATTCCAATGGAAATACGATAGTCTGTCCCAGGTCCAAGAGGCGGACTTGCCGGAATAGTTTCTGATAATTGTGGGAAAAATGTGTCCCTGGGCGCTTCTTTTTTTGGAACACATCGAACGCCTTTACCGGATCTTGCCTCTTTAAAGCAGTTGTTACAGGAAATGCAGGTCCCTTTTTTAAGGTCTCCGGATTTCCATCTGTTGATTAAGTCAGGTTCTCTGATAAAAGGACGGGACATGGAAATATAATCTGCATATCCTTTATCGATGAGATTTTTTGCCACATTAAAGGATCGTATACCTCCCACCAGCAATAACGGAACCGATATTTTTTCTTTAAAGGCTTTGGCCTCATTTTTAAAGCCGGCTTCATCTTTTTCGGAATGTATACCTTCTTTCATAAGATTGGGAAGGTTCAAAAGCCCCCCGCTCAATTCAATGGCATCGATTCCGGCATTTTCAAGCATCAGGCCGATTTTAAGAGAATCCTTAAGGGTTAACCCATTTTCCACGAAATCGTGACAATTGATTTTTGTGAGAACGGGATATGTTTTTCCAATAGTATCCCGTACGCAACGGGTCGCCTCAAGGAGGGCTCTTGCACGGTTCTCTACACTCCCTCCATATTTATCTGTCCGATCATTGTACCTGGGGCAGAGGAACTGGCTGAGCAAAAACCCATGTGCGGCAAAGACCTGAACACCATCAAAGCCGGCTTTTTTTGCTTTTAAAGCGGCCCGTCCATAATCTTTTGCAATATTTTGAATATCCAGATGACTTAGATTTCTGAGCCGGGATTTGGATAAATAAGATCCGCCATACCCCAATTGAAGTACTATTTTACTACCCTGTTCATGAACCTTATCTGTTAAGGCTTTGAGTCCGGCAATAAGACGATTGCTATGAATCCCCAGTTGCCAGTCCTGATGCCTGCCGTTTTGGTGGACATAGGCATGCCCGGTAATGATTAAGCCGACCCCGCCTTTGGCAAGATCCGTCAAAAGGGTGACCATTCGGTCTGTACAGGAACCGTCATCGGCAGCAAGCCCATCCCAGGTTGCCGAGCGGACAAATCGGTTCGATAGTGTCATGCCGTTGATTTTAGTTTTTTCAAATAAGTTTACCATCCCATATCCTTTCCTAGCAATTTAAACATTAACTGAATCATATATAAAGATTTTTGAAATAAATGATTGAATCCATCAGGTTTTTTACCCTATAAATATTAAAAAAAAAGAAGATATTGGAATTATATTACATTTTGATTGACAAAAACCAGTCTCATATTCTAAAAAATCCGTCTAGCAATCAACCGTTAAAGGAAATATTGTTGTGACCATTGATTTTTTCAGCGATTTCCATGTTCATTCAAACTATTCAGATGGGAAAGGCACTATTGAAGATTTGGCCAAATCAGCCATTGAAAAAGGGTTGACCACCATCGCCATTACAGACCATATGCCACTTCCTCTTAACCCCTGGTATAGTGTGGGCACGGGTAAAATCCAGTCCTACCGGGATGACATTCAAGAAGCGCAAATGCGTTACGGTCACAAGTTAA
>CAYVZG010000076.1:0-18898 GCA_964455805.1 uncultured Desulfobacula sp.
CGGGTATCCCGAAATTATCAGAAAGCTCGGGGTTAAAACACATTATTTTGATGTGACCAGGCATTTACCGTTTAAGCTTGAAAAAGAG
Source organism: uncultured Desulfobacula sp. (assembly GCA_964455805.1). Taxonomy (GTDB): domain Bacteria; phylum Desulfobacterota; class Desulfobacteria; order Desulfobacterales; family Desulfobacteraceae; genus Desulfobacula. The sequence goes on from CAYVZG010000076.1 coordinate 89, forward strand.
ATCAACCTCCGCGACTGCATGTTCTTTCCCAAACCGATAGTTGATTGTGATTTTCTGATCAATCTGCCTAAATTTAAGGCCCACCCGTGGTGCAGGCTCACCCTGAGTTTGAAAAACCTTATCGGCATTCAGGATGATAAACACAGGCTGATCGATCATAATTGTTTTCTTGAGCATAAAATAGCAGACCTTCAAGAGGTCATTCAGCCTAAATTCATCGCCATCGATGCGATTACCGCAGGTCAAAAAATGATGTTAACACCCACAGCTTTTAATATGGGTGCCATTGTTATGGGTACAAATTCCTGCGCCGTTGATGCCGTGTGTGCGCATATGGTCAATGTTGACCCCAAAGACATCATCCATCTGAAATTTGCATCCCAACGAGGGTTTGGACCGCTAAAACTTGATGACATTGAAATCAAGGGTGACTTCCCTCTTCCCGAGATGCAAAAAAAGACCAGAAACTTTGAATTTTGTATGGAGCATATCGACAACTATTTTGACAAATCTCCAAATTTAACCTGTACCGTTGGAACTTTTCCAGAAAAACACTCTTCTGACTATTGTTGGGGAGGGTGTCCTGGTGCGCTGCAGGAGTCCATGCACATTTTCAAGGCATTTTATCCGGACATCGAAAAAGAAATGGGGAAAATCAGGTATGTGGTTGGCCAGGTAGACGGACCGCTAAACCTTGAAAAAGATGAAAAAGTCATATTTGCAGGTGATTGTACCTCCTGGGAAGGAAACATAGACGGCGAGCATGTAAAAATTGAAAGCAGTTATAAAACCACATCTGAAGTGGATGAGAAAAAGGCAAAATCAAATGACCTTCAGTTGAAAATCATCTCTGCGACGATACATGCATTATTTAATAAAAAACGATATATCCACATGAAAGGATGCCCCACATCTGTGGCACAACATGTGAACTACTTATCTTCCATGGCGAAAATTCCAAATGTCAATTTTGACCGCCGATTGGTATTTTATATCAACGCCGGATACTATAAGATGCGATTCAACCGGTTTTTCAACCATATATTCCACTGAAATCATGGGGACAAATTTTTTAAAAACCGAGCGCTTTGCTTGTTTTAGGCAATTGAAACCCGGCTATAATGCAAAAACACAAAACAAATAGAAAAAGTACTCAACTTGACAATTTTTTCGTCAATTTGTAATACTGATGAACATCCGCAGCGCATATTAAACATTTCAGAGGGAGGTGCAAACAATGGCCGGGCAAATTCTGAACAAAGAGATTAATGACCGCACAATCAAGATTAAACTTGTTGATGGTTCCAGGATAAACGGAAGAGTGAATATCAATAGAAACAAAGGTTTTGACAGGGTGAGTGATCTTGTGAGCAACAGCCAGGAACCTTTCTTAATTCTCATTGATGCCACAGCTTACGAAGCAGATATTGAGATCCCGGTGAAGTACAAAACCCTTTTTGTTAATAAAAACCATATCATCTGGGCATCTCCGGATGATGCACAAAAATAAAAGTTACCCAGAGAAACCGGTATAATGATTTTTCAATTTATTTGCTCTTTTTCAATCCCGGGATAAGGCACCAGGCAAGTCCTAATGCCTGAAGGCCTAAAATCGCCAAAAAACCCGCCTGGTACCCTGATGGATGATAATTTCCTGTCTCCGATATTTCCCAAAGGTTTATCACGGCGCCAACAGCCCACTGCAAAATAAAAGCAGCGATAAAAACCAAAAGGTTGATACCGGTTGTCACCCTTCCTGACAAGGTTTTAGGAAAACTGGAAGACAAGGCAGAATAGGATAAAATCCCGGAAGTTCCAAAAAAACCAAACAGAATCCATAAAAGTTTAGGGCTGATTTGAATCTGGAATGCGATAAAAAGCTGGACAACTATAAAAATACTCATCCCGGTTACGGCGGTAATAGAAATGCTGATTCCTCTTTGAGCAAGTTTTTCTGCAATAAATCCCAGACAGATAAATCCAGATATCATTGCAATGGCAGCCCAGGACAATACCAGGGCGATTTCCGGTCGCTGATAGCCTGCAATATCTCTTAACCAGGGCCCGGCCCAAAGTCCCTGCAAAGCGATAAAGCTTGCCTGGGTCATGGTAGCAAGAGGGGCAATACGCCAAAAATTTTGTGATTTAAAAACCTGTTTTATGCCTTTGATCTGTAAAGAAAAACTGTCTTTGTTGTTTTGTGATTTTTTTTCAGGCACTACAAAAAAAACCAAAAGGCCGATGCCAAAAGATAGAATTGCCAATAAAACAAACAACCCCCGCCAGTCTGTGATATTAAGCATCCATTCCACGGGTGTGGTTGCACAAAAAGCCCCAAGACCGCCTGCAGCCATTTGAAATCCGTTGATCCGCGGCCATAGTCGTTCAGGAAACCAAATCACGTAAGATTTAAAAGCAGCCATGAGACAGGAGGAAACCCCAAATCCAATAAATGCCCGCCCAACGATAACACCGGTTAAGGTTTGGGATTTTGCGAAAATTAAGGCGCCTATACCGGCAAAAACAAGAAGAAATGATTCCACGATTCGAGGACCGAATCGATCCAATAAAATACCCAGGGGTAATTGGGACGATGCAAATGCGATAAAATAGGTAGAGGTTAAAAAACCCAGTTGTGAAGGATTAATATTTAAATCAGCTACAAGATCCTGGGCAATGACTGCGTTGACCACCCGAAAAAGGTAGGACAAAAAATATCCGAAGGCAAATGGAAAAAAAATTCTTGAGACAGATGGATTGATATTTGGCATATGAAACACTCATTTAGTTTCATAAATCTTGAACCGGTTTTACCTACCTAATCCAGGATTTATATCAGATTTGATTTTATATCTTTTCTTGACTCTTTTGATGATGCGTGACCTAAGACCTGAAAAATTTTAACCGCCTGCCCTCCCCTATGAATCCAGTTAAACAATAAAGAAAAATATTGATTTTAGATCAGGCCCTATTTAGCATAAATAATTCTCAACTGAAAGCGGTTATATTTTTTTGAATGGATATTTTATATCTTTGATGCCGTTTTAATGGAATTTTAAAATATTTGTGATTGGAAAGACTTTTAATTGGAGTGCTTTAAAACCAGGGTATGAACTTTAAACAGATTTTCAGGGTTGTAAGACATTTTAGACTGTCTTAGTCCTTTTATTCCAAGATCCTGTTCCCTGTTCAGATATTGACATTTTCCCTTAAGATATTTTGCTGTCTCGTGATTGATGACCTGTGCTGCACCCTTAAATTTGTAACATGATTTTTCAAAATGAATATCATAGGTATTATGGGTAAGACGGCTAAAAATAGAGAATGCAACCATATCATTCCCAAGCATTAACACCAGTCCTTGGAGTCCAATCCCATCGAAATCATCCAGGGCTTTTAATAATGCAATGTGTTCATCTTCAATACCATTTAAAAATCTTTCATGGCCGTTGAATATTTCATCGGCAAGTTTCATTGCCTTGTTTTTTAAGTCTCCAGATATCATCTTTACCGAATAATTGGGGTATTTCCGTTTAAATTGTGAAATAAGATTTTTCTTTTTATGAAGTTTACTGCCTTTTAATTCACATAGGGCATCTACAGAATAAATATATTCAGCAGAATCCCTTTCTTCTGTAACCATATAAAATTGTTCTATTTCAGGATACTTTTCAAGGTATTGGGACGGTACAATTCCTAAATTTGATCCCATGGCGTTATTTTTCATTTCCAGAGAAAAAAGAGCGAGCGCTTCGGGTGTCATTTCTTTTCCAAGGGGGAAAAAGGTACATTTATTGGATCCGTCATAAATCATCAATCTTTTGTTATAAATACTCCAGGACATATTACAGGGTTCCTGCCAGCAGTATATATTTGCAAAACTATATTCGCATGACAGAGGCTGAAAATCATCACAATATTTCTGGGTGATCTTTCTGTCATCCATTTCAATTGAATTAAAATTAGAAAGTTCTGGGATTTCGTTATTTTTTAAACCTTGCTTCTTCATATTCTTACCCACCGGAAATGGGTTGGAAAATTTTGATCTGGGCCCCATCTTTTAACAGGCTGTTTTTATTAAGAGATCTGCCATCCATGTAAATCATTCCCAAACGATCATTCAAAAGGTTCAAATGAACAAGAAGATCACGAATGGATGTCTCATCCGGCATAACAACATCAAGGCCGCTCACATGATCATAGGTGTCAAAAAAGCGGCTCAATGTTCCATATAATTTAACATTCAATTTCAATCAGTGTCTAATCCTTAAAAAAATTAAATGTTGTATCCATCTCCTCATCGGAGATGACAACCACTTTATTGTGCGGTGGTAACGGTTCTTCATAAAACATTTTTGGAAGACGATCCTGTTCTTTTGTAAACCCTGCCTTTTGGTTAAATTCAACCTCTATCTGGAGGATTCTTTTACCTGTCTCATTCCAGTCTTTTTCAACAAATGCTTTTCCGGATTTTGCAGCGACCATTTTGCAAACATTTCCAACCCCGTCCGGTGCGCCGAATCCGGTCTGGGCAAAATCACAAATTCCAACAGTATCTACCAGAGCCATATGTATCTGGGCATCTCTGGATGCATCCACTTGACCTTCAGAAGAAAAGCGATCCAAAGTACCTCCGAATTCTTCAAGATTGGATTCCACCACAAATCCAGCGGTATGATCTCCACCCATGGGGCTTGTGGCATAGGTCACTGCCATTCCATTAATCACTCTGGGGTCATAGGCCGCAATACTCTGCCCCTTAATTACAGGCACCCTGTCATGATTAAAATGCCTTCCGACATGCGCTGGCCCTTGCCCGATCACTTTCCCAAAATCTGTTCCCTGGGCTACTTCTTCAACCATTTGAATGGCGGCTTTGGCATCGCCGAATTCCTTATATCCGGCATCCATGGCAACGGCAATCGCCACCCCTGTGCTCATGGTATCAAGACCGATATCGTCACAGAGAAAATCAAGTTTTGCTATGGAATCAAGGTCATTATTCCCGATCATTCCACCCATGGACCAGATGGTTTCATATTCAAAGGATGAGGTGACATATTTCCCTTCTTCATCCACAAATTCATTGGAGCAATTGATGATACACTGGGCACAGCCTTTATGTTTTCGTTTTCCACCACGATTTTTAATCATCTGGGCCAGGGTTTCACCACTGATTTTATCGGCATCTTCAAATTGTCCTTCCCTGGCATTACGGGTTGGAAAGGCTCCTGCTGCATTAATGGGCTCAACCAGAACAGCCGAACCAAGCACTGCCAGTTCTTCTGTGAATTCATCTTTCAACACTGCCCTGGCAAAAATTTTAGCACTCTCTTTAAAACCTTTTGGGTCATCAATCAATTCTGAATTTTTTGCATTCTTTTCAACAATAATCGCCTTTAGCCCTTTGGACCCCATGACTGCACCGAGCCCGCCCCGCCCTGCGGCACGACAGGGGCGACCGTCCCTGTCTGTTGTCTGGATTGAAGCAACAGATAATTGAAACTCACCGGCAGGTCCGATACAGGTAATACCCTTATCATCTCCATGAATATTTTTAAGCGTTGTAACAAGGTCATATGTTCTTTTGCCACGAAATGGGCTGCCATCTATAAGTGCAGCCTTACCCTTGTTATCTATTTTCAAAATAAATATCTGATCATTTTTCGATTTACCCTCTACAACAATGGCGGAAATACCTATATGCCCGAGGTCTGCAGCAACGGTTCCCCCCACATTACTCTCCTTGATTCCACCGGTTAAAGGGCTTTTTGCCCCTATGGACAATCTGGAGGAATTCACCAGGGTTGTGCCGCTTAAATAACCGGGTGCAAAAATCAATTTGTTTTCAGGGCCCAGGGGATCGCACATTGGTGGCACTTCCCTGCCAATAAAAAAAGAGGTTAATCCGCGTCCTCCCATTCCTGTGAAGGAAGGTTCAATATCCTCATAGCTTATTGTTCCTGCAGACATATCAACCCTTATAATTTTCATCTTGCTCCTTTCTACTATGTTTTTTCTGAACACAATAACCGGCTACTAAAAATTTATCCGGCAAAATCCCAAAGACCATGATAATTATAGGTTTTACTCAAGTATCGTTTTCCTTACATATTTATCAGTCAACAGATTATAGCCATTTTTCAATTTATTTACATATTAAATATTTTTTTAATGGTTTGTATGGCTGTCTCATAGACGGTTTCTTTAAAACGCGACCTTAAGGCATATTCCAACATCTCTTTGGTAATCGCCTTTTCATATTTTGCCATAACACCCAGAGAAGCCAGAGCCCAGTCTTGTTTTTTGATTTTCAGTTCCTTGAAATCAATTTCAACAACATTTGCAATGGTTTCAGGGATATCCACACTCTTTTCTTTTAAAACAAAGGTGGCAGGTTTCAGGTTTGCAAAAATCTTCTGCCTGCGTTGGACCCCTTCATTACTCAGGGCTAACACAACCGATGGTGATTCAATACCGGGGTAGCCGATTTTTTCGGGTGAGATCATAATTTCACTGACAGACTGGCCTCTGAGAACAGTAATATTATAGTCATTTTTCATGGATACATTCATGCCTGCGCAAAGACCTGCATAACAGACAATATCACCGGCTGTTACAATTCGCATGCCTGCACTGCCAAGGATGACCACTTCCTGTTGCTGATAATCTTTAATCTCTATCTGCTTTTCAATGGTTGTGGCATAAGGAAACTCAGTCCTCTCTTTTGTCAGCGCCCTGTGTCGTTCACCATATTCGGGTCTTTGGTTTTTCTCTATGATACCAGATCGTTGTGGCAGATCTATTATCATCTGATCAATCACTTTAGGGGTCAGCTTATTTCTTTTCGTATACCGGCCTGTGCACATGCCAAGGGTTTCAATTATTGAAAACCCTTTGTGCTTCATTGCCTTGACAATTTTTTCAGGCAAGCCTGCCTCAAGACCTGAACACCTGTCGATATAGCTTGCACCTGCACTATCGGCAATGGCGCAAATATCCAGGGGGATTTCAGCCTGGTTAAGAAATTCTGAACCGACAACTGCATCGGTTGGTGTTGTTGCAGAATACTGTCCACCGGTCATGCCAAAATTAAAATTATTGAGAATGATCAGGGTAAGATCAAGATTCCTTCTGCAGGCCGCTAATACATGGGCGCCGCCAATGCCCAGTCCCCCATCTCCCATGGTGACAATCACATTGAGTTCAGGATCTGCCAGCTTTAAGCCGGACGCATAGGTAAGTGCCCGCCCGTGGACGCCATGAAGGGCATGAACATTGAAAAAAGTATCAAACAACCCTGAGCAGCCGATATCTGTTACAATCACTGTTTTATCTGCATCAATTCCCATACTGACAAACGCTTTATCAAGACCTTTGGTAATCTTGTCATGGGTACATCCGGGACAATACACAGGGGGTCTTTTTTTATTTAAAAAACTATTCATTTTCAATGGCCTCCATAATTGTTGCCGGTGTAATTAATACGCCATTCATCTGTCCGTAAAACGCCACATTTTTATCATTAAGGATTCGTTTAATTTCATTTACATATTGTCCCAGGTTCATTTCGATAACCACAATGCGTTTGAATCGTTTTGCTTTTTGACGCAAAAGTGTTTCCGGTATGGGCCACAGGGTCTTTAGGGTAAGCGTTGATACAGGCTTGCCCTTGCTTTCGAGTGTTTTACCGGCTTCCTCCACTGAACGGGCTGTAACACCATAACTGATTATCAGGGTGTCTGTGTTCTCTTTGATATCTTCTTCAAAAAGGGTAATTTTATCTCTGGCACTATGAATTTTATTTCTCAGCCTTGCCTGATTTTGTGCAATCACTTCAGGATCTATGGTAATATACCCGTCAGGACCGTGGGTTGATGATGTTTGTCTGACAAGGGTTTTACCGCCAATGGGAAGAAATGGCGGAGCCTGGTTCGGATCTGCCTCAAAGGGAAGGTATGAATCTCCTGAATACATTTTTCTTTCAACAATTTTTGGAAGTTCAACAGAATCAAGATCAAAACTTTCCCTGGTCATCCCGATCTCTTTGTTGGATGCAATAAAGACAGGGCATCTGAATTCTTCCGCATAATTGAACGCGTGAACCGCCAGTACATAACAGTCCAGAGCATCTTTGGGAGCAAGAACAATAACGGGCACACCGCTTGTGCTGCCCCATCTTAAAAATTGAATATCAGAGTCTGCACCTCGAGTTGCAGAACCTGTTGACGGGCCAAGTCGTTGTACATCTGCTATCACCAATGGAATTTCACTGCCAATGGCAAATGATATTTGTTCGCTGTAAAGACTAATTCCCGGACCGGACGTTGCAGTTAACGCTTTTTTACCGGCCATGGCTGCACCGATACAATATCCCATGGATGCGATTTCATCTTCTCCCTGCACGCAAATACCATTTTTGGGGGGCAACATTTTCAGCATGTTATTAAAAATAGTGGTTGCTGGTGTGATGGGATACCCTGCAAAAAAATTGCAGCCCGCTGCAATTGCGCCTCTGGCAAGTGCTTCATTACCTTCCATAAATGACAAAGCCATTTTTATCTCCTTGGGTTTAATAAATACTTTTTTCATCTACACTATAAATCTAATCAAATATTTGATTAGATTTATAGTTTTTAACTTTTTACCACTTCTAAGTCAAGGTTAAAATAAAGGATTTTCAAAAGAATAAAATCTGTTTTGGAAATTGAGTGTAAATGTTTTTCTAATTGATTTTCTAATAGGCTTGGTATATTTATTTTTCTTATGGAAAAGAAAATAACGGCAAAAAAAAGTAAAGACGATTTTACCCAAGAAGCCTATATGGGTATTCGTAAGATGTTTTTTTTAAATGAAATCATACCCGGTCAAAAGATTTCATACGGTGATCTTGCCAACCGGCTTAAAATGAGCACGACACCGGTTATTCAGGCATTGAAACGGCTTGAATACCAGGGTCTTGTCCGGCATGAACCCAATCGCGGCTACTACACGGAAAACATCAGTTTAAAAGAGATCATTGAGATATATGAATTCAGGGAATTAATCGAAACCTCGCTTTTACCAAAAGCCATATCAAGAATTGATACGGCCGGTTTGAAAAAATTAAAAAACGCACTGGATAACCATCTTGATGCTGTTCGTGATATCTATTTAAAGGAACGGCTGTTAAAGGACATGGAATTTCACCTTGTCCTTGCAGAGTTGTCAGGCTGCACCATACAGATGAATACTCTAAAATCACTTTTTGACCTTTTATATCTAAAGTACAGAGGCAATATCCTTTTTGTAACACCAATGGACACGGTGGATTCAGAGCACATAAAATTATATGAGTATGTTGCCGGTTCCGATATTGACTCTGCCACAACAATTTTAAAACAGCATATCTCAAATGTTAAAGAACACGCCATCATCAGTATAGAGAAAATGTTTAACGAAAAAAATATTAAAACGATTTAGCGATCTTAATTTAAGATGGCAACCGAATATTTATTTATCATTTAAAAAGGTTGAGAATTATGGACAATGACGATATTTTAAATGTATGTAAAGATCCGACCCAGAGCATTACTTTAGAGCTTCCCTGTATCATGGCGGAAAGGGTTAAAAAACTGGCCGATGAAAAAAAAACTACTCTGGCCAATATTCTGATTGAAGCTCTGGATAGTTTTTTAAGAAAACAGGAATAGCTTACAAGGGAAAAAACCAAAGGTGCAGGAAAAGAAAATGGAATCGTCCAGGGGCACTATAATCCAGAAAAAATAAAGGATTTTAAATGTGAAAAATAAAAACATCAAAACATCTAATACAATTTTAGGAAAAGATTCGGAATTTGAAGGAAATATGAAATTTATCGGTACCTTAACCATAGAAGGTACGTTTAAAGGCAATATCTCCGGAGAAGGAAAAATCATCATTGGCCTGGATGGGGTGGTAAGGGCTAACTTACTGGCATCAGATGTGGTTATTTATGGTAAAATTTACGGGCGGGCATCGGCTGAAAATAAAATTAGCATCTATAGCTCCGGAATGATTTTTGGAGATATAAAAGCGCCGGAATTTCAAATAGAAAAAGGATCTATCATTAAGGGTAAATGTATTACGGCTAACATAGACAGAACAGATGAAGAAGAGGTAGATATTATCAACACCCCTTTAATGACACCTATAAACTGACAGAATATAACCAAAACCAAAAAATTCCGGGCTCAAATCTTATTGGAATTTTTTCATTTTATACTTTTCAGCTATTTTGAGCCGTTCATCCTCTGGCAGGGATGTGATATATTTTCTCCATCCCGGACACCAACCCGCATGCCATCTCCACACCCGTCCTAAAAATGACTTTGGATTATTGTCATATTTCGCTCTGAAACCGCAGTCGCTGCAATTATGTTTTGCCAATGATATCTCCCTGTTAAATAACTGACCATTACATAAATTATCTATATAACCGCTTAAAAAGCGTATCTATTCTACAAAATGTTTTGGGTATTGATAATATTTATTGTCAAATCGAAACCCTAAATACCGACCGCCTCTTTTTATTTTCAGAATCCGTTTAAGAATTCCATCAAGGCCTATTCCTGAATCCGGATCATTCTTAAATTGAGAAATCAAGGTCTGTACTTCAAGTATTTCTCTTAATATGGCTAAATTCAGTTCATCTGTCTTAACCGGTGAGGTTTCATTAAATCCAAATTGCAATAAAGAGTCCGGCAATACGGCTGCCCAGGCAACCCCGTCCCGTTCCATTAATTTATTTATTGCAGTTTTGCACCCCAGCAGGATAATGGAGGTTACATTTTTTGTCGTCTGTGAATTGTTAAGCATTTTTTTCAACGTATTCACAGCGAGCCCATTAAAAAATTCACCGCCGAGCATAGCGGTCATACTGCCATAGTCTGAACCATGATGACCTGAAATAAATACCCTGTCAAAATCATAGGAGTCATTGTCTAAAACCAATTTTAATTCTGGCAGGAAATCTTTTATGCTGTAATCCACATCCGGGTCACCTGTTTTGTGCCAGCGGATGACTTTGCCAAGGTTATAAATTTTTCTGGGATAGTCCCCTCCCGGTTTCAAAATATCCTTATGCTTCATATCATTCATTACCGCTGTCAGTTCCTGAATTCTTTGGCGTTTCTTCATGCTGTATGTCTTCAGGGAAGGAACGATTACAAGACGGGAGGCCTCTCCCATATCATTGCCTGATAAAATAGAGTACATTTCCTGGTTCAGCGTTTGCATGGAAGGCATAATAATCTGAGTGGATTCAGGGCCTTTGCCCTGTACCTTATCTTTGTCCATATATTCCTGAACAACCTGAATTTCAGGAATGGCATTGTTAATATCCAAAAAAAGAATGTCTTTGGCAAAAGCATCTTGCCAGAGAAACACGGAAAAAAGAAAAAAAAGAAAAAATTTCATAAATTACAAAAATCAGCCCCGGCAATTAAGAATGTGAATATGTCCATTTACAAATTAAAATCTAACAAATTTTAAGGGTAAACTCAATATATCTTTATGCCGAAAAAAAACCACTGCCCTTTTTAAATTTTTGCGCATATCAATTTTTACGCCAAATATTTTTGCATATCCAGTTTATCTTTTATTGCAGGTTAAATTTTTTTATTTTATTATGGTATTAAAATCAATTCTGCATCTATTCAAATCAAGGAGTTTTAAATGATAGAGAAAATACCAGCCGAACCAACTCAAAAAAGCCTTGAAAACGAACAGGTTATTGAACAGGCTTATCAGCATTTAAAAACAATTTTTATCAAGCATTTTCAAAATGCTATGCTTGAAGTCGGACAATATCTGATCAAAACAATGTATAATGGGAATTATGAATCAGCCCGGAAAAAAGAGCCTGGCGGCACAAAATCCCTGGCTAAATTATATAAAAAAATTCAAGTTGATTTCCAAAAAAACGGCAATGCCCCATCCCGCACCTGGCTGTATGACTCTGTTAATCTGGCCATTGATCATTACGTTTTTGAAAACCACAAGCTTTCGTCCGTATACGGACGGCTTGGCCACAGCCATAAAGTAAATCTGACCTATGCCACAGATATCAAGATCAAAAAACGCCTGATAATTGAAACAGATAGGAAAAAATATTCCGTGACCAGACTCAGGGAAAGAATCAGGGAGGAAAAAAAGAAAACTGATGCAGATTATATCCCTGTGAATGAAAAAATGATGACAGGCAGGCTAATACAATTTGATGCCCAAAGACTGGAACGTCTTAAAACCCAGACTCTCTTGCTGGAAAAAAATGCCCGTGAAAAACTAAACCTTTATCACAATAATCTAGAAAAAATCCAAACGGTTCTGGCCTCAAAGCAATCAAAAAACAAAATTCCGAATATCATCAACGCCAGCAGACACACGGACATTCCTGCTTTTTACAGTGACTGGTTTTTCAACAGAATAAAACAGGGATTTGTTCAGGTCAAAAAAAGGTTTGGCATGAAGGCAAGTGAAAAAGTGTCCCTTGCGCCTGAAGATGTCCAATGCCTTGTTTTCTGGACCAAAAACCCCAGACCGATGCTGGCCAGACTTGATGAGCTAAATGCCTATCTTTATTATTTTCATTTTACTTTAACCCCCTATGAACAGGAAATTAAACCTTTTTTGCCGCCAACAGAAAAGCTCATTAAAACCTTTATCCAACTGTCTAAGAAAATCGGAAAAAAAAAGGTCCTCTGGCGGTACGACCCCATTTTTCTGACAGATAGAATCGATATCGAGTATCACAACAATCATTTAAGCCAATTGGCATCTCGCCTCCAAGGGTATACAGATAAGTGCATCATCCGGTTCCTTGATTACAGTCAAATTTCACAGGAAAATATAGAGTTATTAAATTTAAAAAAACTCACACCAGATAAAATAAGGGATTTGAGCATTATTTTTCAAAACATCGGTAAAAAATCCGGGATAAAAATTGAGACCTGCAGCGAAGGAATTGATCTGTCGGGATTTGGCATATCTCCGGGTAAGTGTGTTGACGACAAATTAATTAGCACGATTACGGGTGAAGAATTGTACATGTACAAGGACCTGTCACAACCCGATGATTGCGGATGTGTAAAAAGTATAGATATCGGCACCGAAAACACATGCACCCACGGATGCCTTTTTTGTTATGCCACCAATGAAGATATACAGGCAAGAGTTAATCACCATCATTATAAGCAATCACCTCTATTGATCGGTAAAATGGAAGATGACAGCAATTAGTTTTACGCCATTTAAAAAAGGCTGACTATCTTATTTTTAGATCTCTGATATTAAAATTTGGGTGGCCGGCTATTGGGCTGGATGATCTATTCTGTAACGGATTTTTGATGCCAGTTCCTGGGCTTCAGCCAATTCTTTTGAAGATAATTTTTTAGCAGCAATATCACTGGCCTTTATGGCATCTTTCGACCCTTGTGTTGCTGCCAAAAGTTTCCAGACATAAGCCAGCTTATCATCTTGCGGCACACCTTTACCGTGCTCATACATGGCTCCAAGATTACCCTGTGCATTTGCATTACCCTGTTCAGCCGCTTTTTTGTACCATTCAACAGCTTGTTTGAAATCCTGTGGTGTGCCTTTTCCATTCTTGCACATGACCCCGAGATAGTTCTGAGCAAAATCATTTCCCTGAAGGGCTGATTTTTTAAACCATTCTACGGCAAGCCCAAAATCCTGTGGTACCCCCTTACCCTGATCATACATCACTCCAAGATAATTCTGGGCATTTATATTTCCCTGTTCAGCCGCTTTTTTGTACCATTTTGCAGCCTGGGCATAATCCTGCGCCACTCCTTTTCCATAATCATACATCACCCCAAGATTCACCTGTGCAAATGCATACCCCAGCTCAGATGATTTTTTGTACCATTCCACTGCCTTTTTAAGATCCTTTGGAATGCCTTTACCCTGCTCATACATGACGCCAAGATAATTCTGTGCCTTGGCATTTCCCTGCCCGGCTGATATTTTAAACCAGACCACGGCCTGTTTATAATCTTTGGTGACCCCTTTACCCTGCTCATACATGTAACCCAGGTTGCCCTGTGCTTCTGCATCACCCTGAATCGCTGCTTTTTTAAACCATTCCACCGCCTTTTTGGAATCTCTTGTTATCCCCTTGCCTTGAAAATACATGACCCCGAGATTCACCTGGGCAAATTCATTCCCCTGAAGGGCTGATTTGGTGTACCAATAAAACGCTTTCTCATAATTTTGGGTGGCCCCGTCTTCTCCAAAATAATATTTTTCTCCTATCAGATATTGTTCTTTGGCGCCCCCTTGTTCTGCTAAACTCAATAAATCTTGAAAGCTTTCACCAAAAACAGAACCAGAACTAAATAGCATGAGCAAGACGAGAAAAAAGATTTTCTTCATTTGATTTTCCTTTCCTAAAAAAGGTTGGTTTTGCCTGTCCGGTATAATTGAACACAAAGGCATCTTTTTTTAAATGGCAAATTATCATATCTAAAAAAAAATTGGAATTCAATATCTTAAAAAACACCCGGTTTTGTGGGTAATGGTGTGGGGAATACCTTGTGATGAAACAAAAAAAAGGGTTACAGAAAAAATCTGAAACCCTTGTGATTTATTTGGTAGCGGGGGAAGGATTTGAACCAACGACCTTCGGGTTATGAGAACAAAGATCTTTTTATACTTCACAATACCTATATTTCGCTATAGTGCCCTATTGAAGACTAATAAGAGATCTCCCACTACCCTTGACTTACTTGTTTTTACCTTGTAATATACGAAATGTGTGGGGGATACTGTGGGGGACTCAATAACTGATTGGATGAGTAGGTGCCGAAACAAAAAAGACATAAAACAAATTATGCTGGGGTTTATTATATAGATTCATTTGTTCCAGGCACAAAAAAACCAGACCGTATTTATTATATCCGTTACAGAAGAGACAATAAAACAATAGAGGAAAAAGCAGGAAGACAGTCAACAGATGATATGACCCCTGCAAGAGCGTCTGGAAAGAGGACCGATCGTCTTGAAGGTAAACAATTCAGCAATTCAGAAATAAGACTAAAAGAAAAAGCTGATGATGAAGCAGCACTGTCAAAGTGGACAGTCAAAAAGCTATGGAAAGAATACAAATCAAATAAGGGCAACATCAAAGGAATTGCTACAGACGAAAATAGATTTAATAATTACATTGAGCCAACATTCGGTAAATATGAACCATCTGAAATTGACTTCCTAAGTGTTGAACGATTCAGATCAAAATTAAGAGGGTCTCACTCTCTAAGATGTAAGGACAAAAAAGCTCCACTTCTCACTCCTGGTACTATCAAAAACATCCTTGAACTACTCAGACGCATTATAAACTATGGTCGCAAAAACAACCTATGTGATGGTATTAATTTTACTATTGAAATGCCAAAATATGATCCTGAAAAGACTGAGGACTTGTCAAGTGAGCAGCTAAAAAACCTCCTTAAAGCAATTGAAAAATCTGACAATATAATTGCAGCCAGCATGATGCTCGTAGCACTTTATTCTGGAATGCGACGTGGAGAGATGTTTAAACTTGAATGGTCAGACATTGACTTTAACCGAGGTTTCATACTTCTTCGTGACCCCAAAGGCATTAAGAACCAAAAAATCCCCCTAAGTAAATCTGCAAAGCAAATATTTGAAAACATACCCAAAACCAGTACATTCGTATTTCCAGGACGTGACGGAGGTCAGAGGGTTGATATCAAAAAGGCAGTGAACAAAATCAAAGAATCAGCAGGCATACCAAAAGACTTCCGAGCATTGCATGGTTTAAGGCATGTCTACGCGAGTATGCTTGCCAGTAGTGGACAGGTTGATATGTATACATTGCAAAAACTCATGACCCATAAATCACCCCAAATGACGCAAAGATATGCCCATTTGAGAGATGAAACCTTAAAAAAAGCGTCTAACCTTGCCAGTGATATTATCCAAAAGACCATGAATCAAGGTAGTAAAAAACCCCTCTCCATAAACAAAAAAACAAAAGCTTGATTGATTATATAACTTTTTTTCAGCTCAGATACCTACCTCGACCCATCTCGAACAAGATAGTTCCGTTGAAACCGTGTCAGAGTTACAAACAATTATATAGCATATTCAAAATTATTCTTTCAATCCTCTCAATAATCCTGCTACTGCCCTACCCTCAATCACAATCTCACCATCCTGATTTTCAATCCAACTTCTAATAACAACCTCCTCTTTCTCTTGATCGATCTCCACAATTTCAAACCAGGCACATAGAGTATCCCCGATAAAAACAGGAAGTAAAAATTCTAAAGTTTGAGATTTATAAATGGCACCGATACCAGGAATATGCATACCCACTAAGGTTGAAAACAATGATGCTGATAACATCCCATGGGCAATTCTTTGACCAAAAAATGTCTGTTTGGCAAATGATTCATCAATATGAAGAGGATTTGTATCACCGGTGATTGCTATAAAATGAGACAAATCTTTTTCGGTGATTGTTTTTGTCAGAGATGCTTTCTGTCCGATCTTGAGGTCATCGAAAGTTGTTAATTGATGGGTCATGGGTTCAGTCCTTGTTTACTGGGATCTTATTGATATCGCGATACCTTAACACAATTTTTTCGGTTGAATTTGAAAATTTGAGAAATTTATTTTTTTGAGACCGTTTTTTCATCCCAAATCACAAAATCTGTACAATCTATATGTCGCGGTATATGTCGCTCGTTTTTTTCTGTGCTATTCAGAAAAACGGTTTCTTCAGCATCCAACTTAAAATCTGAACAAGTCACTTCTTAAATAATTTTATCAACTCATCAACAACTCTTGCAGTGCTGTCTGTCGTTTGCTGATATCCTGATTTTTAACCGCCATTGCAAGTGCTCGCCGAGTACCAACAAATATCGCCAGTTTCTTTGCTCTGGTGATGCCAGTATAAATCAGATTTCGGAACAGCATTTTAAAGTGCTGAGTCAATATCGGAATTATGACAACTTCAAATTCACTACCCTGAGATTTGTGTATGGTGATCGCATATGCTAAATCAAGTTCCATGATATCTGTTTGTTTGTAATGAACCAGTCGATTATCAGGATAAAAGGCAACGGAACAGGTCAAATCTACATTATCAATATCTTGAATAACACCGATGTCTCCATTAAAGACCCCCAGGTCATAATTATTTCGCCGGTGAATCACCCTATCACCTATTCGAAATATTCTTTCCCCCACTTTTAATTGTCGTTTGCCTTCAATGAAAGGATTTGAGGTTTCCTGGATCACCCTGTTCAAACTAATAGTCCCAAGACTTCCTCTTGTCATTGGAGAAAGAATCTGTATTTCACATTTGCCATAATATTTGGGTATCCATTCCTTGTATAGTTTTCTGACAACATCCAAGGCAGAGACTCCATAATGAAGAGATGACCATGGATGAACCTTTTTTAGAACCGAAAACAATTCTTCAATTTTGGTTTCAGCTTGATATACTTTTTCCAGATTTACATGCTCAAATTTTTTCGGAATTGTTATTTCTGTTTCATAAGGTATTACCGGTTCCTGAACCCTGAATTCAAAGAAGTCAGAACCATCAGATTCGTCTGAAATATTGTTTTCCAATTCAGTTTGTTTCAGGTCATAAAATCGTTTGACCCGTGAAATAAAACTTATCTGCTCTTTAGTGGCTTCATCTGAATCAAGGAATAAACAATCTGTTTTGTCTTGCCATATTTCAGGTTTTTTAAATGGTGATTTAATCCAGGGAGTATCACCTCGATTAATCTGGTGGGCGTATTTAATGATCAATGATTCTTGTGCCTGTCGAAATATTTTTGTCAGCTGAAAACAAGGAACCGATTCAGATGCAATGATATCTTTTAAAACATTACCGGCACCAACGGAAGGTAACTGATCAGAATCACCAATGAATAGAACTTGTGCATTTTTAGGAACTGCTTTTAAAAGAGATGCTGTCAAATTGATATCAAGCATTGAACATTCATCGACTATTAAAAAATCTGTTTTTAACGGCGTTTCTTCATCCTTTTTAAATTTGCCACCTTGCCACCCCAACAATCTATGGATGGTTTTAGATTCTTTTCCAATGACATCCATCATTCTTTGAGCTGCTCTTCCCGTTGGCGCTGCTAAAAGAACTTTCAAATCCATTGCTTCAATTAATTTAACAATAACAAGAGTCGTGGTTGTCTTCCCACACCCAGGTCCACCGGTAAGAATTGAAAATTTTTCGCAAACGATACCTTTAGTTGCATCTGCTTGTTCGTCACTCAAAGATATGTTTTTTACTTCACAATATCGGGATATCCAACTTTCAACTCTATTTTTATCAACCTTTGGAGGATTGCCAATGTCAGAAATCCGTTTTGCGACATAAAGCTCATCAAAGTATAAAGATTTTGAATAATAGCATTGCTCGCTAATGCCATCATCCTGGATAAGCTCTCGAACCATAAGAAGTTTTTCTGTTTCCATATATTTCAATAGCTCAAGCAGTTTATCAGACAGATCTAATTCTAATAATTCTTTGACCTCTTTATCAATTTGAGATGCTGTCAGATAACAATGTCCAAAATTCCTGCTGGCAGCCAGGACATGCTTTATACCCGCCAGTATTCTTTGTTGACTATCTGCTTCAAGTCCAATGCTTAAAGCAACTTTATCCGCAGAAAAGAAACCGATACCATAAAAATCATTGGCCAAACGATAAGGATCTTCAGTGACCAACCGTATAGCGTCATCTCCATATTCTTTATAGATCCTGACAGCAAA
>CAYVZG010000077.1:0-18120 GCA_964455805.1 uncultured Desulfobacula sp.
ACTTAATTATTAAAGATGGTTGGTTCCGAGAAGACATATCTAAAGACGTACCCCTGCGGATATTTGTCTGATCCCATGGGAAAATGTACCTGCACCCATAACCAGATTCAAAAGTACAGATCAAAGATTTCAGGCCCGTTATTGGACAGAATTGATATTCAGGTGGAGGTTCCCCGGGTTGAATATAAAGATCTTAGCTTTAAGAACAGTGGTGAAGCGTCTTCAAAGATTAGAAAAAGGGTAAATAAAGCCCGAAAGATTCAGGAAAAAAGGCTGAAGAAAAAAAATATATTCAATAACGCCGGGATGCACAGCCGCCATTTAAAACAGTTTTGTAAGTTGAACCATGAATGTGAAAAGGTACTTAGACAGGCCGTTGATGTCTTGGGATTTTCTGCAAGAGGCTGCCATTCAGCCATTCGGGTGGCAAGAACCATAGCCGATCTTGAAAGCGTAGAAGACATTGGGCGCCAACATCTTGCTGAGGCGATTCAATTGAGAAGCTTTGACAGGAGAATCAACACTTAATTTGGAAAGAATATGAATAATGATTAAAAAAGATATTTTTAATAAAGATTTAAAAGAACAATTTAAAGCCTCGGCAAAAGACCGTATTTTCAGGTTTATTATGGCGGATAACAATATCCGTGGTGCAATTATTCACTCCACCCGGATGGTTAATGAGATGAGAGCAAATCATGATTTAGGTCCTTTAGAAACCTTGATACTAGGACAGGCTTATATTGCAGCAGGTCTTCTTTGTTCAACTCTGAAATACAAAAATGATAGAATCAGTATGAATATTCAATGTTCAGGTCCTGTCAAAGGCCTGGATGTTGAATCAAATGTGTTTGGAGAAGTCCGGGGAAGTCTTAAAACCAGAAAGATTAAAGTAACTCATTTGAAAAAGATTAAATATCTGTCTGCACTTTATGGTGCCGGTTTTCTGACTGTGACAAAATATTTGGATGATGTGGCTACACCATATTCAGGACAGGTGGCAATTGAGCATGGATCCATTGCAGAAGATCTGGCCAATTATTTTTTAATATCAGAACAAATTCCAACCGGTTTTAAACTAAGTGTGTTTTTTGATAACAATGAAGCGGTTAAAGGGGCAGGGGGGATTTTTCTCCAGGCGCTGCCGGGCGCAGCACCTGAAATAGTCATTAAAGCGGAAAAAATGATTCAGTCAATTGATTCGCTGGGAGAATCGTTTTTTCAAGGTCAGACTCCTGAAGAAATTATCCATGATGCTTTTTCTGAACTTAATCCGAATTTTTTGAACAATAGCAGGGTAGAATTTTTTTGTCGATGCTCAAAGGATAGAATGCAAGGTTATTTAAAAAATTTACCGGCAAAAGAAAAAAAGGATATGATAAAAAACGGTCCTTTTCCTGTGGAAGTACGTTGCCACCATTGCAATTCATTTTATCTTTTCAGTGAAGATGAGCTAAAAACACTGGAAAAATAGCTGATTTGTGCCTATCATTACCGGAAATTTTAAATCTGACCAAACGGTTTTAAAAGAAAATAAGATAAAAAAAATAGTTTTTCTTGCAAAAATCAGAAGATATATTATAAATACCCATTATACATGACAGCCATAAGATGGCTATAATGAAGCTAGGTGTTTTAGGAGGATCACACCTAATACTTATAATTTTGGCAAATGTTATAGGTTTCTTGTACAATGGTGGAAAAAGGGGATGTACAAATAACCGTTTTGAGCATGGCAGAGGCCACCATATTTGAAGTTAAGCATAGACAATAATGAAAGGTGTTAATTATGTGTAATCATTGCAACGATCATACCCATGACCTTCACCATTATCCTGAGATTGTTCAGTTGATGCCGGTACAAAAAGATTTATATGCTGTTTACAATACAGAGGAGTCCTACGATTTTATCGTCCAAAAGGGAAAAGGGAATATCAGCCTTGTCCCCATCCTTTTTATGGGTCTGATAAAGCATGGTGAAAAAACAATGGTGGAGGGGTTTTTTGCATCTGCTTCAATCCATTCATGCGAAGACATTGACGGATTTAAAGGATATGCAGCATCGCTTGAGGATGCTGAAAAATTATACTCATAATCACAGTAAATTGCCCTTAAGATAAGGAGATCATATGCACAAATTATTAAATGACAGCCCTGGTGAAAAAATAATGCTTCTCGGGAATGAAGCAATTGCAAGGGGAGCGATTGAGGCCGGTGTAGCTTTTGCCACAACTTATCCGGGAACACCCTCTTCTGAAATTTCGCTGAACCTTTTCCAAATGTCCCAGGAATCCGATCTGTATTTTGAATACAGCACCAATGAAAAAGTCGCGTTGGAAGTTGCAGCAGCAGCAGCCAACTCAGGGCTTCGTACATTCTGCATGATGAAACATGTGGGGTTAAATGTTGCGGCAGACCCTCTCATGACCCTGGCTTATGTGGGGGTTACAGGCGGAATGGTCATCCTCAGCGCTGATGATCCGGCCATGTTCTCAAGCCAGAATGAGCAGGACAACAGATATTATGCCAAATTTGGCAATTTACCCATGCTGGAACCTTCTTCTGTGCAAGAAGCCAAAGAAATGATGAGATATGCATTTGATCTTTCAGAGGAACTGAATCAGCCTGTTTTGCTCAGAACTACCACACGGATCAATCATTCCAATGCCTTTGTGACCTTTGGGGATATGAAACCCCGACAAATCAAAGGGGAATTTATCCGGGAACCTTCAAGATGTGTTACCGTTCCAGCCGTTTCAAGGCAGTTACATGTCAAACTGCTCGAGAAAATGGATAAAGCAAAAGATATTTGTGAAACATCCATTTATAATCCGGTCCAGGGATCGGGGAAATTCGGCATCATCGCAAATGGAGTCAGCTTTCATTATGCCCTTGATGCAGTAAAGGATCTGGGCGTTGAAGACGACACAAAAATTTTGCAATTGGGGTTTTCAAATCCCATGCCGGAAAAACTGATTAAGAATTTTCTAAAAGACTGTGAAAAAGTTCTGGTGATTGAAGAAGGAGAGGCTTTTATGGAAGAAGCTGTTAAAGCTTTTGCCCAGGAAGACGGATTAATCATACCCATCAATGGCAAATCAGAAACACTTTTCTCACGTCTTTTTGAGTATGATCCTGCCATGGTAAGAGGGAACATCGCAGCTTATTTTGGTTTTCCCTACACACCCAAAGAAAAAGTGGCTTCCGATAATGTTCCCGAAATTCCAATGCGGCCGCCAAACCTTTGTTCCGGGTGTTCGCACAGGGCCACTTTTTATGAGGTGAAACAGGCAGGAGCAGATATGGATATCATCTGTCCCACAGATATTGGCTGTTATACCTTGGGCTTTTTGCCGCCTTTAAATACAGGAGATTTTGTTATCTGTATGGGATCTTCGGTCAGTACATCCTGCGGATTTGGCCAGGCAACAGATCAGAAAGTGGTTTCGTTTATAGGGGATTCTACTTTTTTTCATTCCGGTATTACCGGTTTGGTTAATGCGGTTTTTAACAATCACAATTTTACACTGGTTATACTTGAAAATGATATCACTGCCATGACCGGACATCAGCCCCATCCGGGTGTGGATATGGAAAGGTTCGGTCTGGACGGATTCGGCAGTGTAAATATTGAAAAATTGGTTAAAGCCCTGGGTGTGGAACATGTTTCGGTGATCAAACCATTTAAAGTAAAAAAGAGCATTGAAACCATTCGGGAGGCCCTTGAATATAAAGGTGTTTCCGTCATCATTTCCCAGGAACCATGCGCCTTATATGCAAAGAGCTTGAATCTGCTGAAACCGCGGGCATTTAAAGTGTCTGACAGGTGCAAGGATCACAAGGATTGTGTGAATACAATTGCCTGCCCTTCTTTTTATATTCAAGACGGGCGAGTTAAGATTGATGCTGACACATGTGTAGGGTGCGCGGTGTGTGCACAAATATGCCCTGAAAATGCGATAACACCATTAAAAAAATAACCTTTAAAATGAGGATGATATAAGAATGGAAACAACCAGACTAATCATGGTAGCTGTGGGAGGCCAGGGCAATCTTCTGGCGTCCAAGGTTCTGGGTGAAGCTGCACTGATTTCAGGTGTGCAGGTTCGGATGAGTGAAATACACGGAATGGCTCAGCGGGGCGGAGTTGTTGAATCCGCCATTGTTTTTGGAGATGCAACAAGTTCCATTATCTCAGATGGAGAGGCTGATATTCTTCTGGGATTTGAACCTGCTGAGACTTTAAGAGCGTTGAACAGATGTAGCAAGAATACAAAGGTAATAACGAATACGGCCACGCTGCCACCTTTTACAGTATCCATTGGAAAAGGCGTTTATCCGGACGTTGAGAATGTTAAGGATTTGCTCAAAGAGAAATGTGAAAGCCTTGTGGCTATTGATGCAATGGCACTGGCCAAAGAAGCGGGTAGCCCCATGAGTGTAAATATTGTTCTTCTAGGCGCTCTTATTCAGTCTGGACGGCTTGGCTTTACGAAAGAAAATGTGATCGAAGCCATAAAAAGGAGGACAAAAAAAGCGTTTCTGGAAAAGAACCTGAATGCCTTTGAATTGGGTTTCAAGGCTGCACAAAACTATAATAGTTAATAGTTGGAAAAAATATCATTTCAGCAGGGATAAATGAGCTATGGGAGGCAGTCTATGCCTCCCATAAAATAGGGCAGTTTTTTTATTATAATAAACAATAGGGTTAAAAATGAAAAAGATTCAAATAATTAACGGCCCAAACCTCAATATGCTGGGAAAACGTGAGCCTGAGATATATGGGTTTCTTACCCTTGATCAGATTAATAAAAGACTTACAGAACGATCTGAATTATTGAACTTGGAACTTGTTTTTTTCCAGTCCAACCATGAAGGGGCAATCGCTGATAAAGTTCATGAGAATTTTAATTCAAAAATTGACGGCATTATAATCAATCCGGGAGCTTTAACGCATACAAGTGTTGTACTGAGAGATGCTTTGATTATGATGCCCTGTCCTATGGTTGAGATTCATTTGTCCAATGTTTACAAAAGGGAAGCCTTTCGCCATAAATCAATGCTGGCCGATATCGTAACAGGCAGGATTACAGGATTTGGTCACTACGGGTATGAAATGGCACTAAATGCCATCGCTAATATGATCAATGAATCCTGATCTCTTAATTTTAGCCGCTACCCGATTTGAGATATCCTATTTTCTAAAACTGTATCCGGGTGATATAAGACAAAAAACCAAATCCGGTTTGACAATTGTATCAGGTAAGGTTGGGCGCAAAACATATGACCTTATGATTACAGGTCCCGGGGTATTCAATGCGGCCCATGCGTTAAGTGTGTATCTTGAGAAATCATCTCCTTCTATAGTATTACAGACCGGAATTGCAGGGGTTTTTAAGCAAACCGGATGCAAAATAGGAGATGTGGCTATTGCCACTCAAGAGCAATATATCCATACCGGAATTCAAACGGATGTAATAAAAAATGATCCACTGCCGTTTGATTTGATTGAACACAATCCTAACACCCGAAAGGGAATTTATCTGTTTGATGGCAAAAGGGTCAATGACTATTATGAAATTTTATCAGGACTGGGCATATCAAATAAGGTAAATATCAACCAAGGCCCTTTTATCACGGTTTCTTCTATCACTTCTACTTTCAAACACGCAGACAATCTTTATTTGGCATTTTCACCTGTGATGGAGGCCATGGAAGGAGCTGCCTGCGCCCATATAGCATTAAGCTACGACATACCCATCATTGAAATCAGATCGGCTTCCAATTTTGTCGGGGAAAGAGACAAATCAAAATGGGATATTGATCTGGCAGCAAAACAATTGGGATGGGTATGTGCAGCTATTTGATTTATTGTTTTAATCAATTGTTCGATTATAAATGAAATTTATTGACTCACATTGTCATTTGCAGGATTCGAGGATAATTTCAAATATCCCACTAATAGAGAAACGTGCACAGACGGCAAATGTTCAGTACATGGTGTCCTGCGCCACTATGGAGGCAAATTTTGAGTTGACTGCAAAATTGTCAGAGGATTTTGACTCCATTTTACCATGTTTCGGAATTCATCCATGGTTTGTGGGTAGCATATCTGATAAATGGAAAGAAAATCTTGAGCATTATCTGATGACCTATCCTTCCGGCATTGGGGAGACAGGGTTAGACTTCACAGATAAATCCAGTGACCGTGATTTACAAATCAAGGTATTTGAACATCATCTTAGACTGGCAAGACAATTGGGATATCCAATGAATATCCATATTAGAAATGCCTGGGATACGTTTATACATATTTTGAAAAAATCAGGAGGACTAAGAGTTCCGGGGTTAATACACTCTTATTCGGGGTCTGCTGACATGATACCGATATTTGAGAAGCATGGCCTGTATATTTCTTTTTCAGGATCAGTGACAAATCCCATGGCTAAAAAAGTAGTGAATGCCTTGAAAAGAGTTTCAAAAAAAAGGTTTGTTCTGGAAACAGATACACCTGATATTTATCCATATTTGCCAGAACCAGAAGCCTCCCGTCTTAATGAACCTAAAAACTTACCCGCCATTGCAGAGATCGCGTCAACCAGGATAGGTATGGAATTTGAAACATTTTCAAACCTGGCTTATGAAAACAGTTTGAAGCTATTTCATCCCATATTGGCTGGGAGAAAGGATATATGATGGATCAGTTTGCACGGACAAAGCAGCTTTTGGGATCAAAAACCATGGAAAAGATATCAAATGCAACAGTGGCTGTTTTTGGGCTGGGAGCAGTGGGATCATATGCAACAGAAGCCCTTGCCAGAACAGGTGTCGGTAATTTGCATCTTATTGATTTTGACACGGTAGATGCTTCAAATATCAATCGCCAATTATTTGCATTAAACTCCACCATTGGAAAAGAAAAATCAGCCATTGCCCAGGAAAGGGTAAAAGACATTAACCCGAATTGTCATGTGGTTATTCACAAATCATTTATAAATGCCCAAAGCCTTGAAAATCTTTTATTTGAAGGAATTGACGTGGTTGTGGATGCCATAGATGGACTCAATTCAAAAATAAATCTGATCGTTGGTGCGAAACAGATGAACCTTCCCGTGGTTTCCAGCATGGGCGCAGGAGGCCGAACTGATATCTCCATGATAAAAACAGGAGATATCAGCGAAACTAAGGTTTGTCCTCTGGCAAGGGTTGTCAGACAAAGACTTCACAGGCGAGGCCTTTACACAGGTATAAGAGCGGTTTATTCCATAGAAAAACCCTTAAACAAACAACCCTTCCGACCTGAAGATTCGCAGGATGCGCTGCCGGATCATGGCCGGTCAAGGCCTCCAATTGGTACCGTTTCCTGGATACCTGGCGTTTTTGGACTCACCATTGCAAGCGAGGTTATAAAAATAGTTACTCAGACTTATTAGCCTCTTCATCCCTTAGAACACGTCTGAGGACTTTGCCAATATTTGAAAGGGGAATTTCATCCCTGAATTCAATAAACTTAGGCCGTTTATACCCGGCCATATTTTCTTTGCAAAATTCGCTTATTTCTTCAGAAGTAGCTGATTCTCCTTCTTTGAGCTTTATAAAAGCCTTTACTTTTTCTCCGCTTTTTTCATCGGGTATACCCACTACAGCTACTAACTCAACCTTGGGGTGGGTGTAGAGAATATCTTCCACATCCCTGGGATACACGTTGAAACCACCAACAATGATCATATCTTTTTTACGGTCTGTGATGGTTATATATCCCTCATTATCAATGTTTCCTATATCACCTGTTAGAAAATATTTTTTGCCGTTAATTTTTCTAAAAACTTCTTCGTTGGCATCTGGCCGTTTCCAGTATCCTTTCATGACCTGGGGGCCGCAAATGGCAAGTTCTCCATCTTCTCCCTGGGCAAGTTCTTTTGTTCCGTCATTCAAATCAACAATTTTGACATCTGTTCCCGGCAGTGGAAAACCGATAGTACCAATTTTTCTGGTTTCCTTAAATGAGGGATTGATACTGGTAGCTGGTGCCGTTTCCGTTAGTCCATATGCTTCGAAAATAATAGAACCGGTTTTTTCTTCAAATTGTCTGCATACTTCCGGGGGGAGTGGCGCACCGCCTGAAAGGCAACCCATAATTGATGAAATATCAAATTTGTCCAGAAGCGCATGGTTTGTAAAAGCAACAAATATGGTTGGAACGGCTGTAATAAAAGTGGGTTTGTATTTTTGTACAGCCTCTAAGACTACTGTAAAAGGCGGATTACCAGCCCTGGGATCCGGAACACAGATAAGCCTGCTACCTGACAAGGCAGAGAAAAGAAGCGCGCTTGTAATACCGAAACTATGATACCAGGGTAAAACGCCAAGATAGGTATGATATCCGCCATGCCTCATTTTTTCAGGTTCTTTCCCTTCTTCATGGACCAGCCTGAAATATTCTTCACAGGCTTCCAGGTTATAGGTGAAATTGGCGTGGGTCAGTTCCGCACCCTTAGGAACACCGGTCGTACCGCCTGTATAGAGCATGACCGCCGTATCTTCTTCAGGGTTTACATCAAGGTCAGGGGGATTCGGGTTTGTTGAGGCAATAATGTCGTCAAACATCAGGTGGCCGGATTCATGTTTGTCCGCTTTGGGTATTTTGCCCAAAAGTCCACCAAGAAAAGCCTTTATTTTTGGAAGATAAGATTTAATATTGCAAACAATAACGGTTTCAATCTGGGTGTCCTTAATGGCCTTAACCGTGTTTGGATATAAAAGGGGGTGGTCCATACAGAAGACTATTTTTGATTCTGAATCTTTGAGCTGGTAATTCAGTTCTGAAGGTGTGTATGAAGGGTTACAGTTCACTGCAGTTGCACCGGATTTGAGGATGCCGAAAAGAACTTCAGGAAAATGAGGGATGTTGGGAAGAAAAATAGCAACCTTATCTCCTTTTTTAATCCCTTTGCCTGCAAGGAAAGTTGCAATTCTGTCCGCAGCATCCTTAACCTGGGCATAGGTCCTGAATGCACCGTTAAAAATGGTATAGACATTATCAGGATACTTTTTAGCCGTGTTATCAAGGACCTGTGGCAGTGGGTAGTGATAATTGGTTACATCATGTGCTACTCCTTCAGGCCAGAAAGGTGTCTTCCATGCTTGATCCGTCATTTTAATTTCTCCTTTTGTTTAGGGTGCTGGTAAGGTATAAAATATGCTTTCCTAACTTGCGGGTTAATTAATTAAACAGTGTTAATTTGTTTATACATAACTCTATATAGGAATGAAACGGTTTTTTTGAGTTTTTATCGACAGGCAAGTTTTAAAATGCCGAAAAATACTATTTTTTACTTTAATACCCTCAAACAGGCTTATAGAATTCTTGAAACGGACCTGATATCTATGTGCTCAACCCCGTATAATAATTTCCCATAATTTTTCGTATTGATAAAGACAAGATGCAATGGTAAGGGATGAAGGATAAATACTGCCAAATAATCTCAGAACTAATAGGAGATGAGACAGGATGAAAAAAACATATCAATATCTGGCGTTCATATTTTTGGTGAATTCTTTTTTTATTTTTCCATCATTTGCACAGGACATCTATGTGGCAGGAATCACAAAAGTTACCATGAGGACAGGTCCTGGAGTCGAACATAAAATTGTTGACATCCTGAAATCAGGAGTCAAGCTTGAAGTTGTGGAATACCAAAAGGATTGGAGCCTGGTTAAGACAATAAAGGGAAGAGAAGGATGGGTTTTATCCCGGTTTCTAACCCAGGAAATACCTGACGTTTTTATAAAAGAAAAACTAAAAAAGGATAATCAGGAGTTGATTTCTAAATTAGCCACAATTGAAAAAGAAAATAAGGTACTTACCCTTAATAATACAGAGTTGAACCAAATCCAGGAAAAATATACAAAACTCACATCTGAATGTGAGGATTTTATAAAACTGGATGCTGAGTATAAAAAAATAATGGAACAATTGTTGTCCCAGAAAGACCAGATTAAACTATTGGAAAACCATTTAGACAAGGAACAAAAACTTTTTTTCCTCGGCGGTGCCGGTGTTTTTGTTTTTGGTCTGTTTTTAGGTTTACATACCCGTAAAAAGAAAAGAAACAGCCTGTTATGATTAAAAAAACGGATTTTTTAGTGATTGGAAGTGGTATTGCAGGGCTAAGTTATGCCCTGAAAGTAGCCGAAATTGGTAAAGTCACCATCATTACAAAGAAACAGATACAAAAAACGAATACAGCCCTTGCCCAGGGAGGGGTGGCAGCAGTATTTAGTAAAATGGATTCATTTGAACTTCATGTTAAGGATACACTCTCTGCAGGTGACGGCCTATGCAACAAACAAGTTGCAGAAATGATCGTGGAAAATGGACCCCAGCGGATTAAAGAACTTGTAAGACAGGGAGCAAGTTTTAATAAAGAGGGTAAAAATGAATATGATTTTTCCCTGGGTAAAGAAGGGGGTCATTCGGCTAAGAGGATAGTTTACGCCCATGATTTGACAGGTAAAGAGATTGAGGATACGCTGGTCAAAAAGGTTGAAAAAAATAAAAATATTACTATTTTGGAAGATCATATTGCTGTAAATTTAATAACATTTTCCAGCAATATCAGAAGCGGGCTTATTGTTACTCAGCATGAAAATATTTGCTGCGGTGCCTATGTATTGAATAATAATTCCGGGGAAATTGAAACTTTTTATGCCGGAATTACCCTTCTTGCAACCGGTGGATCAAGTAAAGTCTATCTGTATACCTCAAATCCGGATATAGCCACCGGAGATGGTATTGCCATGGCATATCGGGCAGGCGCCTCTGTTGCTAATCTTGAGTTTGTACAATTTCATCCCACCTGCCTATACCATCCTGAGGCAAAAAATTTTCTTATTTCAGAAGCCGTAAGAGGAGAAGGCGCTGTTTTAATTGACACTAATGGCAAACCGTTTATGGAAAATTATTCTCCTGATAAGGACCTTGCATGCAGAGACATCGTGGCAAGGGCAATTGATACAGAACTGAAAAAAACCGGAGCAGAATCAGTTTTTCTGGATATCACACATAAAGATTCTGATTTTATCAAGAAACGATTTCCCAATATCTATTCCAAATGTCTTATGTACGGGATTGACATGACAAAGGATCCGATTCCGGTTGTTCCAGCGGCCCACTATATGTGCGGGGGAGTGGCAACTGATTTGAACGGGAAAACAGATATCCAACGTCTTTATGCCGTCGGGGAAACAGCATGTACAGGATTTCATGGCGCCAACCGACTGGCATCAAACTCTTTGCTGGAAGCACTGGTTTATTCCCACCGGGCATATAAAGCATCTGTTGAAGAGTTTGAAACCATTGAAAATAAAATAAGTGTAACACTTGACCTGTGGGATGAAACCGATACAACAGACAGTGATGAGGCAATTGTCGTAACCCACAATTGGGATGAAATTAGACGACTGATGTGGAATTACGTGGGTATTGTCAGATCTGACAAAAGACTGCATCGGGCTTTGAGAAGAATTCAAAACATCCAGAAAGAAATCAATGAGTATTATTGGAATTTTAAGGTAACTGCTGATTTAATTGAGCTTCGAAATCTTGCCACGGTAGCTGAATTGATCATTGAGTCCGCTTTAAAAAGAAAGGAAAGCAGGGGGCTGCATTACAATATTGAATATCCTGAAAAAGATGATCAAAATTGGCTGAAACCGACTATTTTTAAAAAACGTTTTTGAAGAATAGAATTCTACGTTCTATTATCTGCGTGATGAACGATTTTTCCTCAAACACAAGATTTTGTGTTTGATTATGATGCAGAAAACCTGTGACTCTTAATAATAGTCTTTAGTTTTAAATCCGGATTTGGAAATTGCTGATGATAAAATAGTCCTCACTGAGAAAATTGAGATGATCCTTTGTTTAACTTTCATGTATTTAATCCAATATTTAATCTTGTCTGCATTTTTTCCAAGTTGTTTCTCCTATTATCATTTTCGGCTTCAGAAATTACCTTCTCTATCGCTTTCTTTACCTCAAACTCGAACTGAACCCGGTCTGAGGAATACAATTGCTGTAGCATATCATACTGTTTTATTACTTTTGCTTTCTCATCAGGAAATTCTTTCATTATATTCTCCAGTTTAATTCATAATCACCTTATTAAAACACTTCAAAAAGTACTAATTCATTTTAAAAGGCATTATAGGTTTTATAAAATTACAACGCATATATTGTACCAGATCAAAAAAACACGAATAACAAATTGAATTTATAAAATCATTCCACAAGCCCATCAACGTGGGAACAATGGTTTAAGAGTATGATCTTGGTTACGATATCAAGTCTATAAAACGTTTTATAATTGTTTAAACTAACTATGAGCATGACTCCTAACAGGGTTTACAGAAGGACAGAGTCACATCCTGTTTTACATAAACATTTCCCAATCAAAATCAGAAGGATTTGTTCTTCAGGACCATACCGCTTTAATTGCTGAAAGCATCTCATCAGTATCAAAAGGCTTAGAAAATGTCCTATTTGCTCCTAATTTTTCCGCAAGGTTCAAATAGGTGTCTGGTATAATTCGCCCACCGCCAGAGATAGCAAAAATAACTATTTCAGAATTCTCCTTTCTCAACTCTCTGATCGTTTCTAAACCCTCTTTTTCAGGCATAACTAAGTCAGTGATAATTAAATCGGGATTGAATTTTTTATACAAATCCATTCCCTTATTTCCATCTTGGGCTTCAAACACCTCATAATCTTCTTTTTCAAGCATTTTCTTCAAAAGGATTCTTACAGAGGTCTCGTCATCTATTATTAGTATTCTTTTCATGTTCCCTCTTCCTTCAATTGAATAATTGTTGATTCAAAGATAATGTCAGAGCCATATCAATTTTGACTTTTGTAATTTATCTTACAAAAATTTCACAGTTTTCAATCTCTTTAAGCTATTAACGATTTACCTTTCGTGTAAGTGTCATAAAATTACCAAATAGTCTCTTCTGGTTATCCGTCCTAAGCATTGTTTGGATTGGGTTTGGGAAGCTCAATACAAAAACAGGCCCCTTTCTCCGGATTGCCCTCAGCTCTTATATTACCACCCATTCGACTTGCAGCTTTTTGTACAATAGCAAGTCCAACACCGGTGCCTGGATAATCATCTATATGATGGAGCCGTTGAAATATGCCAAATATTTGCTCACTATACTTTGGATCAAACCCGATACCGTTATCTTTAACCTGTATCATCCAGTGGTCAGTCATCTCTTTCCCACTGATCTCTACCTGTGGTCTATCTATTTTTCGAGTGAATTTGAAAGCATTGTCCAACAGATTTCCAAGAATTTGCCTTAGACTGTCCTGATCTCCTATTAGAGTTTGAAACTTTAAAGTGTTTTTAAATTGAATAGCCCTTTGTGTAAATTCTTGCTCCCTTTCTTTCAAAAGGCCTTCAACCATGTCCTGAATATTCACAGTCGAGTCAAGAAGATCACGACGCTCCATTCTTGAGTAAGCCAAAAGATCTTCAATCAACTGATTCATTTGATCGGTTGAAATTCGGATATTTTCTAAATAATGATGTGCTTCTCCATCTAATTTATCTTCATATTCCTCCAATAGAAGGCGACTGTAGCCATCAATGCCCCTTAGTGGTGCTTTTAAATCGTGGCTTACGGAATAGGTGAACGTTTCCAACTCACGGGTTTTGGCCTGTAGAGCAGCAGTCCTTCTTTCAACACGGTCTTCAAGCTCCTCATTTAACCTTCGAATTTCATTTTCTGCATGTTTTAGCTCGGTTACATCCCGATAAACAACACACACTGAAATAACATTTTTATCGATATCTTTGATGGGAGATAGGATAGAGTCTGTAAGGTATGTGTTACCTTCAAACTCACTCTTATCCTGAACACGCGATCTCTCTCCGGTTTCGAAGACTTGATCAATACGACTCATCCATAGATGCATGAATTCTGGCACATGCCCCAGACCATCACGAATATTTTTTCCTATAACCTGATCTCTGGTTGTGCCCACATGTTCAATTGCAGCTTGATTTGCGTAGAGATAGTTGTAATCTTTATCCCATATCAGTACGCAATCCTGAGCAGAATCAAATGCTGCACGAAATGTCTCTTCACTCTGCTGCAATTCGCTCTGTGTTTTATCGATAGCTGCAATCATGGTTTCCATTGCCGACCCAATAGTATTGAGTTCAATTATGAAACCTGGCTTTATGGAAAGGTTGTCTCTATCTCCCTTGATAATCCTCTCAGTATAAGCTAATGTTTGTTTAACGGAAGGATGAATGAACTGTCGAATAATCAAATGTGTTCCGAATAGAAAAAAAATACAGGCCAATGAAATAAACAAAAGAGTTGTCATATAGGACCGCTTCAAGCTTTTGAGAACCTTATTCTCCATAGAAAACAATACATTCAAAGAAGATCTTTCACCATTAAAATGAATATTAAAATTGCGTAAGATGAATCGGTCCGTTATGATTTTTCCTTTCTTTTTGCCGATCTGATCTAACATGGGGCTGTTCAACATTCGTTCAAATATTTTAGGCCCTTCATTGCTTGAGGATGCTAGGACCGTTTCATTATGAGCCAGCATAACTGCGGGAGATTTAATTTTATGCGTAATTTCATTTAAGAAGAGAAGATTGTCATTTAAAATAATTCCAGCTACCGCAATACCGATGACCTCTCCATCAGATAGAACAAGTTTTTTTGATTTAAATATTCCAGTCAAATCAGCATCATTGTTATTAAACCTGATTATATGGGCTTTATCTAACAGATCCCTCTTTTGAAAAGCCAGTAGATTCAGAATCGGATTTACATTCGGCACCGGAGAGCTGGAATCTATCCATACAGATGACGTCGCCTTTGAAATGAATAGTAAATCCATTTTATATCGGGTTGAGTTGTCAACGTACTGTTTCAACATTTCCTGGGCGTGTTGCGGCTGCTGATTAGATAGATTTGCAAGTAATTGGCTGTTGAGCTGTAATTCACGAAGCATGCTTTCAATATGTTCAGCTTTATTCTCAAAAAAGCCTTCCACAAACTGATATTGTTGGTTAAATGTTTTTTCTATTTCGTTATTTACCGTTTCATTGGCACTAAAATAGGCCCACCACAGAATAGCCCCTGAAAGTAATACAATTGAAATTGTAAAATAGAGCCCAAATATATTTGAAAGCTTCATAGGCTTTGTTTTAATTTTTGTGATAGCTTCCACTGAATAGTCCCTTTCTATTGGTTGCCAGAATACCGAAATGCCCTTTTCTTAAGGCGTTTGATCTCTGCATCTTCTATGCCTTGGCTGACGACGACCATTTCACCTGAAAAAATAATAGGTGTTTTCAAAATTTTTGACTCAAGATCAAGGCGAATGGCCTCTGCCATGGCGACACCATTATCATCATTCATACGCATAACCGTTAAATTCAGATTTCCAGTTAGCAGTGCTTCCAATTCCCGTGATCCGCCACCCCAACCATTTACTAAAATTACTTGCTCCAAATTTTTTTCTGCAAGAGCTTCAACAGCCCCAAAAGCAACATCTGTTGCGCATGCATAGATAAATCGGATGTCTGGATGAGCAGTCAATATCTTTAAAGCTGCCGTGTAAGAGGTTGTTTTATCTCCCATTGTATAATATTCTGAAATTAATTTGAAATCACTATGCTTTTGAATATGCTTGTTAAAAAAATCTCCCCGGAGTCGGCTAACCTGATTATCCCGTATATGATAAAGCATGGCATAGGAAATGTTTTTTTCTTTACTAAAGCGCTTAATGTACTCTTCAGCCAGAAGGCTAGCACCAATTGTATGGTCAAACCCTACATACATGAATGGAGGGTTTTGATGCCAGTCGTCATCTGGAATCGTCATATTCTGGATAATTATTTTCACCTTGGATTTACTACCAAGAAGACGTGAAATAATATCCTTGTCACCAGGATCATTAGGTGTCACCACCAGGTAATCTGGTTGTGTTGCCAGCGCAAGACGGATACTTTCTCTCAGTTTTCGTTTTTCGTCAATTCGGGTTGAGAATTCATCAACTCGATACTCAAGTCCAATCTCATCCATCCTGGCTTTAAATGAATCAATGCTCCTACGCCAGTAGTCAGAAATTTGTTTTAAAGGTGTTGCAAATGCAATTTTCACCGGAGGGAATTTATTGCTATCTGTGACTCGTTGCCCATTACCTTTTACAAGAATTTTAAGATCGTTATGGATGGTATCATCAGCTACAGAATGAGAGATATTGAACAATATAAAAAAACAAATTAAACAACAGCTGATCAAACGTAAATTCATTATGCTCTCCTTTTTTTAAAATTCCTACACAGCTCTTTGAACTCTGGTTTTACGATGATTAAACTATCAGCATACAGCTGACTTTACCCTGTCACTGACTTTTTTTGAGTGATCTATCGTGGTCCTTATTATTTTGCCAAGTTTATTATAATCAAAGGGTTTTTTGATTACTCCTTTGATACCGATTTGCGAGACTGTATCTTTAGACACTTTTTTGCTAAAACCAGTGCAAAGTAAAATTGGAATATCAGGTTTGATCTTCAGAATCTCCTTGCTTAACCTGTCTCCCTCAAGCATAGGCATTGTCATATCCGTAATCACAAGATCAAAATAGTCGGGCTTCGATTGAAAAAGCTTCAAAGCGTTAAGACTGTTAGTTTCTACTACTGTTTCGTAACCTAATTTATCTATCGTTTTTTTGAGCATTTTAGTGATAGAAATCTCATCATCGATTATCAGAATTCTTTCGACACCAGTTGGTGGCGGTGATGTTTTTTGCTCTTGTTTTTTTTTAGGATCAATGGAAACTGGCAGGAAGATGGTAAAAATGCTTCCTTTGCCAGGCTCACTGTCAACCTGAAGACCACCACCATATTGCTTCACAATACCATAAACCGTAGCAAGTCCCATTCCTGTACCTTCACCCATAGGTTTGGTCGTAAAATATGGTTCAAATATTGATTCACAAGTTTCCTGGGACATACCGTTACCCGTATCGGAAACTTTTAATTCAAGATAGTCTCCTGATTTTAGCTCCATACCTAACATCTCTTGTTTTTCGTTGAACACAGCATCCTTGAGGCTAATTTTCAGCACCCCACCATCTTTTTCCATAGCATGGGCGGCATTTGTGCATAGATTCATTATTACCTGATGCATCTGAATACCGCTTCCGATAATATATGATTTGCTGACAAGGTCCTGGCGGATATCAATACTTGAAGGAACGGTAGATCGTAGTAGTTTAAGTGCTTCCTTTAAGATATGGATCGGCTGGATAGAATATACTTCGTCATCTGATTGCCTTGCAAAGGAAAGTATTTGCTGTACAAGATCTCTTGCTCTTAAACCGGCTGTATGGATTTCCTTTAAATCTTCTTTAATTGAAGAATCTTCTTCAAATGAGTTCATATTCAGTTGGGCAAATCCTATAATGGCAGTTAGTATATTATTAAAATCATGAGCGATACCGCCGGCCAATGTTCCGATTGCTTCCATCTTCTGTGCTTGCATAAGCTGTTTTTGAAGCTTTTCTTTTTCTTCCAGATTTTTTATTTGGTCGGTAATATTATATATAATCGAGTGTAGAAGTGGTTTACCATCTATTTCAATGGGGGAATTGTAAATCTCAACATCACAGATCGTATCATCTGAACATTGATGCCTACTAAGCAGGCAACTGGGTTTGTTTTCAGTGATATTATTATACCCATTAACTATAGTTTTGGAGTCAGAAACACTTATTTCTTCTATTGTTTTTGATATCAGTTGTTTATGGGTCAACCCATAAAATTTTTCAGCGGCCGGGTTTGCATCCACAATTTGTCCGTTTTCAGGATTTGTGAGAAGCATAACTATCTGGTTGGATTCAAAAAGAGTTCTATACCGTTTCTCACTTTCTGTAAGTGCATCATGTTCACGAGCCAGGCGAGATTTGTAATTGGCATTCTCGATAACAGATGGCAGTTTGTGCAAATAGCCATTATTCTTCGAAATATATGTCAAACAGCATCCAAAATTGACCCCCTGTCAGCGTCCAATTTTGACCCCCCT
>CAYVZG010000078.1:0-17685 GCA_964455805.1 uncultured Desulfobacula sp.
TTACAACTATCTATAAGCTTCTGAGCGAACAGTGAACTTGGTTCAACAGTTATTAAAGAGTACGATTGAGCATTTAAACTTGAATAATTGTGTTTTATATTCACAGCTTTATCAGTTTTTATTGCGTTGAATGATATTTTTTTCATCTCTTTAAAAAGGAACTCATCTACCGCCCTATTATATAGGTATCGTTTTACACTTTTAAGTTCATCAATTAATATTAATGCGTCTTCGCCTGAAACATTGTTATGTTTGATTATTTTCCGTATTAACAGAATTATCTTATCCATATTCACTGGTTCCGTTTCCAGAAACAAATCTAATTTTTTAAATAGCTCCGTATTTTTATCATCAGATTTTTTTATCTGAGGTAAAAGGTGTCGTTCAAACAGTTCATATAAAATTTGAGGATCACTTTTAAAAAAGCTATCAGAATAAACTTCATCCCGTACAATATTGGTGTGTGTATTTAGTTTCTTAATCGCAAAATGAATTATACTACGATCTGCTTCTTGCTTTAGCAGATCAAACACATCAATAAGTATTCGAATTTCTTCTTTATCTATTTCTATGCCAGGGAGAGAGATATTCTTTATTCCTATATCAATCACAAGATTCAATTTTTTATCTTTAATAAGGTAAGCACATCTGCTTTCAACAGGATCAAAAATTGAATTTACAAAGGATAAAAGGTATCGTTTTATCTTTTTCCATGGCCAGTCGTTATATTTTTTTTCAGAAAAATTTAAATTGTAGATATTTAACAACGCATCCATGGCATTTTTTAGTTTAATATATTTTTTCATAGACTGATTTTCCTTCAAAAGCACTAATATGCAGATCTAAAGATTAAAATCGTAACGATATATTAGATGAAATAGTATTTTATAGTCAAGATAATTGTACAGATTAAAGTCTTCCGCTGTAATAAAACTTCCATATTTGGAAGCGCAGAACTTGAAATTTAAATTACAGCGTTTGGGAAGAAGAATTTTGAATGAACCATCCAACTGACATTGACATAACATCCAAAACTGACATAATGACAGTAGAGGAGACCTCTCAATATTTCGGGAAAAGTACATCATGGGTGTACAAAAACTGGAAAGTATTGGGTGGTAGGAAGCTTGGAGGTTCTCTATTTTTCCCAAATAAGGAGGACCTTTATGAGTCAATATTTCAAAAAAGGAAAGGGGTGGCGGTACGATTTCACCCTAAACGGAACCAGGTACACAAAAAGCTGGTTCAAAACAAAAAAAGAAGCAAAAAAAGCGGAAGTAGAAGAGCGAAAGGAGGAACTGAAAATTCTGGAATCACCAGTTGTGATGAACCAGATAGACATGACCTTTTTGGATCTAATAAATAAATGGCTTGATCATGTCCAAGCGTATAAATCCAAAGAGTATTATAGAGCAAACAGAATTATGGCCAGGCACTGGGTGAGATCATGGGGAGATACGCCATGCTCG
Source organism: uncultured Desulfobacula sp. (assembly GCA_964455805.1). Lineage (GTDB taxonomy): Bacteria > Desulfobacterota > Desulfobacteria > Desulfobacterales > Desulfobacteraceae > Desulfobacula. The sequence continues at coordinate 1,470 of CAYVZG010000078.1, forward strand.
AAGTTATTGACGGAAATGATTGAAAGACGACTTATGGAACGAAAAAAAGTTTCCGCATATTCTGCTAACAAGGAACTTCGTCATTTGAGGGTGATCTTTAATTTTGGTAAGAAGAAATTTAACCTTCAATCAAACCCAACAGATGGAATAGAATTTTTCCCTACAACTAAGAAAATAAAATATGTACCCTCGCCAGAAGACATTGAAAAAGCTTTAAGCATTGCAGAACCAGAAGTTAGAGACTACCTTATGACAATAAAAGATACAATGGCGCGTGTTAACGAAATCAATCGCCTAACATGGGATGACGTGGATTTGAAAAACAAATTTTTAGTTTTGTATACCAGAAAAAAGAGGGGCGGGCATTTAACCCCTCGCAAAGTTCCTTTAACCAAAAGGTTATATAGGATACTGTCAGATCGCTACAAGGAAAGAAACAGGAACTATCCTTGGGTGTTTTGCAATACCTATGTGAATTGGAAAACAGGGAAAGAAATCACAACCCATTTCAAGTATCGTTCAACGCTTTTGAAGACCCTGTGCAAGAAAACTGGGGTGAGAAGATTTTCTTTTCATGCTTTGAGGCACTCTGGTGCTTCCATTTTGGATAATATGAATGTTCCTTTAGGGACAATTCAGAAAATTCTTGGCCATGAAAACAGAACTACAACCGAGATTTACCTTCACAGCATTGGTGGGTCAGAAATGGAAGCTATGTCCATCTTTGAAGCAGCCACACAAAATTCACACACAGATTCACACATGAAACAAAATCCAATCAACAAGGGTTCCCAGACAAAATCCGAAAACCCTTGTCATTAGCTGGTACCGGAGGCGAGACTTGAACTCGCAAGGGCTTAGAGCCCGGAGGATTTTGAATCCTCTGCGTCTACCAATTCCACCACTCCGGCATGAATGGTTCTTTTTAAGGGAAAACTCATAATTTGTCAATGAAATTATGGCTGATAAAAAGTCAAATTTTCAGGACTTTATTAATTTGATCTATCGTGACTTCACCTTCCCGGATAAGGGTGACAGGTAATGTGGAAACATCCACAATACTCGATCCTGTACCCCCTTTAAGAGTGCCCGCATCCAGCACCAGATCTGCCTTGTCAATGATTGCCGTTGACAGGCGGTCTATTGTTTTACAACCGCCCTGTCCGGATAGATTGGCGCTGGTTCCGGTAATGGGCAATTTTAGATGATCAACAAGGGCTTTTGTTACGGGGTGAGAGGGGATCCTAATACCAATTTTGTTGGTTCCGGCAGTCAAAAGACTTGAAATATGCGCTTTTGCGTTAAACACAAGGGTGATATTCCCGGGCCAGAATGCATCCATGAGTTTATATGCCTGGCTGGAAATGGAAGTAACTATATCTAAAATCATTTTCCGGTCCGGGACAAGAACAAGGATTGGTTTGTTCAATGGACGTTGTTTTAAAAGGAAAATTTTCTCAATGGCATTTTCATCAAGGGCATTGGCCGCAATGCCATAAAGGCATTTAGCCGGAAAGATCACTACACCACTATTTTTAAGGATCTTTCCGGCTTTTGCAATAGAATCAGGATCAGGTGTTATCGCATCAACACGGAGAATTGCTTTATTTTCATGCAAGAGAGCGGGCCTTTTTATCGACCTTGTCTGCCATTTCTTTTTTAAACTCAGCAAGTTTTTGACCGATTTCAGGATCTGAAACCCCAATAATCTGGGCTGCAAAAATGCCGGCATTATATGCGCCTGGTTTTCCAATGGCCATGGTGGCAACAGGAATTCCAGGAGGCATCTGTACGGTGGCCAAAAGGGAATCCATTCCTTGAAGTGCTGATGAATCTATGGGAACCCCCAAAACAGGAATCGTTGTATGTGCGGCGATGACTCCTGCCAGATGTGCCGCATGACCGGCACCACAGATTAGAACTTCAATCCCTTTTTCTTTTGCTTCAATGGCTAATTTGGCAGCTCTTTCCGGGGTCCTGTGAGCGGATGCCACTGTGATAGTGAAAGGAATGTCAAATTTTTTAAGGATGGTCAGCGCCTTTTCCATGACAGGAAAATCAGAGTCACTTCCCATGATTATGCTCACTTTTGGGGGGATGGAAAGTCTTTTCAAGGCTTTTGCGCCAATGTCTTTACGATAAAACTGATTGTCAAATGAAATTTTTGAACAGGCTTCATAGGCTTTATCAATGGCATCTTTTACTGTGCCACCAAGGGAAGTCACGCCAAGGACCCTGCCTCCTGAAGTGATGGTTTTGCCGTCTTTTAGAGACGTGCCGGCATGAAAGACAACTGTATCTTGAACATGGTTTGCCTCATCAAGGCCGAAGATCTCTTTACCCGTCTCATAGTCCCCGGGATAACCGCCGGAAGAAATAACAACACACATGGCCGCTCTTGGATCTATTTTTGTAGAATAATTATGCAGTGTGCCGTCGCAGCAGGCTTCCATCAGGGGTACCAGGTCATTTTGAAGCCGCATGAGGATAGGCTGGGTTTCAGGATCTCCCAGCCGGGTGTTAAACTCCAATACCTTTATCTGGTCTTTGTCCACCATAAGACCGGCGTATAAAACACCTTTAAAAGGTGTTCCGTTTTTGGCCATCCCCTCAACAGCAGGTATCATGACATCGTCCATGGCCTTTTGTCGCAGACTGTGATCCAGAACGGGTGCAGGAGAGTAAGCTCCCATACCGCCGGTATTGGGTCCTTCGTCATTGTCAAAAATTCTTTTGTGATCCTGGGATTCTGGCAAAGGCAGGACTGTTTTTCCATCTGTCAGTGCAATAAAAGATGCTTCTTCACCTTTTAAGCATTCTTCCACAACCACAATTGCACCGGCGTCTCCAAATGTATTTTCATTGATCATGGAATCAATGGCATCATAGGCTTTTTCCAGAGTGGAACAGATGATGACGCCCTTGCCTGCAGCAAGCCCGTCTGCCTTAACTACGCATGGCGCACCAAGCGCTTTGGCATAAGCTTTGGCTTTATCAGTATCTGTAAATGCTTTTCCCATGGCGCAGGGTATATTGTACTTGAGCATATGTTGTTTTGAAAAATCCTTGCTGCCTTCAAGCTGCGCAGCCGCCTTGCTCGGGCCAAACACTTTTAGTCCCTTTTCTTCAAAGACATCAACAATGCCTGCCACCAGGGGGCCTTCCGGCCCTACGACTGTCAGATCAATTTGGTTTTCCGCGGCAAAAGCCGCCAAGGCCTCAATATCTTCCGCTGAGATGGGGACAGATTCTGCAAGCTCTTTTGTCCCTGCGTTTCCCGGGGCACAATATATCTTCTGAACCATTGGGCTTTTTGAAATTTTCCATACCATGGTATGTTCACGACCTCCGCCACCAACAACTAGGACATTCATTTTGATCTCCTTAATTTTTGTTTTTTATGTTCTTTAATCGATAATGAAATGAGTTCGTCTAAAAGTCTGGAAAACGAATAACCCGCCACCTCTGCCGACTGGGGGTAAAGGCTTGTTGCTGTCATCCCTGGAATGGTATTGGTTTCAAGAACAGTTAAATTCTGATCATATAAAATCATGTCTGTTCTGGAATATCCTTTTAGAAAAAGTGCCTGATGCGATTGGACGGCAAGCTGCTGAACTTTTTGTGTGATGGTTTCATCAATACGGGCAGGGCAGATTTCCCGGGTTTCTCCGGCAGTGTATTTTGCTTTGTAATCAAAAAATTCATGACCTTCTCCCGGGATGATTTCAATGACGGGCATGGCTTCCAGCTCGTCATTGCCAAGGACACCACAGGTCAGTTCAATCCCTTTTATATACTCTTCAATGATAAGTGTATCATCATGCTGAAAAGCCAACTTGATGGCATCTGGAAGCGTTTCGGTCTCTTTGACAATGGTCATGCCCACGCTGGACCCTGCACAGGCGGGTTTAACCACCAAAGGAAGCCCCAGTGTTTCAATAATTTTTGAGGGATCTATGGTGTCTGTCATTGAAAAAGAAAGATAGCGGGGTGTTGGCACCTTTGCGCCTTCATAAAGCCTCTTTGCCACAAGCTTGTTCATTGCCATGGCACTTCCCAAAACGCCTGCTCCCTGATAGGGAATATCCAAAAGGTCTAACATTCCCTGAACGGTACCGTCTTCTCCAAAAGGTCCGTGCAGTATGATCAGGGCGGCATCAATATTGTCAGCATCAATGACAATCTTTTTTAGGTCTGTTTTAGGATCATACAGGGTGATATCGTATTTGTCCTTATCAAGGGCATCAAATACCTGTTTGCCGCTGTTAAGGGAAACTTCTCTTTCAGAAGAAACTCCGCCTGATAAAAGTGCCAGTCTGACTTTTTCCATAAAAGACTCCTTTTATCCCCATGATTATTGAAATCAGGATATTTTTTTTATAATATTGTCGTTATAATTATCCAGCACAATGGGCGAACATTGTCTGCCCGGTCTTGTACTATTTAATTTTGCTAAAAGCCAGTTAAGCTTTTTTTGAATTTTAAATCTTTCAGGAGAATCAAGACCGGTTTTTTCAAGCAAATCTTCGGTCTGGGTAATTTTTTTTTTTAGCTCAACTTCAGGGGGAAGGAACCCGGCATTTTTTAATATTTTGTGGGAGAGCCGCAATTCCTCCGGAATATGCTGATCTTCAAATTTCAACGGTTCATTTAAGCCTTTCAGATTCTTAAACTCACCATCTTTTTGTGCTTTTTTTATTCTTTCTTCAACAATTGCTTCAAATCCCGGTATCATATTTTTTTTTATTCTAATAAAAATCATTCGCCAAAAGGTTGATATATTTTCTGAGTAAGTTTTTAATTTTATTAAACCACCAATGGATTTGCAAGGCTTATTTTCTTGACACAAATTAGGCAATGCTGTATCAAATATCATTTTAATTTAAAGAATTTATAGAAAAATTAAGCCATGAAATCCAGACCGGAAACAATAATTTTTTTAATTTTTTTGATCATTTTTACAGGATCAAATATCTGTGCTGCACAAAATGAGGAAAAAGTCGGTCAGATGTCATCTTATGATGATCTTTTTGAAGGATTTATTTATCATGCCGATAAACAGAAAACAGCTTTAAAATCTGTAAAAAAAAAGTTTGCCTCAAACCTGGATTCTCATTCCCTGGGTATTGAAATTATCAAGACAGTTTTCAAAGGCCCTCAATTTGAACACCTTGAGGCAACATGGCCCAAAGGAACTAAAATCAATTCGTTTTTTATTACAGATGATGGGAAAGCATATATTGATTTGAGTGTCGAAAACGGCATTGTTGGAAAAATGGATACGATGAGCGAACTTTTGGCGATATATTCATTGGTGAATTCTTTAACATTGAATATATCAAAAATTAAAATGGTTAAAATATTGATTCAGGGAAAAGATGCATTGACCCTTGCCGGCCACATTGATCTTGATTACTTTTATAAAACAAATATGTTGATGGTGAAATGAGTAAAAATATAAGTCAGTTCAGGAATATCGGTATTATGGCCCACATTGATGCGGGCAAAACCACAGTTACGGAAAGAATTCTATATTACACGGGAAAATCCTATAAGATTGGAGAAGTTCATGATGGAGAAGCGGTCATGGACTGGATGCAGGATGAACAGGATAGAGGAATAACAATTACCTCTGCTGTTACCACATGTGAATGGAAGAAATCTGTTATTCAAATTATAGATACACCGGGCCATGTTGACTTTACTGTTGAAGTGGAAAGGGCATTACGGGTTCTGGATGGGGCCATTGGGGTTTTTTGTGCCGTAGGCGGTGTTGAACCGCAATCTGAAACCGTCTGGAGGCAGGCAGATAGATATTCAGTTCCCCGCATGGCCTTTATCAATAAAATGGACAGAACGGGCGCGGATTTTTTTGGTGCGGTAAACTCCATAGAAGAAAAGCTGTCAGCAAACCCGGTAATCCTTCAATTGCCTATGGGTTCTGAGGACCGGTTTGCCGGTGTCATTGATCTGCTCAGCATGAAACAGATCACCTGGGATGATGAATCAAAAGGTGCTGAGTACTCATTGGATGATATTGATCCTCAATTTGAAGAGATTGCTAATGAATATCATGAAAAGCTTCTTGAAGCCGTATCAGAAGTCAATGATGATATCATGGAAAAATATCTTTCAGAAGAGGATATTGCCATTGCAGAACTCAAAAAAGCCATACGGGCTGCAACCATTGCAAGACAGATAGTTCCTGTTTTTTGCGGAAGTGCACTTAAGAATAAGGGAATTCAACCATTACTAGACGGAATAACGTCATACTTACCCAGTCCCTTGGATATTCCACCCATTAAGGGACTGCACGCAAAAACCAGTGAAGAACTGGCGTTTTTACCCCAAAAAAAGGGTCCTCTGGCAGCCTTGATATTTAAAGTTTCCATGATTGAAGGCAGAAAATTGTCTTTTGCCAGGATATATTCCGGTAAAATTGAGACAGGATTTGATGTGTTTAATCCCTCATTAAATAAACAGGAAAAATTATCCAGAATCCTGAAAATGCATGCTAACAAGAGAGAGCGGCTAAAAGAGGCGTCTGCAGGAGATATTATCGGTATTGTAGGACTGAAAAATTCCGGCACCGGGGATACTCTGTGTTCAAGGGATTGTCCTGTATTTCTTGAAAAAATGGTATATGAAGATCCTGTAATTTCCATTGCAATTGAGCCTAAAACACATGCTGATCAGGAAAAAATTGACGATGTGTTAGAAAAGTTCACCATTGAAGATCCCACCTTAAAAGTGAGCCAGGATGAAGAAACAGGCCAGACTATTTTATCGGGTATGGGTGAACTCCACCTTGAGATCATTATTTCAAGGATGCTTAAAGAATTTAAAACCAATGTAAATGTGGGCAAACCCCAGGTGGTTTATCGGGAAATTCTTTTAGCCAAGGCCAAGGGCCATGCTGTGTTTGAAAGAGAAATTTCAGGCAAAGGCCATTTTGCCGATATCAGTATCAGTCTTGAGCCGTTAAACCGGGGGGATGGTATTAGGTTTAAGTGCAATGTTGGAACGGACAAGATTCCAGAACAATATATTCCCGGCATTGAAAAAGGAATCCGGGAGAGCCTTGAAGGAGGATATCTAAAGGGGTATCCCCTGGTTGATGTAGCCATAACGGTTGAAGATGCATGTTTTGATGACAGAAGCTCTGAACTGGCTTTTTCCGTTGGGGCATCAATGGCATGTAAGAATGCATTGGAAAATGGCACCCTGGGACTTCTTGAACCCATCATGGAAGTGGAAATTTTTGTTCCGGACAATTACATGGGCGACGCCATTTCAGACATCAATTCACGAGGTGGCAAGGTGGAATCCATTAATCCCAAAACAGGCATCCAGATAGTAAAAGCGGTTGTTCCGCTGGCCAAAATGTTCGGGTATTCAACAGCACTTCGTTCGGTCAGTCAGGGAAGGGGGACGTTTACCATGCAGTTTTCCCGATTTGACAAGGTTTGATTATAGAAAAAAGGTATTGATTTTTCTGTTTCAGAAAATTATTTTTTCAATTTATCTAACAATTGCTTTGCTTTTTTGATCTTTGTTTCATCCCTTAATTTTTCCAAAGCCCGATTCAGATGAATGATCGCTGTTTTTTTATTCTTGATTTCAGAATAATATACACCAAGATAGTAATGGGACGCACCTGTTTTTTTTTCAAGGGACAAAATATTTGCCAGGCTATAGTAGGCTTTTGGATATAAAGCCGGAGCTCTATCTATTATATTATTAAATAGAACTTTTGATTCTGACAGATTTCTAAGGGAAAGGTGTGCGTTTGCCTGGTAAAATTTGGCCATCAAGCCCATAACTGGGTCGGTTTCAATTCCGTCAAGAACATTGAGTGCTTTTTCAGACTCTCCATTGAGCTGGTATATCCGACCCATTTCCAGGAGCACCATTGGATCAAAAACATTAATGGCGAGCGCTTTTTTTAGATGGGATATTGATTTTTCAAACATGAATTTTCTGGCATAAATAAGTCCCAGTCCATAGTGGATGGCTGCAGAATCCATTGCTTTGTTATTTGACATATTTTTGGAAAGCTGATTTGTCATCTGTTTAAAAGCAGGATCGATTTCTGAATAAAGTCCCAATAGCCTGTATTTTACCATTTCAAACCTGACATTTTCAGGGCAGGTTGACTTTTTTTTGTGTGGATCAAAATTGGAAATAATGGATTCAACATGGCCAATTCGTTTGCCTGTCCCTGGATGAGTTTTAACATAATCAGGTATGCTTTCGGCCCCTCTATAGTCTGCGGCCCTGATTTTCATTAACCCGGTTAAAAGTCCTTTTGGCGGAAAACAGCTTTTTTGTAAAAACATGATACCTTTTTCATCAGCTTCGGTTTCATTTTCTCGTGTAAAGGAAAGCATGGCCGTCTGGCCAATGGCCATTGTCCCCTGCAAAATGGCAGCACCGGCATCCCCATCTGAGCCGGCAATGACGGCGCCGGCCAAAAGGCCTGCAAGACTGCCGATACTGATATATTTTGAACGGTCTATGGATTCAGACACATGACGGCTTGCGGCATGGGCAATTTCATGACCGATGACTCCCGCCAGTTCATCAACGGATTCAAAGCTGGTGATCAATCCCCGATAGATGAAAATATTGGCGGCCGGACTTGCAAAAGCATTAAAAACATCGTCATCCACAACGTTGAATGAGTAATCAAAAGGTCCTTTTGGCATGAAAGATAAGATATGGTTGCCAATCTGTTCGACCATATGCGTGGCAATGGGATCATTTAGTATCATATTACGCTCTTGGACCATTTGCATGAATTTTTTTGCAATCTTCTTTTCTTCGGGAATGGATATGGCAAAGCTTGAATTCAATGAAATTGAAAGGAAAACGAATAGGCAAAAAAAGATGAAAAAAGCCTTAAACGGTTTTGGGCAATAATTGAAATTTTTCGTAATGGAAACCATGGGTGCCAGTATATTGTCCTTTATTCAATTCAAGGATGGATGACCAGTCAATTATCCATAAAATTCAATAAAAAATCAATTCATTTATCTTTCGCCACGCTTATAGGGCTCGGCTAACATGGCTGGGGCATTTAATTTTTTAGGATCTTTTAAACTGATGAGCAATAAAATTAAAAGAGTTGCTATATAAGGGAGCATAGATAGAAAATTGGGTGATATCCCTATGGGTTGCAACAAATATTGTACTACAAAAATGCCGCCAAACAAAAAAGCTGCCCATATGGCGCGCCCGGGATTCCACAGGGCAAATATAGTCAGTGCAATGGCAATCCATCCTCTTCCTGCTGTCATTCCTTCTATCCATGACTTTGAATAGGAAATGGAAAGATGAGCGCCGGCAAGGGCTGAAAAGCCGCCGCCAATGATAATACTGAAATATTTTAATTTGAATACATTTACTCCCTGGGTTTCCGTTGCTTTGGGATTTTCCCCTGTTGATCTGATCTGTATTCCCAAACGGGTCCTTTCAAGTAAAAACCAGGAGGCTAAGGCAAGAAAGATAGCAATGTAAAAAAAGGGACCCTGGGAAAAAAATATTTTTCCCAGATAGGGGATATCTGATAAATAGGGAATCACCCAATCTTCCATTTTGATTGTCAGGGGTTTGCCAACATAAGGTTTGCCCAGCATTCCGGAAAGACCAAGGCCCAGCATGGTCATGGCAAGTCCGGACACCACCTGATTGGCTTGAAGAGTGACAGAAGCAAAGGCATGGATTATGGAGAACATCATACCGGCGGCCAGGGCAGCGAGAACGCCAAGCCAGGGATGACCTGTTGCCATGGTGACTATAAAAGCGACAACTGCGCCCATGGCCATTACACCTTCTACCCCCAGGTTAAGGATGCCTGACCGTTCACAAATCACTTCACCTGTTGTGGCAAGAAGAAGGGGAGTTCCGGCAACCATAGTCCTTTGAAATGTTGAGATAATTATGTCTTCCATTTAATCGTCTATCCTTATTTAGTGCTCGATGAAAACGTAAAGGTGATTTTATTGTTTAAAAAATAGTCACCCATAATTAAAAATATTAATAGGGTACCATTCACTATTTCAACAGTTGCGGCAGGCAGTCCCAATGATATTTGGATGGCATCGCCGCCCACAAGTATTCCGGCAAAAAAGAGTCCTGAAATAACGGCATAAAGGGGATTCAATTTTGCAAGCCAGGCAACGATGATGGCTGTAAATCCATATCCTGAGGAAATGGATGCAGGATACCCTAAATAGTGATGAATACCTGCTACTTCACCAACGCCTGCAAGCCCAGCAAGTCCCCCGCTGATGGCCATGAGGATCAGGGTTGTTTTCAAAAAATTGATGCCTGCATATTTGCCGGCCTCGGGATTTTCACCCACCACCCTAGCTTCATATCCAAACCGCGTTTTATAGATGACCACGGCCAGCACAACGGCACAGATAAAGGCTAAAATTAAGGTGGCATAGTGGATACGTGATCCAGGAATCAGACCTAAAATAGCAGAATCGGGAAGGTTGTTTGTTCCGGGAAATCCAAAACGTGCTTTTCCTTTCCAGGGTCCTACGATGAGCATGGTCAAGAAATCAGCACAGATATAGTTGAGCATGAGAGTGGATATAACTTCATTAATGGAATATTTGATTTTCAGGATGGCCGGAATGATTCCCCAAAGTCCACCGCCAATGAATCCTGCAAGGAAAATCATGGGAACGATGATATATGATGGTAAAGCTTCCCCAAAAGTCAGTCCGGTCCAGGTCGCAAAAACCGCTCCCATTAACATTTGTCCTTCCGCCCCTATATTCCAGAATTTTGCCCTGAAGGCAAGGGTTAGCCCAGAACCGATAAGGATCAGGGGGATGGCCTTGGTAATGGTCTCTTTGATGCCATAAAAGGAACCAAAGGAACCTGAAAAAATTTCATAAATGGCAAAGATGGGGTTAACGCCTGCAATGAGGAAGATTATACTGATGACAACAAGGGCGGCCAGAAGACTTAGAATGTTGGTCATAAATGATCTTAAAGCCGTTATATTGTATCTGTTTGTTGTTTTGATGCGTATCATTTATTTCGTCCCGTTAAATCATATCCTTTTCGAACCGGCCATCATCAGCCCGATATCAGAAAACCGTTCGTCGTCGGAATCTAAAACCGCCATAAATTCACCATCGAAAATAACAGCTACCCTGTCACAAAGCTCAAATATCTCTTCAAGATCCTCAGAAAATAAAAGTACGGCACTTCCTTGTCTCCTAAGGTCTAAAAGATGTTTTCTTAAGAATTCAGTTGCCCCTACATCCAGCCCGTATGTGGGATGAGATGCCACCAAAAGCTGCGGCTGCTCGCTGATTTCTCTTCCAAGGATGAGTTTTTGTATGTTGCCGCCGGACAGGTTCCGGATCTGGCTGTTAATGGAATGTGTGGAAACCTTGAATTCATTAATTATATTTTTCGTATGATTTTTGACTTGATTATATTTTAGAAAGTATCGTTTGGAAAATTTTTTTAGGTGGTGCTGTTTTAAAATGGCATTGTCATAGAGAAAAAGACCTGGGGCAATTCCAAACCTTATTCTTTCTTCGGGAACATGGGAAACCCCGTTGTCATAAATTTGTCTGGGACTTTTGTTGGTGATATCCTTGCCGTTCATTTTAACGTTACCCGCGGAAATGGGCCTGATACCGGTTATGGCTTCTGCAAGTTCACGCTGTCCGTTGCCGGAAACCCCTGCTATACCGAAGATTTCATTTTTAAAAAGCTCAAACGAAATGTTTTTGACAGCCATTTGGCCTTTGTCACCCATAACACTGATATTTTCAACAGAAAGGTTTTTTTTGCCTTTTAACAGTTTTTCCCTGTTTATATTAAAGACAATATCTCTTCCCACCATCATTCTGGCAAGGGACTTTTTATCTGTATCCTTTGTATCGGCTTCCCCTACAATTTGACCTTTTTGAAGAACAAGGACCCGGTCGCATATGTCCATAATTTCATCTAATTTGTGAGAAATAAAAATAACCATGTGGCCTTTGGCTTTCATTTCCCTTAAAATGGAAATCAGGTCTTTGATTTCCTGTGGGGTCAGAACAGAAGTGGGTTCATCAAGGATAAGAAGATCTGCTCCGTTTAAAAGTGCTTTTATGATTTCCACTCTCTGTTGCTCTCCGGCTGATAGCTGCCAGATTTTTTTTGTAACATCAATATGAAAATCGAATTTTTTTGAAAATTCTTCAATCTTATCCCTGATTTTAATTTTGGGAAAGAAAAAGGGTGTGTCTTTATAGCCCAAAGCAATATTTTCGATCACGGAATGGTTCTGAATCAGCATAAAATGTTGATGAACCATTCCAATACCATGGGTGATGGACTCAACGGGATTGTTGATCCGGATAGTTTTATCGTTGATTTTAACCTGTCCGGAATCGGGCTGGTATAGTCCATATAGGATGTTCATCAAGGTGGTTTTTCCGGCACCATTTTCGCCTAGCAGGCCAAGAATTTCACCGGATTCAACAAAAAGATTAATATCCTTGTTGGCATGGATGCCGTGAAATGATTTTGAGATGGATCTCATTTCAAGACGTTTTATTTTCTTCATAATACCCTTTAAAAAAATCGGGTAAAAAAAAGCCGGGAAAGTTTATCCCGGCTTTTTTTAGGGTTTTGTTTAATTATTGGGGAATAGATCCTTCAACGCCATCTACATAATACATGATGCCTAAAAGGTCTCCCATTGTTGCTTTTTCCCCTGCTTTGATTTTCAGGTTGCCTTTGTTGTCATAGATGGGGCCGGTAAAAGGTTCAAATACGTCTCTCCCTTTTTTCATCTGCTCATATCTTTTTACAACAAGATCATAGACGGAAATTTTACCAAGTTCTTTGGATTCGATCATGGCTGCCTTGAGATCATCAACAAATTTAGGATTGATTATATCAGTTTCATTTCCACCGAGAATGGCAGCATTTTCTTTGGCTAACCACAAAACATCATAATCTTCGGTAAATTTATCATTATAAATGTCTCCAAGAATTTTAACATACAACCCCCCCCAGTCCATGAGTTGGCCTGAAACTACAGAGTCAACCCCATAGGGCTGCATGGCGGAATAATGACTGAAAGTATAGATCTGTTTGCCTTTTTCCGAATGGCTCTGACCCACTTCAATAACTGCAGGAGTGTCCTCGGTAAAGGCAAGCGTGTCGCAGCCCTCTGCAATTAATGCTTCGGCGGCTTCCTTTGCTTTATCCGGGCCATACCAGGCATAAATCCATTTTACATTCAGTTTTGCTTTTGGATTTGCAGCCTTGATTCCTAAGGCATAGGCATTAATGTGGCGAATCAGTTCAGGGATGGGGAAGGCTGCCACATAACCGATCTTGTTTGTCTTGGTCAAAGCTCCTGCCATAAGCCCGTTCAGGTAATACATCTGATAAAGATCACCAAAATAGGTCCCAACATTTTTTGACCGCTTGAACCCTGAGCAATGCATAAAAAGTTTATCAGGATATTTTGCACCGGCTTTAATCGTATCTTCCATGTACCCAAAACTGGTTGTAAAAACCACATCGCATTTTTGCTGCTGGATAAGCCTGTCAATGATTCTTGCACTGTCTGCTTCGCCAACCGATTCTACAATAATCGTTTCCAGCCAGGGAAATTTTTCTTCTGCAAATTTTCTTCCCAAATCATGGGCATGTGACCATCCATAATCACCGACCGGACCGACGTAAACAAAACCGGCTTTGAGTTTTTTCGCAGGAACTTCAGCCTTCACAACAGGTTTTACTTTGGAAAGGGCTTCTACTTTTTTAGATAAGTCATCAACTCTTTTTGTTAATTCATCCAATTGCTGCTCAATTTTTGAGGTATCCACCTGGGGTTGTTCCTGTTGACCGCAGGAGACAAATAACAGACTGAACAAGAAAATTAAAACCAATGGTACAATCACAAACCTTTTTTTCATCTTTCTCTCCTTTTCACTATTGTCAGAATTTTAAGGATAATACGATAATTAGATGTTCAAGGTCAACAATAATGATTGTGAAAAAGAATCAAGGGATAGAAAGATAAATATAATCTACGCCTGATTTTTCCTGTTCTATGAATAGAATGTTCTTTTTTGAATAAAACAATATCATTTAAAGATGCTGCACTTGATAGCTGTGTTCTTTCCATTCAAAGAAAAGCTCACCTTCATTTACTTCATTTAAAAACTTTGATATTTTCAAAAGGGTTCCTGTATTAAATTTTATGAGATGATCCGGTGTTTTAGCAAACAGGCTATCGCCCGCAATATATAATTTGGCAGGATCTAAAATAATGGAATTCCCATTGTTAAGAATCATTGTAACATCGTTTTCAAATCGTATTCCAGTCACAAAAATGGCTGTGTCCACATAAGAAAAATAGACTTTTTCCTCAGTGTTTTCTGTTTTCTGATGAACAAAGTATCCCCTGTCATCTTTTCGAATACAGGAATTAAAATATTTTATAATTCGGGGGTGTTCAATGGGACCATGATCATTTTGCCATTGCCCGTTTTTATCCATCCAGAAAACAGCATCTTCTTCTGAGATAATAATCTGTTTTAATGCTTTGGTCACAATATAAGCCTTACATCATGAAGCTCCAAAGTATACCGGCACAAATAGCAGATCCGATGACACCTGAAGAGTTACAGGCCATTGCATGCATCAGCAGGAAATTAGTCGGGTCTTCCTTAAGGCCCACCAGATGGACTTCGCGTGCTGAACCGGGAACTGCTGAAACACCTGCTGCACCAAGCAGTGGGTTGATCTTTTCTTTCATAAAGAGGTTCATGATCTTAGCAAAAATAATACCTGATGCTGTGGCAATGCTGAATGCAACGGCACCCAGTAAAAAAATACTGACTGACTTGGGGGTGAGAAAGACATCTCCCTGGGTTGATGCGCCAACAGTGAGCCCTAAAAAGATTGTTGCCGTATCAATGACCGCTGTGCGGGCAGTATTGGCCAGGCGGTCAACCACACCTGACTCTTTCATGATATTACCGAAGAAAAAGGGGCCTAACAGCGGAATGGAAGCCGGAGCTATAAAACAGCAGAGGAACAGGCCGACCACCGGAAAGATCATTAACTCTTTTTTGGATACTGATCGAGGCTCGGGCATATGGATAATCCGCTCATTGCGGGTAGTCAAAAGCCGCATGATCGGTGGCTGAATGATGGGGATCAGTGCCATATATGAGTAGGCTGCTATGGCTATCGGACCGATCAGGTGAGGTGCCAATTTGGCCGTTAAAAAAATTGAAGTAGGCCCGTCAGCGCCGCCAATAATAGCGATAGAGGCCGCTTCTTTCGGCATGAAACCTAATGCCATTGCACTCAATAGCGTTGCCCAGATACCGGTCTGAGCGGCAGCACCTAAAAGCATGAGTTTGGGCCTTGCCAGCAATGAGGAAAAATCTGTCATGGCCCCTAGCCCAAGAAAAACTATGGATGGATAGACACCGGTGGTGACCCCGAAGTAAAGATAGTGCAAAACACTGTTTGACTCATAAATTCCCAGCCCGAAGCCTTTGAAAAATGGGATATTACCTATCAGAACACCAAAGCCAATAGGCAGTAGCAGGAGGGGTTCATACTGTTTGGCAATGGCCAGGTAAACAAATAAAGAGCCAATGGCCAACATAACAAAATTTCGATAATCCGCAAGATAAAATCCGGTGTTTGATAAAAACTGGAGAAGCAGTTCCATTCTTCTTTTCCTAATATTGTGTGTGTTTCATCTGAAAGTTATTCACAACGCCTGGTCTTATTGGACTGGCGTTCATAACTTTAATGGTTGTTTGTCGTTGTTTCAGGTATCGTTTGTGAATCATTAGTGTCCAATTGTGGGCGATTATCTGTTCCAGATAAATAACCCCTCACCTTTACTTATCAGTATTCCGGCACTTCTGAGACGGCTAACCGTCAGAATAGGGTGCGGAAAATTG
This sequence comes from uncultured Desulfobacula sp., assembly GCA_964455805.1. GTDB lineage: Bacteria > Desulfobacterota > Desulfobacteria > Desulfobacterales > Desulfobacteraceae > Desulfobacula. Next base: position 17,435 of record CAYVZG010000078.1, read on the forward strand.
TTTTGCTCAGCAGCCTGGTAAAGATCGTTCAACTCAAAAGGTTGTTCAAGCTTGTCAATAAGCATCTTATAGATTTCGGCTGTTTCCGAAATGTCGTTTGGAAATATCTTGGGAACAGATATCTCATCCTTGCTCTTAATTGGGTGTTCTGAGGTCTGTTCAGCTTTTTTGTCAAAAATGGCGACCAGCTTATGCAGTTGAGATATGATAATGGACAGGATGATTAATCCCGACATTACTATCAGCGGTCC
>CAYVZG010000079.1:0-17561 GCA_964455805.1 uncultured Desulfobacula sp.
CCGTGACTCCACGTTATGGAGCGTCCTGTCCTGTGGTGTTCGGACTTTCCTCCAGGTTCAAGAACCTGGCGATCGTTTTGCCTGGTCAGGCCGAATTTTTACCCATTTATGTATGATAGAGTATTCTACTGCATTGCGGGCATGAAATCAATGAATCCCCTCTTTGTACTTCAATATATAATTGAGGTGGTATGTTCATAAAACATCCCATGCATACTTCGTTTTCAACACTGACTACTGCCGAACCATTATTCATTTTCGATATTTTTGCAAACCTGTTCATTAATGAGGATTCCAGAGTCTTGCCTATTTCCTTTTGCTTTGCCAGGTATTCGTCAAGAAGCTCTCTATCATCAATGGATCTTTTATCAATATCTTTTTGTTCTGTGTTAATCTTATCCTTAAGAAGATTGAACTCTTTTTCACCTTCCTGAACAATTTTGGCTTTTTCTTCTCTTTCATCAAGATGTTCCAATAATTCTGTTTCCAAAACATCTTTACGTTTTTTATTATCGTCCACTTCTCTTAAAAAAAGATTATACTCCTTATTGGTTTTTACCATTCTTAATTTTTCATTGCTTTTTATAATCCGGTCATCAATTACTTGAATTTCTATTTCAATATCCCGGCAGGTGGTTATGGCTTTTGAATAACTCTCTTTGTTTTTTTCCAGATCATCTTCAAAAAGCGTTAACTTTGAGCCTAGTTTTTCCTTTTCCTTTTCAACCTTAATCAGAACTGCATTTAGCCTGACAATTTGAGTCTCGGCTTCCTGAAGTTTAACCAAGGTTTCTATATCCGATCTAATAGGAGTATCATTCATAATGTTTCATCCTTAAACTATAATAAATGGATCTTTTTCTTTTTTAAATTTTTCTATTTTTATATTCAAGCCTGCATTTGAAACTGATTGATCTAATTTATCAAACAAAAGATCGACCGCAATATTTTCAGATCCAAAATGACCAACATCAATAAGGCCCTTTGAAAATTCTTCAACACGTCTTGCTTCATGATATTTAATATCACCAGTGATATATACGTCAGCCTCAGATGTTAAAAATTCCTCAAGTAACGAGCCGCCGCTACCTGTACAAACAGCAACAGACCGTACAGGCAAATCTATATCACCGGTTACTCGCATATGCCTCAAATCAAGTTTTTTCTTTAATTGATGAACCAGATGTTTGAGTACCGTTTGAGATTTGAGATATCCGATTCTGCCCATGCCGATGGGTTCATCTTTAATGGTGGAAGAAGGGCCATCAATCAAAAACACTTTTGCTTTTTCAATTCCAATCTTTTTTGCAAAATAATCATTTAAACCATCTTTAGCCTTATCAAGATTCGTATGGGCAGATATGATACTGATGCCATGTTTAGCCGCAATTTCAATGGCATTGCCCGGCATTTTATTAAAATCAATAGATTTTTCAGGAGTTAGCATCAAAGGATGGTGGGTGATGACGAGATCACAATTGTTTTTTTTTGCCGCAATCATTAATGGCATTGTTACATCAAGAGCAATCATGATTTTTTTTACTTGCCAGGTAAGATTACCTGCCTGAAGTCCTGAATTATCCCAATCTTCAGCAATATCAAAAGGGGCGATACAATTGATTAAATCCAGTATATCTTTTGTTTTTACCATGGCAATCCCGACAGCAAACAAAAAAAGCGTGGTATTTTACCACGCTTTTGATTTTGTATATCAACTCGATATTCTTTTGGCACATTCATATATAAATTGAATATCCTATTTGGTTTTCAACTTTTCTCATCAACAATGCCTTTACTTTATTCCATTGGTGGGCCCACCTGGGATCGAACCAGGGACCGACCGGTTATGAGCCGGTGGCTCTGCCAAACTGAGCTATGGGCCCTTTCAAATACACAAACTTGCAATATATATATAAAAACAAATTTTGTGTCAAGATTTAATTCTCGGCCAATTTAATTTTCAATAAAGGTCTTGAGTTTCTTACTCCTTGTCGGATGTCTTAGCTTTCTCAGCGCTTTTGCCTCAATCTGACGGATGCGCTCTCTTGTTACCGTAAAATCCTTGCCCACCTCTTCCAGAGTATGATCAGATTTTTCACCAATACCAAACCTCATGCGAAGGACTTTTTCCTCACGCGGTGTCAAAGTGGCCAAAATCTTTCGGGTCTGTTCTGCCAGGCTGAAATCGATGGCTGCATCCGAGGGAATAGAAAATTTTTTATCTTCTATAAAGTCACCCAGATGACTGTCCTCTTCCTCACCAATTGGGGTCTCAAGAGAAATTGGCTCTTTTGCGATCTTTAAAACCCGTCTCACTTTTTCAATGGGGATTTCCATCTTTTCAGCGATTTCTTCTGGAGAGGGCTCTTTCCCCATTTCCTGCACAAGATATCGGGATGTCCGAATCAGCTTATTTATAGTTTCAATCATATGGACAGGTATCCGGATGGTTCTGGCCTGGTCTGCTATTGCTCTTGTAATTGCCTGCCTGATCCACCATGTGGCATATGTGGAAAATTTATATCCTCTTCTGTATTCGAATTTATCAACTGCCTTCATCAAACCGATATTACCTTCCTGGATCAAATCAAGAAATTGTAACCCTCTGTTTGTATATTTTTTTGCTATACTGACCACCAGCCTTAAATTCGCCCTTACCAATTCTCTTTTTGCAAAATCGGCATCCATTCGTCCTTTGTCGATCGTTTCAACAATCTGTCTTAAAAAAGTTGAATCCCCTTTGATTTCATCTTTTCGTAAGCAAACCTGGTTTAAAAGTGAACAGATATCCTGATATAATATAATTGCTCGGTCATTGGTAATATTGGATCTGCCCGATGCCCATTTTACAAATGTCTTTTCATCACAAACCTGATCAAGCATTGTTTTGGGTTTGACATTAAAGGTTTTAGCACACTCTTTAAACAACTCGTCCACTTTATCAAACCATGAAATGGCATTTCGAATGCTCTTTTCAATATTATCGATAATATTTGATTCAAAACGCCATTTTTTTAATTCTTCAAATATGGCTTCCGTGTTGTTGAATATCTCACTTGAGTACGTTTCATATTTTTTAGATTTCTTTTTCTCGAGAAGCAAAAGATCTCTTTTTTTTAGATTTTTTTGATGAATATCATAAATTATTTTTAAAGATTTTAAGAATTTTTCCTGCTTTGAAACTTCATCAACAACACCATCACCTTCATCCACATCCCTTAAAACATGCTTAGGGCGCATGGATTTTTTTTCCATTTTGGCTCCATAAATGAAAATCGTGGATAATGATATGGGGCAATCCAGCATGGATCGCAAAATATCATGCTCCCCCTTCTCGATTTTTTTGGCAATCTCAATTTCACCTTCACGGCTGAGTAAGGTGACCATTCCCATTTCCTTTAGATACATTTTCACAGGATCTGTGACCGCACCAAATTCGATGTCGGAGCCGCTTTTTTTGGCAGAAAAAAGACCTTTTTTAACCTGCTTTTTAATCTTTTCATCGGTATTGTCTTTTTCTTTTCCAGCTAATTTTTTATTTTTATCTTTTACACTCTTTTTCGCTGCTGGTTTAGTCGTCACTTTTGCAGCACCTTTTTTTGTGGCTTTTTTAATTTTTTCTTTTTCCTTATCCACAAGTTTTATTCCAAGCTCTTTAAGCTGCAGAACAATATCTTCTATTTGATCCAATGATTTTAAATCATCTGAAATTGCATTATTAATTTCGGCAAAAGAGAGTGAACCGCTTTTTTCACCTTTTCTAATCAGTTTTTGTAATTCCTTTTTACTAATCACAACATCCTCTCCAGACGTATTTGCCTTACCTGCCATAAAATGCCTCCCAAAGGGTTAAAGTTATAAATGATCATGCAATTGTTTGATCTCAGCCTGTTTTTCTTTTAACAGATCCATCAGATCAGAATCACAGCCCTTTTCCGCACTTATAATTTTAGTTGTTAAAGTGTTTTCCTGTTTTTTTCTTACTCGAATAATTCTATGAATTATGGACAACGCGGTTTGTTGAATATCATCTTCTGAGAAAAAATCTTTCATGGCAAATGATGCTATAAGTTCTTGATCTTCATTGTTTTCCATGCCCGCCATAACATTTGTAATAAAGGCTTCTTTTTGGGGATCAATACTTAAAATTTTTTGAGCCAGCTGTTTTAATTTTTCAGAATAAAAATAATCTAAAACCTTTTTGCTTTTAATTTCATTTGTGATTTCCGGATAGTTAAGCATCAGTGAAATCAATTGTTCTTCTCTTCGATCGGATTCCAGTTTTGCATCCAGGTTTTTTTCATAATTCAATAATGATTTTTCACCGGGATGTTTTAAATACTGTTCTTTGACCTTTTCCAAAACCGCTTTTTCATCAATATTTAGGGTTTCGGCGAGCTCTTTGACATATAAAGATCTTAAAGCGCTGTCTTGAATCAGAATCAAATGTTGTTTCATATCCTCTAGAATCCTGATCCTGCCTTCCACAGTCAGACCATGTGTATCAATGGATACCTGCAAAAGAAACTGCATCATGTTTTTGGCATTTGATGCCAGTTCATTAAATCCCTTTTGTCCATGCTTTACCACATAAGAATCTGGATCGTTCCCCTGTGGCAGCACGAGAATTTTTGTGTCAACTCCTTCATTCATAAAAATTTTAATACTTCTTTTGGCGGCATTAATTCCTGCCGTGTCAGAGTCAAAAACCAATACCATCTTACCGGCATACCCTTTAAGGATTCTAACATGATCCGTTGTTAGTGCCGTACCAAGGCTTGCAACGGTGTTTTTAATCCCATTTTGATAAAGAGATAAAAAATCAAAATATCCTTCGACAATATATACCAAACCTTCCTGCCGGCAATACTGTTTTGCCGCATTAAGACCGTATAAGATACGACTTTTATTATATACCGGGGTATCAGGTGAATTCATATATTTGGGCATGGCATCATCCATAACTCTTCCGCCAAACCCGGCCACCTGCATGTTAACATCAAAAATGGGAAACATTATACGGTTTCTAAACCTGTCATAATACCCATTGTTTTGTTTTCTTTCTAAAACTAACCCGCTTTGAACTGCAATGTTTTTAGAAATTTTCCGGTTTTTTAAAACATTAACTATAGTATCCCAACTATTTGGTGAATACCCCAGTTTAAAAAACTTAATTGTGTCGTCTGAAATCCCTCTGCTTTTTAGGTATTGTTTTGCAACTTCACCACCATTTGATCTATTAAGCCCATCAGAATAAACAGTCATAACGGTTTTATTCAAGCGAAACAAATTCTCTTTGAGATGAAGCTGTTTTCTTTTTGCAGGATCAATCTCTTTGGAATCTATTGATATATTATACTTACGAGCCATCATTTTTGCAGCCTCGGGAAAGGTAATTCCATGATACTTCATAACATAGGACAAAACATTTCCACCGGCACTGCAGCCAAAACAATGAAAAATCTGCTTACCTGCATTTACAGAAAAAGAAGGGGTCTTTTCTGAATGAAATGGACATAATCCAAAAAAATTTCTTCCAGATTTTTTCAAAATAACCGATTCTGAAATAACATCAACAATATCGGAAGTATTTAAAATCTCTGAAACTTTTTCTTCGGGAATGTACATTTTGGCGGTGCCGACTCCAAAATTTAAAGGTTATGCACGTAAAATAAGCTAAGTATTTAAAATAACATGTCAATATTTCTCATTATAGAAAAATATTATTCTGCTATTTTGATGGCTTCTTTTAATTCAAGGGTTCCTTCATAAAGAGCCCTGCCCGTTATGACGCCTGTCACACCATGTTTTTCAATTTCAAGAAGATTTTTAATATCCTGAAGGGTGCTGACGCCACCGGATGCCACTATGGGTATGGAAACCGCACGAGCCAAAGCCGCTGTTTCTTCAATGTTGGGACCGATCTGCATGCCATCCTTAAATATATCAGTAAAATTAATTGCCGCAACACCGCAGGACTCAAATTCTTTTGCCAAATCAATGACATTTGTGTCAGACGTCCGGCTCCATCCTTCAACGGCAACCTTGCCATTTCTTGCATCAATACCAATGACAATTTTCTCTGGAAATTTTCTGCAGGCATCCTTCACAAGTTCTGGATTATAAAGTGCTTCACTTCCAATTATGACCTTTGAAACACCCATATCTATATACATTTCGATGGTTGTAAGTTCTCTTATACCACCACCTATCTGTATGGGCACATTGATGGTAGCTAAAATATCCTGAATCGTTTCAAGATTTTTTACCTTCTTAGCAAAGGCACCGTCCAGATCAACCACATGAATGAGACTCGCCCCTTGAGTCTCCCATCTTTGAGCCATTTTTACAGGATCATCAGAGTAATGGGTTGCATCCTCCATCCGGCCCTGCAACAGCCTTACACATTTTCCTTGTTTAATATCAACTGCCGGTATTATTTGCATTTATATCCACTATATTTATTAATTTTTGAATCATTTGATATGTATAAATGATTTTAAAGACTTCCTTTGCTGGACAGGACACCGGATATTCTCTCATCACTTCTAGTGGCCATATGCAAGGATTTCCCAAAGGATTTAAAAATGGATTCTAGAACATGATGTTCATTTTCACCATAGTAAGAATTGATGTGAAGATTAATTGCACCTTGAACACAAAATGCCTGAAAAAATTCTTTGGCAAGAAAAGCATCGAATTTTCCTTTTACCCTAAGATCTTTTGGGAAATTATAAACAAGATAGGGCCTGTTTGACACATCAATAGTAACCCTTGACAAGGATTCATCCATTGGTACACAAGAATCTCCAAACCTCACTATTGCTTTTTTATGTTTAAGGGCTTTTGAAAACGCCTGCCCGAAAACAAGACCTATATCCTCAACAGTATGGTGAAAATCAATGTCAAGATCTCCTTTTGCCTTGATTTCAAGATCAAAGAAACCATGGACTGCAAATGCGGTAAGCATATGATCAAAAAAAGGAATGCCGGTTGATATATCCGCCTTGCCTGAACCGTCTAAATCAAAACAGATGTTTATTTCAGTCTCTTTTGTTTTTCGGGAAACACTTACCCTGCGATCCATATAAAATTCCTTGATTTGTTTAACTTAAGTTAAGAGCAAATTGTATTTGAATCAACACCATCAAAACCAATCTTTAAATATATATAAATCTATTTTTTTTGTCAAATATTTTTTGTTTGACAAATAAATCTCTTTGCCTGCAATATTATTTGATCAATTTAATGATTTGCTTGAATTTATCCCCCTGGGCTGCGCCTAACAATTCAAACAATATCATTTCAACACTTGTAATTTGGCCACCGGACTGAACAATTCGCTGAATACCGATTTCTTTATTCTCTTTTGTTCTTGATGATGCGCAATCAGCTACCACCTGGACCTGGCAGCCTTGTTTAATCAATTCATATCCTGTTTGAAACACACAGATATGGGTTTCTATACCAGTTAAAAGTACCTGGGTTCTACCGGCTTTTATAAATTTTTCCATAAATTCAGGATTACCACAACATGAGAAAGTGAATTTCTCAATGGGTTTTTCCCCTGTCAAATATTTTGAGACAGCTTCAGTGGTTGTGCCTAAATTCTTTGGAACCTGCTCCATCCACAGTATTGGCACTTCAAGAACTTTCATGCCCTGAATCAACGTCCCCAGTGATTTAAATAAACTCTCCTTATCGTGCATCAACTGGGCTAACTGTCCCTGAACATCAATTACCAGCATGATGGTATTTTCAACTTGAAACATCACTTTCCCCTTTTGTTTGCGACTTTTAAAAACAAAAATTGTAATTGCAGTAATTATTTGTTAATTTTAATACAATAAACAATGAATCAATACAAATAAATTCATTAAGGGATTACCAGCCAATAAAATGAGACCCACATCAAAGCAACCTAAATAGCGGGAAAAAAATGAAAAAAAAATATGCCTATATATTTATTTTATTGTTGATTTTTGTGTCAGGTTGTACCGCACTGCAGCCAGGTTATGAAACGCCAGTTGTTAGCATCACTTCTTTTAAGACAATTCCAACAAAAGATATTATCCCTCAATTTGAAATAAGCCTGCGCATTATTAATCCCAACCGATCACCCCTGGATCTAAAAGGTATTTCTTATACCATCTCTCTGGAAGGACATAAGGTGATGACCGGCGTGTCAAATAAGCTGCCAATGATAGAAGCGTATGATCAAGGGGATGTTGTGCTGAAAGCTTCAATGGATCTTTTCAGAAGTATTACCTTTTTTACAGACCTTATAAAAACCAAGAATAAAAATAATATTTCCTACAGCCTTAAGGCAAAGCTTGATGCGGGAAGCTTGCACCCCTTAATTTATACTACGAAAAAAGGACAGATCAATCTTAGACAAGCTATAAAAAAGTAATAAATGATCAGATTTACAACATATTTTATCTGCATGATATTGATTGCCCTATCTTTCTCCTGCGCTTCGCACAAAGACACGGTTTATCAAAAACACATTCCCCCGACGGAAAAGGGAACACCTGCACAGGATCCTTCTTTACCGCATCCACAGATCCAGATATCTGAACAAAAAAAAATGATAGCCCGAGCTGCTGTAAAGAGTCTCGGCCTACCTTATAAATGGGGTGGCCAGTCTCCTGAAACCGGATTTGACTGCAGCGGATTGACCAGCTACACCCATAAAAAGGCGGGGATTATTATCCCCAGGACAGCCAAGGCCCAATTTAATAATGGCCAATTTGTAGAGAAAAAAAATTTGCAAATCGGAGATCTTGTATTTTTTAATACCCCCAAAAAAAAGGGAGGCTGGCATGTAGGGATTTATATTGGTAAAGGGCATATCATCCATGCCCCTGGAAGAGGAAGTCCAGTTACCTATGGAAATTTAAACCACCCTTATTTTAAAAAATATTATAAAGGGTCGAGACGGTATTACTAAATCTAAATTACTCCCCTGCATCACTATTAATAATTATATTTTTTATTCTTTCAAACCCCTCAACAAACCTGTTACCGCGTAACCTTCAATCACAATTTCACCACCCTGGTTTACTATCCAGCTATTTATGATAATTTCTTCTTTTTTCTGATCAATCCCTGCAATCTCAAACCATGCACACAGCGTATCTCCGATAAAAACGGGACGTAAAAACGCAAGGGTCTGTGATTTATAAATGGCACCAATACCCGGTATATGCATTCCCACTAGGGTTGAAAACAATGATGCTGACAACATACCATGGGCAATTTTTTGACCAAAAAATGTTTGCTTTGCAAATGAGTCATCAACATGAAGAGGGTTCTCATCTCCAGTAATAGCTATGAAATGATACAGATCTTTTTGGGTTATGGTTTTTTTTATAGACACTTTCTGTCCGACTTTAAGATCGTTGAGAGATGTCAGTTTATATGTCATGGCTTTAATCCTTTTAATCAAAAGTTATTTCATTCACAATACGATACTTTAACACATTTTTTCCGTTCAGATTGAGAAATTATATTTAAATTTATATAATAATTTTTTTATATATTATTTTTTTGAAAATTATCCGAGCCTCTCTTTCTTGACAGCCATCCACTTATGCTTATAAATGAGTCTGGTTTGATTAGCAGCACCCCTTTTATATATGACACCCTTTTAAAGATGGATTTTTAACATGAATACAACCGTACCCATAACAGAAATAATCATACGCAGGTTCTCCTGCAGATCCTATATTAATAAACCGATTGCTAAAGAAAAAAGAATTTTAATTGAAAAATTTATTTCTGATAATAAAATGGGACCTTTCAATACATCTCCAAGATTCAAGCTTATTGCCGCTGATGAGCAAGATAATAAAGCGTTAAAAGGACTGGGAACCTATGGTTTCGTCCGGGGTGCTTCCGGGTTTATTATAGGATGTGTGGATAAGAATTTCTCTTATAACTTGGAAAACTATGGGTATGTGATGGAAAAAATTATACTTTTCGCTACCCAAATTGGTCTTGGAACGTGCTGGCTTGGTGGGAGTTTCAATAAAAGCACCTTTTCACAGAAAATTTCTGCCAAACAGAATGAATTTGTACCAGCTGTTGTCTCATTAGGGCATATTGCTTCAAAAAAAAGAGTTGTTGATAAAATTATCCGCTGGAGTGCCAATGCAACAAAACGAAGACATTGGAATCAACTTTATTTTCAAGAAAAATTTCATGAAGCACTTTCCCAGGAAGGCGCCGGATCTTTTTCTGTTCCTCTCGATATGGTCCGTCTGGCACCATCTGCATCCAATAGACAACCGTGGCGTATAATCAAACAAAAAAATAGCCGCTGTTTTCATTTTTTTTTGCAACGGACTAAAAATTATTATGAAAACAATAACAAAATGTTCAAAATGGCTGATCTTCAAAGGGTAGACATGGGTATAGCCATGTGCCATTTCGATTTGACCTGCAACGAAATGGGGATTAAGGGGAAATGGGTCATCAAAGAACCGGAAATTAAACATCTTCCAGAATTAACCAACTACCTAATAACATGGATGCAAACAACCACATGAGAAGCGCTATTACACCAAATTTATTAACAGTTATCTGCTTTCCATAATTTTAAAAAAGCGCATCATTTATAGATCAGGATTTTATTTACCTAAAACTGTTTTATATAGTTTTAAGTTATAGGTAATATTAAAGCCTTGGATGCCATCGCAGCAATTGTTTCGACGTTAACACCCAAATTATAGTAATTTGAAATATCTCCGAGTTGGCGGTGACAGGAAAGACAAGGGGCTGCAATGTACTTAACCCCTGAGGCTGTAATCTGATTTGCCTTTGCCTTTCCGGTTATTATTCTTTTTGCTTTACTCTTGCTGTCTTGCAGCATTCCGCCGCCACCGCCACAGCAAATAGCATTTTCGCGATTGGGTATCAGTTCAACCACCTCTTCACAGCAAAGAGCCAGAACTTGTCTGGGAGAATCATACAAATCTGATTTTCTGCCAAGATTGCACGGGTCATGATAGGCAACTGGAAAAGGGTGAATATTTTTATCCAATTTAATCTTTTCCTGATGAGCAAATCTTAAAATAAATTCAGGTAGACTGATTATTTCAAACTCAGGTTTTCTGCCGATCAGGCTTTCAGATAAAACCTTTAAAACGTGATAACCATGGCCACACTCAGACAATACCAGTGTTTCAATCCCCAGAGCCTCAGCAGGCTCTATCACCATCAAAGCCATCTCTCTTGCAATTTTGTCATCACTGATAAAATATCCCCAGTTGGTAACATCAGTATGTTTTGTAGACATGGTCCAGGGTTGACCGGAAGCATAAAAAAGCTTGGCCATGGCCATTAGGTGCATCAGGTTGATACCCAATTCTCTGGGGTTGGGAAGATATAAAAATTTGGCACCCTTTTTATCATATGGAATACTTGCATTTGGATCATTGACTTCGTCAACGAATTCTTCAGACATCCACTCAATCGTCTCAACAAAATCCTCCTTGGTCAACCCGTTGACATCACCGGTTGAAAGTCTTGATCTGATACCTTCTTGAATATCTTTTGACACCAGATCCACTGCTTTTGGATGGGATCGGCCCTTTCTCACCACCTTAGCCATTGTGATCCCCATTGGACAATTTTGTGTACACCGGTTGCACAAAAGACAATCCCACAGCATACCACTTTTGATTAATGATTCGTCCAATCCCAATGATGCCATTTTAATTATCTGTCTGGGAACCGGCCCCCCTTCCCCTTCAAACCAGGAACAGCTTGAACTGCAGGCACCGCATGACTGGCATTCAAATATATTATCATCCTTTTGAGATGTGCCAAGTCGTTCAATAAGGTAAGAACTCTTTTCCAATTTTACTTGTTCCATGATTTTGTCTTTTGTCTCCTAATTTGCCAAAAACTCCCTGGCAAGAAAAGCGTCGAATTTTACGGATTCATTTGCGGCAACCGGATAATGGATGATGCTTAAAGGATCAATCCCGATTAGTTTGGTTATCTGTTTTATTCTAACCTTGGCTTTTTGGGTTCCCTTTATTGAACGGCAATTGTTATTATGACAGCCTGCCAGTATTATTCTTTTTGTGCCATTCTCCAATGTTTTCAATAAAATATTTTTACTGATTCGACACACACAAGAAACTGCCTGGATATGTAGATATTCTCCATTTTCAATTAGTTTTGAACTCAGTGCACCTGACCGTTCGCATGCAAATACTGTAATTTCATTTTTAGAAACCGATCCTGTGTATGATTCATCAGAAAACACATCTGATTCAATGGCTATCGCAGGGCATAAAGACAGGCATAACCCGCAGGAGAAACAGGCTTCTTGAACAATAAAAGGATTGATTCCGTTTTTCAAAATAATTGCACTATGGGGGCAGGTTCTTAAACATGTGAGACATTTTTTACATTTTTTTGAATTGATCTCTACACTGGCCAAATCATTTGAAGCCTTTGTATCTGCAATATCTTGCAGAAAGGAAAGAATAAGTTCACGTTCCACCTCTTTATCGTGTAAATCTGTCTCATCATGGCATGATCCTGTATAAAATATACCTTTTCTTGGGCTGGTTGTCATCCTGTGACGCACATTGGCGGACTGCAAATATCCTTCTGAATCAAGGCGATCTTTCAAAAGCCTTGCAATCAAGGGGTTGTTTTTACCCGGTACTCTTTTTTCCGGAATGATTAACCAGTCACTTTCAAATGAAACGGTTATATTTTTCAATGTTTTTTCTTTTAATTTAAACCTAATTTTCCCGTTCTTTTTTTGAACATTAACAACATCTGGAGAATCTATTCTTAAAAACCGTATTCCCTGTTTTCGTGCCATATCATATAGATGCTGACCTTTCAGTTTATGTACCAGCATGTTGCACATTATAAAAATGATTTGTTTTCCCTTTTTAGCAAGTTTCAAAGCCTGGTTTAATGCAGTTCTTGAAAAAACTTTATATTCCGGACCTGAAAAGTCCAACCAAAATACCAGTTCTCCGGGTATGGTTTCCGGATTATTTTGAACACAACTTACAAACTTTTTTAAAGGGTATAAAACCTGCTGGGGGAGGTTTAATTTTTCACCAGTTATCACAGTATTTGTGGGTTCAGCCACAATAATGGCGGCAACATTTTTTTGTCTTATTTTTTCAAATTCTTTGTAAACAATTGAAAAAGTCCCGACCGCACCTTTGATTGAAATCATCTGGACATCACAGATATAATGGATGCCGGGTGTTTTAATTTCCTTTTTTGCATCATGGCCGAACATCCAGACACTGTATCCGTTATGCAAGATGGCTGATGCTGTTTCACATGCATGATGGCCATCTCCGATAACTGCAACTGCTCGGCCTGATTGGTTTGTACTTTCCTGTTTCAAATGAAAACTTTGGATGATGTCAGCCGCACAGAGCACACCCTGTTGTTTTGCAGTGATAATATCAACCGGTCCTGAGGCACATCCGGCGACATACAAATCTTTTTGAGCAGTCCTATTTCTCTTTTTAACAAAACCCCACTTGTCCAGGGGGATCTCCATCACATCCACAAAACCGGATGTGCTTCCAGAAGCCTTGATCCCAACGGAAAGAACCATCATATCATATTGATCGTCCATACGATTCCCGGTCTTTTGGTTTTCTCTAATGATTGATAGACTTCCATTTTCTTTAGAATGAATTTCAAAAGGAACTCCCTGAATCAAATCAATATGTTTAGAAAGAGAATCAATTTTAGATCGTATTTCTTTGCCAATAATTTGGAGATCAATATAGAATAAACTTATTTTTGCATTTGGATACAGATGGATCAACTTTTCAATATGTCGCAGAGAAATGTTACAGCAAACCTGTGAACAATAATCATTTCCCAATTCCCTGTTCCTTGATCCAACACATTGAATAAAGCCTATTTTGGGTGAATTTATATTAGGTAGATAATTTTGCAGATTGTTATTTTTAAAAATTTTGTTGAGTTCAAGCGTTGTAATGATGCGCTCATTGTTTTCATATGCCTGGCCCAGAAGACCTTCTGGCCTTGCTGGTATATATCCTGTTGTCACAATAATTTTGTCTGTTTCAATGTCCTGCTCGATTTCTCCGCCCAAACATACTTTATACTTATTTTTTATTTTTTGTATGCCTAAAATATCAGCGTTATAGTAGGTGTTCAGATGTGTATCTCTGGATAATTGGTCAGCTAATTCAATAGATAAACAAGCTGAACAATGTTGGCATGTATCTGTTGCCATACAGGCCAAGTTTAATGCATTCCCGCCAAGGCGATCGGTTTTTTCTATAAGATGAACTATAATCCCATTATGAAGCAATTTTTTTGCTGCGGCCATACCGGCGACACCCCCGCCAATGACCATCACTGTTTTATTGTTTAAATTAAATTTACAACTCATATTCACTTTACCGGATAATTTTATCAAAATTTTCCAGAATCCTTTCTAAATTTAAAATTTGCATTATGGCAAATAAACTTCTCTTTCAGGAAAGTCATAGCAATGGTTATGCCAAGATGATTTCACAAAAAAAACCGAGCTAATTATCTGTTTTTGAAGATGATTATGGGACACACTCATAATTAAAGTACAAAAAAAGGATGGCAGATATCTGCAAATTTGCGACTATTGGAACATAAAAGAGTTGTATTAATGCAACCGGGTTCTGATTTGCATCCATTGGTTTTAATGAATTATTTCAGTTGTGCATGCAAATTTAATTGCGGATATTTTTTATAAACCAAAAAAGAGGTCGGGTAACAAGTACACGATTAATCTAATTAATGAACACAGAATCTCATTGAAACAAACAAAATAATTGTTCCGGATACTTTTCCAGAAAAGATATAGATATGACGTGAACAAAATAATTTTTTTTGTCAACCAAATGACTTCTTATCCGTTGTAACCAATAGAAGAACCAAAAACCTTAAAGGAGAACATCATGACAAAAAAACGAATGAAAACTGGATTAATTTTGATTGTGGCCTTTGGATTTTCAGTGTTTATTTTCAATGGTGCGGTATGGGCAGACAAAGGGGACCGGATTGAAAACAGGCTGGATAAAAAAGGAGATCGGATTGAAAATCGGCTGGACAAAAGAGGAAACCGGATAGATACAAGACTTGACCGGAAAGGAGATCAGATCAATAATAAACTGGATCGTCGTTCACGGAGAGCTGCTGAAAACGGAAATCATAAATTAGCAAAGCGTCTGGACCGAAAGGGAGACAAGATAGAAGAGCGTTTGGACCGCAAAGGTGACAGGATTAATAAGCGGCTTGATAAAAAAGGCAAACGCATTGACCGGAAACTTGATCGGAAAGGCAAACGACTCAACAAACGCTGGAAAAGAAAAAAATAAATTTCAATCGATCTTATCTGCATGGACAACGGATGACAATGCCCTATGGAGGAATTCCTAAAATCAGTTGAAAAAAAAGCGTTCCGTATGATACAGATTGCGACTGGAAACCCTGATGATGCGCTGGATCTATTGCAGGACTGTATGATGAAATTTGTCCGCAACTATTCTCAAAAACCGGAGCTTGAATGGAAACCTTTATTTTATAAGGTCGTTCAAAACAGGATCCGGGACTGGTATCGACGGGAAAAATTTAAACAAATATTTTTCACCTTCCTGCCGGGTATGAATAACAGGGACTCCTCCATAAAAAATGATCCCATACAGATGATTGAGGATCAGAATACAATAGACTCATTCACAAGAATGAAAACTAATCAGGCCATGATAACTTTGGAATCTGTTTTACACAATCTCCCTCCCAGGCAGCAGCAGGTTTTTCTGCTCAGGGCCTGGGAGGGGCTCAGTGTTAAGGATACCGCAAACATAATGGCCTGCTCACAGGGAACGGTAAAAACACACTATTTTCGAGCAGTTAACAAACTTAAAGAAAAACTTGAAGGTGTCTGGCCATGAAAAAAGATGAAGATATCAGCCAGGATATCAAAAGCTATCTGGACCAAACTATTGATGAACTGGATAATAAAACAGCCACAAAAATAAGGGCCATCCGCCGCGAAACACTTGAACTGGGGGAAAGCAGATGGTCTTCTTGGGGTTTCCCATTAACCGGGATAGCCAGTGCCGTACTTGCGGTAATTATTGCATTGACTGTTTTTAAGACCCCGGTTGCAAAAATCAATCCTGCTCAATTTGAAGTCTTGGAATTACTGAGTTCTGAACACGATCTGGATCTTTATGAAAATCTTGAATTCTTTACCTGGCTTGCAGAGAATTCAGAGGAAAATTTAGGATCATGAGATGAAGATAGAGGCAATTAACAGAAACACCAATAAAAAGACATATTTCATATGTTTGTTAATATTGTTCATGATGACATCTGTTTTTTTGTTCTGTTTTTCAGGCACGGTTCAGGCAGCAGATTCAAGGTATAAATGGGGAAATTTATCAAAAGGACAGCAACGGATATTAAACCAGTACAAAAAAAATTGGGAATCATTCCAGGAAGCTCGGAAAGAAAAGTTATTTAACGGTTCAAAAAAATGGTTACAGATGTCATCAAAGGAACGAAAAACCCTTCTTAAAAAAATTCAGGAATGGGAAAACCTTCCAAAAGAAAGGCAAAAAAAAATTCAACAGGGATATCGTCATTATAAACAATTAAATGATACCCAAAAACTAAAACTTAAAAAAACACGGGACAGGCTAAACCGGCAATCTGTTCAAAAACGTACCAAACTGGTGAAAAAATTCAAACAATTACCCCCTCAGATAAAACAAAAAATACGCCGCCGCATGGGAACCATGAATCCTGAACAGCGACAGAACTTGAAACAGCGAATAAGAAATATGTCACCAGGCAAGCGGCATAATTTGCGGCAAGAAATAAAAGACATGAGGAATGAACACCAGGAACAATTTAAACGACGCATTCAAAAAAACACACAAGATCAAAGGGAAAAAACAAGAAAACGCATTCAGAGCATGACACAAGATCAAAAAAACGATATACAACTAAATACTCAGAAAATGACGCCTGAAAAGCAAAACAAGTAAAGTGGCAAATAAAATTAAGTCCTATAAAACGACAACGATAAGTGATGGATGTTATGCAATTGATCTTTATTCATGGGTCCGGGGGGTGTAAAGAATCCTGGCAGTTTCAAACGCAATATTTTGATAAATCTGAAGCGATAGATTTACCAGGGCATCCAAATGGTGAATTGTGCGATACAATTGAGGGATACACAAAATGGGTACATGAGTATATCCATACAAAAAAATACAAAGATGTGATTTTAGTTGGACACTCATTAGGCGGCGGGATTGCTCTGCAATATGGGTTTAATTATGCTCAGGATTTAAAAGCAATTGTCCTGGTTGGCAGTGGCGCAAGATTAAGAGTGCATACTGACTTTCTTGAAATGCTGGAGAAGTCAAAAACAGACAACTCGCTGTTTGTTGACTTTCAAAAATCTCTTCACGGTTCTGTCAAATCTGAATTAATCGATATTTTGAATAAACGATGTGAGGAAAATGGTCCGGATTCAT
>CAYVZG010000080.1:0-17273 GCA_964455805.1 uncultured Desulfobacula sp.
CCTCAAGCTTTTTTTACTATATATTTACTTTGTTTTTATGCAATTTCAGGGTTAACCATATTTTATTAAAAATTTAAGGAAATTATCAGAATGACTGAAAATAAAATTTATAGGCCCCCCTACAAAATCGAAGATCCAAGCGTTGTAAAAACAGATCTTTTAGAACCCATACCCTATGCGTACAAATCTAAACGCAGCATAGATATCACAATAAAGCAGCCGGAGTATACATCTGTATGCCCAATGACCGGCCTGCCGGATAACGGTTGCATAGTGATAAGGTACAGACCGGATGAAACCATTGTTGAACTGAAATCATTAAAATATTATCTTTTGCAATTTAGAAATGTCGGTATGTTTTACGAACATGTAATAAACAAGATCCTGGATGATCTGGTTGCCGTTTTAAACCCCTTGAAAATGGAAGTAACCGGTGAATTTACTCCCAGGGGCGGGATCAGTTCCGTGGCCACAGCTGTTTATGAAAAAAATGAGAAGATTAAGCGATGTTAGCCTCAAATTTTAAAATGAGTTCCATGGCATGATTTTTTGACTGTATCCCAGACAATTTAGCC
Source organism: uncultured Desulfobacula sp. (assembly GCA_964455805.1). GTDB lineage: Bacteria > Desulfobacterota > Desulfobacteria > Desulfobacterales > Desulfobacteraceae > Desulfobacula. The sequence goes on from CAYVZG010000080.1 coordinate 576, forward strand.
CTGAAGGCAGAACAACCGGGTAAGCCTTTTACAAACCATGAAAGCCTGCTTCGAAGCATTTGGCAGGCAGGCTTTTCACCAAAATAATTGACATACATTTCAATTAGGCACTCCATTTTTCTGAAAATGTCGTAATTGGTAGGTGCATGATAAGAACCTGTTTCAAAGAAATCTTCTATCTGGGAAAGGATAAACGGATTTCTCATGGCTGCACGCCCAACCATGACCGCATCACAATTGGTTAGTTGAATCATTTTTTGGGCATCTTCAACTGATAAAATGTCCCCATTTCCGATAACAGGGATGGACAGTCGTTTTTTTAATGCTGTGATTAAATCCCAGTTTGCATTTCCTTTAAATCCCTGGGTTGCGGTTCTGGGATGCAGGGTAATTGCATCAACCCCTGACTCCTGAGCGATCTGACCAATATTGAATGCCTCTTGTCCCGTGTGATCCCATCCTGTCCTGATTTTTATTGTCAGCGGTAGATCAATTGCTTTTCGAACCGCTTTTAATATTGATCTGGCCAGTTCGGGTTCTTTCATCAGGGCAACCCCGGCTGTCTGTTTAACCACTTTTTTTACGCTGCATCCGAAATTAATATCTATGATGCTGGCAATTTTCATATCCTCCACCGCTTTTGCAGCCTGTGCAAGGGAATCTGGATCCGATCCAAATATTTGAACAGACAGGGGTTGTTCTTTTTTCTGAGAGGACAAAAGGGTGAGGGTTTTTTCTGAATTATAAAATATCCCTTTGGCGCTTACCATTTCAGAGCATACAACTGCACAGCCGCATTCTTTTACAAGAAGCCTGAACGGCAGGTTGGTGACTCCTGCCAGAGGGGCCAAAAAGGTCTTCCCATCAATGTTCAATTCTTTAATTTTCATTACGCCTCAAATTTTTTAAGGTGTGGTCTATGCGTGGATTTGCATAACAAAAAATGCAATTATGGAAACAGGGATGGTCAGCATATGATCCGATATCAATGGATCTGGTGCATTTGCACCCTTGTTTGGAACGTTGACCATAATCTCTTTTTATTTCAGGGCTTCCCCCAAAAAGAGTTTTTAAATGATTACCGTCAATACAGGCATTTTCCAATACCCGGCTCTTTTGACCCAGATGCGAGAATACCTCTTTTTCACAACACAGATGCAGTTTTACCCCGGCTTTTGCCAAATGTTTTTCCATACGTTGAATGATTTTGATTTTTTTTTCCATTGTCGGATCAATAAAAAAAACAGACGAATGATTCATTTTATTCATCCATTTGAGTCTGGTTTGAATTTTTTTATAATTGTCAAAAAAGCTGGTAACACATTTTTTGATACCACTATCGGAAACCTTTTGTGCAATATGGGAAAAATCTGAGAGATTATTTTTTTCAGGGCTGTCAGGGCAGGTTTTATAAAAACAAATGGGATCTAACCGCCATGATATTTTTTCAGGGCCAAACCTGTCTGCAAGGGTATCTAATTGCTTAATCCTTTTTTCCAAGGAGGGAAGATTCGGCTCAAGCAAAGAAGATTCAGAATTTATTGTGAAATTGAAATAAAGTTTATAGCCAAGCTTTTTTAATCTTTCACCGGCTCTATCCTTGATAAAAACATCATAATTTTTCGACCAGAATACAATGGAGTGGATCAATTCTTTTGACACATCAATCTTTTTAACCATTTTTGTGAAAGGATTCTTAACATTGAAAAAACCCAGATGGATATGTTCCATGAACCAATCCATGTAAAAGGCAGGGATATCGGTTCTCCTGGAGGCAGATAAAATTCTATCCGGATTCAGGTTCATTTTTCTTTTTTAGGTCGGAAAAGGATATGATTTTGCCTGGAATCTTTTTTTTATCCCCTTTATCTTTGTCACTTTCTACATCAGGCATGCTTTGTTCTTTTTTTAATGGCGGATTTTCATCGGGGCATTCCACTTTTTCCAGCTTCATTTTCTTGCCGTTCATATGAAATTCACTGCCATTGATATAATCATCTTTTAAAATCCATGTAACCACCTGCAAAGGTATATTCAGCATTAACAATTTGATTTGGTACCAGTCTTTTTTGGCATCCGGAAGAATGCTTTCAATCCTTGCAAAAGATAGTGGTGTATCTTCAAGGGTGATTAAAACAATATCGTTTACAGCAGCCATGGATCCTCTTAGCGTTGATTTTTCTTGTCAATGGTTTGTATATAACATAATCTGAGTCCAACGAAAAGAATGGACTTAAGATTATGCCTCCTATGTATGAAAACAAATGGAAGATTTTTTTTCTTGTTGCAACCTCTATTTTTATGTCAACTCTGGACTCCAGTATCGTAAATGTTGCCTTGCCCTATATGATGCAGGATCTCAAAACAGATCTTCAAACCATTCAATGGGTGGTTTTAATTTATCTTATGATCGTTTCATCTTTGCTTTTAACTTTTGGCAGACTTTCAGATATCAAAGGCAGAAAACCGATTTATGTACTTGGATTTACCATATTTGTGGCAGGCTCCTGGTTATGCGCCATAGCTACAACACCTCAATTTTTAATCGTTTGCCGGGGATTGCAAGGATGTGGGGCATCCATGCTCATGGCGTGTTCACCTGCCCTTATTGTGGATGTTTTCCCTGTGAACGAGCGGGGAAAAGCACTTGGAATGGTGGGTGCGGTGGTTGCTTCCGGACTGATAACAGGTCCTGTTGTCGGGGGAATCCTTCTCGAATATTTTTCCTGGCAGTATATTTTTTATATTAATATTCCCATCGGGATCAGTGCGGCATTAGGCGGTATCTTTGTTTTGAAAGAAGTTCAACAATCAGAAAAAAAAAAAGAACCTATGGATATAAAAGGATGTATTTTATTGATTATTATTATATCCTCCCTTATCATTTTCTTAACGCAAATGTCCGGTTGGGGTATGATTTCAATACCTTCTTTCTTATTTTTCTGCCTGTTTATCCTGGCATGTATTGGCTTTATAGTAACTGAAAAGCGATCAGAATATCCTCTGTTTGATATGGAACTCTTAAAAATTAAATTATTTATCTTCCCTGTGATTTCATCGGTAATTTTATTTGCAGCTCTTTTTGCTATTATTTTTATGATGCCCTTTTTTCTGACATATCCGTGTGGGTTTTCCGCATCAAAAACAGGTCTGATCATGATTGTGCCTTTTATATTCCTTTTGGTTATAAGTCCTTTGTCTGGAATGCTATATGACAAATTTGGTTCAAAATATTTATGCATGACCGGGATGGGGGTTTTGACTTTATCACTTGTTTTTTTAATGACACTGGATCCTGAAATGGGATATTTATCAATTTTGTGGAGAATTGGCCTTGCAGGGATCGGAACAGCGCTTTATATATCTCCCAACAATACAGCCATCATGGGTTGTGTGCCATCTTCAAGACGCGGCATCGCTTCCGGGGCTGTGGCCACAGCCAGGAATGTCGGTATGGTGATCGGGGTAGCCTTAGCCGGATTAATTTTTACAACTTCTTTTACACGTCTCACAAATGGGTCAAACCTTGAAAATTATTTGCCGGCAATGGATCAATTTTTTATGCAAAGTTTTAAACTAACCATGTTAATGGGAGCGATTCTTTCCGCTGTTGGCATCGGTGTGACATTTGCAAGAGGCAGGGAACCAGTTATGGAACGAGGCAAAGAACCACATAATTAATAAAAAGAAACAATGATTCCTCCCCAGAAAAAAGGAGATCAATATGATAAAAAAAAACATGAACAAATTATCTGTTTTAGATCATCCAATGGTATTGAAGCATCTTTTCCATCCGCGATTAGAAGATGGGCTAAGACAATCAAGAAAGAACAGGGATGATATACTCATTCCGGTTGATGGAGGCACAGAGATTGGTGCTTCTTTTCATTTTGTAAGCCGTGATGCTGCTGTAATCCTTTTCTTCCATGGGAATGGGGAAATCGTGTCAGACTACGATGATATCGGAAAGCTGTTTAACGATATCGGTTTAAATTTCTTTGTTGTAGATTACAGGGGATACGGACGATCCACGGGTACTGCATCTGTCACATCAATGATGAAAGATTGTCTCAGTATTTTTGATTTTGTTCAGGCCTATATGTCAAATATGAAATTGACAGGTTCCTTATGTGTTATGGGAAGATCTTTGGGCAGCGCTTCTGCAATTGAGCTGAGTAGCAAGCGGACAGATGATTTTCAATGTTTGATTATTGAAAGCGGATTTGCCTGGGCTGCACCTTTGTTAAAAAAGCTGGGTATCAATCCTGAAGTAATTGGATTTAAAGAAGCATATGGGTTTGAAAATATTGATAAAATCAAGACTTTTTCAAAACCATTTCTTTTGATTCATGCCCAGTTTGATCACATTATTCCATTTTCAGACGGCCAAGCACTGTTTGATGCGTGTCATTCAAGGGATAAATTACTTTTAGAGATAAAAGGGGCAAATCATAATGATATTTTTTTAAAGGGAATGGACCTATATCTGGCACATATTAAAAAAATTTGTCTTCAATAAAGCCTAATCCCCTTTAAAGGGAACCACAAAAACAGGAACACTGGATCGTTTCAATACTTTTCTCACGACATTATTTCCCATGGCATCTGCCAGCAGCCCTTGCTGTTTACAACCCATAACGATCAGATTGCAGATCTCTTCCTTTGCGGTTAGTGTTATCTCATCGGCAATGGAACGGCCTTCAGCCACAAGAATTTTTGAAATCAGGGTATTGTTTTCGGAAGACGCTTTGTCTTGCCCGTTCCCATCAAAAAATCCGGCAATAGCCTGGCGTATTTTCAGGGCATCAACATTTTTTCCAATCAGGATGTTTCTTGCCTGGCTCATTTGTTCAGATTTCAAATTTTTATATAATTGTTCGCCAAAAGCCATTTGAATTCTTTTTTCAGACCTTGGGTTTTCTTCCATTACATGGAGGACAACGATATTGGCGTTCTGGTTGACAGCCAAAGTGGCAGCATGCTCAAAAACCTGTTTCATATTAACAGAAAGATCTGATGCAAAAAGGATATTCTTTGTTGGTTCAAGCATTTTATACCTCCAAAATTATAGGTGCAAAACAAATATATTAAACAAATACTCAGGGTTAGTTAATTGAAAAACGAATACATGTAAATCTGGTTCATATTTTAAATGAAAACCATAAATATTCAAGACTTGATTTTCATTCTGCTATAAAAAGGGGAAATAAAAATAAGGATTGAAGTTAATTGAGGGGATAATCAGCCCTTTCTTTTAATTCTTTGCCGCATTTAAAAAAAGGCAGTTTTTTAGAGGCAACCTTGACAAGTTTTCCGGTTTTTGGATTTCTGCCGGTATAGGATTGATAACTTTTCAAGTTAAAGGCCCACAACCCTCTAATTTCAACTCTATCACCTTTAGCAAGCGTTGCTGCAATTTCTGAAAAAAATAAATTGACGAGATCGGTGGCTTCTTTTTGGGTCAGAGAACATCTGTTTTTAACAGTTTCAATTAATTTGAGCTTGTTCATTTATTCTCCTTAAAATGATTAACCGTATTTAAAATTTTAATGATCCAATATGTATAATAAAAAAAACAATAGAATTACAAGTAGGTAAAAACCCCTATTTATTTAATAAATTCTGGTTCGGTTTTAAAAAAACGGCTAACAGCGTCCTGATATTTGGGAATCGAATTGGATTTAAAGATTTGTTTGAGCTGTTTTTTATTGCCTTTGAAAGAAGGGCCTATATATCTCCAGAATCCTTTCATTCGCCCTGTTAAATGACCTGGGCCTGAAAATATGGATGTATAATTGTCATAAAGATCATCATGAAAATTCTTTAACCGCTCATTTTTATTTTTGTCTATAAGAATATCCTTTATGTCTTCTGCAAGGAATGGATTGGAGAGAAGCCCCCGGCCCAGCATGAATCGGTGGATATCAGGGAATTTATTTTGAACGGTTTGAAAGCTTTCTAAATCGGTTATATCCCCATTATATGTGAACCTGTGCCGGCTCAGGGTCTTTGTTTTTTCAAACGCATCATGATCAGAAGTCCCCTCATACATCTGTATCCCGGTTCTGGGATGAAGAATAATCTCATCCAAAGGGTATTGATCCAACACCGGTAAAAGTTTGAAAATTTCTTCTTTTGATTTTCTGCCCAACCTTAATTTTATGGAAAGTGTGTTTGAAATTTTTGGCAGCACCGTGTCTAAAAAGGCATCAATTCTATCAGGATACATTAAAAGCCCCGAGCCTCTTTTTTTATTTGCGATTTTGGAGTGTGGGCACCCCAGGTTCCAGTTTATTTTTTTATGGCCCATTTCATAAAGGTGATCTGCCAGGAATATAAAATCTTTGGCAACATTTCCAAGGATTTGAGGAACGACAGACAATTTTGTATTATTTTCAGGAGCCACATCTTTTATCCTGGAAGGTTTTAGGCGCATCTGGCCCATCGTTGAAATAAAGGGGGCCACAGCCTCATCTATACCGGCAAAATGATCTGACAGCACATTTCGAAATGTAACATCGGTAAAGCCCTGAAGAGGTGCAAGAATGATGGTGAAGCCATCTTTTGTCATATATAAAATCTTAATACAGAGTTATTTGTTAAATTTAAGCAAAATCAGAAAAAAACTTTGACAAACATATTTATGATAAATTATACAACCCATGTGTTCCAACCGTAGCATATATAACAATAAAATGGATTGCAAGGAGTGTTTTTAAGGTATGAAAGAGCTTTTTAAAGAAGTCATCCAGCTGAATATGATGGAAGAAACCTTGGAAAAAGAAGAACGTGCAAAAAAAATTTTTACAAGGTTGAATACCGTGCAAATGCCTGAATATTTTAATTGGGTCTCAGAAATATTTGAAGATCTCCATGTCAATCAAAACCCGGATAAAAAAGCGTTAATCTGGACCGATATTGATACGCTTGAAACGAAAACCTATTCCTACGGGACATTATTAAAAAAAGCAAATCAGCTGATTAATTATTTGCATAAATCAGGGGTAAAAAAGGGGGATAATCTGTATATGATGACCCCTTTATTACCTGAAGTGTGGTTTGCCAGTCTTGCCTGCATTAAATCGGGAATGGTAAGTGTTCCAACCGCAGTCACAATGACCCAAAGGGAATTGGAATTCAGGTTTGATACTTATAGCCCCACGGTTGTACTGGCAGATGAAGACTCTGCAAATCTTATAGATAAAGCATTAACGGAAACCAATATTGAGCCCAAACTCAAACTGGTGCTGGGGCAGAAGGCCGGATGGATATCAATTGATGCCATTAAAAATGAATCCATTGAAGCTAAGCCTGCAAAGACAAAATCCGATGATACACTTTTTTGCTTTTTTACCTCGGGAACAACCGGACTTCCTAAAAGGGTCGGACACACAGCTGTATCATACCCTGTGGGGCATTTGTCCACCACGGCAATGATTGGCATAAAACCGGATGATGTTCATAACAATTTGAGTGCCGCAGGATGGTCGAAATGGGCATGGTCCAGTTTTTTTGCACCCTTTAATGTCGGCGCTACCACAACCGGTTTTAAATTTTCATACCTGGATGGAGAACAATATCTTGATGCCATCTCAAACCATGGTGTAACCATTCTGTGCGCACCTCCCACAGCATGGAGAATGTTTGTGAATATGAACCTTGATTCTTTTAACCTGTCGAGTTTAAGGCAATCCATAAGTGCAGGGGAACCATTAAATCCTGATGTGATTGAAAAATGGAAAAACAATACACATATAGAGATAAGAGATTATTACGGTCAGACAGAGTCCACAGCCATGATCGGTAATCCCCCCTGGATGGCAGGAAAAATGCGCCCGGGCTCCTTTGGATATCCCTTCTACATGTATGATGTGGTATTAGCCGATAATGAGGGCAGGCAAATCACTGAACCGGGCAAGACAGGGCACATAGTGGTGAAACTGGATAAATGGCGACCCATTGGTCTTTTTTCAAAGTACATTGGCAGTCCTGAAAAAATGAATTCAGTATTTGTTGACAATTATTATTATACTGGAGACCGGGCATCTTTTGATAAAGAAGGCTTTTGGTGGTTTGTGGGACGGGCGGACGATGTGATCAAGTCTTCGGATTACAGGATCGGTCCCTTTGAAGTTGAAAGTGCCCTGGTTGAGTATCCTGCCGTGGCAGAAGCGGCAGTCGTAGGTTCGCCGGATCCGAACAGATATCAGCTTGTAAAGGCCTATGTGATTTTAAATCCAAGTTATCAGGCCAGCCGGGAACTTGCTCTGGAACTTTTTAAACATACAATCACCATTTTACCGAAATTTAAAATTCCAAGAATTATAGAGTTTGTTAATGAAGTCCCAAAAACCATGAGCGGTAAAATCAGGCGAATTGAATTACGGCAAAATGAGCTTGTCAAACAGGAAAATGAAATAGATGAAGGTATTAAAGAATATTTTTATTGGGATTTTCCAGAACTAAAGTCGAAAAAGAAATAGAAAGATACAATGCCGGTATATGTGCTAAACGATATTTAACTATTCCTTTTCAGGGGTTACAAAAGGCATTTCAACCTCCACTTCACCGCTGCCGCTCCTTAAAAATTTTGCATTGGGATATCTTTTCTGGAAGACATTAAGCATTTTGCGATTTTCAGCCAGAACCGTTGCAATAAATTGTTGGTAATTGTTTCCCTTTGCGATGGTTTCAAGAATTTTAAGCAGGTATGAACCAATACCCATCCCATGCAGTTTTTCTTTAACAAGAAATGCCACTTCCGCAGCATCAGTATCTGCTTCAGCATAAGAGCCAATGGCCACAATCTGTTTTCGTTTACCCAATTGCATCAGCCCTATGATGGTCATGTTTCTCCGGTAATCAACCGTAGCCCATTGTTTCTGAAGCATATCCCTTGAGAATACTTTTCGCTTGTTAAAAAATCTATAGTAAATAGAATCTTCCTGCAAAGAGTAATAAAAATGCCTGGATTCAAATTCATCAGAGGGTAAAAGCGGCCTGAAATCGACATTTTTTCCATTGGCAAGTTTCTTTGAATAAAGGTATTTATCCAGAAACAAAAGATCCTGTGTTGTCGGCGGCAGTTGATCCGGGAATATATAATGTCGTTTTTTAGCTTCTTCTATCAGGTTTTTTCTAAATTTGGGATGCGTAATACGGGCAAGTTCCATCACCCGCTGATAAATGCTTTTACCTCTCATCTCGGCAATACCATACTCGGTCACAATGATATCAATATCACCTCTTGTGGTGGCCACGCCTGCGCCTTCACTCAAATGGGGAACAATCCTTGAAACCTTCCCGTTTTGAGCGGTTGACGGAATAATGATGATGGAAAATCCCCCTTTTGACATGGTTGATCCCCTTATGAAATCAACCTGGTCACCAATACCGCTGTAAAAAAGATACCCTTTTGAATCGGTGCAGACCTGACCGGTCAGGTCCACTTCAAGGGCAGAACTGATGGAAATGAAATTATCATTTTTGGCAATAACGTTGGGATCATTTACAAATTCTGAAGATTTAAAATAGAATATGGGGTTATTATCAACATAATCATATAATTTTTTGGAACCCATACATAACGATGCAATAACTCTGTCCGGGAGGTATGATTTTTTTTTGTTTGTAATAACCTTTTTTTTAAACAGAGGTAAAAGTCCGTCAGTGATAACCTGTGTGTGAATTCCCAGATCTTTTTTCTCGGAAAGATAAGGAACAATGGCATCAGGCAAATGGCCAAATCCAATTTGCAGTGTTGCGCCGTCATCCACAAGCATATTGACATAATGGCCAATTCTTTCAATGACTTTTCGGTTTTTCATTTCAGGTAGAGATTCAAGTATGGGTTCATCATGTTCTACAAAGTAATCGATTTCATCTATGTGAACATTGCTGTCTCCCCAGGTTCTGGGCATTTCTTTGTTGACCTGGGCAATGACGATATCGGCATTTTTCATTCCGGAAAGTGTGATGTCCACTGAAATACCTAAACTGCAATACCCGTGATCATCCGGTGGACTGACCTGTATCAGGGCAACGTCAAGGCCGATTTCATGGTGGGCAAAAATTTCAGGGATCTGGGAAAGATAAATGGGGATATAGTCGATTTTTCCTTCAAAAGCAGATTGTCTCATCAATACGGAAATGAAAAATAGTTTTATGGAAAATCTTGAAAGAAAATTTTCATCGTTGACATAATTGGAAAGGGTAGCTGAAAGCATCTGGTAGATGACAATATCCTGAATGGATAAATCCTCTACCATCGCCTTTATCAGCCTCTGAGGCTCACCGCATCCTGTGCCGATAAAAACCCTGGACCCGTTTTTTATTTTTTTAACACTTTTTTGTACTGTCAAAATTTTTTCAGGGCAAATTTCCCTAAGATTCATATAATTTCTCCTGGTACGCCTGTGAAACGGATTAAAGTGGGTTAATTATTAAATAATTTTAAATGAAAGTACAGCAAAAATAAGAGACATTTCCTTTTTCCAAATTTTAATAATTCCAAAGTGTTTGTTTTACATATTTTGAATGCTAAATTCCAGTATGCACCAAAGTCCTTGTCAAAGAATGAATACAGGTGTTAATCTTAATATTTTATATCAATGAGGGGGAAATGAAATGAAAGTTCTTGTTCTTTATTATTCAAAGGGCGGAAACACAAAAACAATAGCACGGGAATTGTGTGAAGGTGTTAACGGTGTAGAGGGTGTTCAGGCTGTATTAAAGAGCACAAAAGAGGTAACAAAAGCCGATTTTATTGAGGCCGGCGGGATCATTGCAGGCTCTCCTGTGTATTTTGGAACCATGGCTGCTCAGCTTAAGGCAATATTTGACTCGTTTATAAGCACCCGGAACAAAATGGAAGGAAAAGTTGGGGCTGCATTTGCAACATCCGGTGACCCCACCGGTGGGAAGGAAACCACGATGATGTCAATTATTCAGGCGCTTTTGATATATGGGATGGTGATTTCAGGAGATCCAATGTCTGCCACTGGACATTATGGTGTTGCTTGTGCGGGTTCTCCAGATGATAAAACCTGTGAAAACGCCAAAAAATTAGGCCGGCGGGTTGCAAATCTCGCGTTAAAGCTTTCAGATTAATATCAGCCTTAACTGGAATGGAACGTATTGGTGACTTTTATTGAAAGCGGGACAAGAGCTGTTTTAGCCGCAATTAATCAAGGAGCAGCGTGTGGAAAAATTATTTCTAAATACAGGAGATGGAAATTGAAAAGCCTTCCCTGTTTATTTCTTGCCCTGATAATACTTTTATTCCATTCCTGTATCAGTACCACCGGCATTTCCATTGTGGGTGATGATAGGTTGTTGGAGAAGCCCATTAGCCTTTCCCCTTCGGTTGTGAAAAACTATAATGATGAATATAAAAATCTTCAAAGGCCTTTATATTTTGCTGTTTCAGAAAACGGAAGATATGCTGTGTCATGGAGGTGCTATTCTGGTGCATGCTCACAAGATAAAGCGTATAAAGATGTCTTGGCTTATTGTGATAAAATAGATTTGGATGGTAAATGCCGCATTTTTTATCAGGGTAAAAAGAAAATATATCCATTTCCCATTGAGACAGATGAAACATTGGGTGCAAAGATTGTTTTCCCGAAAGACAGCTTTTTATTCGGATATCGGGATGCAAAGGGAATCATCCTTTATTTTCCAGGATATTCATCCCATACATGGCCGCCGGATTTAGACAATGAAGTGCTGCCGCAATATGCGAAAACACTTAATAAAAATGGATATGATATTGCCAAGGTCAATATTCCTTTTTATAATCGGGATCCGATTATGATACCGGATATTGCTCTGTTTATTTCTCAATTATTCAAAGAATACCGGACAAAAGGGTATAGAAAAATAATTTTTGCCGGTCAGTCCAGAGGTGCCTGGTCAATTCTTCACGCCTCCCGTTATATTGACAGCCCTGATGTTTACTACATACTTTCCACTCCGGTCGCCCATGGCGCAAAGGGGAAAAGCTGGAATTACAGAAAACAGGATATTCAGTTTATTAATCTTATTAGACCTATCAGGACCGGTAATTTTCTTTTTTTCTTTTTCTCAAATGATCCATATGATACAGGCAAAAAAGCCGGGATTTTATCGGAACTATTCTCTAAAGAGGCCCGGACTATTATTGTGGATAGACCATCTGATCTGTCCGGACACGGCTCTGCATGGTCGCATCTGTTTGACGTGACTTACAGTCAAACAATGATGGATTTTCTTGAACAAAAAAGGGCATCATTAACAAAAAAAAAACCGGATTTAACCAACTGGAAAGAGATTACAACCAAAGGACATGTGATAAAAAGCGGTGCGGAAAAAATAACCGGAAATCAATTAAAATTGTTGCTGAACAGATCCACAATCTATTATCCAGAAGATGATTACAGACAGTATGGATGGTATTTAGAAAACACCCCATTTTTTAAGAATAACCCTGACTCTGAAGTCAAATTGTCAGGCAGTTTTTTAAGAGGAAATACCTATAAAACCGTCTGCCATATTCAAAATAGCGGTTTTAAAATATTCAGGAAAGATTTAAATAGCTGGGAACACTATAAAGTATATCAATACACTGATAGCATTTATTTTAGGGTGAAAAAGGATCAAAGTGCCAAGCCTTTTAAATTAAAAAAAGGGTATCATTTTGATAAATGATAATGATAAGCCCTGGTAAAGATGCGCTTGAATATCGTATGGTTTAATTTCTGGTGTTTTTATCAATCCATTCAAGATATTCTTTTGATCCGTCCTTTACCGGAACTTGAACAATTTGAGGAAGGTCATAGCTATGATTTTGTTTGATGAACTCTTCAACCAGGCTGTATAGTCCTTGCCTGGTTTTAATTATCAGCCTGATCTCAGAATCAGAATGGGGTTTATTATTCCAAATATAGTAACTGGTTATGGGACTGAGCTGAACACAAGCGGCCAGTTTCTCCTTAACAAGCCTTGATGCCATGTCACCTGCTTCCTTATTTGTGGGGCAGGTTGTTATAATAATGCAATATTCCATTTTTTGTTTTTCTCATCATTATTTGAAGGTTTTGGGTTCAAAGGTAAGGGTTGAAAAATAATCATCCACGGTTTCAGCTCTTCTTATCAGCTCAACACTTGAATCTGTTTTTAACAATAATTCTTTCGGTCTCAGGTGGCCGTTGTAGTTAAACCCCATTGAATGACCGTGTGCACCGGTGTCGTGAATCACCAGAATGTCGCCTTCAATTGTATCTGGCAGGCTCCTTTGAACGGCAAATTTATCTATATTTTCACAAAGAGCGCCAACCACATCAACTTTTTTTAAAGGGGCGGACTCATTTTTCCCGTGGATATGAATGTGGTGGTAGGCATCATACATGCCCGGCCTCATCAACGCTGACATGGAGGCATCCACTCCCACATATTTTCTGTATGTGTTTTTATGATTTATGACAGATGTTACCAGAACACCATGTGGGCCTGTAATATATCGGCCGCTTTCCATGTAAAGTTTGGGAACCCATCCATTATTTTTTTTAAACAGTTTGAAAATCCGGGTAATTTCTGCGGCCATGGAGTCAAGGTTAAACGGTTTTGCCTCGGGTGTATATGGTATTCCAAGACCTCCGCCAATATTGATAAATTCAAAGGTGATATCCAATTTTTTATGGATCTGCTCAACAATGTCCAGAAGCATCTGGGTGGTTTCAACCATATAGTTGTAATCCAGCTCATTGGATGCCAGCATGGTATGAATACCAAAGCGGTTTACACCAAGTTTTTTGGCCTGCAGGTAAGCATCGGAAATCTGATCATGGCTCACACCATATTTTGATTCCACCGGGTTTCCAATAATTTTATTGCCGTTTCTGCGCAGGCCGGGGTTGTATCGAAAACAGATAAGATCCGGAATATCAATCAATTTGGAAATCAGGGAGATATCATCCAGATTCAGAATACAGCCGTCATTTTTGATGGCTGTTTCAAACTGGGGTATACTGGTGTTATTTGAAGTAAACATTATATCTTCATTAAAGCTGCCTATTTGCCTGGACAATTGGATTTCCGGAATGGAGCTGCAGTCAAATCCAAATCCCATTTTCTGCATGATTTTCATGATCGATGGATTGGGCAGGGCTTTGACAGCAAAAAATTCTTTAAAGCCGTCAATGTTTGCAAACGAGCTCGTTAACTTCTCGCAGGTCTCCATTATTCCTTTTTCATCATAAATATGGAAAGGGGTTCCAAAGGTATCCACAATTTGAGGTAGAATTTTAGAAAGTCTTTTGTGATATGATGTTGACATGGGCATGGGTGATAAATTCCTTTTTATTAAGTTTCAGGCAACATTATTTTGGCACTTTCTTTAAAGGTGGAAAGAGCAATAAAGGTTTTGGTTTCTTTTACAATATCAATATTGGCGATTTGTGTTCTTAAAATGGTTTCAAGCTCAGAATTGTCAGCGGCGCGGAGCTTCACCAGGAGGCAGTCCTCTCCTGCAAGGAAGTGAACCTCTTGGATTTGCTCAATTCTTGAAAGCCTCTCGCCGATATTAATGAGCCGGTCCGGGGAGATCACCTTGATCTGGATAAAGGCAACCATAGAACCATTAAACATATTGGGATTGAGACGAACCTCATATCCCTCAATAACCCCCTGGGCTTCTAGCTTTTTAATCCGTTCCAGCACTGCAGATGGGGCCATCCCGATTTTTCTTGCAACCTCAACATTTGGGATCCGGGCTTTTTTCTGCAAAATTTTTAAAATTTGGAGATCTGTATTATCCATTTTTCGCTTTCATTTATATTTAATAATTATTCTTTTTGAGTACAATATTCTTTATTTTTATATTTGTCAAGAATAATATATCAAAATTATATATTTTATAAGAATTTTATCCATTGGTGCTTGAGAAGCCAAAAATTGGATTTTTGTTGATAAAACAAACGGATTCATATACATATTAGAGCAGAATCTTCTAAATAAAAAACAAGGTTGGTATTAAAAACATGAGAACCGAGCCAATTAAAATTTTAATGGTTGATGATGAAAACGTCATCCTTGATGTGGCAAAAGAATATTTTGAGAAAAAGGGATATCAGGTTTACACGGCAGGAAACGGAATCGAAGCCCTTGACATTTTGAGCCAAGAAAAAATCGGCTGTGTATTCACTGACATTAATATGCCGGAGATGGATGGTCTGGAGTTGGCTGAAAAAATCCGGGTAAAGGACAATACACTTCCCGTGGTTGTCATGACAGGTTATCCCTCATTGGAAAATACGATACAGACATTAAAAAATGGTGTTATTGATTATCTGATAAAGCCGGTTAACTTTGAACAAATGGAGCTGACCCTTACACGGATTTTAAGAGAGCGGAAGCTGTTTGTTGAGAACCTGATTTTAAAAGAAGAGGTTGAACGTCAGGAGCGGTTAAAAAAGCTGAACAATGAGTTGCTTGAGAGGGTGCAGGAAGTAAATACCTTGAACCGGGTGATGGAAGATTTTTCAACATCTGATTCAACCCATGGCATTTTTAATAAGGTCGCTAACCTGGGGGTTGAACAATTAAAAGCCGATAAAGTATTTTTTCATATATATTCTGATCAGGATAAATCTCTGTCACTTGTTGCCAGTGCCGATTGTGGCATTGAAGATGAATCGGTTTGTACTTTATTTGGGAATGATCTTTCAAAAACAGCTAAAGGGTTCATCATGGATATCCTTAATAAGGATCACAACCCATGCCTGATTTCAGATGCCAGTAAAAACAAGCACTTTGATGATGTAGTCCATTCCCTGATGGTTGTACCGGTGAAAATCAGGGATAATATTTTTGGTATTGCCAGTGCATTTTCATTTAGTAAAAATAAATATTTTAATGAAAAAGATATTTATTATATGAGTTTTATCTCACAAAAAGCATCCGCTGCCATAGAAAATATTGCATTGTATGAAAATATTTATGATAACCTTTTTTCAACTCTCTATGCATTTGTCACGGCTCTTGAGGTCAGAGACCTCTACACGAGAAAGCATTCCACCCGAGTGGCAAAATATGCCCATATGATTGCAGAGGAAATGGATTGTACAGATGAAGAATTGGATATCATCCGTTTTGCAGGCAGCCTGCATGATATAGGTAAAATAGGCATCAGGGACAATATCCTTTTAAAACCCAGTCAACTGTCTCCTGAAGAGTATAAGAAGATTAAAGAACACCCTGAAATAGGAGCGGATATCATCAGTAAATTAGGGTTGTGGGATAAGGAAATGGAGATCATCCGTCACCACCATGAACGGTTTGATGGTAAAGGCTATCCCGGTGGATTAAAAGGGGATAAGATTCCCAAACTTTCCAGAATTTTATGTGTTGCTGATTCATTTGATGCCATTGACTCTGATAGGGCATACAGGAAAAAGATGAAGAAAGATGAAGTCTTCGGTATCATAAAGGAAAATTCGGGAACACAATTTGATCCTGAAGTTGTAAAAGCATTTTTAAAATTAGCCGATCAGGAGTTGCTGGATTGATTTGTGGCAAACCACAAAATAAAAAGATTCATTGTTTAAAAAACTATTGACATTTTTTTTAAAATCATATAGATATTCAAAGTTTTTTTAATTGGCCTCGGGCCGTTAACTCAGTTGGCAGAGTATCTGCCTTTTAAGCAGAGAGTCGCTGGTT
>CAYVZG010000081.1:0-16993 GCA_964455805.1 uncultured Desulfobacula sp.
CAAAAATATCCATCAGACAGGGCTGTTTCAAGCATAAGAGCTGAATAGTTACAATAAATATTGCCTTTTGGACTTGATAAATATAAATATGGTTATATTTTACAACGTGAAAATGGCTTTAAATAAATTAAATTAATTTATAGGGATTATTTATGAATTGGGATTGGGAAAAACTAAGGCAAAACCAAGAGAAGTTTGAAAACAAGAGAGACGGTGGCGGTCCGAATATGCCTATACCTCCCCAGATGGACGAACTGTTGAACAAGTTTAAAAACTTTAAACTACCGGGGCTCTTTCTTGTCGTCATTGTTTTGTTGGTTTTATTTTTCGGATCATCTACCTTCTTTACTATTAAAACAGAGGAAGTCGGTGTTATTCAGCGATTTGGAAAGTACACCCGAATTGCACAGCCCGGGTTAA
Organism: uncultured Desulfobacula sp.; assembly: GCA_964455805.1. Lineage (GTDB taxonomy): Bacteria > Desulfobacterota > Desulfobacteria > Desulfobacterales > Desulfobacteraceae > Desulfobacula. The sequence continues at coordinate 421 of CAYVZG010000081.1, forward strand.
ACTTTAAGCTGCCGTCCGGTGTTGAAAAAGTCACTAAGGTAAAGGTAAAAAGAATTTATAAGGAAGAATTCGGCTTAGCATCAGATAGGGGTATAAGTAATTACAGGTCTGCCAGTGAAAGCTCCTCCCAGGGAAGTTCGCTTATGCTGACAGGAGACTTGAACGTCGCTGTGGTTCCCTGGATTGTTCAATATAAGATTTCAAATCCCGCCGATTATCTGTTCAAGGTCAAAGATGTAAGAGCAATTCTCAGGGATATGTCAGAGGCCACCATGAGGACAGTTGTTGGCGATAGAAGTATTAATGAGGTCATCAGCAAGCGTGAAGAGATTGCCCTGGCAGCACAGGAAAAGCTTCAAAAAGAAATGGATAGAGCCCAGTCCGGTATTAAGATTGTTAACCTTGAAATGAAAAAAACAAATGTCCCCGGACCGGTTCAATCTTCTTTTAATGAGGTAAACCAGGCCATCCAGGAAAAAGAGCAGACGATTTATAAGGCAAGGGAAGAATATAATAAAGCCGTACCCTTAGCCCGTGGTGAAGCCAAAAGAGTGATAAAGGATGCAGAAGGGTATGCCATTGACAGGATTAACCGCTCTCAGGGTGATGCTGTCAAGTTTTTAGCTATTTACAAAGCATATGCTTTGGCAAAAGATGTCACAAAAAAGAGAATGTATCTGGAATCAATGTTGGAAATTTTCCCCAATCTGGGTGCAAAATTTATTATTGACTCTGACCAGCAGAATTTATTACCCCTTTTAAATATGGGTACAGACTCTCCTTCAGCTCTTCAAAACTCTTTCATTAAAAAAAGCGAGTAAAAAAATGAATAGTATTATTAAAACTATAGTTTTGATTGTCATTGCGGCCGGCATCGTATTGGTGTATAGCGCTGCCTATATTGTAGATGAAACCGAGCAGGTTTTGATCACCCAGTTTGGTCGAGTGGTTGGCAAGCCTGTGACAACACCCGGTTTAAAATTCAAGCTGCCGTTTTTTCAAAAAGCCAATATGTTTCCGAAAAATCTGTTAACATGGGATGGAGATCCCGGCCAGGTGCCCACAAAAGACAAAACATATATCTGGGTGGATACCTTTGCGAGATGGAAAATTGTTGACCCCATAAAATATTTTCAGACAGTTACAAATGAAATTGCCGCCATTGAACGCCTGGATGATATTATTGATCCTGCCATGAGAAACCTTGTAACATCATATCCCCTTGTTGAAAGTGTTAGAAATTCGGATCGCCCCATGGATACCTTTGAATCAGTGGTGGACGAAAACAGGAAACGGGATCAATATAAAATTGATCTGGGCCGGGATGAGATTACAAAACGGATAGTCTCACAAGCCCGGGGCAAGCTTGCCCAGTTTGGTATTGAACTTGTTGATGTGAAAATTAAACGGATCAACTATATTGAAAATGTTCGGCAGGCTGTCTACAACCGGATGATCGCCGAGAGAAATCAAATTGCAGAGAAATATCGTGCAGAAGGTCTGGGCGAAGCAAGTAATATAAGAGGTGAAAAAGAAAAAGAACTTCAGGTGATTAAATCACAGGCCTATAAAGACTCCCAGACCATTAAAGGTGAAGCCGATGCAAAAGCCACAAAAATTTATGCAGATGCCTATGGAAAGGATCCTGAATTTTACTCGTTTTTAAAGACAATGGAAGTGTATAAGGAAACCTTGAAAAAAGACAGTACCCTGGTTCTTTCAACAGATTCTGATTTCATGAAATATTTTAAAGGAATAGGAGAGTAAACAACCGACGCATTGCGTTGAATGAGCTTCAACGCAATGCGTCTTAATATATCAAAAGCTATTTTTTCTTTCTCTGGTGTCTGGTCTTGGCAAGGAGTTTTCTGTGTTTATGTTTCCTCATTTTCTTTTTTCTTTTTTTCATCACACTACTCAAAAAAATCACCTCCTTTAGGTCAGATTATATTGTGTTATTTATGTTAAATTTGCTAAATAAGAACTATAGCATAAGATTATCTTTAATGTCCACTTTTTTATTATAGACCAAATGAGCCTTAATCAAACACTAAAACACTTTAACTCAGAAGAACTTCTAAAAGTTGATGGCGCGGTAAAAGTGTCAGAGGAACTGGTCAATAATTATTTTAAGATGTCTTCCGGGCAGTGGCTCAAAAACAGGTATGATATAAAAACAGCCAAAGATCTGGAAAGCCATGAATGTGTAGATGGTCCCTTTGCCCAGGTGATAAAATATGAAGGCCGTAAAAAAGATGTCGCCTTAGGGTCTTCTTCCTTCAGTTTTTACAAGATATGCATTCAGGACAATGCCATCCTTACCATGATTTCAAAAAAACCATATCTGTCTTTGGAGTCTTTCCTCTTATATATACTCACTCATGAATTGGTCCATGTTGTCCGGTTTTCAAAATTTAAACAACGGTATGAAAATACAAATGAAGCTGATGTGACATTGGATGAAGAACGTAAAGTGCATCAATTAACTCATATTATTTTAAGACCAGTTTCTGTCCCAGGCTTAAGCAAAGTATTTGAATTTTATAAAGATTGGCTTTAGCTTCCATGAAGCAAAGCATGGTAAAAAAAATTGGAGAAACCGGCTTGACAAGGGAGAAAGACTTACTATTTTATCTTTGATTTTTCAAGAAGACTAAAGAAGAATGGAGAGACGTGAAATGCCAGTATATGAATATCAATGCACAGGTTGCGGACAAATAGAAGAAGCACTTCAAAAAATTTCTGATTCACCTCTTGAGACCTGCCCCCATTGTAAGGGTCATCTAAAAAAACTAATTTCCCAAAGCACATTTCATCTGAAAGGTTCTGGATGGTATGTAACAGATTACGGCGGGGCCAAGAATTCTGGTGATAACAAATCTGAAGCCAAACCAGATTCAAAAAAAGATATAAAAACCAAAGCCAATACAAATGCAAAATCGGGTATCAAAGCAAAAGAAACAAAAAAATCTAAAACAACTTCAAAAAATATATCAGAACCCAAAAAATGAAGTTGAAAAAATAAACCAATACCATTAACACAACAAACAATATGTAAAGGAGAAATTGACATGAGTTTAAGACCACTTAGTGACAGAATTCTGGTGGAGCGTGTTGAAGAGGATGCAAAAACCAAAGGCGGTATTATCATCCCTGATACAGCAAAAGAAAAACCAGCAGAGGGAAAGATTGTTGCCATGGGTAACGGCCGCATGGGTGAAGACGGAAAACTGATCCCCATGGATGTTGCTGTTGGAGACCGCATTCTTTTCAGCAAATATGGCGGAACAGACGTGAAAATTGACGGCAATGATTATCTTATCCTGCGTCAGGATGATGTTCTTGGAGTAATTGAATAATTTAACGATATAAATGGAGATTATTGAAGATGGCAAAAGAAATTAAATATGATGCTAAGGCCCGTGAAGCAATGCTTAAGGGTATTCAGGCCCTTGCAGATGCAGTTGTTGTTACTCTTGGACCAAAAGGCAGAAACGTTGTTATTGAAAAATCCTGGGGCTCACCCACAGTAACCAAAGACGGTGTGACTGTTGCAAAAGAAGTTGAGCTTGAGGATAAATTTGAGAATATGGGCGCTCAGATGGTAAAAGAGGTGTCCAGTAAAACGTCTGATATGGCCGGTGACGGTACAACCACAGCAACCGTTCTCGCCAGAGCCATTTATGAAAATGGTCAGAAACTGGTTGTTGCCGGAAATAATCCCATGGGGATTAAACGGGGTATTGACAAAGCAGTTACTAAAATTGTCGCCAACCTTGAATCAATGACAAAACCAACCAAGGATCAGAATGATATTGCACAGGTTGGAACTATTTCTGCAAACAATGATGAAACCATTGGTAACATTATTGCGGAAGCCATGGATAAAGTCGGCAAAGAGGGCGTTATCACAGTGGAAGAAGCTAAATCAATGGATACTACTCTTGACGTTGTAGAAGGTATGCAGTTTGATCGTGGGTATCTGTCTCCTTATTTTGTAACAAATGCTGAAAAAATGACTGTTGCAGTTGAAAATCCGTATGTTTTAATTTGCGAAAAAAAGATCTCTTCCATGAAAGATCTTCTTCCTGTTCTTGAAGAAACGGCTAAATCAGGCAAACCCCTTATTATTATTGCTGAAGACGTTGATGGAGAAGCCCTTGCCACATTGGTCGTAAATAAACTTCGCGGTACATTAAATGTTGCTGCAGTCAAAGCCCCTGGATTTGGCGACAGAAGAAAAGCCATGCTGGAAGATATTGCCGTTTTAACCGGTGGTCAGGTTGTTTCAGAGGATATTGGAATTAAACTTGAAAATGTAAGTCTTCAGGATCTGGGCCAGGCAAAATCCATTACAATTGATAAAGACAATACAACCATCGTGGATGGAGCAGGTTCCAGAGAAGCCCTTGAGGGCCGGGTTAAAATGATCCGTGCTCAGGTTGAAGAGACCTCTTCTGACTATGATAGAGAAAAACTTCAGGAAAGACTTGCCAAACTCGTTGGCGGTGTTGCTGTTATTAATGTAGGTGCAGCTACTGAAACTGAGATGAAAGAAAAGAAAGCCAGAGTAGAAGATGCGCTGAATGCAACCCGTGCGGCCGTTGAAGAAGGTATCGTTCCTGGAGGTGGTGTTGCTCTTGTCAGATGTCTTAAATCCCTTGAAGATCTAGAGCTGGAAGGCGAGGAAAAACTGGGTGTAGCAGTCATTGCAAGGGCTATCGAAGAACCCCTTAGAAAAATTGCTGACAATGCAGGTGTTGAAGGCTCAGTTGTCATTAATGCTGTCAAAGATGGCGAAGGCGCTTATGGTTATAATGCCAGAACAAATGTTTATGAAGATCTTATTGAAGCAGGTGTTATGGATCCTAAAAAAGTGGTCCGTTTTGCACTACAGAATGCAGCCAGTGTTGCATCTGTCATGCTTACCACAGAAGCCATGATCGCTGATAAACCTGAAGAAGGTGGTGCTGGTGCAGGAATGCCGGCTGGCGGCGGAATGCCCGGCGGTGGAATGGGCGGAATGGGCGGAATGCCAGGAATGATGTAATGCCTATGTAAGTATAAATAGTTAGTGCCGACCGAAAGCACTATCTATAGAGTTGGACAAAGCCCCTGCACATTTGATATGCGCAGGGGCTTTGTATTTGGGCAAGGTACAGGTCGGACAGAAACGGTGGATTGTTTCGGAACCTTATTTTTAGAATCACTATATGCATGCCGGGTCACATCTTTTTGTACTCAGTAACAGGGAAGATTGGCGGATTTCCCATGAATAAGAACTTGACATGAAATGCCCGCTCATATACTTAGTTTTATGAAATTTAAATTATTCTATTATCAATATTTAGTGGTTGATTTGAAATCTGAAAATGTTATGAGCATAAGCTGCTTTTCGAACACATAAAGGCAATAGCGTGTGTTGTTCAAAGGTCTGAAAATAGTAAATTTCTAAGAGAGGGTATATGACCACGGAAACCATTGGATTGTTTTACATGTTGAGCAATGCCGGTCCGGTAGTTAAAGCCGTCATGCTGCTCCTGCTGTTTTTTTCAATAACATCATGGGCTATTATTTTTATTAAATACAGGTATATCAGAAGGGCATCGAGAGAAACGGCTGATTTTACAGATGTGTTCTGGCAATGCCAAAACCTTTCCGATGCCTTTTCAAAGGCAAAGACGTTGCGATCAAGCCCGGCTGCCAGAATTTTTATTGCAGCATATATGGAAATGGCAAGGTCTGAGAGCAAAGATAGGAAAGGTATTCAATTAAAAAGAACAGATAACTCCTATTTCCAAATTGTCGGCAGTATAAAACGATCATTAAGCCGATCCATTGGGGTTGAGACAAGAAGGCTTGTCCAATTGGTCCCCTTTCTGGCCACAGCCGGTAATACAGCTCCTTTTATAGGCCTTTTTGGAACGGTATGGGGGATCATGGGTACATTCCATGAAATCGGGTTAAGTGGCTCTGCAAGCCTTGCTGTTGTGGCACCAGGTATTTCAGAGGCATTAATTGCCACGGCAGCAGGACTTGCAGTGGCAATTCCTTCAGTTATCGCCTATAATTATTTTACTGACAAGATAAGGGCTTTGGATTCTGAATGGCAAAGCTATTCTGCAGATCTGTTAAATATTATGGATCGTGATATTCAAAAACAAACGGAGGGGTAATGCAGTCAGGTTCAGGCAATGATCAGTTAATGTCCGAGATTAACGTCACTCCCTTTGTGGATGTGATGCTTGTGTTGTTGATTATTTTTATGGTGACCGCCCCCATGATGGTTCAGGGTGTTAATGTGGATTTACCCAAAGCCACCTCCAAGGCCCTTAAAGGAAGGGAAGAGCGGCTGATAATCTCCATCGATGTAGAGCGTAAGGTATTTATTAACGAGCAGGTTGTCAGTGTGGAAGTGTTGACGCATAAACTCGGTGCCATTCTGGAAAATTTTGATAAAAAAAATGTATATCTAAAAGCGGATAAAAATGTTCCCTATGGCATTGTTGTCAACGTGATCTCAAAGATAAAAAAAGCAGGCGTTGACAGCCTGGGGATGATTACACTTCCTGAAAATGAAGATAATTCCTGATTAAGGCCTATGAGTTCTCTGGAAAATTTTATAAATAGAAGGCAAGATCTTTATAATCCTTTTGAAAGCAGTAGAAAAACAGGCGTTATTTTTTTTTCTATTTCTTTTTTTGTTTTTTCATTTTTTTTTTTTTGTTTGATTTTTTTTCAGAAATTCAGATTACCCAAACCAATGCTGCCAGTTGTCCAGGTTGATCTGGTCACCTTTTCAGAAGAAACAGAGAGCCAGGATCTACCCGGGAAAAAAGAGCCCCCAAAAGAAACACCAAAAGAAGAGATACCTGAAAAAGAGATATCAAAAGAAGAAAAAATACCCGTCATTCCTCAAGAGCCTGATCCGCCACCAAAAATAAAAAAAATCCCCCATATTAAACCAGATATCAGTCTAAAAACAAAACCGAAAAATTTAAAAGAGTTGATAGCGAAACAGGCTAAAAAAAAGAAATTACCAGAGAAAAAAATATCTGAAAAGAAAAAATCAAAGCCCAGTGATCCTGATGAGTCTCTGGAAAAAGAAATTGAGGATCAAAACAAAAATGCCATTGCAAATGCGTTAAAACGGTTTGAAAAAAAAGTGCAGGACCAGAGCGAAAAAAAACGGAAAGCCTCAGATCAGACATCTTCAGGAACCGGTAAGAAGGGGTATAAACCCATAGACCTTTATAAAATGGTATTAGCTTCTGAGATAGAACAAAACTGGGTGTTTAATGATATTCTTGCCAGGCTGGATCAGAATCTTGAAGTCAGAATTTTGTTGAAAATATTAAAAAGCGGAGAAATAAGGGACATTATCTATGAAACGCGGTCAGAAAATCGTTACCTTGATGAATCCGCAAAAAAAGCAATTAAAAAGACAAATCCGTTGCCGCCATTACCTTCAGGAATGAATTCCTATGATGTGGTTGTCATCTTTACACCTAAAGGGCTGAAATAAAAATGGTTTATTTTACAATGAATAAGCGCTATTGTAGACCGAATATGGCAAATAAAATTATATTGAATATACTTTTCTATTTTCTGGCCGGGCTCATATTTTTTTTAGTCCCGGTATCTGCCAAGGATTATGATTATATCAATGTCACCAATCCTTTTTTAAAGAAAACCCCGGTGGCGGTAACTGATTTCAAAGCTTTCAATGGCCACCCCGAAGAGGTGAACATCGGTAAAACAGCCTTGAACATTTTAAAACAAGCTCTTGATTTTACAGGATATCTCAAAACAATGAACCCGGTTTCATTTTTATCAAATCCTGGTGAATCAGGAATTGGACTGGGCCAAATCAATTTTAAAGACTGGACAGGGATCGGGGCCGACCTTTTAGTCACCGGTGGAATTAGTGAAGAAAATGGGAAAATTACCCTTAAATTACGCCTTTTTGATACTTTTAACACCAAACTTTTAATTGGAAAAATATATACCGGTCCCCAATCCCAGGTGAGGAAAATGATCCACTTTTTTTGCAGTGAAATATCTTATCAGCTCACCGGCAAATGGGGGATATTCAATAGTAAGATTGCTTTTGTTTCAACTGTAAACGGGAAAAAAGAGATATTTTCCTGTGATTTTGACGGCCAGAATATTAAACAGATAACCACTCATAAAAGTATTTCACTTTCTCCTTCCTGGTCTTTTGACGGTAAGTGGCTTGCCTATGTATCTTATGCAAAGGGGAAACCGGATCTTTTTATTAAAAATCTTAAAGAAAATCGCGGAGCCATTGTCAATTTCAAGGGAATGAATATTTCTCCCGACTGGATGCCGGGCCAGTTAAAGCTTGCTGCTGCTTTGAGTTTTTCCGGTGATCAGGAAATTTATTTATTGACCCTGAAAGGGGAAATTATTAAAAGAATTACAAAAAGTTGGGGTATTGATGTTTCTCCTAATTTTTCACCGGATGGTAAGAAAATAGTGTTCAGTTCAAAACGGGCAGGAACTCCCCAGATTTATATAAAGGAAATTGATTCAGATCGTCCTATTCGGGTAACCTTTAAAGGCAAGAATAATACATCTCCAGCCTGGTCGCCGGATGGTAAAAAGATTGCCTATGTGGGAATAGAAGAAAATAACATTGATATTTTTGTGATGCCCATTGATACGGGTATACGGGTTCGATTAACAGAAAATTCCGGTGATAATGAAGATCCGTCATGGTCACCGGATGGCAGTATGCTTACCTTTACGTCAACCAGGGAAGGCAAGGTGCCCCGAATTTTTGTTATGAATGCATCAGGATCAGATCCGCGACGGCTTTTACGGCTGAAAGGCAAACAGACTCAGCCGACCTGGTCTTTATCAAAAGGTAATAAAAATTAATTATGTATATTCAATTAAAAGAGGAGATACGGCAATGAAAAACAAGATGTGGATTAATCTGGCAATGGCAATTCTTGTTGCAGGGCTTTTTTTTACTGTTTCGTGTGCAAAGAAAACGGTTGTAAGCGATGCAACAACGATTGAGGATCAGGCAAAGGCTGAGGCTGATGCAAAAGCTGCGGCTGATGCAAAAGCTGAAGCTGATCGTATTGCCCAGCAGAACCTTGAAGAACGTTTGGCCAATGAAAAAGCCCAAAAACAGGCTAAAATCCTGGCTGCCAAAAAACGCTTTGTGAACCAGGATATTCATTTTGAATATGATAGTTCAAAGTTGACGGCAATGGCAAAAACAGGATTAAAAGAAAAAGCGGCATGGTTAAGGGCCAATTCTTCAGTAATTGTCACTATTCAAGGCCATTGTGATGAACGTGGTACGACTGAATACAACCTGGCATTGGGCGATCGCCGTGCAAACACAGTGAAAGCCTATATGGTTAATCTGGGTATCTCAGCTTCACGGTTAAAAACCATTAGTTATGGTGAAGAAATGCCCCTGGATTATGCCAGCTCGGAAAGTGCCTATAGAAAAAACAGGCGGGCTCATTTTGCCATTGATTAATTAATCTAATAACTCAGGTTTGCATGGGGGGGGTGTCATTTTAGATACCTCAGCCATGCAGGCCTGTCCCCATTTTGGATACCTTGTTTTGGAGTTTGGTTATGAAAAAAAAATATCTTATTTTTAGTATTATAGTTATTGCTTTTCTTTCAGGCTGTGTAGAATCCAACCAATTTGTTGCCCTGGAAACCAAGGTGGCAGTCATGGAAAGAGAAAATGACCAAAAATTTTCCAAGCAAAAGGAAAAATTAGATGCCTCGGCCGTTTTAAGCGGTCAGAATAAATTAAAAATACAAGCATTGGAAAAAAAATTAAGTGGTCGTAATATGATCAGCCCGGAAGAGTATGCTGAACTAAAATATACGATAAAGACACTTAAAGAAGGACTTCAAAGACTTGAAGGCCAGATTGAAGAAATAAAGCATGGGTTTGCCGCAGGCGGTCCCAATAGTGGCCCAACCATGGAGGAAAAACTGGAGCGGCTGGATCTGGCTATCTCTAAAAATTATGAAAAGGTGATTACCCTGGAAAAATATATGGGGTTTGAGCCTTCAGCAGCAGGTGAGAAGGAAGAAACAGTCCAGCCACAGGAGGGATCACAAAAAACTCCGGCCCAGGAACTATATAACGCTGCCAAAAAAATGTTTGATGACGGGGATAATGAAAATGCACGGATTCAGTTTGAAAATTTCATAAATAAATACCCGGACTCTGATAACGCAGACAATGCACGGTTTTGGATTGCAGATAGTTATTATGTGGAAAAATGGTTTGAAAAAGCCATTCTGGAGTACCAGAAAGTCCTGGAAGAGTATCCTAACAGCAACAAGCTCTCTGCGGCAAGGCTGAAACAAGGATATGCATTTGCCGAGCTGGGTGAAAAAGCCAATGCCAGATTGATTTTAAAGGAGTTGTTGAGAAAACATCCCAACACAAATGAAGCCCGATACGCCAAGGAAAAATTAAAAAAACTGAAGTGATCCTAATAGATGTCTGTGATAAAAATCGTTGGCATTGATCCGGGGCTTGCCGGCACCGGTATCGGTGTTGTAGAGGGAAATAGGCAGGAGATCTGCGGGTATTCATTCGGCAGCATCGAAACAGATGCAAAAGCCCCGATCTCTTACAGACTTCACCGGATTTATTCAAAAACACTGGAGTTTCTTTGCAAAATCAAGCCTGAATACGTGGTTATAGAAGATATATACTCTCTTGAAAAATACCCGAAATCCGGTATCATGCTTGGAAAAGTGTCAGGCGTTTTGCTTGTGGCAGCATACAAAGCCGGGATTGATGTTGAAGAAATCCCCGTAAGGGAAGTCAAAAAAATTGTTTCCGGCAATGGAAGTGCCGATAAATTTCAGATGGAAAGAGCGGTTCGTAATTTATTAAAACACAAGGGAACTATCAGGCCTTTTCATGCGTCAGATGCCCTGGGACTGGCAATAACCGGATATTACAGGTATAAAATAAAATTATGATCGGATTTCTTGAAGGCCGTATTCTGCATTTTGAGTCTGATGGCATTTTATTGCTGGTGGGCAATATTGGATACGAAATTGTATTAACGCCACAAATGATTGAAAGCTTAAGATCCTCCCAGACAAATGAGGTTTCTTTGTACATTTATTATCATTTGACAGAGAGGCAGCCCAAACCCGTTCTTATTGGTTTTGAAACAATAGATGACAAAGCGTTTTTTCAACTCTTTATTACAGTTGCGGCTATCGGGCCGATGAAAGCGGTAAAAGCCATGTCCCGGTCCGTGGGCGAGATAGCAGACGCCATTGAAAAAAAGGATGTTAAATTTTTAACAGGCCTGAACGGTATTGGTAAAAGAACAGCGGAAAAAATTATAGCCACCCTTCATGGAAAAATGGAAAGCTTTATCGCTTTGACAGATAATACCAATTTGAAGGGACCGGAAAATCTGCCCGTTGAGATGAACACAATCAGCCAACAAGTGTCTGATGTATTAATAGAACAACTGGGGCATTCTTCCGCCTCTGCAAAACGAATGATCAAAGAGGCTTATGAACGAAACAATGCCATTTTGACACCTGAGGACCTTTTTGATGAAATATTTAATGAAAGAAGATAAATAATGAGTGATGATATTATTTCCTATTCTTCTGATAAAACCAATTTTTCAGATAAAAAAGGTATTGTTACATCAAAAAGTACAAGGGATGATCAATCCACTGAAATCATATCCTTAAGACCCACCAGTTTTAAGGAATATATTGGCCAGAATGACACGGTGGAAACGCTTAAAATAGCGATACAGGCTGCCAAAATGAGAAATGAGCCCCTGGAACATATTCTGCTTCATGGACCTCCCGGTTTAGGAAAAACAACCATTTCTCATATCATTGCCAGTGAAATGGAAAAAAATTTGATTGTGACCTCGGGACCTGCTCTGGAAAAAGGGGGGGACCTGATAGGCATATTAACCAATCTTGGTGAGGGAGATATCTTTTTTATTGATGAAATTCATAGAATCCCCAAGATTGTTGAAGAATTTTTATATCCTGCCATGGAAGATTTTGCAGTGGATTTTATATTTGATAAAGGGATTCATGCCAGAAGCCATCGGTATCGGTTAAAGCAGTTTGTGCTTGTTGGCGCTACGACAAGAGTAGGTCTTTTGTCCTCTCCTTTAAGGGATAGATTCGGCGTTTTTAGAACCCTTGATTTTTATTCCATTGAACAACTGGTAATAATCATCAAACGCTCTGCTGCTATTTTGAACACGGTTATTTCTGAAAACGGTGCCATAGAACTTGCCAAACGGTCCAGAGGAACGCCCAGGATTGCCAATAGATTGTTAAAGCGGGTCAGGGATTATTCACAGGTAAAATCCAATGGAAAAGTAAACCAAAAATGCGTTCAGGCATCACTTGAACTTGAAGGTATTGATAATCTGGGGCTGACATCACTTGACAGGCATTATCTAAAAACGATATTAGATTTCTACAAGGGCGGACCTGTGGGCATTGAAGCCATTGCTGCAACTTTGCAGGAAGAAACTGATACCCTTGTGGACGTTGTAGAACCTTTTTTATTGAAAATGGGAATGGTATTGCGAACTTCCAGCGGCCGAAAAGCATCGGAAAAAGCATACCTTCACCTCAAGATTAAATATGAATCGCAGGACGGAAGGGCTTAGGTTCGACAATATAATATGTTGATCAAAAGGCAGACAAATCCGTTTAAGCAATTTGTTTTATCATCCTTGGATTAAATAGGTAATAAAGGGGTATTATGGACACTAATTCAAGATTTAGAGAAATAGAAAGAAACCAACCCAAACCAAAGCCCTATGAACCGGATAGACAGGTAAGAGTTATTATTGTTGATAATTTTGGAGAAATGAGGTCTGGTGATTATTTAAAATTTCTTGTAAAAGTTTTATCTCTTACGACTATTGTCAGTATTTTGGCAGGTGTTTTGTTAATTTATTTTTATACGGGGTCATCCCGGGAGGACGGTCTTACAAAGAAAAGTCTTGTCCTGGCTGAAAAAAAGGTTAACGAACTGACCCGGGAAAAAGAAATGTTAATGGCACGACTGGTAATGTTGGGCGAAGATCCCGCGGTTGAACAACTGATTGAAAGACTGGTTGAAAAACCAGATGAAAAAATCAAAAAACCCGATCAGGCCCTTCCCGTTACAACGATTGAAGAAAAATTTCCAGATCCTCCGGTGCCGGAAAAAGAGGATAAAATAAATAAGTCTTTATTGGAGAATCAGGAAAAGATCAAAATGAGCACCCTCTTAAATAAGGATGGTGATTTGCCGGAAATTCCCATTAAAAAAGAGGATAAAAGCTTAATTGAAAAACCAATTGATCTTGAGAAATTCAGCGTAACAAAGGATGGTGAAACCGGAGATCTGCTGGTTCGATTTGATATTAGAAATATCTCCAAAGAGGCTGGAGATGTTTCCGGAAGAATATTTATTGTATTAAAACCTGACAATAACTTTGAAGATCAATTTCTAGTGGTGCCAAAATCAGCCATAAAAGACGGTATCCCATCTGAGTACAAAAAAGGGCAATATTTTTCCATTGCCCATTTTAAACCGGTTAAATTCAGAATCAAGCATTCCGGGGATTCTGAATTCTATAAAAAAGCGTCTGTTTTTGTTTTTAATGAACAGGCAGATGTTATTTTTGAGAAATTGATAAACATTACAGAAGACGTTGAATCAGCACAATGAAAAATTGGCGCTTGTAAATAAATCACTCAATCGTTTGGTGAGTAAGGAGAAATAACGTGGGAAAGAAAATTTATAAAAATCTTTCAATTATCGACCGGGAACTTAAAATTGAAGGATCCATAAAGAGTACCGGCAAATTGATTATCAAAGGTCAGATTTCAGGTACAATTGAAGGTGATGTAGTTATTATAGCAAAGGACGGATGTGTGGAATCCACTGCCACAAGAGTATCCAGCATTACCATTGGCGGAGATTTTGAGGGGGATCTGTCAGCATCCAGGGAGTTAATTGTTCTTTCCACAGGGGTTTGTTCTGGCAAGGTTACCTGTAAAGATCTTATCGTTGAAAATGGAGGGATTTTAAATGCAGAAGTGTCTTGTAAAACAGCAAACAGTCTATCCAAAGAAAAAGAGCTGCCCCCCTTTGAGGACAGTGAATTAAAAGAAATAGAAGTTTAAATTTTGCTTGACATCAGAGTGAAACTTATGTAAGTATTGCTAATTGTGTTTATGAATTAGGAGCGTTGAAGAAATTGAAAAAATATACATATAGTGCAAAAAGATCAGACAATAAAGAAAATTGGTGTATCATTGATGCAAAAGACCAAATTCTTGGCAGATTAGCTTCTCAGGTGGCATATAGAATCCGCGGAAAACACAACCCTCTTTTTACCCCGCATGTGGATATGGGAGACTGGGTTATTGTTATAAATGCTGATAAAGTCCGTCTGACCGGAAAAAAAATGGATCAGAAAAAATATTATCGCCATTCAGGTTACATAGGCAGTATTAAATCTGATACAGCTAAAGAATTGTTTGAGAAAAAACCCAATGAGGTCGTTAAAAAGGCGATAAAGGGTATGCTCCCTAAAAATCGGCTTGGTAGAAAACTTGGCAAAAAGTTATTTGTATACTCAGGCGACCAGCATCCCCATGCTGCTCAGAAACCTGAACCTGTAGAAATTTAAGGAAAAAAGGACTCGATAATTATCAATGGAAAGTGGAAACGTATTTTATGCGACGGGTAAAAGAAAAGATTCTGTAGCCAAAGTATGGTTAAGTCCCGGCAATGGTAAGATTGTGGTCAACAATAGAGATCTGAACGAATATTTTGAATTGAATGTGACAAGAGATTTGCTTTCATCTCCTTTGGTTCTCACGGAAAAAAGTGACGACTTTGATATTAAAGTAACTGTAATGGGTGGTGGTAAATCCGGCCAGGCTGGCGCCATTCGTCTTGGTGTATCCAAAGCTTTAGTCCTCTTGGATCCTGATCTTAGAGGGGTATTAAAAAGTGCTGGATTCCTCACAAGGGATTCAAGAACAAAAGAACGTAAAAAATACGGTAAAAAAGGCGCCAGAGCAAGCTTTCAGTTTTCAAAAAGATAGTTTTTTATATATATTACAAAAATTATTTATTATATTCATTTATAATATTAAATGTTTAAAAAAAGGGGGACAAAGAGAAATCTTTTCCCTCTTTTTTGATTTGTGCTATAGTACATAGCGGTTCCCAAAAATAAGTGATTATTCGGGATTGAAAAATGAAAACGTTTTTATTTTATGATGTTGAAACCAGTGGATTAAGCCCAGCCTTTGACCAGATTCTAACCTTTGCCTGCATCAGGACCGATCTTGACCTCAAAGAGATAGAAAGGCAAACCATCACGATTTGTTTGCGAAGGGATATCGTGCCTTCACCAAATGCATTTTTAACCCATGGCTTAACCTTTGATGAATTATCCAGAGGGATCAATGAGTACCAGGCTGCTCTCAAGATTCACAAGATACTAAACACACCAGGCACCATAAGTATCGGGTATAATTCATTGGGATTTGACGATGATTTTTTAAGATTCATGTTTTACCGCAACCTTTTGGATCCCTATAGCCATCAATATGCCAATGGATGCTCAAGAATGGATATCCTGCCCATAACCGTGCTTTTCAGGGTATTTCACCCTCAAAGTCTAAAGTGGCCGCAAATTGATGGAAAACCCAGCTTAAAGCTTGATTTAATCACCAGGGAGAACAAATTTAAAACCTCTGGCCGCGCTCATGAGGCGCTCAATGATGTTGAAGCAGTGATTGAATTGAGTAAAATCATGATTCAACATCAAGATATATGGAATTATTGCCTGGATTTTTTTAATAAAACCCGGGATGAGGTCAGAATACATCATATTGAAAATAAAGTGGATATTGGAAATAAGCCATTCATGAATGGCCTCATGTTGTCAGCCTCTTTTGGTTCAAAGACAAATTATCTGGCCCCGGTCATTCATATCGGCTCATCTTTAGCATATAAAAACCAGAGCCTGTGGTTAAGGCTTGATTCTGATGATATTCTGGGCATGCAGGAAGGTCTTGATTTAAAAGATACATTTGTCATTAGAAAGCGACCGGCAGATGCGTTGATCGTTCTGCCGGCCCTGGAAAGGTTTTGGAACAAACTGCCAAAAGAATCCAGAAATGCAGCTCAGGAGAACATTGAAAAAATGGGTGCGCATAAGGATAAATTTTTTGAATTTATCCAATACCATCTTGAGTATAAATACCCCCATATTCCCAATTTGGATCCGGACGCTGCCTTATACCAGGATGGATTTTTTTCTTTTCAGGAGAAAAAAGAAATCAATTTGTTTCACAAAAGTTGCAAAAATTTAAGACCTGAAAATGTAAAGATGTGGCATTTCAATTTAAAAAATATCAAAAGCGCGAGAATAAAAATTTTGGCAAGTCGTATCCTGGCCCGAAATTTTAGCAGCATAAAGGGGTATGAGAATCAGCCTGAATATGATCAACACCCTGAATTTAATAACCATATGGA
>CAYVZG010000082.1:0-16520 GCA_964455805.1 uncultured Desulfobacula sp.
ATACAGCCAAACTGCCTACGCCATGTGTAAATGTTATTACGTAACAACTACTTAGGACAACAGGGATAGTGTTAATTTCCCGGTTTCTTTGTTAAACTCTCTTGAAATTCCTTAAAAAACTGATCTTTTTCTTCCCAATCAGAGCCGAAACGTTTTTGAAAATATCCGCCTAATTTATCAAAGACATTGTGCCAAACCGACTTACCTCCACCCAGAACCACATCTTCAAGAAATGGCCTGAGTTCCGCGATTTTATCCTTGGGAAGGAAAGATACAGCTCCGAGCTTAATGGATTTTTTAAGCGATTCCGGTGAAACAGCATAGGCTGTGAGCATGACGGCTGGAAATCCTCTGGATACTGCTCTTTTTAAAAGCTCAAACCCATTTACCCCCATAATATCGAGAATGACAATATCATAGTTATAGCTTGCAAGATACTGAAGAGCAGTTTTGTAATCCTGTGCCTTACTGATTATACACATATCCAGTTCTTCTTCCACAGCTTCGAGTATATCTGGTTCGTCATCAACAATCAGAACTACTTTTTCTTTCAGAGTGTTTTTTGTTGTCATTATTCTTTTTGCCTCTTTTTAATTATAAGATTGTTACTTTCGATGAATCACCTCGCACTTTCCAGATAGTCATCCGAAAATGGACAAGTATTCAAATATCCGTACTTATATTGCTTAACTTTAAAATATAAAGTTTCAAATTTCAATAAAAAAATCATGTATGCCCATTTACCGGTAGTTTTGATACACACACTTCAGCTATAGTGTGTTTCATCCACCCAGATAAGCTTTTTTCACATCTTCATTGTCAAGCAACTCTTTTGCATCACCTTTCAATGCAATATTCCCGGTTTCCAGAACATAGGCTTTTTGAGCCAGAGCAAGGGCAAGACGAGCGTTCTGCTCTACCAGGACAATTGTCCTGTCTTCTCTATGAATGTCTCGTATAATCTTTGCGATTTCAAGGCACATGATAGGAGATAAACCCAATGACGGCTCATCTAATAACAGCAGTTTGGGATTGGACATCAGGGCGCGTCCCATAGCCAGCATCTGCTGTTCACCTCCACTCATTGTGCCTGCCATCTGTTTCAGACGTGACTTTAATATAGGAAAATGGTTGAAAACCCCTTCTAAGTTCTTATCTATCTCTTTTTTGTCTCTACGCAGAAAAGCACCCATTTCCAGATTTTCACCAACCGTCATATCAGGAAAAACTCTCCTGTTTTCTGGGACTTGAGCAATTCCGGCCTTATTTATATCTTCAGGAGGTAATTGATCAATGCGTCGATCGTTAAACCAAATTTCTCCAACTGTTGGAGAATTAAGCCCGGAAATGGTCCTTAAAGTAGTCGTTTTACCAGCTCCATTGGAACCGATAAGGGCAACAATTTCGCCCTCTTCCACTTCAATGGAAATGTTTCGAATAGCGTCAACCTTATTATAATGGACAGTAATGTCTTTGACATTGAGCAGCAATTTTTCTCCCTCCTTGTTAGGCTACAACCTCTTCTCCGCCCAATAGGGCCACAACATCTTCTCCGCCAAGATAGGCCTCGATGACCTCCGAATTTTCAAGTATCTGATTAGGCGAGCCCTCAGCCAATTTCTCCCCAAAGCTCAAAACAGTTATTTTATCACAGATGCTCATCACAACCTTCATATCATGTTCTACCAGTAAAATGGTCATTCCCCATTCATCACGTATCTTTTTAATTAAGTCAGTAATGTGGTGCGTTTCCGTGGGATCCATTCCTGTAACCGGTTCATCCAACATGATAAGTTTTGGTTTAGAAGCCAGAGCAACGGCAATACCCAATGCCCTCTGATGGCCATGCGGGAGGTTACCGGCCAACTCGTCCTTGAGATCTGACAAACCCAAAAATTCGATGATTTCCATGGCTTTTTTTTCTTGCTCCATGTCAAGGCTCTGGTTTGTTCCGAATATGGTACTGAAAAGTCCCCCCTTATATTGCAGATGACTGGCTACCAGCACATTGTCCAGAACAGTAAATTGGTGAAAAAGCGCAGTCCTTTGAAAAGTTCGCACAACGCCTTTTTTTGCTATTTGATTTGACTTCAGGCCAGATATTTCTTTTCCCTGATATAGTATTTTTCCTGTTGTGGGTTTATAAACTCCACAGATGATGTTAAATAAGGTTGTTTTACCGGCCCCATTTGGTCCAATGACACCTCTTATTTCTCCTTCATCCACTTTCAGATTCAGCTGGTTTACAGCCGTCAAACCACCAAAATTTTTGCATAGATTTTTAACTTCGAAAATAGCCATAAGAGCTTATTCCCCTTCCTTGTCTGAAGTCGATAATAATATTAAGTCAAACAATGGATTTTTCCGATTCTGTAAGTTTTTCAGCCTTGGCTTGAGCACCCTTTCGGTTTCCAAACAGACTTTTAAATTTTGGAATCAGACTCTCAAGCCCACCCGGCATAAATATTAAAAATCCAATCAAAATAACCCCGAATAACAGGGGCCGCCATTCCAGCATAGGACGCGTCCATTCAAAGAGAAGTGTCATGACCACAACCCCTATTATGGGACCCCTAAAGGTAGCAGAGCCTCCTACAACCACCCAAACAAGGAGATACACCATCTCATCTAGAATAAATATATGTGGATCTATGGCACCCAGCCTATGAGCCAGAAGCGCACCAGCGATTCCTGCGAAAAAAGAGCCAATGACAAAAGCAAAACTTCTGTATCGTGCTACATTGATTCCAATGGATTCTGCCAGAATATCATCCTGATAAATCGATTTAAAGGCCTTTCCTATGCGGGATATGTCAATTCGATACATAATGAATAAACACCCCATAGTAATTACCAGTGTCATAAAATAGTAAGGGATAGCGTCATAGAAATCTATCGATCCTAATTTTCCTACTTCATCAATATTTATCATACCACGGGGACCTCCGAAGGGGGTGTGAAACTTGACCCAGCACAATCTAACAAATTCCCCGATAGCTAAAGATGCAATAAAAAAACCGAAACCCACTGTTCTAAGCATAGGATATACAATTGCAAACCCAATGAGGCCTGCTGTTACTCCTGCCAGAGGCATGGTCATCCAAAATGGCCAACCAAAATGTTTGGCCATGAGGGCGCTGGCGTACGCGCCAACACCCATCACCACTATATGACAAAGTGTCCAGTCCCCTGTAGTAGCAATCAGTCGGTAGCTGACCGCCAGGATAAGATTAATCAGGAATATGATTAGAATTTCGACATAATATTCTCTGACAAAAAACGGAAGAACACTCATGAAGGCAATCAATGCCACTAAACTTATTATAAATAATATCTTATGTTTTAACACGGCCCATTAACCCCGTTGGTTTAACGATTAATATGAAAGCCATAAATGCAACTCCTACCATAACTGCCGAAGTTGCATCGAATATGGTAGTAACAAAGGTGTGAATAAAACCCAAAAGAAAAGCAGCTAATACAGCACCTTCGATGCTCGCCATACCCCCGACAATAACTACGATGAAAGCTGTAATAAGAAGATCGCGGCCCATATAGGGGGTAACGGCATGTATGGGTGCCATGAGGGCACCAGCCACCCCGGCATATGCCCCGGCAATGCCCATGGCAAGGGCTGTCATTTTGTTAATGCTGATTCCTTGCAGCGCAGCGGCATCTGGATCTTGAGCGCAGGCGCGCAATCCTTTGCCCAGCCTGACCCGATTCAGGAAGAACCATAGAAACCCGAGCAGAATGACGGTAGCCGGTACTATCAAAACTCTTTGCAGACCAACCTTGGCACCGGCAAGATTTAATGCTCCCATGTATGGTGTGGGTATCATTTTCATAAAACCCAACCCCCAAATCTGCCCTACGAGAGTCTGTAAAATCCAGGTCAATCCTGCCGTTGCCATAAAACCAGCCAAAACATTTTCCCTTGTGTTTCGGAAAATTATTCGCTCGGTCAGTAAGCCAATAACCGCAACAGTTGGAATGGCAGCCACCACAGCAAGTGGAAAAGGCAGCCCAAGCAAAGCATAGAATACATATACCACATAGGCCCCCACCATAAAAAATTCGCCATGGGCATGATTCGCCATTTGCATGACCCCGAAAGCCAAGGCCAATCCCACGGCAACTGTGGAGTAAATCGATCCTGCGACTACAGAATTAGCTAACGTTTGTACAAAAGTTGTCAAATCCATTTTTTTTAACCTTTAAGTATTTTCTTCCTACCCTGGAGCTTATTAAACGTGGGATGGCTAAGATTCCACCCAATGTATTTTGGCCTGTTATTTCCTCTGGTCAAAGTACTGCCCTTTTTCTTTAACCACTTTGATTATCTCATCCTTTCTTGTTTCAAACCACGGTTCGAATTTAAGTTGGGCTGTAATACGCTTACATTGGCAATCTGCTTTTACCTCGGCTATAGGAATAGGGGGCGATACCATGTTATCTATGCCCCACATATCCTTTCCATACATTACACCCGGTCCCAAAATGGTGGGAATCGCCGGTGCAGCCCGGAGCGCTTTTAAAATTTCATCCGGGTCAAAGGAGCCTGCCAGCTGTGCTCCATGTGCCCACACTTTGAGCATGATCACGTGATCCCAGTCTATTCCGGTTATTTTACGATGCACATCTTTGGGGGCGCCTGGACCGTATTTGGCATTCCAGTCTTTAATAAACCTATGCTGCCATGAGGGTTTACCCCACCATGGGTCATCGAACAAGGGAAAGCTGTTTGTACATTTTCTAGCTTCCATATATTCAATAGGCACTTTTTGCATAACAGACTCAGTGTCGATATAGTTAGCTGATATAATCCCCTTAAAACCTTGGAGATATAGCTGCTCTATGATCAGTGTAACATACGTTGGATAGGTAAGATTAAGACTGACCACATCGGGTTTGGTAGCCAAAATGGCGGTCACCACCGGCGCAAAATCTTCGGTTTCCCCGGAAAAATGTTTGTCATAAACAATATCCCAACCCTCGGCCATGGCTGCTCCCACTTCCCAGGCCTGACAGGTAAGGCCGATTGTGTCATCTTGAGAAGTTACAGCCCATCTTTTTAATTTAGGATTGTTCATTTTATGATACATGGGCCTCAGCATATCGATTCGAGGTGTAACATCCCCCCCGCCTATTAGATATGGCCTATCTGGCATGATATCCGTTGATATAAGAGTAGCATAGAAAACTTTCTTTTTAGTGAGATACGGATGTGTAGCATCGGCAGGATTTCCACCAATGGCACTAATGAATTTTACGTCATGTTCCAAAACAAGTTGTTTTGCACCCTGCAGAGCCTTGCTACCGATAGCCTCATCATCAAATGCATACATCTTAAGCTTATATCGCTCACCACCAACCAAGAGCCCACCATCTGCGTTGACTCTGTCTATAAAAATCTGGTTTCCAGTAAGACCTGGCTGCCCCCAACCGGCGTCGGGTCCAGATAAAGCCGCAAGAAAACCAATGTTAATAGTTTTCTCTGCCGAATGAACTGTCATTGTGCACATAAACGAAAAAACGATTATCGTAGCTAATAATAGATAGTTACACATAATCGACTTAATTGATTTTTTCATCATAAACTCCTTTTATGTTATGCTAATAATTAATTCAAATTTAACATTTACATATTATTTTTTCTGGCCAGTTTTGTTTGTACCACCTCCTTTACACAGATATATTTTTTCACTTTATAATATTGAGCATTTTTCTTGTTATTAGAGTCCTATGGCTCAATGCTTAATTTTTATATAATTATTCACCTTCATCATTTAAAAAGAAAACAAAAGAAATGCAATAGCCAATAGGACTATTTTATAGAAACAATAGGACTATTTTATAGAAACAATAGGACTATTTTTATGGAAACAATAGGACTATTAGTGTGTTTTTTAAAAATATGTTATGCAATACAGTAAAACTGTAACAATAACAATTAGGAATTAAATTTAAATAAATTACCCCTAATTAGGTTTTCCCGGTATCGTTCGATAGTTCCATTTACCAAGGTAATCATCAAAAACAATCCTCATGGTTTCTTTAAAGTTGTCGGAATATTTTCTTCCTGTTTCATAGGCTTTTTTAATAATGTGGGCCTTTACTTCCAGTCCCGTCAGTGTTGTTGTGTTCTCGATTAGCTCTTTGACATACTCATGGCTTTTAAGGATTACACCTTTTAAAGATCGTGTAATATGGGGAAACACCCTATGTTCCACCGGATTCCATTTTGATGTATAGGGTGGATAATGGGCAACTCGTATCTCCACTCCAATTTCATCTGAAAGATTCTGCAAGTCTTCTTTGAAGATGTAATGTCGGCTTGAATTGCTGCCACCTCCATCTGCCAGCATGAGAATTGAAGTGCAATTTGGATATTCGAACTGACCATACGATACCCACCAAAGTTTTATTGAATCACAGGCAAATTCACTTGTGTCCCTACTGACACCAATGTTCACATATGCCTTATTGCATTTTAAATCGTAAATGGTATGAGGAATTATTATCCCATCTGCAAGGTATGGAAAATCATGATCATATACTTCGATCGTGCCTGTAGTATAAACGTGTCCTTCCCGGTATAGGTTTCCTAAAAGTTCTTTTTTTTTGTATCCACACTGATCACAGGGTTGCCGTCCATGAGATATTGTTTTTTCAACTTTGTAATATTTTCAAACTGCTCATTACGATTCTTAGAAGACCCAATCGGTTTGTTTTTAAAAGCTTTGCGCTTTACAAAACAATGTTTTTTCAACAATTTTTTAACGACCGTAATGCTGATAGGAAGACCTTTTTCACTCATTTTTGCTGCAATCTTTTTGTGGCTTAAATTTGTCCAACGAATTTTTTCATCCATAGGGTCACCAGCAATATGGTCATCGATAACCTGGAGAAACACTTCATCAATATTATTAATTGTTCCAATCGAAGTTCTTCTCCCGGCACCCTTCTTTCGGATTCTGTCTTTTAATTCAGGGTTCGGATTATTTAAATCATCGATACCACGGAATAATGTCTTTTTACTACATCCAAGAAGCCGAAGAATATACGCTTTTCCACCTCGTGGCAATTTTAGAGCCTCTATTGCTGCGTACAACCGTCTGTCTTTTTCTGATAAGTTCGAATAAGTATCTTTGATGTGTTCTTCAATTTCAGCAGGATATGGTGACAATAGTTTCGGACCAGGTTTTATATTGTTTTTCATTAACGGTGTCTCATCTGATTAATGGTGAAAATATTACCGCTAATATTGCATATTAAAATAAAAAAGTCTAGATTTTTATAACCTACTGTTATTATTGCTAATTACGTTTACTTAATTAAATTTCTTTTCCTTAGAATTATGAAACTAATTATTTTTTATTAGAATACAAATTTTTAAAAGTATCAATCCAGTAAAATTATGGAATAATATTTAAATGTCTCGTTTAGCTCCAGTGCTACCCTAGTATTGATACCAAGATTTTTCAATGTACCCACAAGGTCTATATTAAAAGATTCCACTGTGGGTCTTTTTTCCATGGGGAATTTGCAAGTTTTTGGATACGCACATTTTTTACAAAGGGAACATGCCCCACTGACAAGACTAATGACCTTATCATACCCTTTAAGAAACAGCAATCTCTCAAGACTGACAGAGCCTTTCCAGTATTTTACCTGGTCTGTCCTGTTCTTATTACTGCACTTATAAAAATCATTTCTGTTCTGACTGCCCGTTAGGAGCAGAGCAGTTGAATATTCGCTTAAAATAGTTTGAACTTCGTTAAAATCAGGTGTTGCAGGAGGGCAGGACCAGTTGGCTTTATATTGAGAGCACCCGTATCTACATTTTAAATTGACCCACTGGGCAACAACAATATCAGTAACACTAAAAGGTTGTATGGATTCAAGCCCATATTGTCTGCCTTTTTCATGTAATAGAACAAGGGTTTCTTCAGATATTTCAATATTTGAACGAAAAAATGCTTGTTTCTGAGAATCAGGCGGGAGTAAATAGGCAATTTTATTTTTCATTTTTTTGACCTTTCCTTTTACATACGATCGTTCACGCTCTATTTTATAAAGCAAATGTCTGCATTTTTTGGCAGAGCCAGTTCAAATGCCACTTCACAAGCCTTTACAACTGCCGAGGGAACAGGGCAGGCCTGATGACATCCAGCCTGTTCCGCAGAGATAAAAATCAAATTTTTTGTCAATGGAGCAAAAAGGTCTTTAAGACTGATATCATTGAGAAGTCTGGAATATTTTTGAATTAATTCACAGTCAGATTCCGTAATTTTAATCCTGATATTTCTCTTTTCGGATCGTTCTGCGCTGATTCTACATTTAAACCCGCATATTCCAGAGTTTACACCAACAATAACATTCTTCATACAGCCTCCATTATCTTAAAAATAATTTAAAAGTTGCCAGCCGCCATCTTCAATATTCGCAGGACAATTTTTCCATTGTAAAAAAACGGCTGACAAAACTTTTGGTCTTTCTACTTCGGTTTTACAGGACCTTTAGGGCCCTGATTTAATACATGATCCGGTACCACACCTTCAAGATGAGGAAATTTATCTGTCATGTGCGGCATCTGCATGGCTTCCATAAAGTCCTTCTCAAATGTAGGTTCAACAGTGAGTTCAAGGTATTGGACATTTCTTGCACACCAATTGGCTTCATCACGCTTTTTCTTGTTTAAAAGTGCTGCCCTGCAACCGTCACCAGCGGCATTGCCCACCCCGTGGATCTGTTCGATTTCACAATCCGGGAACAGGCCCATTACCAGCGCTTTTTCCCGGTCAACATGGGTACCGAAAGCTCCGGCAATTTTTACAGTATCAACCTTTTCAATGCCCATGCGTTTCATCATCAGTTTGCAGCCGGCATATAATGCTCCCTTTGCAAGCTGAATCTGTCTGATATCTTTCTGGGTGATAACAATGTCCTTGTCAATGGAGGAATCCTCTTTCCATGCCAGAACAAATTCAGGTTGTCTGGTATCAGGATTTTTTCTAAAACGTGGATTCTCTTTTAGGAATTTTTTATTGAAAACCCCTGTTTTGGTAATAACGCTTGCACGGTAAAGTTCCGCCAGAACATCCAGGATACCAGAACCGCATATTCCCTTGACCTTCATGTCTTCGGGTTTGGAATATTTACGGGATTTATCATGGCCGATGACCCTGTAATCCACATCCTGGGTTTCAGGATCAATTTCAATCCGTTCAATGGCTCCCGGGGCTGCACGCATTCCAAAGGCAAGCTGGGCTCCTTCCATAGCAGGACCGGTGGCACAGGAAGATGAATAGAGTTTATGCCGATTGCCGAGAATAAGCTCACCATTGGTTCCAATATCAATAAGCAGCTGGATTTCATCCCCTTTGTACGGTTCTTCAGCAAGGAGTACCCCTACATTGTCTCCGCCCACAAAGCCTGCTTCATTGGGCATGACAAAGACATAAGAGGATGGATTGATATCAATACAAAGATCCCTTGCTTTGATATCCAGGCTGTGGTGAATCACCGGTGGAAAGGGAGCAAGTCCCACGGGTTCCGGATCAAGACCCAGCAGAATATGGTGCATGGCTGTATTAAATCCCATGGTTATATCTTCGATATCTTCTTTGTTTATCCTCAGATATTCAACACCTTCCTTAATGATCTCCTTGTATTCAACAGGTCCGTCATCCCCTTTCTTTTTCTTGATTTTCTTCTTTTTGGGATGGGTTTGTTCAATGGCTTTTTCAATCAAAGAATTGATCCCTTCTATGATATCATCACTCATCCGCTTAAGCCCGTCTGGTGTTGTCATGTGAAAGGTAATCCGTGCCATGACGTCCTCACCGTATTTACATTGGGGATTCATGATGGAAGAGGTCGCAATGACATCCATTGTAGTCAGGTTACACAGGTAACCTGCACAGGTAGTGGTTCCTACGTCAATGGCAATTCCATAGACATTTTTAATTTTACCCGGCTGGATACGGATGACTTCCTTGTCGTTCCAGATACTGACGGTAACTGTCCAGTCTTTTGACCTGAGGGCACCGGGAAGTGTTCGCAGGGTGACAATATCGCAGGTGAGATTTGTCAGGCCGTATTCCCTTGCAAGACCATTACACATACGCTCCCAGTCACCTATTTTATCCTCAAAATCAGGTTTTTGCAGCTCTATTGTATATGTCTTAACAGCCGGATTGGTTTCAATATGGATGTCACGGGCCGCTTTGGAAACCACCTGCTTGCCGGCACGGGATTCTTCAGGTACAAATACAAGGATATCATCCTCTATATTTGCAACACACCCGAGCCTGAATCCTTTCTTCCGGTTCTCATTATTAATGAATTTGGATTCAAGCTCCTCTTCCCAAGGGGTGACATGATCCATGGAAGACTGGATATTATATTTTTCAAAATGGCCCTCTTCAACACGGACAATACATTTTCCACAAACCTTTGTTTCCCCGCAAAGGGCTTCTATATCCACACCCAAAAGCCTTGAGGCTTCAATTATATTACACCCTTTAGGAACTTCACCTCGTCGGCCCGAAGGCTGGAAGATCACATTTACAGTTTCTTGTGTCATTTATTATGCTCCTTTGGTTATTTGACATCGCCTTTCTGGAATTCTCTCAAACGTCCTATCATTTTAATACCTTCGGAAACTGCATTCCCTGCAGATTCGGCATAACCGTCTGCGCCAAAAAGGTTAGCAACATCACGGGTGACAGGAGCACCACCCAACATAATCAGGCAGTCGGGATTTTTCTCCTTTACCATGGCAATAACTTTTTTCATTCCCATCATTGTAGTGGTCATCATGGCAGACATAGCCAGAACATCTGAGTTGACATCTAATTGTTTTTCAACAAAATCTTCCAGTGGTACATCTCTTCCAAGATCGAAAACATCCCATCCTGCCACGTCAAACATCATTTTAACAAGATTTTTACCAATATCATGGACATCTCCCTGTATAGAACCGATGACTACAGATGCCTTGGGTGTATCAGCATCAAGGGTAATATGGGGGCGCAGGATATCCAGGCCCTTATAGAGTGCATCTGCACACATCAAAACTTCCGGCACAAAATATTCATTGGTATCAAAAAGTACACCAACTTCTTCCATTCCTGCAGCAAGCCCATCCAGTACAGCAGTCATGGGGTCCATTCCCTCATCCAGTGCTTCCTGAGCTGCATCTGCGCAATCATCTTCCTCATACTCTACTACAGCTTCAACTAATTTTGCTAAAATTTCTTTATGTGTAGCCATTTTTTATCTCCTTAAATTATTGGATTTTTACCAGGTATCAAAAAGCACACCAACTTTTCCCATTCCTGCGGAAAACTCGTCCAGTACGGCAATCATGGGGTCGATGCCCACATCAAGAGCTTCCTGAACTGCATCTTCACAATCATTTTCTTCATACTCTACTACGGCTTCTTTTGATTCTGAAAAAAATTTTTTAGGTGTGGCCATTTTTCTCCTTTGTTAAATTCTTCCCACAGCTGGTGAAGCTTTTTTACCATATTCCTTGACTGTCCTGACATATGTTTCCATGTTCTCTTTTCGAACATCTGGCCAGATATCACATCCCGGCCAGATCGCATCTTGGCCGTCATCAATACATTTTTTAATTACAGCCTCCACCTCTGCTACATCTTCAAGCTGAACCAGGGTGTTGTAAGGGTCAAAATTGCCGAACACAAGAACATCATTACCAAGTTTTTTACGGGTTTCTTCTACATTATTTTTCTGATCCACTGACAAAGCATCTGCACCACATTCATGCATCATTTCAATGATCATGTCCGTTGAACCGCAAATATGATTAACAGACGGAACAGTGGTTATGGAATCAAATACTTTTTTCAAGTTCGGACCCACCAGAGTCTTCCACATACGGGGGGATAAAAGATCAGTTCCTGTTCCCATATCCCTGACTGAAATAAAGTCCACATCCAATTCCTGGTAATGCTTGCATAAATCAATTGTTACCTGAGTCATTTCATCAAGAAAGGCGCCAATCTGCTCTTTTTGTTTTTTTAGCCCTTTTAGGAGAATATCCAGTTCCATGATCTGGCCTGCCTGGGTAAACGGTCCTAAAACCCATGCACCCACGGCAAGATCCGGTGCTTCTTTTTTTATAATTTTAAATGCCTCATCAATCATGGGAAGACGACCACGACTCATATAATCTTTTGGTATATCAATATCATCCAGGAGTTTCCATTTGTTGGGAACAGTGGGATAAATAATGCCATCAGCACCTTCGTAAAGTGAAATACCCCGACCCATGGCTTCAGCAACCGCAGCCATGTCATAGGGAATAACAACCGCATCCATATTGAATATTCTGGCGGATGTAATGGCTGATTCAGCCATCAGCCTTGCATCCGTATGGATTTTAGCAAACTGTGTCCCCATTTTTTCAATGGCCTGGACAACGACTGCACCCTGACCACTGAAACATGGCATTGTGTCTAATGGTTCCCGTTTAAACAGTTTTTGAACTCTTTCTTTTCCTGTAAGTTCCGACATAAATTTTCCTTTCAATTATTTAATTTAAGTGTTTTTTATATCTTGTAATCAAATGATTAACTATTTTTAAGATTTTCTACAAAATCTGGAAATAATTTAAAAAGTGGATGATTTTCATCCTTGGGAAGACGTCCTGTTTCACTGTAAACGGCTGTTGCCTGGAAAGCATTGGCCATTGCAATGGCCGGCATAATTCTACCAGCACCCACCATGGGACCTGAAAAAATCATATCATGGTTCATGAATGCAGCCAGAGATTCCAGGGCTGCATCTGCGGCTGACCATCCTTTGAACCCCCATTTTTCCCTGGCCTCTTTCCACATATAAGATCCATTAGAAGGTGCAGAACTTGTTGGTAGTCCCCATTTTTCCTTGATCATTTTATTGGCAATGCCACAAAGAGCAGTTGCAGGGCCGTTCATAACCGAAGAGTCAACAAATATATTCTCAAACTGTGCTCCGTTTTTTTCAATGGCATCCAACAATTTCTGGGTTCCTGTGATCCTGCCTGCGGGCATTTGATTTTCCTGGTCAAAGGAGACCAGAAGAACATTTTTTACACCGATTTTTACCATCTCACTGATTTCTGTGTCAAGATCCTGTTCCCATACTGTGATGCTGTTATAAAACATGCGGTCAAGAAGTCCTTTTTCTGCGCAATAAGCTGCTGCTTCCAGTTTTGGTTTTACAACCCAGGCATCAATGCAGAACGGCATATCAGTGTTATCCACAACGAAATCTATAAAGGTTTTGAATTCTTTTCCAGTATTGGCGACAATATCTGCCATACCGGGAATTCCTGTTTCCTGAGTCAGTTTGTCCTGATTTTTTAACAGATTTGCAGCCATTTTTTCATCAAAGCCGTCTTTACGTTTACCGGGAAATATCTTATCTCCTTTCTGGAATATTGAATTACAAACAACGGTGGGATAATCTCCAGGCTGTCCGCCAAATTTTATTCCACCAACTTCACATACTTTCTGTTCTTTTTGAAATTGAAACATTTTTCCTCCTGAGTTGAATAATATGTTTAGCCCTAAATAAATTCCATATTTTTGCAATTTATTATTTTCCTATAACAGACACTTTAATGAAAGAGTACAAAACTTGTAAATAGTCTCTGGGATGATTTTTGAAATAAAAAAAGATGGTTTATTAAATTAATCCATGAAATGTGTCTGGAGTATTGACAAACAAACTGCATAATTTTATCTTTTAATATTATTATAATACAATAATACAAAAAATGGCTATATCCTCTTAAATAGTCATTTTTAAAACCTTTTTTGGTTCTGGTTTGTACATATTAAGATATGATGTGTTTAAAAGATAACCAATGAGGCTGTGGAGCAAATGTTTAAAAGAAAAAATCAAAGTCAAGAAAAAATTGGGTAAACAGCATGAAAATAAAAGTTTTTATCATAACTGGATTTTTAGGGGCAGGCAAAACAACTTTATTAAAACGAATCTTAGAATCTGCTGCAGATTTATCCAGAACTGTTGTCTTGATCAATGAATTTGGCAAAATCGGTATTGACAGATCTTTGATAAAACATACAGCGGCAGAAGACATTATTGAACTTACCAGCGGCTGTATTTGCTGTTCATTAAAGACGGATATGGTCCAGACTCTTCAAATTTTAAGACATCAGTATGCTCCTGAACAACTTGTGATTGAGACCACAGGGATTGCTGACCCCCTTCCCATTATTGAATCCTTAAGTGACAGGACGCTTTTTCCTTATTTTCAGCTTGAAAAAACCATAACGGTTTTGGACATCGACTTTTGGGAAGCAAGAGAAACATTTGGAACTGTGTTCAAAAGCCAGCTCAATGAAGCAGACATTATTCTTTTAAACAAGATTGATACTATTGATAAACCGGATATCCCTGTTTTTTTAAAAGAGATCAAAGAGGAATCTGCAAATGGCCTGGTTATCCCTACCATTCACTGCAATATTGATCCTGACATCATCTTGTCCCAACCAGAACAGGAGAGTCAGGGTAAGATAAAAGGTTCCGGTTTCCAGATCTATGATCCTGAAAAAGATTTTTATTCACCCGTGAGCACAGAAGATACAATGACAGCAAAAGAGGCTGGATTTATCTCATTTTTATTTAAAACAACAAAAACAATGCATAAAGAAGTATTCATGGAATTTCTAAATACAATCCCCCTGGAATTATTCAGGATCAAAGGGCCGGTCAGATTTGCCGATAGAACACAGATGCTCAATTTTGTAGGGGGAAAAATTCAATGGGAAAAATGGCCTGACACTGTCACTACATGCCTTGTTTTTATAGGATGGAATGTGATAGAGGAATTAATAATAGAAAGATTGAACAATTGTATAATATGAAAAATTATTATGACCTGTTACATTTGAATATCTATGATTCCAAGGTGGATTGCATATTGGATTAATTTTGAGATATTATTCATTTTAAGTTTTTCCATAATATTGGAACGATGGGATTTTATTGTACTGGGGCTCAAGTGTAGCGTTTGGGCAATTTCCTTGGTGGAATATCCTTCAACCATCATTTAAAATACTTCTCGCTCTCTGTTAGTTAAGGTGTCGTATAATTCTTCCTGTGACGTTTTTTTATTCATTACCACATAATCATCAATTACTTGATTGGAAATTGATTGGCTCAGGTATATGTTTCCTTTAACAGCTGCTGCAATTGCTTTTATAATATCAGCGCTTACAGAATCTTTAAGCACATAACCTGATACACCAATATTTAAAAGTTCTTTGATATATCTGCTATGGTCATGCATGGAAAGGATAACCACTTTAGTTTTATGGTTATTTTTTTTGATTTGCCGGGCAGCTTCAATGCCGTTCAGCATGGGCATGGCAATATCCATGATAATAACATTTGGTTTTAATTTTTGTACTTTTCGGACAGCTTCTCTGCCGTTTACAGCTTCCCCTGTGATTTTTATATTATCTTCTTCTTCTAAAAGCTTTCGCAACCCCTGCCGGACAATGGCATGGTCATCGGCAATGACAATTTCAATCTTATGATATTTCATAGTTCTTCCGGGAAAAATTTGTATGTTCTTTTAAATTTGACAGCCCACTGTTTTTAAGAGGAATTTCAATCCTGATATGGGTACCACTGCCCGGTTTTGAATGGATTGAAAATCTTCCACCCATTATGGTTGTTCTCTCTTTCATTGAAAGTAGTCCAAGGGAAGGTCTTTTATGATTCATCTCATCAAGATTAAATCCAATACCGTCATCTTCGGCTATAAAAATAATTAAAGGCCCCCTGATAATTGAAAGCTTAAACACAGTGGCTTTGGAATATTTTATTGTGTTGGATAAAGCTGCCTGGGAAAACCGATAAAGTACAGTCTCAATGTCTGGATGAATACGCCCTGTGAATCCAATCATTTTAAAATCAATTTTTAATGAACTCTGTTTGGCCATCTGGTTCAAATAGGAATCCAAAGCAGGTTCAAGCCCCAGATCTGTCAGTAGTGCAGGGTGCAATAAGTGGGAAATACGTCTCATTTCCTGGTAAGTATGATTGATCTGTTGTTTAATATTCCCTATAATATTTTTCATGTTCAGATCATCAGGTGGGGTGATTTTTTCAGCAGCTTCAAGATTAAAATTAATTCCTATCAAAGCTGATCCTGTTTCATCATGGAGCTCACGAGCTATTCTTTTACACGCAATTTCCTGGGATTGAAAAAGTTTTGCCGTAAGATGTTTTAATTCTTCCCGGTGCGTTTGAACAGCTTTCATCAGTTTGATATTGGCTATGGCACCGCCCAGAAAATTACCAACTGATCCTAAAAGGTGGAAACCTTCAAGGGAAATGCCACTGGTCTCTTTTTCAGGGAATGCTATAAACCCTGCTGGACTTTCATTTTCTGTAATTAAAAAACAAGAAAGTATGATTATGTTGTTTCTATCCAAATTTTTCAAGGATATTTTAAAAGATGGAAAAAT
>CAYVZG010000083.1:0-16298 GCA_964455805.1 uncultured Desulfobacula sp.
TTGGGATTGACTCAGAGCTTAACACATTGTTCGCTTTTTGGGGACCACCGCATAGGAATCCCCATTGATGGCTCTGGAGCGTTTACCCTTGTGAAACAAATGCCTGCGGCACTACGAAGCGCAGGACTTCTTCTTGAATGAGCAGATCGGGAGATTTGTTGTGATACCAACACCATCCTTGACAAAATTTTGGGCGAGCACTTATGGTATCATCTGTCAGGAGTCAAAATCCATAAGTTACCAAGCGCTTATTTCATCAGTTCTCACTTTTTAAAAAAATATGGCACATCTTGTCTTCTATGTTGCCGGAATTGTATCCCTCACTGCCAGCAATTTTTCGGTAGGCTTTATTAGAATTATTATGATTATTTATTAATTAGATTCTTTGCAATAGAATCTCTAACCATATTGGTGGTCTCGTCAGCAGTTAAATCTTGAAAAACCTCATAAGGTATTTCTTTTAGAATTTTTACGACAATTTTATGATACCCATTGAAAGAGAGGCTTTTTTTGGGTAAGGCATCTTTTGTGCCGTTAATTACAATAGGTAGAATAGGTAGTTTATTCTCTTTGGCTAAAATAAAGGCACCAGGTTTAAAAGGTTTTAATTTGCCGGTTTTTGATCTTGTTCCTTCTGGGAAAATATAAATGGAGCTTCCCTTTTCAATAGCTTGATTACATTGTTTAAACATTTCCAATGTACTCCCTTTATCCCCTCTGACAAGCTTAATGTAACGATTCAATTTCATATTCCAGCCAATAAACGGGATGTTGAACACTTCGGATTTTGATACCCATTTGAAATGAAAAAATATTCTAAAAGCTACTATGATATCAAGCAAGGATTGATGGTTAGAAACAATAATATATGTTCGATTTTGGATATATTGCCGACCTCTGATTGAAATTGACCAAGCAGGCACAACCCAAGTATATACGGAGGCCCAAAATGAAGTAAATAGATGTAGAATATAAAGCCGTTTATCAAATAAGACAGTTGATAACCATATCAGCAGGGCAAACATATAAAAAATTATGCTGGAAGTCATGAAAAATAATAGAAAGCAGTAAGAGGCAATGTAATTGATCATTTGTTGTTAACTCCAGATTATAATATCGTCCAGTTCTCTGGCTATCCTCTTTAATTCTTCAAAAAGTTGATTTATCAGTCATCAGAAAAAATTTTTATTTGCCAGAATCAATTCAAAAGAATTTCACCATACAATATATATCGGTGCAGAACAAATTGAATTTCATTTCCGGCCTTACATAAAATAGCCGAAAGCAGAGTTAAAATATAAAAATCACCATGAAATGTTATTGGAGATGGAAAATAAGCGATATCTATTCTGAATTGGGCTGGACAATGATAATATCAAAGGCTATAAAATTTACAGGGTTCATATTTTTGATTAACAAATCTCGTCCTCCACAATATCAGAGGACGTCTCGGAGCTAAAATGAAGATACTTTCAATACCCAATATCCTCTCCATATCAAGGCTGGTGCTGTTGCCTTATCTGTTTTTCCTTCTATTCGCAGAACTGAAAATCGCCATGCTGATATCTTATATCATAATTGGTTCTACTGATTATTTTGATGGTAAAGTCGCAAAGAAATTAAATCAGGTAACTGATTTGGGAAAAACACTGGATTCGGTAGCCGATCTTTTTTTCTACCTGGCAACAGCATTCTTCCTTTACTATTTATTTCCTGAGATTATAATGGCAAATTTCACACTCCTCATGATATTCTTTGGTGTGCTAGTCATGTCTTTTGTTATTTCTTTCATAAAGTGTGGAAAACCGTTATTGATGCATACAACCCTCCTTAGATATGGTGCGGTTTTGGTATATTTTCTTTTCATTTTTTCCTTCTTTTTTGACACAACTATTTTTACTTCAATTGTTATTGTGTTTTACCTGATAGCTTTTCTGGAAGAGATCTTGATATTCATTATTTATGGCAAAGTCGATCCGGATACCAAGCACATATTTTCAATACGGAAATAAGCCGTATTCTGACAGACAACATCGATTAACAATCTTGGGAATTCTGAATCAAACGCTACACAAGATATCGCAAATTTTTATATAAACCCTGAATGGAAATGAAGAGGGTTGGATTTAGATTTGATTTTTTGCAGTATTCAGGCACATGTCATTAAACTTACTGAAAAATGAAAACTCATTTAAGGGGAGCATGAAAACAAAATGCCGTATGGCGGGCTGGGAAACCAGCTGTCTTGAAAAAAATATAAAGGAAAAATAATTCATGGATTTCAGTTTTATTAAGAAAATTAGAAAATATACATGCGTCAGCCCTGTACATGTATATACAAGTTGGTTTCTTTATGATAAAGCAGGATAAAAAGAAGATTATGCCAATCATTGCAAAGGAAATAAGCCAAATGGAAAAAATAGTCGAGTGTGTACCTAATTTTAGTGAAGGCCGGAATAAGGATACCATAGAAGCCATAGCAGAAGCCATTAGACAGACCAAAGGATGCAGCCTCCTGGATGTTGATCCTGGAAAATCAACCAATAGAACCGTTTATACCTTTGTAGGTTCTCCCAAAGCCGTTATTGAAGGTGCCTTGAACTCAGCCCGTGTGGCGAGAAAAAAAATCGATATGAGGACTCATCAGGGGGGACATCATCGCATGGGCGCTATGGACGTCTGTCCCTTTATTCCTGTGGCCAACGTGACCATGGAGGAGTGTGTTGATATTTCCAGGGAATTTGGCAAGAAGGCCGGCGATGAACTGGGCATACCCGTTTATCTTTATGAAGAATCCGCCACCCTTGATTACCGGAAAAAACTACCCCAGATCAGGGAAGGACAGTATGAGGGAATAAAAGACAGGATTATAACCAAAGAGTGGAAACCGGATTTCGGACCAGCCGAATTTGTCCCTGAGTGGGGGGCAACGGTAACCGGGGCAAGATTTTTTCTGATTGCCTATAATGTCAATCTTTTGTCCACACCAAACCAGGCCCACAGAATTGCGCTTAATCTTCGGGAGGCCGGTCGTGGGCCGGATGAACCCGGTCGCCTTAAGGAGGTTAAAGGCATGGGGTGGTATGTGGAAGATTATAACCTTGCCCAGGTCACGGTTAACTTGAATAATTACCATGTCACCCCTCCCCATATTTTGTTTGAAGAAGTCAAAAAGGATGCAAAGGAGTTGAATGTAGCTGTTACCGGGTCTGAAATAGTCGGTGTAGTGCCTCTGGAAGCTATTCTAATGGCGGCAGATTATTATATCGAGAAAGAAAACCTTTTTATTCTGGATGAGGATCAGAAAGTAAGGCTTGCCATCGAACGCTTAGGTCTTTCTTCCGTCGCTTTGTTCAACCCGAAAGACAAAATTATTGAATATAGAATTGCCCAGGAAAAAAATGAACCCCTGGCCGGTCTGACTCTCAGAGGGTTTATCGAGGAACTTGCCTCAAGAAGTTCCGCCCCTGGTGGCGGCTCTGCTTCTGCAGCCATTGCAGCAATGGGTGCAGGACTCGGCTCCATGGTGGCAAAATTAACTCTGGGTGTTAGAAAGTTTGAAGACCTGGATGCAAAAATGCGTAAATTGGCCCAACCCCTGCACGATGCTGCCAATGCATTGATACCCATGATTGATGCGGATACAGATGCGTTTAAAGACTATGTAGAAGCCTTGCGTCTGCCCTCTGATACGAAAGAAGAGAAAAATGTAAAGAAGGAAAGATTGCAGCAGGGCCTGAAAAAAGCCATTCATGTCCCCTTAGCCACTATGACGCTCGCAGATCTGGCGTGGGATGCCATGCTGGGAATCGCTCAATATGGGAATATCGCATCAAAATCAGATGTTGAAGTGGGAGCTAAAGCATTGGAAACAGGCATCTGGGGAGCATATAAAAATGTCATGATTAATTTGACGGACATCACTGATGAAAATTTCAAACAAGAGACCATTAAGCTTGCCGAAGATATGAAAAAAAGGGCAGAGCAACAGTTCAAAAAAGTAGTTAAACTTTTAGAAAACCGGAAACTATAAATTAATTATATTTTACATCAAAATTTAAAGTTTTGTAAGTTTAAAGCCCCTTTGCAAAGCAAATGAAGAGGAACCATCAGTTAACAATCCCTATACCCTTTAAAACATTTGTCTTCTCTGGGTAAAAGGGATTGAAAGGTTTTGAAAACCCAAGGTTGGGGTTTGTGG
This sequence comes from uncultured Desulfobacula sp., assembly GCA_964455805.1. Classification (GTDB taxonomy): domain Bacteria; phylum Desulfobacterota; class Desulfobacteria; order Desulfobacterales; family Desulfobacteraceae; genus Desulfobacula. The sequence goes on from CAYVZG010000083.1 coordinate 4,202, forward strand.
CTTTTCTTTCTTGCTTTTGTGTGGTAATTTTTCTATATTTTTTTGAAAATTATATTGATATAAGTCTCAGCGTTGATGGTATAAAAAGGAGAGAAAGTCTATCCAATGCCGTTTATCAATGAAGATAATATAGGTAAAATTAGTTTTATAAGTTCAATTGTCATTATTGTCCTTCTCACTTCCACCCTTGGTTTTGTATTTATTCAAAATACCTATGGCAAATTTGAAAAAGATTATCAACGGGTGGAAATCGATTATCTGGCGTCCCAGAAAGAGCAGCTCAAGAAAGAAGTTAATAAACAGATTAAGCGGATTGAAGCCAGCCGACAGACAAGTGAAGCAGGCATTAAAGTTGAAATTAAGAAAAGAGTTTACGAAGCCCATGCCATTGCCCAGAATTTATTTGTGAAAAATAATGAGAAGATTAAGAGTTCCGGTGAGATAAAATCCATTATTCGTGAAGCCTTACGCCCCATAAGGTTTCATACCGGCGAGGGTTATTTTTTTATCTGGTCTGGAAAAGGCGTCCCTGTCCTCTATCCGCCGGACACGGACTGGGAAGGCAAGAATATCTATTTAAACCCACAGAAATACAAAATAGATCTTTTTAATAGAATATTTTCGATTACAAAAGGATCTGGCGAAGGTTTTTTGGATTACTCATGGCACAAACCAGGTATTGATGAACAGCAGCGATTTGATAAAATTACCTTTGTTAAATATTTTGAGCCCTATGATTGGGTGATAGGCAGTGGAGATTATCTGGACAATATTAAGGACAGGATAAAAAATTCCATTGTCAACAATCTTAATCAAGATGATTATGAGGCAACGGTTCCAGGATATATTTTTATCTACAAGGTACATGATATTAACGGCGGAGACGACTTCGCCACCATGCTGGTTAATCCAAACCGTCCGGATCTTCTTGGTAAAAAAATTTCAGATAATTATAAAGATGCAAAGGGCAAGATGTTCCGCAGAGAAATGATAAGAGGTATCAGGGACAGAGGGGAAGTCTTTGTTACCTATACTTATAAAAAACCGGGCTCAGAAGAAATGGGCAAAAAATTGAGCTATTTTAAATATTATCCTGAATGGAACTGGATTATTGCAAAAGGCGCTTATCTTGACTCTTTGGACGAAAAAATCGGCCATCTGCAGGAAAGCTTAAAACACGAAATAAATAATACCATTAATTATTTCATGTATTTTATAATCATTGTAGGTTGTATTTTTCTCTGCCTGGGTTATTTTTTTTCAAAAGGCATTAATTTTATTTTTCAGGGTTACAAGAAAACACAGAAAGAACAGCAGGAAGAATTGGTAAAGGTGAATGCCGCTTTGAAAATAAAAGCCACAACCGACCCCTTAACCACCCTTTATAACAGGGATTATTTTAATCGTTGTCTTAAAAATGAAATGGAGCGCTCAAAACGATATGGATCATCGCTGTCCCTTATTGTTTTTGATATTGACAGGTTTAAACAGGTAAACGATACCTATGGTCATCTTTCCGGAGATACTGTCCTCATAGAGCTTTCTTTCTTATGCCTGGCAATCATCCGGGAGTCTGACATACTTGCCCGGTGGGGGGGTGAGGAATTTATTATTCTTGCTCCTGAAAATGACAAGGGGTCAATTGTACCATTTGCAGAAAAACTCCGGAAATTGATTGAAAAATATTCGTTTTCAATCAAAACTCAGATTACCTGTAGCTTTGGAGTGACCGAATACATTAGCGGGGAAACCAAAGATGAGTTTGTCAATCGAGCAGATCAGGCACTATTTAAAGCCAAAGACACCGGCAGGAACAAGGTGGTTTTTTTCTGATTGAGCCATATCAGGTGGTTAAAATTTTAACACCTAAGGATAGGGACGGACAAAATTTTAATAATCAACCAAGGAATTAGACATGAATAAATTTTTTCTTAAAAAAATAATGTTAGCATCTATAATATTTTGGTTTTTCATGTTTGTTGTCGTTAATACTGTATATGCCCATTGCCAGGTGCCTTGCGGAATCTATGATGATCATGCAAGAATAGAACAAATGCTTGAAGACAGTAAAACTGTTCTAAAGGCAAGCAAACAGATTGTCAAGTTATCGGGCAAAACAGATGCACAATCGCAGAACCAACTGGTTCGGTGGGTAATGAATAAGGAAAAACATGCACAGAATGTAATTTTTATAATCAGCGATTATTTTTTGACTCAACGGGTTAAAACAAACCAAAAAGACTATGAAGAACGTTTGAAAAAACATCATGCTGTAATTATTTGGGCAATGAAAGCCAAACAGAGTGCCGACGAAAAAGCGGCTTTAGCCCTTAGAAAAAGCATAGAAGCGATAGCATCATATTATCCCGGCAATTAATATTATGGCAGATCTTTTAACAGGGGCTCAAAAATGCCTGTGATTAGAGTTATCGCCGCCCAATCTTAATAAAAACGATAAGTTATCAGGGAAATGCGCAAATGTTTTTGGTTGACACGGTCAACCATTTATATTACAGCTATATTAAAGCTACGATTAAGATAAAATATTTAATGTTATATTTTCAGGAGGAGAAATGAGAGAAGTTGTAATTGTCAGTGCCTGCAGAACGGCAATCGGTGGATTTGGTGGTTCCCTTGCTCCGTTGAGCGATATTGATTTCGGTCCCATCCCCATAAAAGAGGTCATTAAAAGAGCGGATTTAACCGGAGATCAGATTGATGAGGTCATTTATGCATCCGGATATAGAACAGGGGATCTTCCCATTAACTCCGCACGTGTTGTAGCGGTAAAAGCAGGGATTCCGGTGGAAAAACCACAATTTACCATTAGCAAAGCCTGTGCCGGAAGTATCAAGGCGGTTACCCTTGCAGCCCAGGTAATTAAATCCGGTGATGCAGACATTATTGTTGCAGGCGGTATGGAAAGCATGAGCAATGCAACATTTATGTTGAAAAAAGCCCGATGGGGTTATCGGTTGGGACATGGACAGCTTCAGGATCAATTGATTCTTTTTGATCCATTGAGTGGAAATACCATGGGAGAAACCGCTGAAAATGTTGCAGAAAAGTATAATGTGTCAAGAGAAGACCAGGATGAATTCGGTTTGAGAAGCCAGAAGCTTGCTGAAAAAGCCATAAAAGAAGGAAAATTCAAGGACCAGATCGTTCCTGTTGAAATTCCCCAGAGAAAAGGTGATCCGAAAATATTTGATACCGATGAACATCCAAGGTTCGGCACCACAATAGAAGCCCTCCAGAGATTGAAACCCCCATTCAGAAAAGGCGGCACTGTTACCGCTGGAAGTGCATCAGGCATGAATGACGGTGCATCAGCACTGGTTGTCATGTCTAAGGAGAAAGCAGATGAACTGGGGCTGTCACCCATGGCATCAATAGTTTCCTATGCATCTGCCGGTGTTGATCCGGCTTACATGGGAATTGGTCCTATCCCGGCTACAAAGATGGCCCTTGAAAAAGCAGGATTGACCATTGATGATATTGACCTGATTGAGCTGAACGAGGCATTTGCCTCTCAGGCACTGGCTTGTATGCGGGAATTGAATATGGATGAAGACAAGGTAAATGTAAATGGCGGTGCTATCGCACTGGGTCATCCCGTATCTGCATCGGGTGGTGCTATATTAACAAAGCTGTTGTATGAAATGAAAGACCGCAATGCGCGATATGGTCTGGCTACTCTCTGCATAGGCGGTGGTCAGGGTATGGCCGTTATCCTTGAAAAAAAATAGCCTTAGACTATTGTAGTGATGAATATATGCTCACAGAATTAATTCTGTGAGCATATAATTTTTTAGAAACAAACAGTCTTTTTCCAATTGTTTTTGACATGTTAAAAATGGGTGTTTAAAAACCGTTCTCCCCTTGATAGAATTTCATTTTTGTCATTTGGGGCAGAAGGGTTGTCCAGGAGTTCAAGGGTCCTGTTTTTTAATATTTTTTCAGCAGATGGTTTTCCTTTTTCTTTCCATTTATCAAGGCTTAAAAACGGCCAGATCGTACTTGAAAACTGTGAATCCTTGAAATATTTAGCAGTAAGGTCTGATAAAAGAAAATTTCCCTTTGGTCCGATACGAGATATGTCTGAAAATCCCACCTCCTCATCTTTTAGAGAAAACCCTGAAGTAAAAAGTCTTGACTGGTGGATCACATCATCAGAATACACCACAAGTTCAGGAGAAAAAACAAGGGAATCAAAACTGCCGCCCACAAAGGGAATCATACCGGCTTTGCCCAGGCAGCTTGTAAGATGGTTGATACAATGGGTTGTCCCTGCAAGAAGATCTGCTCCCCATCCATTCGCACTGCCTGAGGTCCCGCAGTGGGGAATGTTGTAAAAAGTCATCATTTCAGCGCAGGCTGAATTCAGTAATAATGTGGTAGGGGAGTAAAAACTTCCGGCATTCTTCATGTCAAAAGCTGCTGGAAGGCTTCCCAAAATGACAGGGGCACCTTTTTTTACAAGCTGACTAAAGGTAAGTCCGGCCAATAGTTCTGCTGTGAGCAGCGCCAGGGTTCCAGCCGGTGTTATCGGGCAGGTGGCACCGGACATTCCATAATTCGAAAAGATAAGAGGCAGTCCTCTTTTAATAGAGGCCTCCATTTTTAATGTGGTTTCGGAATTTAAGGTAAGCGGGGTAATCGGGTTGACATAGGGCATAAGAAATGGGCGGGTCGTCTTATCACTCACAAGATGTTCACAAAGGTCCAGTGCCTGATTAAAAGTATCCCAATTGGAAATAAGTAAGACCAAAGGCTTGGTGGTATTGGCCATCATTTCCAAGAGGCCGTAGAGGTCGGCTGTTTCAGAAGAAATATCCTGGATCACTCCTGGAGTTGAGATAAAATCAAAGTTATCAAGACTGTTCCCCAGACCTGTGGCTGCCGCCATATGATGCCTGGAAAAGGGTTGAATATCATTTTTTAGCGGATCCTGATAATGGAGGTTGGTGACCCCGATCCCAAAAACAGTGTCTCTTGATCCATCTCCCTTTAGCGTAAAACAGGGCTTGCTCAGGCGGTCAAAAATTTTTATTTCACAAGGGGCAGCATTTATGGCCCATTGAACAAGGTCCCTGGGAATCAAAATCCGATGATTTTTGTCTGGTTTTCCAATGGCTTTTTTAAACAGGGCCAAGGCTGAAGGGTCATCAACCATAATACCTGTTTCTTCAAGGATCGAAAGTGCATCATTATGCACTTTTTTAATTTGTTCCCGTGTCATGACCCTTAATTCCGGTTTCAGATCAAGCATGGGCCTCCTTTTCAAACAAAATTAAAATTAAAAATTATTCGTAATTGTTTAGCTTGTTTAAAGCAGTTATCTTAAAACCCTGTTCATGGATATTTGCAGGAGGTTAAGCGTTTAGCATCGAAATAAATATCCATGGGATAGGTCGGTTTCAAGCATAAGAGCTGAATAGTTACAAATATTCATATTTTACAGAATTTATCTTTCATACAATAGATAGCTAAACCGATTCCATTAAAGGATATGTGCTAAAAATTGCTGGGTGCGTTTCTCTTTGGGATTATAGAAAATTTCTTCCGGTGTCCCTTCCTCAATCCAGTTCCCTTCGTCCATAATCAGGACACGGTCTGCCACATCCCATGCAAAATGCATCTCATGTGTTACTGCGATAATAGTCATACCTTCCTTGGCCAAGCGCTCCATCACATCCACCACCTCACCTACAAGTTCTGGATCCAGTGCAGATGTGGGTTCGTCAAACAGCATTACCTTGGGTTTCATGGCAAGACTCCTGGCAATGGCGACCCGCTGCTGCTGCCCGCCGGAGAGACGGGAAGGATATTCATTGCGTTTATCATTCAACCCCACCCAGTCAAGCAGCTCTTCAGCATAAAGAATGGCCTGCTTTTTTTTCTGACCAAGTACTGTTGTGGGGCCTTCAATAATGTTTTCCAATGCCGTCATATGGGGGAAAAGATTAAAGGACTGAAAACACATACCTGTTTTTTTGCGTATCTCCAGAATATGATTTTCCCGTGTTTTATCATCTTCACCCGCATGAATAGCAGTTCCGTCTACTTCAACGGTTCCGGCCGTGGGTTCTTCAAGGAAATTAATACATCGCAACAGCGTACTTTTACCCGACCCTGAAGCCCCAAGAATAACAACCGTTTCCCCTTTCGCCACTTCAAGATTAATCCCGCAAAGCACATGAAGATTCTGTGCAAACACTTTGTGAATATTGGTAATTTTTACCATGGGAGCAGCGTTTTCCATCATGATATCCTCCTGTCGCCCCGGGCCATGTATTTTTCAATTTTTTCCTGTACAAATTGCAGGACCATACACATGATCCAGTAAATAAATGCCACCATAATTAACATTTCCAGGGATTGAAAATGTCGCCGCCCGACTTTTATAGCCCTGTAGGAAAGCTCCCACACCCCCATGAGGGAAACCAGAGAGGAGTCCTTGATCATGGCGATAAATTCATTGGAAACCGGCGGAATAATGACCCGTAATGCCTGGGGGAAAATGATTCTTTTCATGGTCTGGGTTTTGTTCATCCCCAGGGCTTTTGCTGCTTCAGTCTGGCCTATTTTTATGGACTGGATACCGGCACGAACGGTTTCTGTCATATAGGCGCCGTAGCAGACCCCAAGGGCCAGAATGCCCGCCGGAACCGCGGGAAGTGTAAACAGGCGCTGAACCCCGGGGATCCCGTAAGCTTCCAGCGCTTTGCCAATCTGGGGCAGGGCCAGATACCACATATATACCTGGACCAAGAGAGGGGTGCCGCGGATCAGGGATACATAGGAAGTGGCAATACTGTTAAAAATAGGGTTTTTTGAAAGCCGGCCCAGGGCACCCACCACGGCAAGAATACAGGCAAGTGAAATGGCCAAAAAGGCGACTAAAAATGTATAGCCGCTTCCGGCAAGGATAAAGGGAAGCCATTTGGCCATGAATTTGAAATCAAGTCCCAGAATAACAAGGGTTGTTATCATAAAAAGAATCAAAACAACAAAAGCGATGATCATATTTCGCTTATACTTTGATTTTTCTGTTTCAATCTGCTGCAGGACCTGTTGGGCTTCAGGTGGGATGCCGCCTGTTCCCGGATGCATCGTCTTGGCCTTCATTCAAATCTCCTTTAATCTAATAATGGCATCTGAGAAAGGAAAAAAGAAGCGGTCTCAAATAGTTCAGGCGTAATTGACTATCAAAAACCGCTTCACGGTTCTTATGCTATAATTTTGGGATCAGGTTGGTCCCATAGAATTTTTCAGAAAGTTTGACCAATGTGCCGTCATCATTCATGGATTTAATGATCTCGTTGAGTTTGTCAACAAGGGTCTGGCTGTTGGCCCGGCTTTTATCCAGGGCAAAACTCAGGGGTTCGTAATAGGGTGGTTCACCCAGCATTTTTAAGGGACAGCCTTTGCCGCACCCGGAGCGGATCGCTTCGGCAATGGTCTGTCTGGAAGAAAAAATGGCATCCAGTCTTGCTCCATCCCCAAGGGATAAGTCTTCAATATGGTTTGCATCAGTTGGATAGGTTTGAAGCTTGCCCGGTTTCCAGTTCTGATAAACAATTTTTACATCTTCAATGGAAAGATCTTTTTGAAGATATCTTTCATTGGTTGTTTCCCCGGCAATTCCGATCTTTTTACCAGCAAGATCTGCCAGGGCTTTAATGGTGGTATTTGATTTATGGATGGCAAATTGTGCCGGCGAACTGTAATAGGGCAGGGTGAATAAAAGGGCATTTTTTCTTTCCTTAGTAGGCGTCATGGATCCAATGGAAAGATCCCATCGTTTTCCCCATTTGCCCGCTGTGATGAGATCCCAGTCCGGTGTAATGAATTTTACCTTTACGCCGAGTCTTTCAGCCACCTCCTTGGCAACACTGACATCAAAACCTTCCAATTCGCCTTTGTCGTTTAGAAAGCTTTGGGGGGCATAGTTGGCATCTGTAGATACTACGATTGTCTTGGCGGCATAGATTTCTTCAAGAGCTGATTTTCCTGCAATGGCATTTCCTGAAAAAAAAAGAAATACAATTGAGATCAGGGCCCAGATTTGAAACATTTTTTTCATGGTTAATCTCCTGTTCTTCTTTTATTGATTTTTATTGTCCCGTAACAAATTGTTGCGGGAGTGTTCTTCTTGAGTCTGTTACAATCATTAAGCCATTTTTCTAAGCAAATAGGTATAAAGAACGCTTCCAGAAGTCAAGCGATTTTAAAACTTGTATTTTCAACACAGAATTTGAAAATAGGCATTATTGTTTATCCAGAACTTTTCGGATGATCTGGGCGGTTTCAGATGTTTTGATTGGTTTCATGAGCAGGGCTGCTACCCCCATTTTTTTTGCCTTTTCTTCATCCACAAGGTTGCTATGCCCTGTGCAGATGATGATGGGAATATCAGGGCGAATGGCAAGGAGTTTTTCAGACAGTTTAACACCTGTTAAATGGGGCATTGTCATATCGGTTATGACTAGATCAAAATGATCGGGATTTATAGAAAATATTTCCAAAGCATTCTGCGGGTTGTTAGCGGTTTCGACATTATATCCCAGACGCTCAAAGGTTTTTTTGACCATCTTTACTATGGATATTTCATCATCCACAAATAATATGGTTTCATTCCCCTTTGGGATCCGGCTTTCGATTTGGGAATCAATAACCGGATTTACTTTCGTTATGGGAAAAAGTATTGTGAATTTACTCCCTTTACCCGGTTTACTTTCAACACTGATAGCTCCGTTGTGATTCTTTACAATACCGTGTACCACAGCTAAGCCCATACCAGAACCTTTGCCTATTTCTTTGGTGGTAAAATAGGGATCAAAAATTTGGCCGATGAATTTGGGATCTATTCCCGGACCTGTATCACCTATCGTTATTTTGACATGATCACCACTCTTCAAACCGGGATAGTCTTTAACTGAATGATCGTCCAAAATCACCTTTTCCATGGAAAGGGTAAGCGTACCACCGGATTGTTCCATGGCATGGGAGGCATTGATGCACAGGTTCATGACGATCTGATTGATTTGCGTCGGGTCTGCAAAAATGGTTTCATCTGTTATAAAAATATCTTGTTCAATATGAATAAAGGTTGGAATAGTTGATCGCAAAAAAATGAGTGAATCTTTAATGATTGCGGCTATTTGAATAGGTTGCGGTTTATGATCGGTCTTGCGGCTAAAGCTTAACAGCTGCTTTACAATATTGGAAGCCCTTTGGCTTGCCTTTTTAATCTCTCTAAGATTTTTATAAGCAGGGTTTGAATCAGGTACATCTTCTAAGGCAAGCTCAGTATTTCCAAGAATAATTCCCATGATATTATTAAAATCATGGGCAATGCCACCGGACAGGGTTCCAATGGATTCCATTTTTTGAGATTGTTGCAATTGACCCTCAAGTCGTGTCCTATCGGCAAAAAGATCATCCAGTTCTTCTTTAATCAACTTGATAGATTGATAAATGTAGAAAAAAGGATGATCCTCAGATATGTCAAAAGAATTTTCAAATCCTTCAATTTCCCAATTCATGTTACCGATCATGGCAAGCAGGTTTTCGATATCGCTTTGTTCTATTGTACTGGCTTTTGTTTCTTTTTTCGTAATTTCTATGGGCAGCGATTTTTTTTGATCCTCATGAACCAGTTTTAATGCACTTTTTAGATTTTGCGTCACCTTAATTTTAAACGGCATTACCGTTCTTGCTATCTGGAATGCGGTTCTAGTAAAAATATTCGCGTTGTAGGTAATATACATTTGAAACGGAAATTTCTTGTGCCATTCCTTTAATGACTGCATGAATTTAAATCTTGCTGACCGGCTGCTGCCTTTTAATTCGCCGCCATTTACGATGATGTAGTCTAAGTTGAAGTCGTCCGGTAAATCGGACACACATTGATACCGCATTTTATCTATCAGCGGTATATGATCTGATCTTAAAAATCCAGTGGATGTTGAATGTAAAATATTTTGATCAATTACAACAGCATGATTTGAAAATTCAGGCGTTTTGATCTGCCAGTGTTTTTCGCAGTGTATACCCACCGACAAAAATGAACTGCCATTATAATTATAATTCTCCAATACATTTGAAATGATAGGGTCAATCGGTTTTTGTATATAATCTGAGAGCGTTTTCGCATGTCTGACTGCCTCTTTATAATCTTTAGCAACATGAACATATTTGTTAGTTGTATTGAATTTTTTCCCCAGTTTAATTGCAACTTTAAATGGAAGCGTAGTATTACAGAAAATGATTGATTCCCTGCGGTTATCATTATTGATTTTCTCAATAAAGTATTTTCGTGCTTTAGTACTGGATCCTTTTAAAAATGAATAATCTTCGATTTGGATGTAAGGATTGCTTCCCGATGACACAAAAGAGGCAACATCTTCATTTAAAGCCAATACATTTTTAACTCCCTGTAAGTTGGAAAATCCTGTTGGTCTGCTGTAGACAATAGACTCGCCTAGTGTCCAATAATTTGCCTCAAGTGTATCGCTGACTTTTTGATCAATCCATTCTGGTTTGTTAAAAATTTTGAACCCTCCTAATGGGCAATATCGCTGCAAAACAACCTCCCGCGTCAATTGAGAAAAAAAAGGGGAATTAAACTTATTGTATAATATTTAATATTTTTTAGCATTCAGGGCAATAGGAAATCACCCATTTGAACTCGTCCACCAGTTTTAGCTTGCTTTTGGGACGGGCATCAATTGTCTACAGGAAGGCCGTGTCTTTATAAAAGGTGATAAAGGTAAAGGCGGGAAAGTTTTTGGTTTCAGGCGTGATGGCTGTTTTTTCAGTCCACGGCTGAGCATTTCGAAAACTGGCACTGCTAAGTCCATTGACGATGTGCCCCATTCCTTTTTCTTTCATCTATAGTGCCGTCGGGGTGCAGGGGCCTGGTTCTCACATAAACGTGTGCATGGCGGTTGTTCTGTATCCGTTTGATCGTTTGAGATTATGGTCTTTCAGGAAAAGACCGGGAAAAATCATTGACCATCTGTAAAACACGCGGGCATGCGAATCTTAACGGCCTGCTCTTATTAGTATTTTTGAAATTCTTCTGATATCCATTTTTGAGCTTTAACATAAAAGTGAGAAAAAATTTTTTTGTCTTTGGTTTTTCATAGGGCAGGATGGTTTTCATCTTTCTAAGAAATAGCCAGAGTGATTTTGGAACCTCAATATAGGAAACTCCGCCCCGGGTTGTATTTCGAATCAATAATTTGCCGGAGCCAAAATGATTTAACGCAGCAGCAATCCCTGTCTCTCCATGACGAATTGGAACCAGAAACCAACCAGAGTCTATCACACAATATTTGGTAAAACCAAACGTATTGACAAGAGGAAAAAACAAATCCCTGAATTTATTCATATCCTCCAATGTATTTTGTATATCAGTATTGGTTAGGGATTCTTGTTTAATCAATTTGATGGTCCACTGATAAAAAATGTCAAAAAGCAGCATTTCTTCATACCCGTCAGCTGGTTTTCTCAGGTTGTGCCAGAACATTGCAGCGTATCCATAGAAAAGAGCCTCACACATGTTCTGGCGGAAATCATCATTATGTATATGGCGCAAGGAATAATTGGCGCTGAACTCGATTATAATTTTTAACAGAATTCTTAAAAATATTGGGTTTTGTTCAGAATTTATATGCTTTAAATAACAGGGTAAAAATTTGGCCTGTTTTTTTTCCAAAAGCCCATATGCCCGTGGCAGAACCGTCCATGAGGTCACTATTTCATCCAGTATATTCAAGAGACTTGTTTTATCATGGTTTTGATTAAATTGTCGGAAAAGCTGTTGAGAATTTAAATATCGGATACTTTCCTTATATTGGGTTTCTTTTTCTTTTTGTAAAATAAACCCCGCTCGAATTTTTTTTAATTCTTTATCAATATGTGGAAAAATGCGGAGTTTCTCATCCAGTAAGGGCCCCATGGCTTCCCACGAGGGTGCCGCCATTTTAAAAAGTAATGATACACAGGGTTCGTTAAATCCAATTTTCAGGAAAGCCGGCATGATTCTTTTTATTAAAAAAAGTTCAAACCATTTGTTAAGCTTAGC
>CAYVZG010000084.1:0-16167 GCA_964455805.1 uncultured Desulfobacula sp.
CCTTTTACAAAATTATGATCAAAAAGATCAGAGCAGGTCACAAATCCCATTTGGGCATCAAGGGTCCAGGCAGATTTTTTTGAACGGGTATCACAGCTCCAGAGCCATTTTTGATGGTTTGAGAACACAGGCTTCATACAAAAATTGTCATTGGACAAAGAGCTTAACAGTGACAACATTTCGTTGATGGTGGGTATGCGCCAGTTTTCATATCCGTCGAATCTGGATTCGGACAGCATATGGATATAATTCTGGGCCTGTTGCCACGTCATGGGATGGCGGGAGCCGGATTGCTGCCAGATCAGATTGGTGGACAGATCCTTGACCGTTTTATTGCTAGTTTTTTGAAACTCATTTTCAACGAATTCCTTTGGCTGGTTCAGATCATCTATATTGAAAACGGTCCGGGCATGTTTTGCAAGTATTCTGGACGGCTCACACCGAATAGGCAGAAAGGGTTTGACCGGGGAAACCGTGTTGTTTTCCTTGAAAACATCATCTGGAGCAAAACATTCTTTTTGCATCGTATGTTTATATGACTCAGAAAATGTCTTTAGCTCATCTGACATGTCTTCAGCTGTCTGGAATCGATCTTTTGGAAGAGGGGCAATCGCCTTGAAAATGAATCGGTCACTATTGTGATCCAATTGCGTATTCAACGTACTTGGGGGTGCAGGGTTTTTATCAGGCAGATGGCCGGTTACCATCCTGTAAAGAATCACTCCGACAGAATACAGATCTGCCCTTTGATCAGCTGTTTCAGGAGAGTCAATCTGTTCCGGAGCTGTATAAAACGGTGTTCCAATGTCCAGTTTTTCTGCACATAGAGATTGTTTTTCTCCCCTTCTTCTGGAAAGACCGAAATCAACAATTTTTATAGTTCCTGTATCAGACAGCATGATATTAAAGGGCTTGATATCCCGGTGGATGATATCAGTTTCGTGCAGACAGCAAAGCCCTTCAAGAATCTGGGTCAGGTAATGACATGTTTTTTCAACTGACACCTTTCTGGAGATTCGGTCTGCCCAATAGGATTCTCCAATGAGTTGTCCAATATTCCGGCAATAATACGCCATCAGGTAAAACAATTCATGGTCAGTCTCTTCAAGACTTAGGATGTCAACTACATTTGGATGCCTGATATTTGCTATCATGGTTGCTTCATTAATAAACTGCTCTTTGAGCCATTTTAAGCCGGCCTTTTTAATCAACGCTTTTTTGGGGGCGAACAATTTTAAAGCCACTGTTTTTTCTAGTATCGGGGTGGTGACACGATAAATCCGTCCCATGGTGCCACTGCCAAGAAAGGACTTGATTTGATATTTTCCGATATATTTATGATCTTTTTTGCTCATGGGTGTATAAGGTCCAATTTTATGGTATGGGTTTATTTAAACCGGTCCCGGGATAGCATGGTCTGAATCAGTTTTTGTCGGCTGATTTTTGATTTTTTATTTTTCCCGATGGTAATTGTTTTCTCAATCCGGTTTCCATCGATATCGTGATAAGAGAGAATTACCTTAGCGGCAAAATCATGATCATGCGCCGGATCAAACATCCACAGTTGATCGAATCTGTTTGATGCCTCAATTTCAGCAACAATGAATTTAAAGTCAACCGTCTTTTCTTCTCCCGGATCAAGTGCAGGGATTTTTTCAAATTTAAATACCCAATTTTTTTCCTCTGGGTGATGAAAATCTTTGATGGAAATATTTATTGCCCGGAACTGGCCAGTGTTTTTAATGCATATTTTCCTGTCTTCTTGATTCAGAGGCTCCCCTTTTTTCAGATAAAACGTCACTGAAGGTTCAATGGCTGATTTACGGGCTGCCCGTTTTTTGGCTGCCCGGATATGAAGTTTGGTCCGAACCTTTTTTATGATAAATATCAAGGCAACCACACTTAAGATAGCAACTATTATAAAAAGTGTTAAAAACATTATTTCCTGTATTATGCCTTATCACCAGGCGTCGCGAACGCAAAGATCCCTTCCGGGTCGACCCTGGTTCCCTTTGCATCCCCGAGAGTATAACTCATCACCTGTTCGAAATATTCTTGATGGAAGCCAAGGTTTTCCATGTATTCCCATTGTTCGTCATTTTTTGTCGACTTCTGCGCCCTGAAGATGTGATCGTGTTCGTCAAAGACGCTGTCAAGGTTCAGCTTCGTATTTATGCCCATTGCCTTTGCCAGATCCCTGGTATCTTCATAGATGTCCTCTTTGTCCGCATTTTTTGGAAATGCAGCATACAACCGGGCACTGCCTCCCCGTTTGCGAACCGCTTTATTAACGACACGTATTGTTTCCTGGAAGAGAGCAATAAAGCCGTTGATGCCATATTCGGGCAAAACGCAGGATGGGCCAAGGCGATAGGCATCATCCGGCCCTTCAGCAAAATGGCCTTTGTTTTTCGACGCCTGTCTCCGTCTCAACATGAGAAATCCAACAACTTTTCCCTGATCTTTCAAACAAAAACAACCCTCCTTGATTGAATCATTGTAGATATCCTTAAAAAACGCTAGGCGTTTTGATTTGAAATATCTCTCATCAATTTCACCGATGGCAGCAAGGTCATGAGCATGGAGTCTTTCCACATGTGTGTTTTTTCCTAAAAGTATTTTTTTATATTTTGCCTTAAGGGGCAACTGAGCCTCCTGGGACGTTGTAAATGCTTCTGCCCGGAATCCTATTTTTTTGTAAAGGCCTATTGCTAACGGAACCGATCCCAGTCGAAATGTGGGAATATGCCTTTTTTCACTCAAGTAGTCTATGACTCCTTTAATGAGTTCGGCGGCAAGCCCCATTCCCCTGGCTTTTTTTGCGACAATGATATTGCCGATCCAGGCTTGATTGCCATAATTTGTGGTGAAGATGCTCCCTATGATTCGCCCCTTTTTGAGAAGCGTAAAACAATCCTGATTCAGGGTTAAATACCTTTTGAGTTCATGGCGGTCATAGTAATACCAGCCCTCTTTATTCATCAATTCAATGATGCTGTCTATATGCCTCTTGTGTAATCTTTGCGCCGTCACTCCCGGTGTATTTATGGTAAATTTTGCCATTGGTAATTTTTAAATCCCAATCTCCGTTGTATGCCATTTCCTTAACTTGTTACCAGTCTATCGTGGTATTGAAATAGATCCCGCGCTTTAATAATACTCTTTTAAGATAGGCTCCTGTATTCATCTGGTTCTCGTCAATTAAATGATCAGTTGGAATGTTATCAGTTTTTGATGATGAAACTATTCTATTCCGGATAAATTTAAAACGCAGTGTATCAGCGGGCTCAATTAACGGATAATTCCTGAAACCATTTTTGATATGGTGCCCGGGTTTATCCCCTGCCCACAACTCTAAATGAGAGGATGACGAACACCCCTTTAAAAAGGATATAATGAAAAATGATTGTTGTTTCATGGTTAACTCTTTTAACACCTGCTGCATTATTAGGACATATTCTGCATTTGTTTTATGACTTCGGTAACCAATTCCTGGTGCTGGAAATTATCAGGGTCTTCTGAGAGCGCTCTTTCTCCCCAGATAAGTGCATTTGGAAAATCTTTTTGCTGGCGGTAGTTTTCCGCAATGGCATACAGCACATGCTTCAACGGCGCATTCCTGCTTTCATGAGGGATTTTCAGTACTTTTTTGAAATCGGCTATGGCAACATCGTGATTTTTTTTAACCGTATAACAACTCCCCCGGCCGATAAGGCTCTCCTCGTCGTATGGATTGATTGTTAAAGCGCGTGAGTAAAAAATTAAGGCATCTCCGATCCGTCCTTCGATTTCGGAAATTTTACCCAGGTAGAAGTAGGGGTTGTCACCATCTTCATGACGATAGGCGGGTTCCATCTCGATAACCGCCTCAAATGCCCGAACAGCAGCAGTCCCGTCCGGTTTGTTAAAACATTTTAAACCTTCATTAAACCAGTCAGTCGCAGAAAGTGGAGTGTCATTATTATCCATTGTTATTGAATTTATCCCTATATTAGACTCTGTTGCAAGAGCAAATTGTCGATGGGCCCCTTTTTAACCGGTTGAGGTTTATTATATATTATCACATATCAAGGCCGTTAATAAATACCGGCCTATCTGTATTCAATTTGTCCTGTTGAAGATTTTTAACATAGATGTTTATTGCCGTGTCGATCCGAATGAAGCCTTTCAGGCTTTTCAATGCAGGGCTTGTATGGTCACAGATACAAAAAATATAATCAACATTCCTTTGAAGCATTTGATTATTTAAATGTTTTAGCAGCAGTGATAAATGAGATGGGTCATTAAATCCTGTGAGTGTAATATTAACCTGATTCAAGATGTCACCCGGTCTTATTATTTTAGGCATGGGCTTAAATAATCCAGCCAATTTAAGTATCACTCCCATCACGCGCATTTTCAAACTTGTTGCATCAACTGTAATTTTCATTACCTGGCGCCAATCCTGGTATCCCAGAAAAGCGATAATTTCACCTTTCTCCTCCAAAACCAGAAAATTATTGAGATCGTACCCGGGAATGTTGCTGATAGAGGCGGACAACATTTCAGCGGTAAGCGGTTCATACATTTCATAGTTCTGCCAAGTTAGATTGGCCAATGCCGCAAGTCTGCTAAGATCCGCTGGTCTGGCTGCTCTCACGTTTTTTTCTGAATGTGCAGGCATCTTTTTGTATATAGCCAGGCCTGGCATTACAACAGTGCGATGGCGAGAATAACCTCTGCGTTCAATATAGCGCATTGCCGGAATGTTTTTTTCAATAACCATCGTATAAAACAAAGATGCTCCTTGTTTAGCCGCATAATCTTCACGATGTTGGTGAAGCCGACTGGCAACTCCGGTTCGGCGAGATTCAGGTGAAACAAATGCCTGAAATCCATAACCCACCCTTTTTTTATGGCCGTTAACAAGTACATCTTTTAAACCACAAGCGGTTGAACCTAATATGCGATTTCCCTCAAGTGCTGCATAAACTTTGTACATTTCATATGCTTTAGCTCTTCCAAAGAAATCAGGTGTGTTAATTACAGTGACAATGAGATCTGTCCCTTGCGGGCACTTGGCCTGAAGTGCCTGTAAAGCATCATTGTCTTCAGGACCTGCTTCACGAATCTCCATATCTCATACTCCTCAATGTAGATTGAATACAAAAGGATTTACAAATGTTGAGGGTTAGCCGCTATAAGGTAGTCAAAAGTGTAACACCCTATCTATTGGTCAATGCTTTGGTCAAATGTAAACATCACCGGCATCAGCTCCATTAAGATGGGGCAGGAGCTTTGCCATAGTTTTTCGCACCCTCTATCTTTTGCATGACTTATAACAACTGCAAATAAGTGTGTCATCGGCTTTTTTTGCTCTTTTAGACATTTTTTCCTGAAAAGCTATTTTATTCGTGTTGTTTCTTCAAGATTTTGAGAGAAGATAGTTTGATACCGCATCCAGTGTTTGAGTAACAAAAGATTTATTTAAACTATAAATCTTTGCACTGTTCTGCCTGCGTTCATTTAAAAAGCCTGTGGCACTCAATTGTTTTAAATGCCTTGACGCACAGGACTGGGTTAGTTGCAGATTGTCCATTATCTGCCTTGAAGACAATTCTGTCTTTTGGGTTAACATTTTTAGAATTTTAAGTCGGACATCATCACTAAGTGTTGTCAATCGCATGCTGATATCGGTTCTGGTCAGATCAGGAGATGACAGTTCCAGTCCCTCTCTGATTTTTGGGCTGAAAAAGATGTACATGACATCATGACGAACTCTTCGGCCAAGGTAGGGTCCCATGTGCAAAGAGGGTGTAAAAACAACCCGTTTTGAACTTTTAATACAATCCAGTTCCCAGCTCTTGTTTGCCCATTCCTGTTCGATATCATGGCCGGTGATATTTCTGGCGATGTCAAAGGGTGACAGAGATGCAAAACTAATCTTGGCAAATTCATCCACCGCCTTTTCAAGGATAACCTGGTTCTTTGCAAACTCTTCTCTTAAAAAATAATCCCACATATATTGAAAATGCCTTACCATGCATTCCCGCATGGCTTCAGGATTCACCAGGTAATCATATGCCCGGCCTTCAATATCGTAATCCAGAGTTTCATTACCAAAACATCTTTCAAGATATTCAAGGTAAATCGTTTTTGAGGATAATAATCGTTCCTGATCTTTTTTCGTGATGGTTGTAGGTTCGTTCCTTGAGACAATGCCTATTTTATAGGACGAGATGATATCATATGAGTGAAAGATCCTTTCTTGTAAAATATTTGGATCAACCTGTTTTAAATCATCAATATAATGCTGAAAATCTGGAAAATCCAATTCCGGTAGCGCCGCATATTGAAGCCCGATCATGAGGATCTCATTTGTTTTTCTGACCTCGGCGGTTAATGCGGCATGGGTTCTGCTGATAAAAGGATGAATCCCGGGATAATCATTGCAGTGGGCAATTAAAAGCAACGAATTTAAAACATTCCGAACCGGCTCAACCTGAGCAGACAACCGGGGCGGTTTGATGGTGTTAATGAATCCTAATTTGGGCATAAGGTTTCTCTTTTGCTGTTATCCGATTTTTTTATTTTCACTGCCATATCTTTTTCATTAGCATGTTTGAAATCTTTTTTGAAGAACCTGTCCCCATGTTTCAAGCAATCTGCCCAGGGTTGAGAGCGTTTTTCGAACCATTTTTCGAATCCATTTTTTTCGTTTCTGACGTTTCAACGCATATGCCTCGATCAAATGGGGGTTGGCATATGTATTCTGAAGTTCTCTATGTCTTGCCATTCCTATTTCATATGTTGAATACCAATTATCCATTTTTTGTCTCCTTTATTGGGATTGTTGCACAAGGTAAGCCCAACAAGTTGATTTGTCAATAACTATTTTAATCGATTATTCAAATAATTGGGTAATTGGAATTAATAGCAGTGGAAAATACCGTTTATAAAGCATATTGATTTAAATTTTAATAACCCGAATTTCCGGGTAATCGAAATTGAACCGTTTTATTTTTGTTAATTATATAAAATGATTGATTAACAAAAAGTTTTGATCGAGGCTTTAAAAAAATACCTAACAGGGGGTTGTGCTGTCCCGGACGATCAATTAAAAACCTCTTGTTTCGCCGATTTTCATTATACAGGCCCGCTCATCGCTTATTTTGTTTTTTATGGCAAACGCCCGGTATCTTTCAGGAGGTTCCCAGGGTGATTCATCCGTCAATACAATGGTTCCCCAATGGGATGGTATGATCAGGTCAGCTTTTACATCATTTGCAACCTGAATGGCTTCTTCCGGATTTGTATGAACCGGTTTCATGACATTGACCGGTTTATAAGCGCCAATGGGAACGATGGCTGCGTCAAATGAATGAAACCGTTTGCCAATCTCCTTGAAAATGGTTTGTGAATAAGCCGTATCTCCGGCAAAAAAACAGCTTTTATTTTTTGAACGGACGGCCCAGGAGCACCATAAGGTTTTATTTTGATCGCCAAGTCCCCGGCTGGAAAAATGAACAGCAGGAAGAGCGGTTATTTGAAGCTCATCCATAACGACAGATTGATGCCAATCCAATTCCCGGATGTTTTGATAGCCTCTTTTGGCAAAAAACGATTTTAAACCCAGAGGAACGAATACATGAATCTGTTCTTTGCCGGGCATAGTTGCAACGGTTTCAGAATCCAGATGATCATAGTGGTTATGTGAGATAATGATAGCATCAATCCGGGGAAGTTTAGCAAGTGATATCCCTGGCGGAACATACCGCTCAGGACCAATGGGTAGAGGGCTTGCTAAATCACTGAAAAATGGATCAAACAGAATATTCTTATTTCCAAGCCTCATCAGATAGGTTGAATGCCCGATCCATGTGATGGCTTCAGAACCTGAATAATCATTTAGTTTCGATAGTGCAAGGGCTTCATTTATCACGTGACTTTCAGGAACCTCTGGTGGATCAAAAAACCCTTCTTTCACCCGTCTGTAAAGAAAGGAAAATCCAGGCGATTCCGGTTCAGGTGCAGTTGGATAGTTACGGAATCCTCCAGTTGTGTGGTGCAGTGGCTTGCCTTCGATTGTTGTTTCCTTAGGACTGCAGCCGGTCACCGCCTGAATGGTACTTAACATGGCTAATTTCATAATTTGTCTACGCGTCCATTTTTCCTTATTGTCAGTATTTATATGCATCATTGCCTGGTTCATTTTATTGTGTTCAATAATTGTCGTTTTTAAAGAAAGATCAGTCTTAACCCGTCCCTATAAGCACAACCGCCCCGGTAAAACATAAACCGGGGCGGTTGGAATTTCGAATGGCGTTATTGATGTGTCTTTGTTTTTTGGGGATCATAAAAGGGGGTCTGCTCGATAACGGCAGAGTAGGTAACATCTTCGTTCACGACCGTCAGGTTGGTGCCCACAATGGCGGCTTCCGGTGTGACATGAACCAGGGCCAGGGATTTTTTCATGCGGTGGGAATAGCCCGGACTGAGGACAGACCCGACCTCTTTTCCATCCAGCAGCAATTTTTCGCCGCCAGCCACCATGTCATCATGGTCAATTGAGATACCCACCAAATTGACCTTTTCTTTGCCTTTGGCAGCCATCACGGCATCTTTACCTCTAAAATCTCCTTTTCCAGCGCTGACAGACCAACCCAGGGTCACTTCCCAAGGGGTATTCTCTTCGCTCATGTCATATCCATAAAAGAGCAGGGCAGCTTCTATTCTAACCTTGTCCAGGGCTGTAAAAGAACAGGGCATGACACCCATTTTATTTCCATGTTCCAGGATCTTATCCCAGATGTTACACACCACATCTGCCGAGGCAAATATTTCATATCCCCGTTCCCCTGAGTAACCCGTACGGGAAATGATGCAGGCATGACCAAACAACTCGGTTTCTTCCTGGTGAAAATATTTCAGCGATGCCAGGTCCATGGGCGTATGGGCATCCAGCAGTTCAAGCGCTTTGGGTCCCTGCAGGGAAATGTCGTGAAGATCATCATCAAACTCACAGGTGACATCTTTGCCTTTGGCCGTTTCCATAAGCAATTCCATGGTGGAACCACCACCATGAACCACGATATACGAGTTGCCCCCCATATTGGCGATAATGGCATCATCGGCAATCATTCCTTCATCCGTGAGAATGGCACCATATGCCGACTTGCTGGGACCGATTTTGGTCATGTCCCGTGTAATGATATAATCAACAACCGCTTCTGCATCCGGTCCTTTTACATGAATTTTTTTCAAACCGGACATGTCAAAGAGGCCGGCAGCTTCCCGGACGGCGTCATGTTCATCACATGGATCAGAGCTATAGCTCCATGCCGTTCCCATGCCGTTCCAGTCCTCCAGATCAGATCCAAGATCCCTGTGGCGGCTTGCCAATGCAGATGTTCTTGTACTTTCTGTCATTTTAATTTCCTTTCAAAAGGGTTTATAAATATATATAGCGAACAGGAACTCCTGATGCAACAACTTGTGAGTAATAACCAGATAAAAGCTGGGCTGATGCAGCGCTAAAGCATCAGCCGTAACATATTATCTGGGGATTGTCCATCCTGCGCCTGGTACGGAACGGGGTACCGGACCAGCCACAAGGGCATGCGAGGAAATGCCAGGGGTTGAACCAGGTGCATTTGTCAATAGCACTGTTTTAGATGGCGTGTCGTATTTAAAATATGATCCAATCTAGAATTTAACGGATATGAATTTGGGAATACGAACCTGAGTGGTCTGGTTTTTTTGTTTGTGAGTAAAAATAATCTCACTGGTTTCTGAAATTTCATTCCGGGACCATCTCCCACGTGTCAGCGACTTTGAATCACATTTTTTCCAACCCGATTCATTTTTAAGATTCATTTTATTCCATTTGGGTAATTGTTTTTTCTCTGGTTTGAATGAAGCCCGATCCACTGAATCAATAAAAATTTGCCAGTATTTTATGGTGTTTTCTGATGCCCCATGGAATTTAAGTCCCATCATATTATTATAAAAACAGATCTGTTCAATATACTCAAAACAGCAGTCGACCTCCCTGTTTTCAGGCAAAAGGACCTGGTGCCAGGAGAGACCGTTATTGCTTTGATACAAAATAGGAAAAGACCCTTCAACCTGCCACTGGCTGGTCAGCCACAATATATTTTTATTCTGTCTTATTAATCCGGGGGCACCTGGCATGGTCTGTCCCCATTGCCATTTCCCGTCAAGGGTAACCATAATGGGGATAAATGAATTGGACCCGTCACACAGGTAGTCGGGAACCTGTAAAAATAAAAGCAATGCTTCGTCTGTATGGTTTAAAAATTGTTCAACAACAATCGGCAGGTCCTGTTCACACCCATAATTCATTCCCTGGGTGGTGCTTAAAACGATCTGATCAAGACATGGCTGCGGCATTTGATAATTATTCTGATTTGCAGCACTGTGTCCAAAAGCAAATAAGATACCGAATATACATAAGAAAAATCGATTCACGCTTTTATATCATCTTTATTCATGCCTGTATCTCATTGTCGCCAGTTTTTTTCCGGTTCAAGCTCATCACTGTAAAAAGAGACGAATTCACCGCTGTCAAGCTGAACACGCAGTCCGTTGGTATATTCATCCTCACCAAGCACGACCCCGGTCTGACCGAAATATTCCCAGGTCCAGTTGCGTCCTTCGCCCGTAACTTTAACCCTGTCTCCACTCTGATCGCAGATCTGATAATCCACTCCTTCTTCCATCCTGTGTCACCTTTGTCCTGTAATTTCTATCCTGAATGAAAACAATTGTTGTGTTTTTATCCTGTACCCCAGCATATTAATCAATTTGACCTTTTCCGACAACACACTTTCCATTAAAATAGTTCTTTCGGATTTGTCCCGCTTCTTTCATCCAGCGATCAAGTCCAACATGTTTGATTCGGCAAAGAGTGTAAATTTTAATGTTGTGTGGATACACATCCGTTCCTTCCGCATTTCATTTTTTGAAATTCAGTATGCCGTCCCAGGAATTCCAGGGCTGGGTGATGCATCTATTTTCTTGCAACAACACAATGAAAGAGCAATTTGTTCTTTTTCCTTGACACAAATTTAATATTATTTGAAAAACCAGCTTCAATTAATAGGGGCTCAACTTCTTTTTTAGAATACAAGTGAAAAATACCCTGATCTAGTTTTCGTTGTTTCAATTGTTCAATATCTTCAAATGCCAAAATAAGTTTGCCACCAGGTTGCAGAATACTTGCGATTTTCTTTACAGTGTGTGATGGAGAAGGCCAAAAATAAATGGTATTTACACTACATACTTTTGAGAATGTTTCATTTTTTAAAGGAATGTTATCAAAGTTTCCTTCTTTTATTTTCACTTTTCCTTTTACAATGTTATTTTTGTTTTTCTTCCTGGAGATTGATACCATACTGCTTGAGAAATCGATACCTTCTATAAATCCTTCATCAATATTTTGAGCCATCTTATATATCAGCTTCCCGGTTCCGGACCCTATTTCAAATATGCGGTCATTTGTTTTGACAGACATTAAATCATTGACGAAATTGTTTAAAAAGGCATTCCCATAATCGAAAATGAGTCTCATGACAATACGACCGAAAAAACCTTCTGGTTTTCTGGCCTGTTTTGAAAAAAAAGTTGAAAAATTCATTTGTCTCTTTACCTAATGTTTGATTCACAATAAGCATGGCTGCATCATCTGCCAAACCAGATATAAATCCATCATGCACAGTCCTGTGCCATCAACCCCCATTTTTTTGCGATCCGCTGAAATAGCCGGGTCAGCATATTCATTATAAATTCTCAATTGATAGTGGAATAGGGATTTTTCCATCAATGTCCGTAACTCCATACTCAGAACCTAAATTTGCCGAAACCAGGGTATTTCCGGATTTTTCCATTATATCCGGTGCCTTGCATAAAGCAGCAATGACACGCCCAAGATACTGAGGCGATTCAGAGTTTGATAAATCCAGAAATTCTGATGCCCTCATAACTCTTTCGGTTCGGACAAGCCCTGGATAAAGAGAAATAGCAGCAATATTATATGGCTTTAAATCATGCGCTGTATCCAATGTAAGTTTGTCAGTTGCCGCTTTTGATATACCGTAACATACATTTCCGCTATATTTCTGTGCGGCCCAGTGAGATAAATTGACAATCAGTCCATGCCTCTGGCTGATCATTTTTTTAGAAGCATAGCGGCTGGCAATATAATGCGCCCTGGTACCTGCAGAAAACATTAAATCCCATTGCTCAATGGGCTGATCCCAAAATGGTTTTTCCCATATATATTCCCCTTTATCATTAAACATGTACTCATATCCACCCCAGACATTATTCACCAGGATGTCAATGCGTTGTTCCTTTTCAAAAATATAGTCGAACACCTCTTTAACCCTGTTGTCGTCTGTGTGGTCACAATGGAGGGCAAATCCATTCCCGTTCCCTTTTGTTACTGCATCGGCGGTTTCTTCAATTGACCCTTCAAGCCCCTGCACACCAGGCATTCCCGATTTTGTCCTGCCTGTCACATAAACGGTGGCTTCATTTTCTCCTAAACCGAGAGCAATCCCTTTTCCGATACCTCTGCTTGCCCCTGTTACGAGTGCTACTTTTCCTTTTAATGTCTTCATTTTTACTCCTGTCAGTTAAGTGTTAATCAAACAGGAGGAGCATACTCATTTTTGAATATTAGATCTTGACACTTCTTGCTTTTTTAGCAGGTGATCGGAATTAAAATATCCATCTCGCTTTTTTCGTTGTTGCCTGAAAATCGAATATCCACAGCACTCACATCTAAATCCATAGTTGGTGTATATTCCGAGCGGGGAAGCCAGTTACCATAGATCAGATCATAGGTTGTTTCAATATTTCCCACAGGACCCTTGTGGGTAAACACCGCGTAATCGTATTCAGGAATATGAATTGTTTTAAAAATTTTCGGAATATGAATGGAGTCTGAGATTTCAAATCCTGCATAATATTCAAACACTTCGTTATTGCGCATGTCAATGTCATGTAAACAGATTCCAAGGAGTTCTTGTTTATCAGCCGTAATGCTTCCTGCTCTATCCATTTTCCAAAACCGTTCCCATAACTGATAAACAGCACTTGTATTACGTCCTGAATACATCAGGCCGGCAATGGAAAAAGCCGGCTTGTGTATAATGGTGGGATTGGGTTTGGCTTTTCCATGTGATAGCCGTAAATCCAAATTACCGATTTTGCCTTTTTTTTCAAGCCTGATATCTGGTTTGATTTTTCGGAATTTGGAGGGGGTAAACAAAAATCTTTTCTTAAACGCCCGTGTAAATGATTCATGCGAACCAAATCCAAAATCAAATGCAATATCAACAATACGTCTGTCTGTATTCAGCAGTTCATGAGCCGCCCTTGCTAATCGCCGACCCTCGACGTATTTTATCGGTTGTTCTCCTAAAAGCGCTTTGAATATGCGATGGAAATGATACTTGGATAAAGCACACTTTGCTGCAAGCATAGCCAGATCGAGATTTGTATCAAGATGTGCTTCAATATATTCAAGAAGCAGGTTTATTCTATCTATGTGATTCAAGACAGTTCCAAGGGCTAAAAGCGCCTGTTCTTTAAGTTATCATATTGAATTTATGAGAATTTGCCTGGTACAACCCCATTATAAGTTATGGCTATTTAAATTCCCAGACTCTTTTTTTGTATTGTGTAAATTTCCTCTATTCCCTGGTCAGCGGCATTCAGCATCTGATTTAGCTCCTCCCGGCTGAACGTCCCCTGTTCTCCTGTTCCCTGAACCTCCACAAGATTCTCACCGCATTTCACCACGTTCATGTCTACACGGGCCCTGGAATCGTGATAATAGTCCAGATCACACACTACGCTGCCGTCCACAATCCCCACACTCACAGCTGCAACCTGGCCAACAAGATAGTACTCCGGTCCATCCTGTCCCTGCTGTTTAGCAAGTTTTGTCAACGCATCATAAAGGGCCACCCACGCCCCGGTAATAGATGCTGTCCGGGTCCCGCCGTCTGCCTGAAACACATCACAATCAATGAGAATACTCACCGGTCCCATCTTAGTCAGGTCCAAGGCCGCCCGAAGACTTCGACCGATGAGCCGCTGAATCTCCGTGCCCCTGCCATCCTTCCTGATCCCGTCCCGGCGTTTTCTGCCCCCTCCGGTGCTGCCGGGAAGCATGCCGTACTCGGCGGTAAGCCATCCTTTCTCGCTCTCTTTTAAAAAAGAGGGCACATCGTTTTCAATAGTGGCGGTACAGATCACACGTGTGTTGCCAAAGGATGCCATGCAGGATCCTGCCGGGTGCATGATAATATCTCTTTCCAGGGTAACGCTTCTCACATTTGACTCCCAATGTTCATTGTTTTTGGTTTTATGGTCGCATCAAGTGCTTATTTAACCACCTGATTTATATTTTTTTTCCTATATAGAAAGCATACCCATAATATGCTTTGTACTTATAATACAACTGAGTTTCATGTCGTTGGTTTGCGATAAATCCTTTTGCAGCTTTATTGCCGGCATTTTTCTCAAGGAAAACTTTCTCTGCATTTACCTGCGGTGCATAGAAATGTTCTGTCCAGCAGTTTTCAGGCAAAATAAAGCTGGCTACCGGAACATAACCGGCTTTTTGCATTTGCGCGACTTTATTTGGGATAGTGTCTATTTCAGGATACGCATCCATCCAGAACTCATGGATCTCGACCGGGCGGTTTTCTGTAAACCAGGATGCTTCCGAAACGGCAACATAACCAGCCTTTTTCAGGAATTTTCGCCATTCATTAAGCCCCTGTTCAAAACCAATATTGTAGATGGCTCCTTCTGACCAGATCAGGTCCAATTCCTCATCGTGGAAAGGAAGATTATCCATGGATTCAACCATACCATTTACCCTATCCTGAAGATTCAATTTCTCAACATTCCGGTTGAACAGGTCGATGAAAATAGGAAACAGATCGATACCTGTAATATTGCCTGGTGCACGCTGTGCCAGCACCATTGTCTGTCCGCCTGATCCGCAGCCAATGTCCGCAATAAGTGATTTGTCGCTAAGATTATCAATAAAACTCAATGCTTTAATTGTTACTTCAGGGCTGCCTGGTCCCTGTCGCTCAAGGGTTGAAAAATATTTGCAGATTAATTCAACATCAAATTCATGAATAGATTTATTTTCATTGTTCATAATTTATCCTTAATATCCAGCCCGGACCGCCTCGGAAATAGCCTTGAGGTTTTCAAGCGGAGTTTCTAATGGAATGGCGCATTCGGGCCCGATGATGTTCACACCGGACTCAATGGCGTAGCGGGCCTGCTTGTAGACCTCTTCAGGCGTGCCCATGAACAATACATTGGCGTTGTCAATATTGCCCACAAGCGAGATGCGATCACCCATCCGCGCCACTGCATCTTTGGCGTCATGCTGCCACTCGAAGTGGTAGGCGTCAAAACCGGCATCTGCGAACATCTCAATGCGGTCCTTGCAGTTGCCACACACGTGCAGGATCAGGGGCCCGCCGATTTCTGAGGTTATGATCTTGTGCCTCGGCTGGAGGTATTCCTTGTAAACCTTGGCGCTGACCAGGTCACCCGTGGCATGGTCGGCTACAACCACGATATCGGCCCCGGCCTGAAGTTGGGCCTTTGCGAACTTAATGGGGACTTCCATGACCTGGTCCAACATGCGGTTTACCTTGTCCTTGGCTTTGGTATCCCGGATACCCCGGCCCACCTGTTTGAGGAAGTTCTCCACCCCGGCCAAATGGTAACTGATGGTCCAGGGTCCCATGACTTTGCCAACAACCGCAGCCTGATCGCCCACTTGGCTTTTAAGTATCGACAATGCGTCAAGCACCACTTTCATAGACGGTTTTTCAAGTAGGTGGTGGGGAATATCCACTTTGTGGAAGTCTTTGCAGGGAGATTCCGTTACATCGGGCATCATGTCGCGGTGACCCCAATCAACCTTGCAGCCCAGGGCTTCGCCCTCCTGCTGGACGCTGAACGCGGGCATCACCGTATCAAAGCCTGCTACTTCGTGTCCGGAAAGAGCCAGGGCGGCCATGGCTCCTGCATCCTGGTGGGCTTCAGGAAAGCTTACTCCCACCTCATCCATTAGATCGTGGCAGACGATGGATGTGGGATTGCCGGCTGGCGGTCTCTCAC
>CAYVZG010000085.1:0-15302 GCA_964455805.1 uncultured Desulfobacula sp.
GTCACCCTGACCGGCTTAGTGCTGTTAGTTGAAAAAAAAGAATCATTAAAAAAAGAATCAAAGGGTGAATTTTGTTTTGATTCCACAACAACCCTGGCAATCAAAACAATGGGATCAATATGGAAAACACCCGGTTTTTCTGGAATGATAAGATAATCAACCTGTGTAACATGATACAAAACCCCATTTATGTTCTGGCTATAATTTTTTTCCTTTGCAAATGGTTTTGATGAAAACCCACTAAATCCAGGTGGTTTTTCAAACCCCAAACCTGACAATCGTTTTGATGTAAAAAACTTAAATGAAAAAACCGTCTGTTCACCTGTAAAAAGGCGGGGTTTTACCACTTCTGCTATGGCAAACAAAGACTTGGCGCCATTGGGGCTCAAAACCTGATCAGATACTTGGATGTCGATTTGTTTTGTAAATGCGGTTTCACCATCCAAAACAACTTTTATGGATGGAATTTTTAATGTCCCTTTTTTAAGCGGAATCAAAACATATTGATAAATGGCCTTTCTTTGAGATTGACTATTAATATAATTATAACTTGAGGAGGAACCCCTTGATATCACCTTAAAATCCCTGATCGTGGAAAGGTCCAGATCAGCCTTCCCTCCATTGACCACCACTTTTAAATAAATAGAATCTTCAATGGAAATCTTGAGCTTGTCAACATGGGCCGTGACGTCAAAACAAAAGCCTTTACCCGGCAAAAGTGACAAAAAAAATAAAAAGATTAATAAAAGCGTTTTTAAGTTCATATCATTACCAGTCTTTTTCAACATGTTGTTCCTGAAGTACAGGCATCATAGCGCCTCCGGGTTTGTCTTCAAGACGGTTAAGCATATTATCCAAAACCTGGTTAGCCTGTTTGGATCGTTTATCCTGGACAGATGCCTTTGTGTCCTCCTGGCCGGACCTGGAAGTTTTGTTGCCAGGTCTGTCTTCATCCTTATTCCGGGGCTCTTTTTCTGTGTCCTGTTTATTATTTGATTGGTCTATATTTTGTTGTCCGGGCTGCTCCAAATCTTTATTTTTATCTTTTCCGTCCTTGTTCTCATCCCTATTTTTATTGGTATCTTTGTCAGGATTTTGTCCTTGATTTTTATTCTCACCGTCTTTTTTGTCTTTACCTTTTTTATCTTTATCTTTTTTGTCTTTATCTGAAGGGGATTGTTTTTGCTGCTCCCTTTTTTTTTGCCTGACAAATTCCAGATTTTCCTTTGCCTGGGTATCATCTGGAGATTTTTTTAATATAGTTTCATATCCCTTTATCGCCTCATCCAGATTCCCCAATCGGAAATTTGTGTTGGCAAGATTGTACTGGGCGTCCTGCTGAAGCTTTTCATCTTTTGTTTTTATGGCCTGCTCAAAATTTTTTTTTGCCTGATCAAATTCATTGTTCATATATGCTGCCGCACCAATATTATAATATAGTTTTGGATTTTCAGGGTCCTCCAGCTGGGCATCGATAAAATGGGTTTTGGCCTTCTCAAATTCTTTTTCTTCAAATGCTTTTATTCCAGAATTTACACTGGAAGAAACCGTCTTTGCATAAATACGTGTATCCGGGAAATTAAAAATGGTAATGCCGATTATCAAAAATAATAAGGGTATTTTTTTTATTCTCTTTTTTAAAGGCAGCATAAATTCTATCATCAATAGAATGATACAGGGAAAAAGAAACCATTGATACCTGTTTTCCCAGACCTTTTTCTTTCCTGAAGTCAAAGTTTTCCTTTCCATTGTCCCTAAAATTTTGGTCCTGTAAATCAAATCCAGGTCCATATCTCCTGCAACTGATCTGACAAAAGTTCCCCCGGTCATGGCAGCCAGTTTTTCAAGGGTTTTAGTATCCACCTTAGATAAGATAATATTCCCTGATAGATCTTTTTTAAAGCCTTTTTCCCCATCGGGGATAGGTGCTCCCTGCAATCCTCCCACTCCGATAAAAAAAATCTTAATTCCCTGTTTGGCCATTTCTTTGGCTGTGTCCCGGGCATCTCCCAGGGTCGCTTCGCCATCCGTGATAACAATGATGGCCTTTTTGGTATCAGAATCTTTTTCAAAGCCATTATAACTCTGTTTTATTGCGCTATCGATATTGGTTCCACCCACGGGTAGAAACCCTGGTTCCAAAACCTTTAGAAAAATATTGAACGCCTCATGGTCAAGGGTTAAGGGGCACTGGAGGATAGCTTGTCCAGCAAAAGCTACCAGCCCTGCCCTGTCTGATCTCATCATGCGCAACAGATCTACAATCTCTCTTTTTGCCCGTTCAAGCCTGTTGGGTTTGATATCCTGTGCCAGCATACTCTTTGAACAGTCAAGGGCAATCATTATATCCACCCCTTTTTGTGTAGTCTTCTCCCATTTGTAACCCCATTGCGGAAAAGACAATGCAAAAATCGCAAACCCAAACGCCATGATGATGAGACTTAGTTTTATCCACCTTCCTTGGGGATCAAATCCCGGAACAAGGGAAGAAATCATATTGGGTTCGGCAAAAGCCATAAGTATCTTTTTACGTTTTAAAATGCCATACACCAAGAAACTTGCCAGGGGAATTAATCCCCATAATAAATTCAACAGGTATGGCTGGGCGAATTTCATTTAAGGAACCCTTATAAATCTGGTGTTGGTCAATAAAATGTAAATTAAAAAAAAGACAAGACCCATGGCAAGTATCCCTGGATACAAGTCTTCATACTCCACCCATTTTTCAACATCTACCTTTGTTTTTTCAAGGTTGTTGATCATCTCATAAATGTGGCCCAGTGATTTTAAATCCTGGGCTTCAAAAAAACCGGCATCAGTTTGTTCTGCAATAGTTTTGAGAGCATCAATATCCACATCCACTTTCTGATACACATATTGTTTACCAAATAACCCGTCCACTAAAAAAGGAGCTTCCCCTTTTGTGCCTACGGCAATGGTATAAATTTTCACTTTTCTTTGAACGGCAATTTTTATTGCATCCTGCCAGGAAAGTTCTCCTGAATTGCTTTTTCCATCTGTTAGCAGTATAATAATATTGGATTTGCTTTTAATATCCTCCAGGCGTTTTAAAGAAATTCCAATGGCGTCTCCAATGGCTGTTCTGGGGCCGGCAGCACCGATTTTCAATCGATCCAGGATAAAGGCGATGGTATTATAATCACGGGTCAAGGGAAGCTGTGTGAACGCATTTGATCCAAAAACCACCATTCCTATACGATCCCCTTCCCGTTTCAGGATAAACTGTCTTACTACCACTTTAACGGCCTCAAGCCGTGTTACAATCTTTTTGTCTCTTTTAAAATCAAGCGCCCGCATGGATTCAGAAAGATCAAGAGCCAGAATGATATTGACCCCTTGCGTGGACACATTTATTTTCCTATCCCCCCACTGGGGCCTTGCAAGAGCTAAGATCAACAAAATCAGGGCCATTATTTTTAAAACAAAAATAAAATTTGAGATCCTTCCAATCACAGATGAAGAAAGTTTATCCACCCCTTTTAAGGTAGATACCCTTATGAAATCTTTGTTTTTCTTCCTGGATTTAAAAAAAACAGCCAGTCCGACAACCAGCAGCAAAAGTAAGAATAAAGGAGACTCAAATCTGAACATTATTGCGTCTCCTCTTGTTTTTCAGCAGATTTTATCAGATCTTTTTCTATTTGGGAAATGATCTTTTTTACCCAACGATGATCCTGTCTCAGCCCATCGTTTTGGAGAACCTTTCCGGCATATTTAAATGGATCGCAATGTTTTTGAAACCTTACCATCTCTTTTTTGTGTGCCCTGTCAAAATCAATTCTGTTAATACTTTTGATAAATTCCTGGGAAGTCATTTCTATGGCATTGATGCCAAAGGAGCTGCCGATATATTTTCTTAATACTGCTGTTAATTCAAAATAAAAAAGTCTGTGATCCTTCATTTGTCGTTCCCAAATATGATCCAGTTCTTTTAATGCCGCCTCATATGGCAACATTGGCTTGGGAAGATATTTGGGATCGGTGACAGGTTTTCTTTTTTTTATATATTTTTTTATCAAAAAAAATATCAGAGCAACAAGAACCATTGCTCCCAGTACCATTAAGATGATCTTAAAAAGCAATGGATCAAATCCAAACAGGACAGGAGGCCTTATGCCGTGAATATCCTTCATCTATCTAAACCGTCTCTCCCTGAATCTAAAGTAATGCAACAGGGTATCAGCCACTGAGGCAGATGTTTCAAGTTCGATGACATCACTTTTTGCCATGGCAAAAAGGTCCATGGTTGTTTTATGCGTCTTTTGTTTTATGGATGTGAATTCTTTTCGGGTCTTTTTATTAAAAGCATCAAACACGATCTGTTTACCCGTTTCAAAATCTGACATGGCTATGATACCTTTTTTCGGCAGTTTAAATGACCCTTTATCATAGATGATTACCCCGATAACTTCATGCTTTTGCCGAACCCGCCTCAGACTTTTCAAGTAACCATCATCCAAAAAATCAGACAGAACAAAAACAAAAGATCTTTTTTTGGATATTTTTGCCAGATAATCCAATCCTTGGGAAATATCAGTGCCTTTTCCTTTAGGTGAAAAGGTAAATATCTCTTTTATCACACGCCATATATGGCTGGACCCTTTTTTAGGCGGTATATACTTTTCAACCCGATCCGTAAAAAAAATCACACCGACTTTATCATTATTTTTAATGGCATTAAAGGCAAGAACCGAGGCCACTTCGGCTGCTTTTTCAAGCTTTGGGCCTGAAAATGTACCGAATCTTAAGGATGAACTCATATCAATGAGCAGCATGACAATACTTTCACGCTCCTCTTTGTAGAGTTTTATAAAAGGCTTTCCAAGCCTTGCTGAAACTTTCCAGTCAAGCGTTTTGATATCATCTCCGGCAGCATATTCCCTGACTTCTTCAAACTCTATACCCGAACCTCTGAACACGGATCGATACTGGCCTGCCATGATGTTGTTTACGGACCGGCTGGATTTAATATGAATTCGTTTGATTTTTTTTATAATATGCGCAGGAATCATTTTATAACTGCTCCCTTAAGGCACCTCAACAGAATCAAATAGGGTCTGGATAATATCGTCTGTACAGATATCTTCTGCTTCGGCTTCAAAACTCAAAATTATTCTGTGGCGCAAGACATCATGGCCAACAAGCTTGATGTCCTGGGGAGTGATATAGGCCCTGCCCGAAAGAAAAGCATTCACCCGTGCGGCTTTTGCAAGGAAAATACTGGCCCGGGGAGATGCACCAAATTCTATATATTGCCCCACATCAATCCCATAAACATCTGGCTGGCGAGTGGCAAATATCAAATCTACGATATACTCTTTTAATTTTTCATCCACATAAATCTGATCAATCAGATCACCCATACCGGCAATCTGACCACAATTGATAACCGGGTTTATGGCTTCAGGCTTTTGAAAGCTGTTCTTTTTAAGGATCTCAAGTTCCTGTGTCTTGTCAGGGTAATCAACACGAACTTTGAGCATGAACCTGTCCATCTGGGCTTCAGGCAGTGGATAAGTGCCTTCCTGTTCAATGGGATTCTGTGTGGCTAAAACAATAAAAGGATCAGGTAATTTATAGGTCTCATCCCCTATGGTCACCTGTTTTTCTTCCATGGCTTCTAGCAGTGCTGACTGAACTTTAGAAGGTGCCCGGTTAATTTCATCAGCCAGTATGATATGATTAAACAACGGCCCTTTTCTGGTTATAAAGTCAGATGTTTTGGGACGATAAATCTCCGTACCGGTCAAATCTGCCGGAAGCAAATCAGGGGTGAACTGGATTCGTTTGAACTGAGCCTGCACAGCAGAAGCAAGTGATTTTACCGCACTTGTTTTGGCCAGTCCCGGAACCCCTTCAACAAGGATGTGTCCTCCTGTTAACAACCCTGTCAAAAGGCTATCCACAAGTTTTTCCTGACCCACAAGTTCCTTTGCGATCTCATTTCGAATTTTGCTGATTAAAAGATGATTTTTCTCTATTGACTCTTTGATCTGTTCCATAAGTGTTTTTGCCCTTATTTTTTATTTTATCTTAGAGAATTTAATCCAATATAATATTTCAGAATAATGTGTCAAGACATGAAATGAGTGAGTAATCAAGGCCAATTGCCTGCTACGTTCTTAACCTAAAGCAGCCAGTTTCTATAATGCCCGGAAGGGGTTTGCCAATCATGTAAAATCGGGGCAAATCAACACCCGGAACAAATGCATAAAAAAATCAGAATTTCGAAAAGATATTACCTGTTTATCAATTGATCGGTATAAAGGCCGGAAGTTATCTTTATCACTTTTATGATATGATCTCTAACGTCTTTTTTATCCTTTAAGGAATAATTGCGAAAGGTCATTAAAATCCCTGTAATCGATGCAATAAACGAGTGGGAAAATAATCTGGCATTTTTATTTTTTACGCCATGTTTTATGAGAAGCTGCTCAAAAAGATCAAAAAAAACCCTGGTGAGGGAATCAAACTTTCCCATGACCGGATTTGCCAGATCATTTTTCAGCATCAGGTAGGTCATCATCTGAAATGTTGTTTCATTTTCAATCAGGTGATCAACAAATTTTATTCCAAACGCTTCAATACTTACAGGGTTATCATTTTGAACCATTGATTTAAACTCTATGCTGGCCGCTGAAATATCCTGTAGAAACGCTTCATGAAACAATTCTTCCTGACTTGGAAAATATCTGTAAATGGTTGTCGGAGAAATGCCGGCCTCTTGTGCAACTTCCCTCATGCCCACTTCAAAAAATGGCTTTTTTGCAAAAAGTGCCAAAGCAGATTCAATTACAATTTGTTTTCGTGCTTGTTTTTCTTTTTCTTTGAGCTCTGCAAACCTTGATTCACCCACAGATATTCTTTCCTTTCTGATTGGTTTTAATTGAATAAACAGTTTTTTTTGATTTATCATTTGTTCAACCATCTGACAAGACAAAAAATGTCTCTAAAATGATATGCAGCCAAGGCAATCGTATTTTTATATAAAAGGATCAATGATTCTCCCCACGCTGACACGAACTATAAAAATGGGTCTACAAATAGTCATCAGTATCTAAGAAAATTATTATTTGAAAAGAAAAATGATTCTAATGGAAATTAAAATCAGGTTGGTGTAGTCTGCCGGTTAAGGGTAAAATCACCTTATAAGCACTTGTGAATTGGTTGCCAATTTAAATATCAGAGATTAAAGTGGAAAAACAAAATAAAAGGCTGCATGGCCTTGATCATTTGCGTTCAGTAGCCATCATTCTTGTTTTGTTTTTTCATTATAAAGTCTACTATGGTGTCCCGGAGTGGATAGACAAGTTCAGCAGTTTTGGATGGTCTGGGGTGGACCTGTTTTTTGTTTTAAGTGGTTATCTCATCACAGATAAACTGCTCTCGGAATATGAAAAAATGGGTCGGATTGATTTTAAAGGATTTTATTGGAACCGTTTTTTCCGTATTATACCAGCCTATCTATTGGTGGTTTTAATCTATTATTTGTTTCCGTTCCTCAGGGAAGGGCGGGGGCTTCAACCCCTGTTGAAATTTCTTACCTTTACCCAAAATATTGCCATCGACCTGTATTCAAATACATTTTCCCATGCGTGGTCTTTATGCGTTGAGGAACATTTCTATCTGGTTTTACCAATGATTCTTTACATAATTTTCAAAAAAAAATTGACCGGCAAAACCGTCTTTTTTCTTACAGCGGTTGTCATCATGGGGTTTATCATTCGGTATTACAATTGGGAATTTTTTGTCAAGCCGGCATTCGGACGTCAAAAACTGTTTTCTGCTCTAAAATATATTTATTATCCAACCTATACGAGATTGGACGGGCTTTTAGTCGGCGTAACCATTGCCCTCTTTTTTAAATATCGCCCTGCATTTAAGGAGAGAATAATCACACATGGTAATTTTCTGTTACTCGCTTCTTTGTTTTTACTTTTAATCGCATATTTTCAATTTGATGGTTCTGTGCTGTCCATGAAATTCACTTCTTTGGGAACAATACTTTTTGGTTTCCCTTTGGTGTCTTTTGCGTACGGCCTGATGGTAATTGCTGCTTTGAGTCCTATTTCTGTTTTGTATAAGTTTCAATTCCGGCCATCACGAATGCTTGCGACACTCTCTTATTCCATTTATCTAATCCACAAAATCACCAATCACTTAATCAATACAAAATTTACCAACGTTTCTATAGTGAAAACAGATCAACTATTTTTGGAGTCGTTATTTGCTGCCGTCCTCGGCGGTTTTATTCTACACCTAATAGTTGAAAAACCATTTCTCATATTTCGTGATCGCTACAAAATAAAATAGAATTAGTGATTTATGGGATAATCAGCCAAGCCCCTAATGTTATAAGATACATAAAATATTAGCTTGATAAAAAAAAGTTAGGCGAGACTTGCAATTTATTCTTTAATCTGTTAAAACCCACCCTTGTATAATTTTAACCATTAAACAATGGAATGAATCCATTCCATCGGAGGAAACTATGAGTTTGATAAAAAAAGTAAATGCTTTTATTTTTACCCTTATTCTGATTTTTACAGGGAATATATATGCCCAGACGATTCAGATGAAACCGTTGACATCTGAACCCGTGCTGGATGGTTCTGGCCTTGAATGGAACGCTGTTTCAGCCACAACTATCACATTGCACAGTGCTGTTCCCGGCAAGCAGCCAGACGTTGATTCCGTTATTGTTAAAGGAGGCGTTTTCGGTGACAGCGTATATTTTTTCGCACAGTGGAAAGATGATACAAAGGATGATACCTCCCATAAACCCTATGTCTGGAGCAGCGAAAAGAAAACTTATATAACTGCTCCTGAAAGGGAAGATCGATTTGCAATGCAGTTTGAAATGGAGGGCAATTATTCTGCCAACTGGTTTTCGGGCAATCTGTTCAAAGCTGACATGTGGCATTGGAAAGCGTACCGATCCAACACAATTGGCCTGGCCCATGACAAAATGACTATAATTAGCGACATACAGACCAAAAAGGCATTTAAGGCAACAGCCATGAATCGTAAGCAGATCTTTATTTCAAGGCCCGGAGATAAGGGTGATAAACTTTACAAATCAATGAAATACCAAGAAAAAAAACAAGATTTCATGCAAAAATATATCCTGAACCCGGAAGCCAGAGGATCTGTTACTGATGTAAAAGCCAAAGCCGCCTGGGAAAATGGTGTATGGTCACTTGAACTGAAAAGAAAACTGTCTACTGGACATGCTGACGATGTGATTTTTGCTCCGGGCAAATCGGTTAAAGCCGGGATCGCCGTGTTCAACCGAGTCAGCGGTTCAAACCATGATACATCCGACACTCTGGTCTTTCGGTTTTAAAAATATTTATCTCCAGACTTGCTAATAAGTGAGGGGCAATAAAATCAAATTATTGCCCCAGTTTTTTCTTAGTACTCGCTCTTTATTTTCTTTAAATAATTTTTTCCTATTCATTCTTATCTTTTCTTTAATCAATTCCCAATTGGGGCTGTTTTTAAGCTTAGCGTAGGCATCTTTGCTCCGAAGCAGCATACATTCAGTACATCCACCTTTGACCGTTCTTAAGGCCACTTGATTATGTTTGCAAGGTTTACCGTTAAAAAAATGAAAGTTCAGTGATGCAGCCGGCATTCCAGCAGAAAATG
This sequence comes from uncultured Desulfobacula sp., assembly GCA_964455805.1. Lineage (GTDB taxonomy): Bacteria > Desulfobacterota > Desulfobacteria > Desulfobacterales > Desulfobacteraceae > Desulfobacula. Next base: position 9,673 of record CAYVZG010000085.1, read on the forward strand.
GAAAACCCGAGGGTTCAGATCTGATTTTTTTCTCATAATTCTATTGCATAAGACATTCTGCTATGACTATTTTGGGATAACAAAAATAGTATCGCAACATCTTGCTATGCATGATATATTGCGTACTTGGCAAATTAGCGCAGGTTAGCTTGAAACTTTTATTCAATAGGAATCAGAGAGACAATAGGCATGATGAAGACGTGAACATGGATAAAAACAACCAAAAGGTTGCAACAGAAACTTCAAAGAAACGATTTGGGTTATTGCACGTCTTTGGAATAATAGTTATCGTCGTCTTTTTTACCATAGGGTTAACCTTCATGGTGGTCAAAACCTACTTTTTCCCATCGGAATTTAAACCTGTGACGCTGAATCCTCAGGAGGAACAAGTTTTAACTGCTAAAATAGAAGACCTTGATTCAGAAAAAATTGCTGCCAATCCACGTAAGGACCGCATCCCAAAGAAGCCTTCCAAACCTGACCGGTTCAATCGAAAAGCAGATCTCGAACCGGAACCATATAGTGAAAAGGGACTTAAAAGGGAGATAATTTTTACTGAAAGGGAACTCAACGCTCTACTTGCAAAAAATACGGATCTTGCAAAAAAATTAGCAATAGACTTATCTGATGACCTTATCAGTGCAAAGCTTCTGTTGCCTGTAGATGAAGATTTTCCTGTACTCGGAGGTAAAATCCTCAGAGTTAAAACTGGAGTTGCTTTTGCCTACGATAAGGGTAAGCCCATCGTCATCCTTAAAGGTGTTACTATTATGGGTGCGCCTATACCCAATGCCTGGCTGGGAGGAATCAAGAATATAGATCTGATTAAAGCGTTCGGTTCCGATACGGGTTTCTGGAAATCTTTTTCAGATGGGGTTGAAGACATCAAGATAGAAAAAGGGTTGTTTAAATTAAAGCTAAAGGAATGATAAGGTAACATTTGCGATGATCTTGAATCTAAAACTGAGCAAGGTTCATATACCAGTTATTGAGGTCTTCAAATTTTATCTGGACTGAGTCTTTGAAGGGCCAATGAGCCCCAATTGCTTTCAACTGAAACCCCATAATGGAAGACACATTGTGGTGTTGGCTTTGTCTTAAAATCGAATCCCCACGGCAAGTTAAATTTATCTCATTCCAAGTTTTTTCATTCGGCTCCTCAATGTACTTGGATTGATTCCCAAGACTTCTGCTGCGCCCCCCTTGCCGTGTATTTGTCCTTTTGTAAAGGTCAAAGCACTTTGAATATGCTTTTTTATCATGTCGTCCAGTTTAATTATCACCGACTCTTGTCGATTTGACACTACCTGGTCCTTATCGTTACTGGATGAGGGGGATACATTTAGGTTTTTAAATGATAGTGGGCCATGAGGGTATAATATCAGCTCCCTTTCCACAACATTTGCCAACTCTCTGACATTTCCAGGCCAATTGTAACCGGTAATATTTTCCAAACTGTTAGGACTAACCTCCGGGATTGAAGGCAGCTTCAGCTCTCTTGATTTCTTTTCTATGAAATACCTTACCAGTTCCGGTATATCAGATTTTCTCTGCCGTAAAGGCGGCAACCAGATGGGAAAGACATTCAATCTGAACCAGAGATCTTCACGAAAAGAATTACCTTTTACCATCTCTTCAAGATTCCGATTTGTTGCACAAATGATGCGATTGTCTAATTTGATTGTTTTTTCACCACCAATACGGACAATTTCTTTATCCTGTAAGACCCTTAGCAACCGTGTTTGTGCCTGTAATGGAAGTTCACCGATTTCATCAAGGAAAACGGTTCCTTTTTTTGCTCTCTCGAAACAGCCTCTACGTCTGTTTACCGCCCCTGTAAATGCACCCTTCTCATGACCAAAGAGTTCACTGTCAATAAGGGATTCAGGAATAGCACCGCAGTTAATTTTTACAAACGGGCCTTTATTCCGGAGAGAAGAGTAGTGAATGGCATTGGCGATAACATCTTTTCCAACACCTGTTTCACCAAGCAATAGAACCGGACTATCCAAAGGTGAAACTTGACGGGTTTTTTCCATTACATCTTTAAGCCCAAAATGGGCACCAATGATTTCATCACCTGAAATTCGTCTTAGCTCCTGATGAAGATCTTGATTGTCTTCTGCCAGCCGATTTTTCAAGTTCACCATTTCCATATGGACAATTGCATTGGACATTGCAACAGCAAACGGTTCTCCAAGAAGAGATATGAGCTGTGCATGTTCATCCGCAAACTTTTTTTCAGTTTCTGAACCGATAATCAATGAGCCGATAACGCGCCCTCCGGATGCAAGTGGCAGTAGAATCACAGAACTCAAATGGATTTTATGAAATCTCATCATTTCGGATGCATACGGTCTTTTTACAGGGTCTTGATAAAGGTAGGCTTGTTTTGAGAAATCTGACAGGTAGCCGGCTGCCCACTGTTTTGCCCGAGATGAAAGGGGGGTTAGCAGGTCGACTTTCTCCGCTTTTGCTTTGGTTACCTTTGCTATGGTTCTGGTAGCGCTCATGTTAACATCATAATACTCGAGAAACATAATGGTAACCGGCATTGATTTTTCAAGATATTTTAATGTTGAAAACATGGCTTTTTCGATATTCAGATTTCCACATATTTTCAAGGTTGCGTTTCGGAAAAATTCGTTCTCATTCATGGTTTTAAATTCTGATTTAGGGTTTCACAAAGCTCTATTTTGCGACATATCGTAACATATTATCATGTCTCATGAAATATCGCAAGAGTTGTTGTTGGATTTCACAACTGGTTTTTCTAATTATCATAATATATTGAAATTTATACAAAAATTTTATTGGCATACATTTGGCTATATAAAAAGGCAGAAACTAAATTTTATCAAACACGATAAAGGTATAAAAAATGAAACTTTTAGAAATCATTGAGTTGAGAACAAATGGGAAGAAAAAAAAAGAAGTCGAAGATTTTTTATCAACTTGGAAAAAACAATCAGATCATGAAGGCGATACAGGTTATGTTATTCTAAATTATAAACATATGCACATTTCAGAGGATTACAGTATACATCTAAAGTGCACATTGAGTGAATATCCCAAAAAGCAAACAGCCATAAGTGACTATTTGATCAGTTCTCTCAAAAAATTCGGATTGGTAAATTATTCAGCCTGGGTGGAACACTCGAAAGCCGACCAAGATCACTTGACAGAATAAAATCAATCTTAAAAACATGCATTTAAAAAAGGAGAAATAAAGATGGATAGCAAATTGAAATTAAAAAATAATTCCTATGTAGCAAAAACACCTCAAGAAACAATCGAACGAAAATATTATCTTGACTGGTTACGTGTGGTTGCAATTATTCTGGTTTTTGTTCTCCATATTGGAAAAATTTTCGACTACCATACCACAGTCATGGCAAACATTGACAGGAGCCTGCTTTTATCAATCCTTCGAGAATTCTTATTGTTGTGGCTGATGCCGATTTTTTTCGTGATATCAGGAGCTGCTATATTTTTATCAATAGAGCTTCAGAAAACAACCAAATTTATTAAATCCAGAATTTTCCGCCTCCTTGTGCCCTCGGTTATAGTCGGTACGTTTATTATTAATCCACCCTATGTATACATGGAAAAATTGTTCAGTGCTAAAACCGAACTCAATTTTATCAAATGGTATCCCCATTTTTTTGAAGGATTTTACGGTGCTGGTGGAAATTTTGCACCCTGGGGAATGGGAACACACATTTGGTATCTAATGTATCTGTTTATTTTTTCAATAGTATTTTTACCTCTGTTTATTCCATTCAAAAAAACAGGGGCCAGTATTTTGCAAAAAGCATCTTTTCCTTTTGAAAATCCCTGGGTACTTCTAACACTTTTCATACCTGTTTCAGTGGTTGCATACATGTTTGAAAAAGCAGGAATGGGAGGAATACGGATGACAGGAAGTTGGGATGCGATATCCTATATTTTCTTTTTGCTTTACGGCTATATGATCTATTCAAACCAAGGTATTCAAAACACGATTAAAAAGTACAGCCCTGTCTTTCTTGCCGGTGCGCTGGTCATGACCATATTTCATCTGTTGTCTCATTTCGGAATCGGAATACAGATAGAAGGGGTGACAAGACATGATATAACCACAGGAGAACTATTACCCTTGGACCGTTCAATGTTCTCATTAGTCCAAGCTTTCAGAGGAGTACAAGCATGGTGCTGGGTGATTGCACTACTTGGTATGGCTCAGAAACATCTTAATTTTGATAATAAATATCGGGCTAATGCCAATGAGTCGGTGCTTCCATTTTACATACTTCATCATTCAATTATCTATATCATCGGGTTTTACGTCATCCAGTGGCATGTTGGTGTGAGTCTAAAATTTTGCCTCATAGCAATTATAGCTTTTGCTGTGATCACTATAACAAACGAGTTTCTAATAAAACGGATAAATACTCTTCGCTTCCTATTCGGAATGAAAAGAAATAAACCAACGATTATAAATACTAAACTCTTAAACAAATAATATATTTATAGGATTATTAATATGGAAACCAGACGGACATTTCTTAAGAAAACAGCTTTGATAGGGGCATCAATTTCATTTCCAACCTTATCCTCCTGTGCGATGTCAAATACGTTAGAAGCAAATATAACTTTAAAGCATCAAAAAATTAGAAAGGCTGCTGTTCTGTGGTATAGCCAGACCTCAAATACTGAAAAATGTGGCATTGTTATTTCTAATACACTTAAAAAAGACAGTATTAAAGTGATATCAGGGGATATTCGCAACCTCAAAAAATTAATTGTTTCTGAATTGGATCTTTTGGTAATAGGTTCTCCAGTTTTTTATTATGACACTCCGGATTTTGTGAAAAAATATATCCAATCACTTCCAGATTTAGAGGGAATTCCTGTGGCTTCATATGTTACTTTCGGCGGTCCCGAGGGCAATCAGTATAACGCTGCCTGCTCTATCCTTGAGGAACTGATGAAAATAAACGGAGTGCCTGTAGGTCTCCAAACCTTCATGACCGCCAAATCCTATCCTCCTTCTTTTGACAAATATAAAAAAGAATTAAAAAATGGGGTTATCACATTACCGCCAGACAAAAACATTTATGCGAAAGCCCGAGAATATGCTGAACTCATAAAATCACAGGCCGAAAATGGAAGAACTTTTGAATTTGAGAAGGATTTGTCCCTAAGGGAAATTTCTACTTACTTCAATCCCATCTGGTGGACTAAGCTATCCGTTGATGAACACTATATTAATAAACAAAATTGTGTTGCATGTGGAATCTGTATTGAAAAATGCCCAACAAATTCTATTGATCTTAATACATATATCGTAAACTTTGATTCCTGTGTTTTGTGTTTTGGATGCATTAATAATTGTGAATATCAAGCAATGATAATAAAGTATGCTGATAAAAAACTAATTGGTTTTAAAGAATTTATTAAACAAAATAATCTGCAGTACAAATGAGCAATTCAAAGGTGCACATTGATGGTATTATGTGTCAGAAGTCAAATTCAACAAATTACCGAGTGCTTCTTTCACCAGTCAGGGCTTTTTAAATATTTGCAGAATACTATGAGACTATGGAACAACGGGCATCCCTTCCGGGTTGGAATATGTTATTATTTTT
>CAYVZG010000086.1:0-14886 GCA_964455805.1 uncultured Desulfobacula sp.
TTAAATTTTCTTGACTCTTCATACCATTTCAATTATTAGTCTGCAAAGCATATTTTATAAAAATAATTAAGGAAACAAACCTCACCACTTCAAAGGCCCATTTAAAGACATGACCGTATTAGCTTTTATAAAACATCTTTTATTTGCCCTGGGTCTGTTTTTATTTTCCAGTACAATCTGCTGGAAAATCATAAAGCGTTCAAAAATTTTGGACACACCAAACCACAGGTCCTCCCACTCAAAACCGACACCAACTGCAGGAGGCCTGGCCATTGTCATCACTTTTTTTTTGGGAATGGGGATCCTTTATTTTATAGCCGATAAAACAATGATATCGCAAAAATTTTTCATGGGGTTTACTTTTTCAAGTCTCTTAATTGCAGGTATGTCCTTTTATGATGACTACAATCAAAAGCCCTTTTCTTTAAGATTGATCACCCAGATTGTGGCGATCCTGGTTGTCATTTCTTTTGGCATCGTCATCACAGATATAAACCTGTCCCCATCAGTAGACATTGCATTGGGATTAGGGGGTTACCTGATAACTTTTGTCTGGATACTGGGTCTCACAAATGCTTATAATTTTATGGATGGATTGAATGGAATGGCAGGTGGGAATGCAGTGATTACCTCCTTTTTTTTAGGCATTGTATCTTTTAGCCAAGGAAGTAATTTCACCTACATTGTATGCTATACGATTATTGCAGGGACTTTGGGATTTTTAATGTTTAATTTTCCAAAAGGAAAACTGTTCATGGGGGATGTGGGCAGCACTTTTTTAGGATTTACATTTGCCACTCTTGCGATTATATCAGCTTTATATGACACGGCTCACACCTCTTTGCTGGTCATCCCACTCTTATTGTTTCATTTTATTTATGATACTTTCTTTACCTTTATTCGACGTCTTATTGCTAAAGAAAATGTCTTCCGGGCACACTCCTCTCATTTATATCAATTGTTGAACCGCATGGGATATTCTCATATCCGGGTGACACTTTTTTACTGTACCATGTGTTTGGCACAGGGTGTTGGAGTCCTCTGGATGATGATCTTACTCGATAATCAAAGGTTCCTTGCATTTATTCCATTCCTGATTTTCCAGATAATCTATTCCATTATCATTGTAAATCTAGCGAAAAAGAAAAGGCTATTGTAATACAGAAATATAGCAAAATCTTATAATTCACAATTATTCAACATTTGCATTACTGAAATAAAGATCCACCATAATCTGTCTTGCATAAATATATTTAATCCTTTCCATAATATCTTCACTGGAAATCTTTTCAAGTTCAGGATGTTTCTTTTTTAAAGAAGCAATCTGATTATAGGAACTGTTTTTTTTATCCCCGTGAATTGTAATATTAAGCGCTTCCATCAAAATCTTATCTACAGGCTTCCAATCTTTTAAAACGCTCGTAATTTTTTCCCATTTATTTCCCTCAAATTTCCAAGAAGTGCCCGACCACTTGTCTTGTTTTATCAACATTTTACCAGATTCCATAACCTCATAACGGAGCGCAAAAAATTGAAAAAAAAGTGCTGTCGCTATAATGCCTATAAAAAGTCCTATCCCGAAATGAATTTTTGTTTGTGTCACGACCTTCTCCTTCTCAAAGAATATCCATTTTTCTAATTTTAACTAAGGCACTCAACTTTCGGATTTAAAAAAATACTCAAACTTTCTAAAAACTTTTATTAATTAACAGCTTCAGTTTTTTTGTTACTATTTTAACAATCAGGATAATAGTTTTCAAAAATGGCACTCCATTTATACGTTGATTGTCGTTTTCATAGCATCCGAGCCCATTTTCTTCCAGAACCTTTAAGAAAATTTCACATTTCGACAAATAAATTAAGTTTGTTTGTTCCTATTATTGTCAATTATCCGGAATATGATCTTCAGCATTTATGCATCCCCGCAATTGGATACATACTCTGGAACCATTTCCTTAAGCAAAGCCCTGATTTTCTCCCCACCACGGGTCTCTGCTATTTCTCTCATCCGTTCTATTTGACCATTAAGTTGTTCCTGTTCATAATCTAGTCCAGTAAGTACCATAATTTTTTTATGCTCAGTGGGCACAATACCTTCTCCGCGAGTAATCAACTCTTCATACAGTTTTTCTCCGGGTCGAAGCCCGATGTATTCAATCTTTATCTCCTTATCCGGCTCAAAGCCTGAAAACCTTATCAGGTCCCGCGCCATACTGTCTATTTTCACAGGATTTCCCATCTCAAGAATAAAAATCTCACCACCATTACCCATTGCACCCGCCTGAAGGATAAGCTGACATGCCTCAGGAATAAGCATGAAATACCTTATCATATCAGGGTGTGTAACCGTAACTGGCCCGCCAAGTTCAATCTGTTTTTTAAAAAGGGGGATAACACTACCCGAACTGCCAATAACATTTCCAAACCGAACTGTAATAAAACTCGTTTTTGAATCGCTGTTAGCACCCATGCTCTGGACCATCATCTCAGTTATTCTCTTGCTTGCCCCCATTATATTTGTAGGATTTACCGCCTTGTCTGTCGAAACCAATACAAATTTATCGCAATTAAAATTCTTTGCCGCTTTTATAACATTCTGTGTCCCCAAAATATTATTCTCAACCGCTTTCCACGGGTATTTTTCAAGCATTGGAACGTGCTTATAGGCCGCAGCATGGAAAACAATATCAGGTCGATATTCCATAAAAACTATTTCAAGTTCAAATTTATTTTGAATATCACCAAGAATGGGGATCACATCAATTTGTTGAAATTCTTTTTTAAGTTCAAGATCAATATCGTAAAGAGGACTTTCTGCCCTTTCAAAAAGGATAATCTTATCAGGCGAGTAGCGACATATCTGCTGGCACAGTCCTCTCCCGATGGACCCTCCTGCTCCAGTAACAACAATTGTTTTGTTCCCTAAATAATTACCAATGCTCTCTTTATCAAGATTAACAGGCTTTCTTCCTAAAAGATCCCTGTACTCAACATTACGAATAGACGTAACCGAAACTTTGCCATTTATCAATTCCCCCATACTTGGAACTATTTTGTATTTAATACCACAGCTTTTGCAAAGTTCCACAACAGTTCTCATCCGTTCAGCGTCTAATGAAGGGATGGCAATAATTGCTTCTTCAGCACCTGAATAGTTAACAACATCTCTTATATTTTCAATATTATTTAAAACAGAGATTCCATGTATTTTCCTGTCATTTTTTTTAGGATCATCATCAATAAAACCAAGCACATTATAATGAACTGATAAATTATCATTAATCTCGCGACAAATTTTCTGCCCACAATCTCCTGCGCCAACGATAATGACACCAATTCCCTGTGTTTTCTTTTTCCTAAATAAACTTGCTACAGCTTTAATAGAATTTTTCAACCCTTGCCCGCCACTAAGTTGTTCAAAATATAATCTTACAAATAATCTTGATCCTACAATAAAAAACACAGTTAAAAACCAGTCAATAATAAAAACAGCTCTTGAAATGCCTGTAAACCTGTTTGTGTATAAAAGAAGCATTACAAGGAGAGCTGTCCCGATAGTAGATGCTTTGCCTATAATTAAAAAATCATTAAGACTTGAGTAACGCCACATCCCCCGATACAAATCAAAAAAGAAAAAACAGAGAATTTTAACAAATAAAATAATCCCTAACAGCCAGACAAATTTTTCAAATGCCGCGTGGGGGATTGAAAATTCAAAACGAATCAAATGTGCAAAATAAAATGAACTGCATAGTAAAAGGATATCACCAACCAAAATAAGCAGTCGATTCCTGTAAGTCTTCAAATTATATATCCTTTGTAAATTTTTTTATGTACCATTCGCAAGCAAAATCAAGGTCTTGTTCAATTGAGAACTCAGGCGTATAACTCAAAAGTTTTCTTGCCTTTGAAATATCAGACAGAGAATGGCGAACATCACCCGGCCTGAAATCCCTATATTCAGGTTTAATATCTGCAACTCCGGTGTATTTTTGTCCAACCCTTTTTTTAATTAATTGAAAAAGTCTGTTCAATGTTGTCCGCTCTCCAAAAGCAACATTGTATACCTGATTTAATGCATCTTCATTTACAGTATTTGCGGCAAGTATATTTGCTTGGACACAATTATCAATAAAACAAAAATCCCTGCTGGTTTCTCCATCACCATTAATAAAAATATTTGAGCCGTTTATCATTCCCGCAAACCACAGTGGTATAACTGCAGCATAGGCACCACTAGGATTTTGCCGTTTGCCAAACACATTAAAATATCTTAATCCAATAGTTTTAAAACTATAAGTACTGGCAAAAACCCTCGCATAAAGCTCATTCACATATTTTGTTACAGCATAAGGAGACAAAGGGTTGCCAATCACGCTCTCAATCTTAGGCAGTCCCGCATGGTCCCCATAGGTGGAGCTTGAAGCTGCATAAACGAATCGCTTCACCTTGTTATCCTTGGCAGCAACAAGCATGTTTAAAAAACCTGTGACATTATTCTTATTGGTAATCAAAGGATTTTTCACAGAACGCGGAATTGACCCCAGCGCTGCTTGATGAAGAACAAAATCTTGATTTTTACAAACCTCATTGCAAGTATGGATATCGCAGATATCACCTTTTACAAAAGAAAACCTTTCCCACTGCTCAACACTTACACTTTCTTGAACCTCATCAAGATTGTATTGATTACCTGTAGAAAAGTTATCAAGCCCTGTAACATGTTGTTCAAGTTTCAATAATGCTTCAACAAGATTTGAACCAATAAATCCAGCCGCTCCAGTCACCAGCCAGTTCCCAGGCACTTTTTTTAATTGATCTTTTACCCTATTATAAATCATAATTTACCATTTATTTAAAGCCGCCAAATATTAATATTTGATTGATCAATTTCATTTTTATCCAATATTGATTTTACATCAACAAGCCACCCATTAAATTTTAATTTCTCAGCAATGTATAAATAATCCATTTTTTTATATTGATCATGGGGTACTGCTATTATAATAGCATCCAGAGCCTCCATATCCTCCAATGAACATAATTGGATATTATAATATTCAAAAGCTTCTGCACGATCTGCCATAGGATCATGAACAAGGATATTTGTACCATAAGATTTTAATTCAGAAATAATATCAACAACTTTTGTATTTCGAAGATCTGGGCAATTTTCTTTAAATGTTAGACCCAAAATACCAACTTTCGCATTTTTAATATTAATATCTGATTGAATCATCAGTTTTATAGTTTTGGAAGCAATGAATTTCCCCATATTGTCATTAATCCTTCTGCCCGCCAGTATTACTTCGGGATGATAACCTTCAGATTGTGCTTTAAAAGTCAAGTAATAAGGATCAACCCCTATGCAGTGACCGCCTACAAGGCCAGGGGTAAAAGGAAGAAAATTCCATTTGGAACCTGCCGCATCGAGGACATTCTTTGTATCTATCCCCAGAGTATCAAAAATCAGGGCAAGTTCGTTCATTAGAGAAATATTTAAATCCCTTTGAGTGTTTTCAATTACTTTGGCAGCTTCAGCCTCTTGAATGGTATCGGTTCTGTGAATACCTGTATCAATAATTGATTCATAAAGAGTTGCAATTCTCTCCAAAGTTTCTTTATCATCTCCTGAAACGACTTTCACAATTTTAGTCAACGTATGTTCTTTATCACCAGGATTTATGCGCTCCGGAGAATACCCCACATGAAAGTCCTCTTTCCACTTTAAAGCAGATACTTTTTCTAAAATCGGCACACATATTTCTTCTGTAACACCAGGATATACAGTTGATTCAAAAATAACAACAGCACCTTTTTTCATATATTGCCCGACGAGTTCAGTGGCTTTTTCAATCGCCCCCAGGTCAGGTCGTTTTGATTTGTCTATAGGTGTTGGAACAGCCACAATAATAAAATCAGCTCTTGAAATCATTGCAGCATCACTTGTGGGGTAAAAATGAACCGCCGCACTAAAGTCCTTAAAAGAAACTTCACCAGTTGGATCTTTCATTTCTTTACAATTTAAAATAATTTTTTCTTTTAAATCAAATCCAATTGTATGATACTTCCTTGCAAAATGAATTGCCAGCGGCAACCCAACATATCCCAAACCAATTACAGCAACTTTCATATGCTTACCTTTAATTATTATTTCATTTAGTTATTTAATATTAATAGTCTGAAAAAAAAATTGTAAATATCCTGGCCCTGAGAACCAGGGTTCCTATGGCGGATTAAAATCTACGCTAACGCAAGTCTGACCCGATTATATATATTTTCAGTCAGATAAGGATGCATGGGGATACTGAAAATCCGGTCTGCAACATCTTCAGAAACAGGTAAATCACCTTTTTTATAATTCAGATCTTTATTTGCCGTCTGCAAATGCAATGGTGTGGGATAGTACACGGCTGTAGGAATCTGCTTATCATTAAATAGTTTCAGCATGCGGCTGCGCATTTGGCCATCTGATGTTAGAAGAGAATACTGAGCCCAGGCACTTTTATAGCCGTCAAATATAGCCGGCACCTCAATATTTTCCTTTATTTGTAACGCAGAAATCATATCTGTATATTTTTGTGCAACATCCCTTCTCTTTTGAACCTCATTGGGAAATATCTCCAGTTTTGCCAGGAGAATGGCTGCCTGCAGGGTGTCAAGACGACCGTTTATTCCCAGACGGACATTGTCATACTTGTCAGATCCCTTTCCATGGACCCTTATGGAAATAAGCTTTTCAGCTATTTCATCGGAATTAGTGAAGATCGCGCCCCCGTCCCCGTAACACCCCAAAGGTTTGGCCGGGAAAAAAGAGGTACATCCGATATCAGCCAGTCCGCCGGCCATTCTTTCTTTGTACTCGGCTCCGAAACTCTGGGCCGCATCTTCTATGACAAGCAGGCTGTTGTCCCTTGCAATCTTGTTAATAGCGTCATAATCACAGGGCAGCCCAAACAGGTCCACGGGTATCACTGCCCGGGGAACAAGTCCGGATGGATGCTTTTGTTTAAAATCAATAACTGCCTTTTCAAGCTTTTCCACAGACATATTAAAAGAGTCAGGGTCAATATCTACGAAGACTGGGGTTGCCCCTAATATCCGGATGGCTTCTGTTGTGGCAATAAAGGTAAAAGGAGTTGTAAAAACCGCATCCCCGGGCCCTATTCCATAGGCCATAAGCGCCATGATCAACGCATCTGTTCCGGATGAGCAGGTCAGGGCATGGCTGACACCGACAAATTTTGCCAATTGGTCTTCAAGCGTTTTTACCTCCGGCCCCATAATATATTTGCCATGCGTTAAAACCGTTTGAATATTGGCTTCAATCAAAGGCTTGATTTTTTTCTGCTGGGCCGCAAGATCAACAAAGGCAATATCACCATTCCTTTGTTTATCATCAGAATTAGTCAGCCGTTGATACTCTTTTTTGCAAGCCAAACAAACCATTTCCGGATTAATTTTTTCACCGCACTCACACATCCATCCGCTTTGTTTTGCCGGATTACCCATTACAAGGGCGTGATCCGGCACATCCTTTGTCACCACTGCTCCGGCGCCCACAAAGGCATATTGCCCAATGGTCACTCCGCAGACAATGGTGCAGTTGGCTCCTAAAGAGGCCCCTTTTTTCACCAGTGTCGGCCGGATTTCATCCATACGCCTGATGGCAGACCGGGGGTTGAACACATTGGTAAAAACCATGGAAGGACCGCAGAACACCTCATCTTCAAGGGTGACCCCCTTGTACACAGATACATTATTCTGAATCTTGCAGTTATTTCCAATCCTGACATCCGGACCCATCACAACATTCTGGCCGATATTACACCCTTTGCCCACAGTAGTATTCTTTAGAACATGGGAAAAATGCCAGATCTTTGTGTCAGAACCAATGTTCACCTGTTCATCAACCACTGCCGTCGCATGAATAAACGTATCCGTCATAAGCTAATACACCTGTATTCTGTCTAAAACCAATCTTATCTCATTCATCGAATCAATCAGAATTTTTACCATTCACCTGGTCTTTAATACGCTTTATATGACCCCGGCCAAGACCCTTGACTTCCCAGCCAAGTTCAAAATATCTTTTTATCTGAAGGTCATTAAGGATACCGAAGCAATCTATTATGGCGGCTTTTCCCCCTGTCATTTCCACTACCTCATCAGGTGTCAATCCCATATATGCCTTATGCCTTACTGCCAGAACAACCCCATCCACCCCTTTTAAAATCGAGGTCAGATCCTGGCTTATAGTTAATTCATTCAACGAGTCCTGATTCCTGAAAAACCTTGACATTGAAAGCCCGACAGACGGATAACTTTCCTGTTTTTCAAACTCCCACCAGTGTTTGACATAAGGATCATGCACCACAACTTCCCCACCCATTTCCGCCAGTTTTCTCACGATTATTTCAGACCCGCTGTACCGCGTATCCCCCACATCTTCCCTATAAGACGCGCCCAGTACGGCAATCTTTGAATTAGGTACGATTTTCCCCATATTCCGCAACGCATCCCTCACCTTCTGTGCTGCACGCAAAGACCGCGTATCATTGATATCAATAGCCATGGGTGTCATCTTGAAAATATCATCTTCAAACCCCATAAGGGTATTATAAGACCAGACCCCAAGCCCCCCGTCCTTTGGCAGACAATACCCGCCGATGCCAGGCCCTGGAAATATCATATTTGAATGGGTCGGCCGAACCTTGATGGCCTCAATTACCTTTGTAAGATCAACTCCATTCCGCTCTGAAAACACACTCCATTCATCCAGAAAAGCAAGAAGAGTGGCTCGGTAAGAGTTTTCAACAATTTTACAGGTCTCACTTTCAATGGGTCTGTCCAGAACAGTCAGGGGGAATTTTTCCACATTCAGTATCTCAGATAAAAATTTTGATACCCGGTCCCGAGCTGTTTCATTAATGCCGCTGCACACCCGCCAGAAATCACGAATGGAAGCAACATACTCTTTACCCGGCATCACCCGCTCATAGGAATGAGATAAAAGCGGTTCAACCCCGTCAAGACCTCGCAGTTCAAATGCCTTTTTAATAATGGGATTTGCCACGTATTCAGTTGTTCCAGGTGGCACGGTTGTTTCAATCAGCACCAGGCATTCCGGCCTGATCTTTTCACCAATCACCTTCAGGCTGCTTTCAAGGGCTGCAATCTCAGCCCTGCCCTCTCTGACATTACCAAATTTTTCCTTATGGTAATCACATTGCACATCCACCACAACCACATCGGCCAATGTGAGGGCATCATAGGTAAAGGTTGCCATCAAAGTCTTTTTTTCCAGTACACAGCGTTGAATTAAGGGAGCAACCTCAGGATCTTCCGCTTCCACAGGTGCAATCCCCTTGTTCAGATAGGGAATCTTCCAGAATGAACGGGAAGAAGGACGCTGCATGCCAATGACAAACTTTCCGGACTGTCCTGTTTCCCGATCAACAGAATCTGCAACCACACCAGCCATCACTGCGCCCACAAAACCCACACCCATTACCACCACAATTTCACGCCCCATAGCCCGCTGCTTTTGCACTAATTCCTTTAAGCTTTCGAATTCCTGAGCATAATCTTCATCAGCCGGCAATTCAAAAACTTCACCACTCGGACAAACAGATACATTATTTTTCAAATCAGTCATTCCGTGTTTCTCCTTCCCCATTAAAAAAAAGCCAGCCCTTCCCCTCAATAAACACAATAAGGAAAACCTGACCACGTCTTTTTCTTTCACCATTCACAATCAAATAAAGGGGTGCTTCTCCCCCCGCATCAAGCTGGGTTTGGTATTCCGTATGGTATAGGCTGTTTCCACACTTGCCCGGGCCTCACCCAGCCCAAACCCGTTCCCATTTACAATCTGCTTGTAACTTTCCGTATGAAGATCAGTAAACCCTTTGCTGAACTCCACCTCCTCGCCATCCACCTTAATCCAACGATAGGTCCTTTGACCCGACTCCCGGACATCGTTTGGCAACGTTTTTTCATCCACGCTTAAAAACCACCTGACCCTGGCATTTTCAAGCTCAAGAAATCCAGCTGCCCTATTAGGCTCAAAAATGTGGACAATATTCATCTGCACTTTGCCGAATATCCAGATCAGCATATCAAAAAAATGAATGCCGATATTGGTCGCAATCCCCCCGGATTTTGATTCATCCCCTTTCCAAGAAATAAAATACCAATTCCCCCGGGAGGTTATATAGGTCAGATCAATCTCATGCTTTTTATCTATTGTGGGCTGTTCAGCCAGGGTATGGGATTTGGGGTTATCAATTTTCTGTTTTAATTTTATCAAAGCCGGATGGAGCCTGAGCTGAAGAATATTATAAACCTTTGAATCGGTATCGGCCTCTACTTCTTCCAATCCATCAATATTCCATGGATTGAGTACCAAAGGTTTTTCGCAGATGGCATGGGCTCCATTTCTCAATGCAAATCTGATGTGGGCATCATGAAGATAATTTGGAGAACAGATACTCATATAATCAATGGCAGCACCCTTTCTCCTCTTCTTATCAATATGCCGGTCAAACCGTTCAAATTCGGTAAAAAAATTAGCTCCGGGAAAATAACTGTCAATGCTCCCTACGCTGTCATTCGGATCAAGAACGGCAACAAGACTGTTACCAGTGTCCTTTACTGCCCTCATATGTCTGGGTGCCACATAGCCAGCACCACCAATCAACGCGAATTGTTTCATACATCACACCTTTCAACTATTAATTGCTTCTTGCTCCTTTAATCACAATGTTCACAAAAGCTTTCAAAAAATATACGCACTGGGTTCTGACAGGATGCTTTAAAAACCTTTTTATATACCGTCGTTCAGAATCACATATTTCTTCAAACGTGCCCGGCAAATCAGCATAAAATGGCGGGATAAGGCCAGGCTTGACTTTTTTTCTCAACTCCTTAAAAGCTTTGTCATACAAATCGAGATAATGAAAACTCAAGGGTCGGACCCCCACAAGGCTCAAATCTCCTTTTAACCAATTATACAGCATGGGAAGCTCATCCAGCCAAAATTTACGCATAACCTTCCCCCAGGTTGTCACCCTGAAATCATTTTCAATTTTCCCCCCCTTTTGCAACCCCTGTCTATCATAGACATGTTGCTGCAGGTATTCGGAATAAGGATGCATGGTCCGAAACTTATAAATATTAACAATCTTCCCCTCCCAACCTGATCGTTTCAGTTGAACCAGGGGACCGTAGGTAGGACTCTGGTCTAAGGAAGAGGTTTTTACTTTTCTGGCAATGACATATAGCCTTTGATCAATATTTTTTTCTGCAACAATCTCAAATCCGCAAAAACAAAGACGCCCCAATAACTCAGCTTCCGAAATAGCCCTGTTTTTGCCTTTGGTAATGGCAAAATATATTTTTTTCAGACCTGGCAATTTTGGCATAACACGACTATAACAAAAATCTACCAAGTAAATCAAATTGGCCATATACCTGGGAAATTTTTTATATATCCATTTATGATGAGTGCTGATGGTATGGGCATACCCTATATAATAGCCACCCGGCATCAGCAGCTGGTGCATCTTAAGGAAATATTCATTCACTCTTCTTATGTCATTTATCTTCCACTGATTCATAAAAAGACGAACCGGCACCCTGTCAGAACTCAGATCATATAACTCACAAGATCGTTCAATAGCTGTTTCCATTCTCACCATATCATCAAGAACAATATGATGATCTATGAATTCAAAAAGTTTGGGATTATCAAAAGCAAACCGGTTTTTAAATTTTGCACGGGCTGGCTCCATAAATTTTTTCCGGATTATTTCAATATCCACATCCAAAGGAATATCTTCCTGTTTAAGTATACTTCTAACCTTGCGAACAGACTCTATATCCTGCTCATTTTTTTCACCCTGATTGATTTTATAGTAAAAACTGATCATGATAAATTCCAGGGCAGTCAACATCAAAATGGAACCCAAAGCCTGAAGCCGTGATAAATAAAAAAGTCGAAATCCAAAAATGAGAATAGTCATAAATACCAACATCAGGCTTCCTGCTTTGATCCACTGCCAGATGAAGAAATAAATACTACTGAATCTGCCAATTGAAAACTTTCTGGTTATTACTGAAACCACAAACCATAACCCAATAAAAATCACAAACAATCCAGAGTAATCAGGCAGTAGCTCCAACTGGCCCCATTTAAAATAATTCACCAGAAAGAAAGTAACTATAACCAGGAACAAATCCATAAATACAAGGGAGTATGAAATGGAGTTTCCCTTCCTATTTGGTATAAAAATATGTTTAATACTAATATCAATTGGCCTGGAATTATAAAATTTATTATACATAAACCAGAATAGGCAGTTAAAAACAAACAGCATTAAACAGGTACTAAAAACATGAACTCTGGAAAACCCTGTAAGCCCAAAAATAACCACCAAGAATGTGATCAAATAGGTTAGATAAAGAGATGATCTTAGAAAAGTGAGAATACCATCACTATATACGGCATAAGAAGAAGACTTAAATTTCTTTCCCATAACGGATGTAACAAACCAGCACAGATAAAATATGAAAAGTAATTTTAAGGACGACCCGGTCAGATCCAAACTTCTCAATTTAATCATATAACAAATGAAAAAGGAAAAATTTAATGAAAAAAAATCTATAATAAAAATCTTGATAGAAGATATGGGCTTCGTGTTATCAAAACCTCTTCTTTCATGTGTTGAATCCACAATTAAATGTCCTTTAACAGTTCCTATGTTTTTACCTTTTTTTGATCAAATAAAATTTTTATCACTACCACAAGCACACCGGCCAGGTTGGCCAGGAGATCATAAATGTTAAAAGTTCTTGAAGGTATAGTATATTGAACAATTTCAAGACCGGCACCCATGATTAAAATACCGACAAGAATAATCCGGATATTATTCTCCCTGAAAGCCTGGCAGGCCAATGCGCTCAATATAAAATACCCGGCCACATGTTGAAAGAATCCTGATTTTGTAAACCTCGCCCCTGACAGCAGAGAAAAGTTAACATCCTGGGGAATAATAGAAAGATAGACAATCAGGGTAAGACACAGGTAAAAGAGGATTTTATGATTCATTTTGCAAGATCGTTGGTTAAATTTTTTACCACTTTGGCCGGCACACCAGCAGCCAAAGATTTTGTTGGGATATCTTTTATTACAACTGACCCTGTTGCAATAACCGCTTCGTCACCTATGGTAACTCCAGGTGCTATTGTAACATTTGGCATTATCCATACATTTTTACCAATCCGGGTTTTTTTAACCATACGGGGATAAAGTTTTTTCAGGGGTGTATTGGAAGGAATATTTGCGTGGGCGGTAATAATTGATCTATCTCCGATAGAAGTGTTATCACCGATATAAATTTGATCAGTAAACACTCTATCAAACATAACCTCATGACCTATATAAACCCCTTTACCAATATTTACTCCGCGCAATCTGTGAATATATGTGCGCCAGGATTTTACAAAACAAAAAAATGCTAATTTGTCCAGCCAAAACCTTAAGATAAACATGATTCCATATCTAATTTTAGCCAAACCGCCTTTTTTACCATAATATTCTAAAACATCATCAGCCGGCATTTGCCATACCTCATTCTTTGAATTTAGCGAGAGTGATTTTTTTTATAAAATTCAGCTAAAGTTATAAAATTATATTTCTTTTCTGAAAAAAATCTTATTTCTTTTTCATATAAAGGCCTGGCTTTAGGGCCAAGATTCCTAAGTTTGATTTTATGTCGGAGGACATCACCCAAGATATACGAAATACAATTTTTTGATCTTCGTATTGTTTTTCTGTTCAATATCTCTTCTTTGATAAGTTCATTTGGATGTATTAAAAAAACAACAGGTTTTCCGTTAAATTGATTTTCAAAATGTAAAGCATTCCGGAGCCAAGTCATTGTGAAAGGAGTAATACGCATTAATGTACCGATGTAAGGCAATAGGAAAGCTGATAAAGGAATTTCAAAAATTTCACAGGTTCCCATTCGCGCCAAGTTCTTTTCTGACGTAAAATAGGGTTTTCGAGGAGCAACTAGCCAGTTGAATTTTTTTACAACACCAAATGAAAACAACATATCAGCTCTTTGGGAAGCTATGGAACTGTCGATCTTAAACCCAGCCTCTTCTAAAGCTTTTGGAGTCGCCTGATTAACTCTCAAAGCAGGCGCCCGGAAAGATATAATTTTTTTCCCAGATATATTTTCTAATATATCCTTGGATTTTTTAAGATGTTCAACTTGCTGATCAAACGTTAAGACATCAAACGCCTTATCTGCTTCATGGACCAATCCGTGACAGGCAACTTCATGTCCATGGGGCAATATCATCCTGACAATTTCAGGAAATTTTCGTGCAATATATCCCGTAAAAAAAAAGGTGGCTCTTACATTATATTTTTCATATAGCTCCAGTAAGACAGGCATACCTTCTTTTAAAACCTTCTCACCAGTTTTATCGCTTAAGCAATGATTCCAAACTGAAGTTGTTTCAACGTCATTAGTAAATAAACAATTTTTTTCATATCTTTTATGCATAGAAACTATCTATTAATCTTTCTTTGAAATTGTAGACACAAAATCACGCCGCATTCTCGTATGATTTTGACATATACCTGGAGAGTTTTGCACAACCACCCTGATTTCCAATATTCGGTTCAGCCGCACACTTTAATTTTTTAACAAATTTTACCATGTATTTTCTAAAAATCGATTTATATTATTGAATTTATTGAATATTTATGCCATAATAAGTCTACTAAAATCAACTCTCGAGAGGCTTTATGGCTTGAAACCTTTGCACGAAGCAATCATTCGTCCCAATCCTCATAATCCGGATATTGTT
>CAYVZG010000087.1:0-13025 GCA_964455805.1 uncultured Desulfobacula sp.
ACTTTTACAGGTCGCTTGTCTTCCCCTAATGCAACAAAGGTCAGGTATGCCGAAGCAAGATGGGTTTTAACACCTGTCAACAGGTCTTCTGTTTCGATTCTGGTTCCGATTTCCATGGAGGTTCTACCGATGTAATTAATTCCCGCTTTTATAGTTAAAAGGTTGCCGATAAATGCGGGTTTATGAAAATCCAGCCGGTCTATGGATGCGGTTACGCATATTTTTCGTGTATGTCTTACAGCCACCACTCCGGCGGCATTATCAATTTCCTTCATGATAACCCCACCGTCAACAATCCATGCCGTGTTGGCATCTACAGGCAGCATGACTCTTGAGAAAAATCCACTTGAATCTTGAGCACACTTATCTGTATTCATTGATTTTTCCTTTCAGTCACTTGAAAAGGGTTTTGCGAAAATGTTTCAAATCATCTGGATGGACTAGCTTTTCCTTTCAAGCAGTTTGTTTAATCTGTTAACATAAACTTTATTTTGGCAGGGTTTTGACAAGTGATCAATGAGGAGATCTTTTTGCTTCAACTCTTTTATGGATTCCAAAAACTCAATATTACCGGAGATAAAGAGAATGGGAATGGTTTTATCGGTTTCTCTGATATGATTATAGACATCCATACCGCTAATTTTTCCGGGAAGAACATAGTCCAGACTCACAAGATCATATTTGTTTCTTTCAAATAAATCCATGGCCACCTGCCCATTATACGCCGTATCAACTCTATGATTACAGGGGGCTTGGGTTAATATCCGGTATTGCACATCTAAAATGGATTGTTCATCTTCCACAAGAAGTATATACTTACCAAAATGTGTGTTTTCGTTTTGAATTTCTTTTTTTTCTTCCCTTGTTAATTCTTTTTTTATAATGGGTAGACTGATAATGAATTTAGCACCTTTGTTAGGTTCGGATTCTAACAAAAGGCTGCCTTTATGCAGGTGAATATATTTTTTCACATTGGCCATTCCATAGCCCGTCCCGGTAATTCCCGATTTATATGAATCGGTAACATCCCTTGTTCCCTTTAGAGTGAAAGACGGTTCATAAATGTTATCCAGGTGTTCTTTGGGGATACCACACCCATTATCTTCAACTTCTAAAACAATATTTTTTTCTAAGCTTGAGGTACGAATAATTATCCGTGGGAATTCAATCATACTGGTAGCATGTATTGAATTTTGTAAAAGATTGACAAGTGCATGCTCAATCATTCCCGGATCAGCGAGGAGTTCCGGTAAACCTGTCTTAAATTCTTTGACAAGCTCAATTCCTTCCAAATCCTTTTTCATCAGATTTACAACAAGATCAATCTTCTCGTTTATTCTGAAAAATTCCTGTCTTGGCTCCTGGTCTTTGGCAAAGGCAACCAAGTTTTTTGTTAAATTTTTGCCACGGATTGTCTGTTTAAAAATTAACTCCAGCGTTTTTCTGGTTTCAATATTCATATCATCCAGAAGCGCAAGTTCTGTGTTGCCCATGATAATGCCTAGAATATTGTTGAAATCATGGGCCATTTTCCCGGCGATCTGACCAACCAGGGCCAGCTTTTTTTGTTCACCTATAATTTTTTGAGATTCTATTTTTTCTTTTTCTGCCAGTTTTCTGTCGGTTGTATCCCGTACCACAGATAGAACAATAATTTCATCTTCAATACGCATTCTGTGATGATGGACCTCAACAGGCACAATCGTACCGTTTTTGTGTATGTCCAGGGTTTCAAAAAACGGATCCATATTTTGCCTGTTTTTAATTATGGTTCCTGGAATGCCCCTCACTTCAGGGGCTTGAATATCGGCTATGGTCATTGCCTGGAATTCTTTTTTGTCATAGCCGAGCATCTTGGTTGCTGCCTTATTGGCGTCAATGATACGGTCGTTCATATCTATTATGAAAATGGTATCTGGTGCCTCCTCAAAAAGGAGACGAAATCTTTTTTCACTCTCAAGCAGTTCATTTTCCCTTTGAATGCGATCCCCAAATTCATTCTCCAGTTTATTTTTGGCTGTAATGAGTTGAATATGTTCCTTCCCCAATGATTTTACCAGCTGTTTTTCTTTTTCATGAAACCTAGTGATGCCCTTAATCAAAACAGATATCGAAATAGCAGTCAGGGTATTTAGAAACAGAAAACTAATCCCTGCCAAATACATTAACTGGTCTGACTTGAAAAAGAGATATGATTGCCCCCAGCTTTTGTTCATCATCAGATAACCGATAATTGATAAGGTTAAGGTGTTGGTCAAAACTGCTGCAAGGGCCGCTCTTGATCCAAATAAAATTCCTGAAAAAATTGAAAAACAAAACAGCCATATAGGTCCGCCGCTTATGGGACCGGTACCAATCATAATCATTAAACCAATTCCATATATAATCAAAAGAGTGATTGCGGCCCGAATATTAAAGTTGATAGGAGGAAAAATTAATAGGCATCCACAAATTAAAAAGGCAACTCCATAAAAAACTATCAAATTCCAAAGATTTTGTTTAATAAGCATTGGAGTGGCAATGATGAAAATGAATAGGCCAATGACCACACCAGGAAAAAGGATTGAAAAAAGGATTCTGGCACGCCAATAGGTGAGCGTTTCAGTTTTATCCACAGGAACAATATTATTAAACAGGACAGATACTATATTCTTGATTTTTTCAAAATATAAATATTTTTTTTGCATAGCAACCTGTGCTAAATTTAATTTTTAACAATTCCAAAACCGCAAAATGAACGAAAGGGTTCAATATTTTGTTCATTTTAATAAACACTTCAATATAATAAATGTTTGGGAACAATGCAAATTGAACTTTAGAGACAATAGGAGCAGTCATGTTTGACCATCTTTTAAATAATAAACAAAGAAAACTCCGGGATGAAACGCGTGATTTTGTAAAATCCATTCCCAAAAAAATGATTCTGGACATGGATACGGATAAAATTCAATTTCCAAAGGAATTTTTACAGGAAGCAGGTAAAAAAAATCTCATGGGGTGCCGCTATCCTGAAAAATGGGGGGGCCGTGGAATGGACTGGATCTCCACTTGTATGGTCATGGAAGAAATAGGTGTTTTGGGGTATGTTTTTGCCTGTACGTTTGGTGTGGGTGCAGAACTTGTCTGTGATGCTATTATTATACATGGAAACGATGAGCAGAAAGAAAAATACGTAAAACCCTTGCTTAAAGGTGAAAGATTTGCTGCTGAGTGCCTTACCGAACCCCGGGGTGGTTCGGATTTTTTCGGCACCACTACCTCAGCTGTGGACAAGGGGGGTCATTATCTGCTCAACGGCCAGAAACGCTTTATAGTGGGGGGGGAAGGAGCTGATTTTTTTTTGGTTTATGCCCGGACAGACCTAAAGGCTGACCCCCGCTATGGTATTTCTTGTTTTATTGTGGACAAAAGCCGTGGTGTTAAAACCCAATACCTTTACGGCCTTTTGGGATGCCGGGGAGGAGGTGCTGCCAGAATGGTGTTCGAGGATGTGGTTGTACCAAAAAGAAACCTTTTGGGCGAAGTCAACCAGGGCGTTAAAATTTTCAATACCATGATGATTCCCGAACGCCTGGGAACTGCTGCCATGACCATTGGTGCTGCGGCACCGGCACTGGATGTGGCCACGGGTTATACCTCAAAGCGGAAGGCATTTGGCAAACCCGTGGCAGCCTTTCAGGGGGTATCTTTCCAGGTGGCAGAGGCCATAACCCTTTTGGATGCAGCCAGATCTATTATCTACACCACTGCACGGGCTGTGGATGAACCGATTGATGAAAAAAAAATCAGGCGACTGGTATCTCAGTCTAAAAAATTTGTCACAGAATCCTGCCAGAAGGCGGTTCACAATGCCATGCAGGTGATGGGCGGCATAGGATACACAAATATATATCCTGTGGAGAGGATTTTCAGGGATCTTCGTCTGGCCTCCATATGGACCGGTACCAATGAAATTATGTCCATGATAATTGCCAATGAATGGTATAAAGAATACTGGCAGCATAAAAAGGCCGGCAATATTCGGGACCTGGAAGAAGATGCAGTTGAAGCCCATGCCAGGGATGAAAAATTTTTTGAATAAAAATGGCTTAATCAAAAACAGGGTACATTAGTCTGAAAGTGGGGTATTGTTTATTCCCAGATCCTTTGTAGTTAAATCCATAGCCTTTCCAAGGATATGTGTAAAAAGAACCGGTATGATATCATATTTTTTGAATTTTTCTTCCATATTCATCAAACTATATTGTATTTGGCAATGGGTACAGGCATTACAAATGTAGGCCGCACCTTTTTCAGATGCAGATAGTAATTTAGATTCAAGCATTTTCAAAGACAATTTTTTATTGGTATCATAAATCGGATTTCCGCAACACTCAGTGCTTTTTGACCAGGAAAGGGTTTTTAATCCGGTTAAATTTACCAAGGATTCAAAAATTTTAGGTGTGAAGGGGTCGTCAAATCCTGTGATTGAAAAAGGTCTTAAAGCGTGACAGCCATATTGAACCACTACTTTTCCCCCTGAAAATGGAGTTTTTATTCTATTTTTTAATGCAGAAAGGCCAAATTCATAATACAAAAAGGAAAGCAAATGCTTAACTTGTATTTTACCGTTCCATGAAAGCCCTTCCTTTTTAAGAATTTTATTCATTTTAAAGCGAAGATCAGGGGTATTATTCCAATAGTAAATGGCATGTTTAAACTGGCCAAAACAGCATTTGCAGGGTGTAATGATATCAAGACCATGCTTTTGAGCAAGGGCAAGATTGCGAATAGTAGATAAAACAGCAATCTCAAGGCTTTTTCCCCTCGAAGGATACCCACAGCAATTAAAGGGCAGGTGTTGAAGCCTAACTCCCAATCTTTCCATTATACGCTCAAAGGAACTCCCATATGCTTCAAGTTCAAAAGGAATTTTGCACCCCGGGAAATATGCAAGCTTCATTTATCTATCCCTTTTTAAGTTGTCAAGTTTCATGGTGTCTGTCCTTAAATTTCCATCGTTTTTTAATTCTATCATGATGTCTGCAACTTTTATCCCTTGGGGGCAGGATTCCTGACATGAAAAACAGGACAGACAGTTCCATACCATTCGGGTTCCTGTTGCCATATGTTTTTTGCCCAGTCGCAATAAATTCAGTACCTGCTGAGGAGTATAATCATTCATATTCATATCATGTTCAACAACAGGGCACACATTTGTACATAAGGTGCATTGAATACAGTTTTCAAAAGAATCCACATTGTCGGCAAGCGATGGGGTTTTCCAAATTATTGAATCAATTTTTCCTTTTTGGGGTGCATTCTCTTCCCACTTTTGTAAGGAAATGTTGTCTACAAATGAGTAATTATCCAAAATCCCTTTGGCGGTAAGTTTTTGATCAAGACGAACCCATAAATTTTGAAGGTCAATCCCGGAAGGGCATATGTCTGTGCATTTGTGGCATAAGGTACATTCGTCATTACCCGACTGAAGCCTGAACAATGCCTGGGGGCCATCCAAGGTATGATTCAAAAGCCTTTTAAAGGATTCAATCTTTGAATGAGGCAGGGTGTTGAGATTTTTTGTGATCAGATAATTGGGAAGCACAGAGCATACATCTGAACAAAATCCGCAGTGAGTACATGCATAAAGTGTTGCTGTATTTATATGTCCTTCGGTGTTATCAATCTGTTTCTTTTCTAAGTTTTTATCCAAACTGGATATGGGTATGAGAATAATGTGGAAAAATCTTGAAAATGGCAGGCACACAATAATCAAAAGCGATAGAAAATAATGAACATTATTTAGCAAATAGTCAGCTCTGTGAGTGTTCAGCCAGATGCTGGCCTTTTTTAGTACCAGTGCGATGCGCTTGGATAGGAAAGCAGACCTTACAGGAGAGTGACAATCAATGCAGTAATTTTCGTTGAGTTCCTTTCCATTGACAAGTTTTGCCTGGGTAATGGTCAATGTCTCATTAAAAAATACGTTATAGTTTTTTTTCCAGTAAACTTTTAGGTCGACAAGGTCGGTGCCTTCCTCAATATCACTATATTCTTCCACCATTTCCATAAATATGGGCTGTGAAATTATTTTAATTGCTTCAAGTAAAAAACCCGATAAAATCAATGTTAAAATCAGAAGGATTGAAACAAGTCCTTTAAATTGAATTTTTCTTTTCTTAAGCAGTTTAAAAAAAAATATGCGCCTGTACAAAAAACCCAGACAACCTGAAAGAATCAAAAACCCTGCAAGGTTTCTTAGAAACTGAAATGGATCAATGGTTGATTGGTAATATTGGAACAGGTGAAAAGAGGTCACATCTTCCATGGCATGGAAAATAACAAGATATAAAAATCCTGAAACCACCAGAAAATGCATCAGCCATCTTAATTTCCCGGCTTTGAAAAGTTTTATCTGAAAAACCGTGTTCGAAAAAAAACCTTTAAGGTTTAAGCCATTAGAGAGCCGTTTTTTTTTAAAGGTTTTATTTGCCTTTATAAAGCAAAAGAATTTATATAAAAATCCAATAAAAGATAAGCTTATGGCGATGGACAATTCTATTGGGAGCATTTGTTTCTCATTGAAGAAATTTTATGATAAAAATTGTTAACAGCCGTATAAGCGGACACACAGGAAACCCCCGTACCTGACTTAAGCCTGGTCCAGTCATTATGGGCGATAATGGAGCCTGCAGCATATAAATTTTCAAACACGGGTCGACCTGCTGTATCAATGGGTCGGAAGATATTGTCAGTTTCAACGCCTGTTTGGTTTATTTGATGGCCTTTTGGATCGAAAAAATTTGATTGATGCCATTGATCGCGGAGTTTTGGCTGAAAAACCGGTAGATTGAAAATGGTTTCAATAATGGTGTTTCTCGTCGCGAGAAGACCTCCGCCAGGAAACCTTCCGCTGGCGAGAATGACACAGCCGGCTCTGATATTGGTTTGAAAATTATCGTTAATTGCGTGGAGAATAAAGCGATTGTTCTCCATCTTATTAAAGATAATTTTAGCATTACTCAAAAATATGGTATTAAGATCTGATATTTTTTTTTCAAAGGCATTTTTTAATCGCAAACCAGGTATGGAAGGAGGCATCCCGGGTATTTCAAAAATACCCTTTCCAATTTTTTTTTCAAGCTTTTTTACGAGGACAAGGCTATTGTGAATTCCGCATATGGCCGGCATTCCAACAATGTCGGTTTTTGGTGAAAATCTATTAATTTTATTTGAAAGCGTTTGTAAAAATTCCTTTCTTTCAAATGATTTTGCCAGATGAACAGGATTTAAGCTGCCATTGTTTTCATGAAGGTCGATAGTCAAAGTATGGACTTTCCTATTATTGTCACCTAAACCCGAGGCAACCTGTTTGGCGGAAAATCCTCTTAATCCTTTAAAATCAACTATTAAAATATTTTTGTTCTTTGGGTTAAGGTCGCAGCCTTTTGAAAAAGTTTCAGGGACAAGGTAGGTGGGCTTAAAGGTTCCCACTGATGTTAATATTAGTTTGTTGCCCTGGCCTGGTAAAGAATACTTAAGTCCGGCAGAATCTAAAAAATCAATTAAAAACTGAAAACTGTCTCCAATGTGGTTTCGGCTTATTTTTGAATAGGGGTGCAAAGGGTGATCAGCCTGCAGTTTTTTAATCGTCGAATAGGGTCTTGATACTATTTTTTTTGAATCCATGGGGTAAACTCCCAATAGATCCAATAATCCGCTTGCAAAAAAAAGCGCGGATGAATTGCCTGCCTGAATCGTTTTTAATCCCAGTTTTGAGGCACGGGCGGTTGCAACCATACCTGCCAGGCCAGCACCAATAACGAGAACATCACAATCTTTGTTTTGTTTTATCTTCATTTATATTAAACGCTAGTCTTTAATTAATTCCAGACCAAACAAACCGGAATGTATCATCTCTTTGATCGATGATTGAACAAGGGCCTGGTCCCATAAAAGTGATTGTTCGCCCTTCCATCTCTCATTTAAAAATCCCTTGAGGGCTTGAATATCTGAAATATCATTAAGAATATCTCTGTCATACATGTGAGATAGAATTCTTAGGCTGCAGAATGCGCCCTGACATGGACCTTTGCCTATTCTGCTCCTGAGTGCAATGGATTTCAAATCCGGTTGGCCCTTGGCCTGTATGATTGAATCCACGAGCGTATCTACAGCGCTTTGAGGTACCATTTCACACTCGCACAAAACAGGGTCGTTGGCAGTTTCAGGCTTAAAAGGTTTATTTATGGGCACTCCTGGCTCGGACCACCCACCACTTTTTGTGGATGGTAAAGGGATTTCCTTTGTTAGGCATTTTGAAAAAACGGAATGTCTCCAAGCGACTATATCAGATGCTTTTTCTGCCATTAGACGGTAAGTGGACAACTTCCCGCCAGTAATAGTGATAAAATTGTTAACCCCGTCTTTCTTATGATCCAGCAGAGTAAATCCTCTGCTGACATTTCTGTCATCTTCGATATCCCCTTCGCTGACAAGCGGTCTTGCTCCTGAATATGCCCTGATATACCTGCAGCTTTTCAGAGCGGGAATCATCATTTCACCTTGGCTGATAATTTGGTCAACCTCGTTTATGGTTGGATAAATATTATCAGGAGAATGAACGCGAATCGAGGTTGTTCCAAGAATGGATACTACTCCGCCGGGAACCACAATATCTCCATCAGTGGCCTTCCTTAATCGGTTTATCACTCTTTTGGTCATCCGCTTACTTGTAACAAGAAGGGTGCCTTTGGAAAGGACCATGTTAATAGTGATCCCGGCCATTTTTGCAATCAAGCCAGCCCATGCTCCAGAGGCATTAACATAGGTGCGCGCTTTTATATTAAATGCTTTTCCATCATTCTGGTTAATGATAGTGGCATATTCAATGGAGTGGTTTGCAATTTTAAATCCAACAATTTTGTTGAAACTAAAATATTGACTTCCCCTTAAAACGGCATCGTTCATATTTTCTATGGAAACTTTAAAAGGATTGATGGAGGCATCATTTACTTCATAAGCTGCTATCAGATCATTAGATAAAGCAGGCTCCAGCTCTTTGGCCTGAGCCAAATCAATTTTTTTGCAATAAACACCTGACTGTTTACACAACCCCTCAAAGTCAGCAATATATTTTTCATCATCGCCTTTTACTGCAACAAACAACCCCCCCGTATCTTCAATACAATGACCGGCATTTTTTTTTAAGATGTCCAACTCATTTTTACATTCAGCAGCGGCTTTTGGATCTGAACCAACATATCTGGCTCCAGAGTGCAGCAGGCCATGATTTCCACCCGATGCACCGGCGTTTAAATCGGATTTTTCAATTAATATACATTTTTGTCCGCGAAGTGAAAGATCGCGTGCAATTCCGGTTCCGGTTACGCCGCCACCAATAACCAAAACATCTGTTTCTATGAATTTATTCATTTGGAAAACCTTTGATGATATGTTCAAAAAGACAAATATCATGCCCTAAAAACTTCTGCAAGTGAAAAAAACGAATCTAAAATGAAATTATTATGTTGTTTAAAGATCTTTTTGTGACAATTTATTGAGAGCCGAAAAAAATAAATTTATATTTAAACAAGATGGTTTAAGTGATAACGTATTTGATGATATTTAATAATAACGAGGTAACAATATGGCAAAATATGTGGGTTCAATAGATCTCGGGACGACCAGCAGCCGGTTTATCCTTTTTGATAAACAAGGAAGTATATTGGGTTCTGCACAAAAAGAGCACAAACAAATTTTTCCAAAACCAGGCTGGGTGGAACATGATCCCATTGAGATTTGGAAAAATACATGTTCGGTTATTTTGGAGGTTATGGAAAAAGAGGCAATTTCTGCAAAGTCAATTGATTCCATTGGAATAACCAATCAAAGGGAGACCAGTGTCGTCTGGAATCGCAAGACCGGCACGCCATATTATAATGCGATTGTCTGGCAGTGCACAAGAACTGATAATACCTG
Source organism: uncultured Desulfobacula sp. (assembly GCA_964455805.1). Lineage (GTDB taxonomy): Bacteria > Desulfobacterota > Desulfobacteria > Desulfobacterales > Desulfobacteraceae > Desulfobacula. The sequence goes on from CAYVZG010000087.1 coordinate 9,964, forward strand.
CAAGGCGATTGAAGCCGAGACGGGAGAGGCCTTTTTTACTGAAAAAACGGGCCTGCCCATTGCGACATATTTTTCAGGGCCAAAAGTAAAATGGATTTTGGATAATATTCCGGATGCAAAAAAAGATATCCTTTCCGGGGATGTCCTTTTTGGAACAATTGAAACCTGGATAATCTGGTGGCTGACCGGAGGGCCACACAAAGGTGCACATATCACAGATGTTTCAAATGCCAGCCGGACCATGATGATGAACATCCGTTCCCTTGAATGGGACCAAGATCTTCTGGACGTGCTTGGCGTACCAATGTCGATATTACCGGATATTAAACCTTCCATAGACAGCAATACCTGGGGTAGAACTCTGAAAAGCGGTCCTTTTCAGGGGGAAATTCCCGTTACCGGTGCACTGGGGGATCAACAGGCCGCGCTTTTCGGTCAAACCTGCTTTACCAAGGGAGAGGCGAAAAATACCTATGGTACAGGGTGCTTTCTTCTCATGAATACCGGTAATACGCCCGTTATATCGAAGCACGGCCTTTTGACAACAATTGGATATCAGATCAACAACGAAAAACCGGTATATTGCCTGGAAGGATCCATTGCCATTGCCGGTGCCCTTGTCCAGTGGATGAGAGACAATCTGGGTATTATCAAATCAGCGGACCAGATAGAAGATCTTGCAAAGACTGTGGATGATAATGGGGATGTTTATTTTGTACCTGCGTTTTCAGGTTTGTTTGCCCCATACTGGCGATCAGATGCAAGAGGAGTTATTGCTGGACTTACAAGGTTTGTAAATAAAGGGCACCTGGCAAGAGCAGTTCTGGAGGCAAATGCTTATCAGACCCGGGATATTGTCGCTGCAATGAAGAAAGATTCAATGGTGGACCTTACCCTTTTAAAAGTTGACGGTGGAATAGTATTGAACGAATTGTTCATGCAGTTTCAATCCGATATTCTCAACGTACCGATAATACGACCCAAAGTCATAGAGACAACTGCATTGGGAGCCGCATATGCGGCTGGGCTTGCCACAGGATTTTGGAAAGATATAAATGATTTAAAGACGAACTGGACAGAAGGAAAAACATGGCTTCCATCCATGCCGCGAAAAAAACGTGACGACTTGTATACCAGGTGGAAAAAAGCCATTGAAAGATCTTTTGACTGGGTATGAAATTTAAGGTTTACAGCAGTTCAAGGATTAGGGTAAGTATATTAAAAAAGTATTAAAATCAAAAGTTTATTTAACACCAGCGGATTACTAAAATAAATGAGCATTTTACGAAAAGCGATCAGTAACCGTCATGAAAATATTATTTCCTTAATCAATAAAAATGGGTTTGCCACAGTCGAAGAGATGGCCAAACGGTATAATGTTACTCCGCAGACCATAAGAAGGGATATCAATTTTCTGGATAATGAAGGGTATGTGTCACGGTATCACGGCGGTGCAGGATCTTCTTCCAGTGTGGAAAATGTTGCCTACCGGCAGAGAAAAGAGCTGCTTTCCGCAGAGAAAAAACAAATCGCCATGGATGTGGCTTCCATTATTCCGGACAAATCCTCTCTATTTATCAACATCGGGACCACAACAGAGCATGTTGCCAATGCGTTATGCGACCACAATAGCCTGAGAATTATGACAAATAATCTCAATGTTGCAGCGATCATGAGTAAAAAAGAAGGGTTTGAAGTCATCGTTGCTGGCGGCATTGTCAGAAGCAAAGACGGGGGAATTACAGGAGAATCAGCCGTTCAATTTATTAAACAATTTAAAATGGATATTGGAATCATTGGAATAAGCGGTATTGATCTTGATGGAACATTGCTTGATTTTGATTTCAGAGAAGTTCATGTGGCAAGAACAATTATTGAAAACTCGAGAAAGGTTTTTCTGGTTGCAGATCATTCCAAGTTTGGTAGAAATGCAATGGTCAAACTGGGCAGTATCAGAGAGATTGATACATTTATTACAGATAAAAAACCGCCAAAACAACTCATGGAAGTTATTTTGAAATATGACATCAACCTTATAGCGGGATAGACTATGTGTTGAATTTAAAATAGAATTAGCGCTTATTTTTTAAGAAAATGTAATTATTGATATAATTTGAGACAGGTTATGAAAAAAATAATTATAATTTCCCTTTTTTTCTTTTTTCCCTGCATCGTATGTGCTGAATATTATCATTGGATTGAAAATGGGATTCATCACTTCAGTAATTTTAAGCCCCCTCCAGAAAGCAAAGGCAAAACAGAATCTGATATAGATATAAAGGATACTCCTGACAAAATTCTTTCATTCCAAAAAGGGCAAAAACAATCTGCTCAAAGTAAAATACCCGTTAAAAGGAGAGGCGTTCTTAAAGCAAAAACACCTGAATTGAGAAAAGCTCTTAAGCAACAGAGAATAGCAGAACAGAAAAGAATAGCAGAGCAGGAGAAAGCCCGGGTACTTGAGCAACAGCGGATAGCACAGCAGAAAAAAGAGGCAGAAGAGAAGAAGGCGGCTGAGTTGAAGAAAGCTGAAGCGCTTAAGAAAGCAGCTGAGCTTAAGAAGGCTGCCGAATTGAAAAAAGCTGCGGAACTTAAGAAAGCTGAAGAACTTAGGAGGGCTGCAGAGGCGCAAAAGGCTTTAGAATTGCAGAAAGCGCTTGAACAAAAAAAGATTGCAGAACAGAAAAAGATAGAAGAACAGAAAAAGATAGAAGAACAGAAGATAATTGCCGAGCAGAAAAGAATAGCAGAACAGAAAAGAATAGCAGAGCAGGAGAAAGCCCGGTTACTTGAGCAACAGCGGATAGCACAGCAGAAAAAAGAGGCAGAAGAGAAGAAGGCGGCTGAGTTGAAGAAAGCTGAAGCGCTTAAGAAAGCAGCTGAGCTTAAGAAGGCTGCCGAATTGAAAAAAGCTGCGGAACTTAAGAAAGCTGAAGAACTTAGGAGGGCTGCAGAGGCGCAAAAGGCTTTAGAATTGCAGAAAGCGCTTGAACAAAAAAAGATTGCAGAACAAAAAAAGATTGCAGAACAGAAAAAGATAGAAGAACAGAAAAAGATAGAAG
>CAYVZG010000087.1:13125-14400 GCA_964455805.1 uncultured Desulfobacula sp.
AAAAGGCTTTAGAATTGCAGAAAGCGCTTGAACAAAAAAAGATTGCAGAACAGAAGAAAATTGCCGAGCAGAAAAGAATAGCGGAACAGAAGAAAATAGCAGAAAATAAGACTGTATCTGTCAAAGTTCTTCCACCTATGAAGGCTAAAAAAATACCTCATAAGAGAAAAAAGATTCTTAAAAGAAAGTCACCTGAGTTAAGGAAATCACTTGGACAAAAGAAGATGGTAGACCAAAAAAAACGTCCTGCTATTTTGCCAGAGAAATCACCTGTTAAGGAGAAATCAGCTATTAAGGAAAAAGAGATTGATTTGGCAAATCTCAGGGTTTTAATGCCTGTTGGCAAGGGGCAGACCCCGAGTGAAGAGCAATCTGCATACCGGCATATGAAAGCAGCGAAGCAGGGAGATGCATCAGCTCAGTTCAAACTTGGGATTATGTATTCAAAAGGCACAGGAGTACCAAAGGACGATAAAAAGGCGGCATATTGGTATAACAAAGCTGCTGAACTGGGAAACGTCAGAGCCCAGTACAATCTCGGGATTATGTATTCAAAAGGCATGGGTGTCCCAAAGGACGAAAAACTGGCATCGCATTGGTACAAGAAAGCTCTTGAAAACGGAACCGCTGTCTCCCAGGCAAATTTGGGGTATATGTATCTTACAGGCAAAGGCGTGCCTCAGGATGATGTACAGGCAGCATATTGGTATAAGAAAGCAGCAGAAAAAGGAGATACCCCAGCTCAATTTAATCTTGGTATCATGTATTCTAAAGGAAAAGGGGTGCAGCAAGATGATAAACAGTCTGCATACTGGTATAAAAAAGCGGCTGAACAGGGAGATACTAAAGCTCAATTTATTCTTGGAAGTCTGTATTCTAATGGCCTGGGGGTGATCCAAAACGATAAACTTGCTTATGTCTGGGTCAGTTTGGCGGCAGAACAGGGTCACACATTAGCCATAAAGGATAAAAGCGTTATGGCCACAAAATTATCGTCTCAGCAATTGTCAGAAGTCCAGATCATTAAAGCAAAAATTCAGAAAAGAACAAAGTATCCCATGGAATAATGACACCTAAATTTCATCTAATTTTAAAGCGACAATTAAAAAATTTGGATAATGGGTTTTTGCTCGGAGCAGCGCAACCCTAAATTTTAATAGATCCCATTTTTGTCTTTTATGACCCAAATAGCCTATCTTAAAACAGCAGCTCCCCAGTAATTAAAACTTGCCGGTTTAAAACTGCCGATATAAGCCATATCAAGATTTAAAATTT
>CAYVZG010000088.1:0-14389 GCA_964455805.1 uncultured Desulfobacula sp.
CAAACATATGAACGTGAAAGAAGCACAAAATGTAAAAAAAGGAGATCTGCTGTTTACTCTGGAAGACAGGGAAAGAAGACTGGAAACACAATTAAGTTTGCAGAAGATAGCTGAAATAAATAAAACGATTGCAACGATAAAACAGACCACTGCTATACGAAAAGAGAGTATTGCAAGTGTCATTGCCGAGGCACAAGCCGCTCTCAACGAAGCAAAAGCAGGTTTTAGCATCAAAAAAAAGGGACCTAAAGCAGAAGAAATTCATCTTGGCAAGCGCAGTGTGGATAGGGCTCGTCAAAAGCTTGAAAAGGCATGTCTTGATTTTGACAGAATGACAAAAGCGTTTTCATTAAAACTGGTTTCTCAACAGGAACTGGACAATTATTCTCACCAAAAGACTATATCCCTGACCGATCTGGCCCTTGCCCAGGATAAACTGGCTCTTTTAATGAACAAATACGACAACAATGAACTGGATATGGCAAAGGCGAAAATGGAAAGGCAAAGAGCGGTTCTTGCAACCACCTTATCCCGTAAAAAAGAACTGAATATTTTAAAACAGGAACTTATTACAACCCAAAAAGCACTTGTAACAGAGAAGAAAAGGCTTGCAGCTCTAACAAAAAAATTAGAGATGACTAAGGTTGCAGCACCCATTTCCGGGATCATTATGACATATGATACCAAACACCTTGAAGGAAAGGCTGTTTTAAAGGGTGAAATTGTTCTGAAAATTGGCGGGACTAATGACTATATTGTTGAATGCAGGGTTTCTGAAAAAGACTTTCCACTGGTTAAAATTGGCCAAGTGGCTCGAGTATCCATAAAACCTTTTCCAAAAGGAGAATATAAACTTTTCAGGGCCACAGTTTTAACTACAGGGATTGATAGTACGGCTGGAGGACCTTCCTCTAGTATTGGGATTGATGAAAAAATAAATAGTTTTATTAATGGTTCACAAGCTTTAAAAGAAAATTATTATCCTGTCACACTTACACTTGAAAAACCATATCACATGATTGTATTTGGAAATCGGTATGAGGTAAAACCAGGATTTTCTGCACAGGCGAGTATAATCGTTGAAGATGAGCGTATAGCAACCTTGATACTTAAAAGAGTGCTTCGAATTAAAGGCAGGTTTACCAAGGATAATATTCATTTGTGATGATAAAAAAAACACACAATCGATTAAAACCGGCCTTCTGGATACTGATACTCCTGATCTTATGGCCGTCAGATTGTTTTTCCCTGGAGCTGACTCTGTCTGAGGCAATTAAGCTTGCCCTTAAAAATAATCCTGAAATCCGTCTGAACCGCTTGGAACTTGGAATTCAAAAATCTGAAATAAAAAAGAAACTGGCCGAGTATATTCCAGCAATTAACATGGATTCTTCATATACACGCTGGGAAGACAATCCAAATACGTCTGACCTGGAAACAGAAAATCAACATTATACAACCGGTATTTTCCAGAAGATTCCTTTGGGGGGTGAGCTGTCAGCCTCATTCCATTATGGGAAATCTGATTATTCCTCCTTTCGCTCAGAATTTACAAATTACACGTTTGGACCAGGATTTTCCCTTGAATCTTTTACAGACAGCATGGTTGTCGCCTCCAGAGATAATTATTATACGGGAATCAACTTGTTATACAGACACCATCTGTTAAAAGACGGCATTGTGGGACCAGCGTTTGCATCGATTAAAGAAAGCAGATTTAATCGTGATATTCAAAAAGATTTTTTAAGCCAATCCCAAATAAATCTTATCGCGATGGTTGAAACCGCATTTTATCAGACTCTTTTAGGACAAAAAAAACAAGCCTGTACCGGGAGATGCTTGAAATCAACACGAAATTGCTTGAAAATTTAAAATCAAAGCTTGGATTGGGCATGATTCCTGAAATTGATGTCCTGTCGGCCCAAATTAAAGTCAATGAATCAAATGAGCAGCTTTTTTCAACTATGAGCACTTTCGAAATCAGCTTGCAAACTCTCAAGACCCTTTTGAACACAACACAGGAAATAAAAGTCATCAGCAAGTTTCAGACGAATGATATCCTGGAACCATTAGATGACCTGATTTTTCTTGCTAAGGACAAAAATAAAGACCTGGCCCGGTTAAATACAAATCTGAAAAAAGAACAATTGCTGCTAGCTGTTGCAAAAAATCAATACCTTCCCCAGGTTGACCTGTATGTCAATATCAACAAAAAGGGACACGGGACCTCTTTTGGCAGGGCTAACAATCTGGATGAAACAGAATATAAAGCCGGTATTCTTTTTAAATATCCTTTCTATCCATTGGATCCAAAAGAAAATTATCGCCAGGCTAAAATGAGATTTAAACAAGCCAACGTGCAATTGAGACAAGCCGAACTGAGAATCATAAATCAGATAACGTTACTTTATCGCCAGATACAATGGATCGAAAAAAAAATAAGGATTCAGACACAGCAGATCAAAATCCTTAAAGAACGTATGGTCCTTGCATTAAAAGCGTTTAAAGAAAGGTTGGTGGACCTTCAAGTCGTATATGATATTCAGGATGACCTGATTTCAGGAGAACAAAAATATTTATTTTATCATTTTGAATACCGGAAGTTGGTTTCATCTTTGGCAGCATTAACCACGGATCAGGCCGAGTATATTCCAACTAAATGATTTTGCAATTATATTTTAAAAATATGGATGCCAATTAAAACTCTCACGACTCCGCACCATAAAACATGGTATTAATTTCTTCAATCTCATCCAGAAAACCAATTGAAATAGCATGGGTTCCGTGCTATCATGTTTTCATGATCAATTCATTTAAAGATAAAGGGGTTAAGGATATATTCAACGGCAAAAATACAAAAGAGGCCAGAAAGACTTGTCCAAAAAATCTTTGGAGGGTTGCAGTCAGGAAATTAGATCAAATTGATTCAATAATAAATTTAGAGGAATTAAAAATTCCTCCAGGCAATCGATTTGAATCATTATCCGGAAATAGAAAATTGGAACATAGTATTAGAATAAACAATCAATTTAGAATCTGTTTTATTTGGAAAGATGGATGTGCAAATCTGGTAGAAATCGTTGACTACCATTAAACTATAAGAGGTGAACATGATACGTATACCGACAAACAGAGAGCCAACTCATCCAGGGGAGATGCTTCTTGAAGAATTTTTAATCCCTATGGGTATGACCCAGCGAGAATTGGCAAAAGCCATCCACGTTCCCTATCAGCGTGTTAACGAGATCATAAATAAAAGACGTGGTGTGACACCAAGCACTGCATTGCGGTTGGCAAAACTTTTTGAAATGTCAGAAGATTTTTGGGTCAATTTACAGCTCCGATGGGATTTGTACAGGGTAAAGCAGACAGAAGCAGATGCTTTAAAGACTATCAAACCGTTTAAAATATTGGCTCGCGCTTAGGGACACCAATATTGGGCCTCTCTTTAAAAGCTGTAATCGAAGTTAAACTATTTTTTTATGAGTTAAAGCTGTGTAGAGGCTAATAAACTTCATCATGATGTCCGACATTCACCAAAATAATTTCTTTTTCTGTAATAAAAAACTCAAGAGTAATTCTATAAGACATATTAATTGAAACTGAATACAAATCTTGTAATTTTCCTCTTAGTGAATGAAGTCGCAAAGAGTGATGCTTGGGGTCCAACTCTAAAAGTTTTAGAGTTTTCCCATATTGAGATATTAATTCAGGGTGTTTTTTAGCAAATTTTGAAGCCCGTTTAATATAACTATTTGTGTAGATGAGTTTATATGTCATTTTGTAATTCTTTTGACATGGGCTTCAACATTTTCCGTGATATAGTTTCCATCTTGATAATCTGCTTTTGCCTGGTGTAATGCGGCATCAAGTTCACATTCTCGTAGATAATTATAATGTTTCATATCCATTATCACAAATTTTTCTTTACCCCGAACGGTAATAACCAACTCATTATATTTTGAAATATTTTCCTGAATAGCGGTAACCCCTTTTGTTTTGAGTTGATTAGCGGTTATAGTATTCATAATAATCCTTATTTTTCGAGTTAAAAGTAATATTAATAATACTATATATAATGCTTTTTGTAGCACTTATCAAGCCACAATTTCCCATTCTAAAGATGACACTTACAATCATTGACAACAAAAATTTCATTATAAAAAAAATTTGTCTTGATCTACATTTAAAATATCCAAATATTCCTGGGTCAGTAAATCATTAATTAATTTTCTGTCAAAATTCTGAACACATCTTAGCCTGGCCTTTTCCCCCATCTTTTCAATATCTTTGGGATTATCAAGTAAGCGCCTGAAAGCAAAAACCAGACCGTCAACACTTTTCAGGTCGACAAGCATGCCGGTTTCTCCATCCACAATGGCATCCACAAGGCCGTTTATTTTTGTGCCAACAGAGGGTATCCCCATGGCAGCCGCTTCAATAACAGTTGTGCCGAATCCTTCTCTATAGCTTGGCAGGCAGAATATATCTGAAACAGCAAGGTAGTCTTGTGGTTGTTTCTGGTATCCGACATAATGAATTCTTGAACAATCTTTAATATACTCTTCCAGGTCCACAAACCCATAACCCTCACTGTCCTGATCCAGAGGCCCGATCAATAAAAGGTCTATGTCATATCCTTTTTCAAGGGTCTTTTTAAATGCCGATATGAGTTCTATGACACCTTTGTCTTTATTTATACGTCCGATAAAGGTAAGAATTTTTGATTTTTCTGGCAGTCCGATCTCTTTTTTACGAAACTCTTTGTCAGCCGGATTCAATATTTGGGGCCTGAATTTTTCAATATCAACTCCTGATAAAGACCCTTTATGGATAACCTTGATATTTTTTGAGCGGATTATTTTTTTTGAAACTAAAAAATCGCGCTGACTGGGGCTGTCAGCATAACATCTGGTACAAAGAAGACCGATCAAAATATCAGCCAACATGGTTACCAGCTTTTTAGGACCCTTTAAGGTCACCCAGGGCTGCCCGGTCCAGGTGTGAAGCCTCACCGGCACCCTTGTTAAAAAAGCCGCAATACAAGATAACAATCCCCCTTTCGGGGTGGTGGAGTGAACAATATCAAATTGATGCTTTCTAAAGGACTTGATCAATTTAAATAAAGTGATGATATCCTTTTTAGGATCAATCTGCCGGGCGATTTCAATCTCTTCATAGGACAGGCCGGATCCCAGGTTTATCTGGAGTATTTCCGGGCCGTGGGAACATATCAAAACAACTTCCATACCTTTATCTCGCAAATGCTCTGCAATGGGCTTTATATGGCTTGTCATATAATACGCAACTGTGGCAGTCCTACAAATCTTTATTTTTTTATCTTTATTTTCCATTGTAATTTTTTATTCCCAGATAAATCCTGTTTTCAGAAGGATTCGCTTAAAGACCCTTATATGCATGTACCATTTCAACCAGTCCCTGCTTTATTGTTTTTTTGTGTGAATAACCCAGCTCATTTACTATTCTATCGATAGCGTACGAAGATCTCAAGGTCAGTGCATCAACCCTTGCCGGGGTTAAGGGAATCTTATCAAACACCTTGGATAATTGGGCGGTCAAACGTACCATATTTTCCGGCAGCCTGAATTTTGGATTTTTTGTATTTAATTTATTGGCAATAATACCCACAAAATCTTCCAGCTGCATATAATCTGAAATATTGAAAACCCGGTTGAGTGATTCCTCTTTCTCTCCGCATTTTATCAAGGCGTCAACCACATTATCCACATGAATATAGTTTGCCGATGCCCCGGGCTTGCCGATAAAAAAAAATAAATGGCGGTCAATCATCTTTATGAGTTGAAACAAAGATCTGTTTTGCATGGTGGGCCCAAAAATATTTGAAGGACGAAGTATGGAATACACTATTTTATTTTTCAAACCCGCGTCCATAATGATCTCATCTGACCGGGCTTTTGTTACTTCATACTCCCCGAGGGGATTAATGGGTATTTTTTCATTAATAATACCGGATCTATGGGACCCGTAAACCCCCACACTGCTTAACTGCACCCAGCGCCCTATCCTTCCTGTGGCAGCTTTCAATAAATTTTTTGTACCCTCAATATGAGTATGGTACATTAACTTCGGGTGATTGAGTTCAGCTGCGCAATGGTACAAAATATCGGTATTATTTACAAAAGATTTCAGAGAGTCTGACTGGTCTGTCAAATAGCCATTATAGATCTCAACCGCTTTGGGCATTCCGGAATCTTTACCTGGTTTACGGGTCAGAACTCTTACTGAATCGCCTTTCTCCAGATGTTTTAAAACTAATTTTTTCCCCACAAAACCGGTTCCGCCTGTTATCGCTATTTTCATCTAAATTTTCCGGTTAAAAATTAACTTTAAAACTCTTCTTCAAGAACACTGATTATTTTTTTCTTTTTAAAAAAGGACTTCATGGCAATATTCAGGGCTGTTATTTGACCACAGGCGTAATCAAATTCTGACTTTTTAAAAAATATACCGGCAGTACAAAGCCTGATGACAATCTGGACAAATATCATATAAAAAAATAATTTTTTAGAAAGAGTCTTGTTTAATTCAACAAAATGAAGCCGCCATAAAGTAGCCGTCCGGCCATAATACCTGTGATCAACTTTTGCATTGTGATCGTATACATGTTCATGACGGACCTGAGCTTTCGAACACACATACATCGGGTATTTTTTGGACAGCGGATAACTGAAAATAATGTCTTCGCAAATGGCCCATTTTGACTGGACTTCAGTGTTTATATGATTTTCCAGAATAGTTTTTTTCCAAACAGTGGCACCGCCGCAAAGCCATTGTGTTTTAATATTTTTACTGGTGGGGGAAATCGGCACATTGTAGCCTGTGGGAAGGATGGTTCCCATGTTTTTATGGCTCATGCCCGTGAGATATTTAATGAAATTATGTTTAAACGGGGGGTTATTTATAATATTGAATGAAACACCTGCTGTCTTTGTTTCAACAGTATTCCACATATCAATCATGAATTTGATAGCATCCGGCATTAAAACCAGATCATCATCAAAAAAAGCAATGAGTTTATCTTCCGTTTCCAGTTTGGTCATTGCAAGATTTCTCTGCCTTATCTGTCCCGGCGGATGGCAGAGGTAATGTTCAATGGGAAGGCTTGGATATAAGCTTAATACTTTTTCTATACTTTCCCCGCCGTCAACGATGATGATCCTCCGGCATTGAACACTTTGTGACGCAATACTGTCTAATAAATCCCTGATTTTTTCAGGGCGGTCTTTGGTCGGGATAATCAAAGTTAAATCATCACTTGAATAGGTTTTTTCCATAATCATATATTTTAATTTAAAAAAGCGTTTAGGGTTTCATGATCCGGAGGCGTGAAATATTTGGCAGAATATGTTTTTGCTTTTACCATCCCCGCTCTTTTCTCATCACTCTTCAAAGATTTTATTTCTACCAGCGATGTATTTAAATCATCCATGTTATCCACCACCCATTTACATTCGCGTAAATTTTCTATGGGATCCCCGTTTAATGGGGAGTCAATGTTCAATTGAATTACAGGAATCGCATTCATCAGGGCCTGGAGCCCTACTGAACTTTGTCTGTAAATCACACAAAAACATCCTGTTAGATCCTCATCAAGCCTTTGTGATGAAATCGTAAAATTGGATGGCAGGCTGTTTATACATTGTGATAACAAGGCTTCAACAGGAACGCTTGGATGCCCTCTCAATACAATCTTATAATCGTCTTTAAGCTGTTTAAAATGTAATAGCAGCCAGTCCAAAAAGCATACGCAGGACCAGGTACCATCAAGTGCTACCAGGATCGTGTTCCTGGCATCATTATCCAAGGATCCTGATATATTAATATGGGGAAATTCACGCAGGGAGCAGCCGGAATATATGCTGTCCTTTTTATAATCTCCACAATTTGACAGCCGTTTTTTTGTCTCGGTTCCGCTTGTAATAAGCAGATCAGGAAAAGGAGCGCAAGCGCTTTCTTTTGACGTCCTGTGTATTTTTAGATTTAAAGGGTAAACAACAGCAAAACTATAACCCAGTATTTTTTTGCCAGGAGCAAATTCGTTAAATGCCTGTATGGAGGCCTTTTCAGTGATATTGCCTTCATATAATTGAATGAGTTTATCATAGTTTGAATTTTTACATAATTTTTTAACCGCTCTAAAGAAAACCTCTGAATCGCAATTAAAAAAACTAATAATTCGCCTCATGCTCCATTTAATTAAGGCTGAAAAATCAGTTCTTTTAAAAACTGCTTTTTTTATATAATTTTTAGTCTTTAATAATGAGCCCAGTATTTCTATCACATCCCGCCATGAAATCATTGAATAGGGGATATAAAAAGAGTTTCTTTTCCTGGCCTGTTTTGAAGTCTTAAAATAGTTCCCCAGCGGTGCTGCCAAATAGTCAACTTCATAATTATTTTTTTCAAACAATTGCTCAAGTTCACCAAAAAAATGATCTGTATACTGGCCGTTAGCAAAACAGTTTTCATAAAATAAAGTGGAGAATAAAACCCTTCTATTCTTATTGTTTGTATCAAGCACGACCCCTGGGGAAAATAATTTTTTGATTATTAATTTTAAGACTGTAACCGAAAAGTAAAAATTATTTTTTAACTCCTGTAAAATGCGTACAATGAATTTTGGATAATTACTAAAATACTTATCTGAAACCTCCCAGCCATGGATATGTCCCCATTGGCGGCAAACCATACTTTCTTCAATGCTGTTGCAAATTATAATGAGTTTTGAATTTTCCCGAGATTCTGAATGTAACAAGGAAAATAATACTAAAATAAGATAAATTGGCGATTTTTCCCATTCCTGCATTTTGGTTGAAAAAACATTTCGCCAGAAAGGATGATCTTTGTCAAAGGCTTCTATTAAGTTGTCCCAGAAAGTATCAAATTCACAGAAGAAATCTTTTGTCTTTTTTGTATCTAAACGTGTTAATAAATACCTTTGTACATTATATTTTCTGGCAACAGAAATTTCACTTATCGACAGATTACGAAAAGATATAAAAGAGTATGTTTCCCCGGTATTTGAAAATTTTCCGAATAATTTTTCTGTCAGTTTATTTGAAATAATAATCTTTAACATCTTATTTTCTTTCGGAAATATTTTCTGCCGGTATCCCTCCTACCACTTTATATGCTTCAACATCTTTTGTAACCACGGCTCCTGCTGCAACAACCGCCCCCTTTTTTATGGTAACATCCGGCAACACAACAACGTTCGCTGATATCCAGACATCATCTTCTATTATAATTTTTCCCTTTTTATGTCCCTGTTTATTAATCAGTATATCTTTTTTCCCATATTTATGATTGCTTGCGCGAAATATAACATTAGGCCCTATGGAAACATTATCACCGATGGAAATAAACCCTCCAAAATCCGCATTCACCATGACATTATCATTAAAAGCAACACGGTTCCCGATAATGATTTCTTCATTATCATTTCCTTTCGCGTATAAGCGCAGATAAGATCCCGCTGATATATGGTTTCCCAGGCTGATATTTCTGAACCCCTGAACCACAATATGGGGAGAAAACGATACCTTTTTCCCACACTTTTTAAAAAAAGGAGAAAAGATAAAATATCTTAAGTATCTCCCGATTCTTCCGGGAAGTAGAGCGAGAAGCCCTATTACCCATTGTTTTATTTCCCTGAAAATTTCTTTAATTACAATCATATCTTACTATCCAATATTATCAATATGAAACCGCTGAAAATTGTCGGCTTTTGTTAGTGCAGGACGGTTTGATTTTTTTTGTCACCATTATACCTGGCAGACTGCCATGGAGAGGAAGGCTGAGGATTATTTTTGAATCATCAGGCTTTCATTAAAAATGCCTGCCCGGAAGGAAGGGGTAAAAAGAAAGAACCGGTATATTTTTGCAAACATTCATCAACCGCTTTTTTGGCACCGGGGAACATGCTTGATCCATAATCGTCAAAAATCATAATACCGCCATCCACCAGCCTTGGGTAGAAAAAATCAAAGGAATCAAAAATGGGCTGGTACAGATCAACATCAATGTGGACAAAGCAAAACTGATTATCCTTAACCTCGTCAAATCTTTCCGGGATCCACCCTTTATAATAATTTATAAAATCAAATTCACTTAAATTTGAACGGACAATATCTTCACCGCAGGCAAATTGTTCTCTTCTTTTTTCAAGGTCCTGGGTGACGCCTTGTACAATATCCACATCATTGTATTCGGACAACCCTTCAAAAGAATCAAAGATATGAAATTGGCTGCAACTTCCAGAGGATTTCATATGGTTTGCAATTTGATATGCCGACAAACCTCTCCAGCAGCCCAATTCACAAAAATCGCCCGTATCTGCCTTTAAACTCCATAATAGATAATTAAGGGTATAGTGTCTTTGGCGCCGATAAAAATTATCGGTATTGGTCATCTGGCATTTATCCTGGGCAAGGTCATATAAGGGGTTGAATTTGTCGTCTAAACTATAAATCACTTCAGGCATGGCTTTTGTGTTAATCAGATCATAGCCCGCTTGGTTCACTATTTTTTTTATTAATTTCTTTATCATTTATACGCCTTCTTTCTATTTCAAATCATTGAAGTCTTACCGCGAACTTTAAAATCATCGGTTTCCCTTCATTGCTATTTTTTTATCACCAGGATAATAGTATCACACTGCCATTTGCTTTTAAGGTCATTTTTATACTGCTCATTTAATCGTTTGCTGAAAAAATGGTTATAACGCCCCTGCCCGCCTGGTTTTCCATCCATCATCCATGTCATATGGTTTGACAGGTCATACCGCTGTTCTGGGATCAATTCATAGGGATACCCCAGTTTATCAAGAATATGAGATAATGAATCAGGGGTATAATAATAATGGTGGGCAATGGACCAATAAAATTTTTCAAATTCAGGAATGGTATACAGGGATGTCAACGGATCATTGGCGCAGGGCACCTCACCAATAATTTTACCACCAGGCGTTAGCATGTCATAGGTGTCTTTAAAAAAGGCAAACGGATCTCTTATATGTTCTAAAACAAAAAAATGAACAATCAAATCAAATGTTTCAACTCTATTTGCCTTGAGTGAATCTAAATTGGGAAATGCCTTATGACCATTTTCTTTTAAAAAGGGCAGAAATTCTCCTGAGGGTTCGATCCCAGTGCAATTCATTCCGAAATCCCTGAATTTATTCATCATAAAACCTGATGAACAACCGATCTCGAGAATATCCATCCCTTTTTTCAAATAAGGCTTAAGAAAATGCCATCTTCTTGTTACCTGGTCCTGATTGGATTTGACATGATCTTGTGCACTGGACCAGTCCCGTTCAGATCCAGACCTTTTATCCATAAATTTTTCAAACTCTTTTTTATAAAAGAAAGCTTCTTCTTGAATGGATAAAGCTGGAAAAAGGTAGATACTTTTGCACTTTTTACACAACCAGAAATCGTGGAAATCTTCACCGCCATATACAAAATTCGCCTTTACGCTCTGGTCTGTTTTTCCGGCTCCGCATATTCTGCAATCAGGCATTTTTATGTTGATCCTTTACCCACTTGAGCATTTTTGATAATCCCGTTTCCAGATCAATTTTAGGATCAAAGTTTAATTTTTCCCGCGCCCTTGTAATATCAGCGTAGATGCCGTGAATATCGCCGGCAGTTGAACCCTCATACTTTACCTTAATATCTTTTCCATAAAGCCTGATCATATTGTCAATGAGTTCTTTCACACTTGTACGGACACCAGCACCGATATTAATAATTTCTCCATATGAGCTTTCACAGTCCAG
Source organism: uncultured Desulfobacula sp. (assembly GCA_964455805.1). Taxonomy (GTDB): domain Bacteria; phylum Desulfobacterota; class Desulfobacteria; order Desulfobacterales; family Desulfobacteraceae; genus Desulfobacula. The sequence goes on from CAYVZG010000088.1 coordinate 11,825, forward strand.
ACAATTTAAAAAAGCGTCCACAACATCATCAATATAAACCAGATCCCTGAACCGGTCCGGGCTGCCCTTGACATGAATTTTCTCCTGGTTCACCATCTGAGCCATAAAAATACTCACCATACCCTGGCGCAAATTTGCAAGATTCTGACCGGGCCCATACACATTAAACAGTCTTAATGTGGTTGATCGGACGCCATAATTCTCATATAGTCGCAAATAATTTTCACTGGCCAGTTTTCCAACCCCATAAAAGGATTCAGGAAAAGTTGAATGATCTTCTGGAATCGGATGGTCCCCCACATTTCCATACACCGATACAGTGCCCGCATAGACGATTCGTTTTGTGCCCGAGGACAGGGCATATTTTAATAGGTGCAATGTTGATTCCGTATTTGTTCTTAGATCATAGGACGGGTCGTCAAAACTGATTTCACCTGAGCTCTGTCCGGCAATATGAAAAATGGCATCATATCTGCATTGAGGAATTTTTTTATATATGCTCTTGTCCTGACAGTCGCCTTCAATGAATTCAACCTTTTCCGGGATATTTTCAATACTTCCAGTGGACAGGTTATCAATGGTCACCACCCGATGGCCTAAGTCTATTAACTTTTTGGCAACCGCACTGCCGATAAATCCTGCTGCGCCTGTAACTAAATACGTATCCATTTAAATCTCGATCCTCTTGCGTATATGGGGCCATTTATAGTCATGACCCCATTTAAGCCGGGCCATCTCTAATTAAACATAAGATGTCATCAACTCATCTTTTCTCATCAATTTAACCACATTTTCAAGATCCTGAGGGGTATCAACACTTAGAGAGTCTGCCTCAATTTGAACCATCCTGACCTTACCCCCATTTTCAAGGATTCTCATCATGTCCACGGATTCTATTATTTCAAGCGGTGTCTCTGGTGTGTCGTTAAATTTCAATAAAAAATCCCGTCTGAACGGGATGATGCAAACCTGTTTCATCATAGGGACATTTTCAATTCCCTTTTTTCTTGAAGGGACAGGCTCCCTTGAAAAATATAGGGCATCCATATTCAAATCCACGACCACTTTGACTTCATTGGGATCTTCAAATTCATCTATTGTTTTCATCTGTGCCATTAAATTGACAACATCAATGGCATCATCTCCTTTCATGCCGTCAATGGAAGCCTCGATCATCTGCGGCGTCACCATGGGCTCATCACCCTGCACCATGACAACAATATCCACCTGTTTTCCGGTAGCCTTTTCAACGGCCAGCATAGCCTCGGCAGTCCGGTCAGTGGCCCGTTCATGAGTGTCCGCCGTCATGACTGCTTTGCCGCCAATGGACTCAATATAATCGTAAATTTCCCGGTCACAGGTTGCCACATAGGTTTGGGACAATGTTTTGCACATGCGTGTCCGAAAATAACAATGCCCGATCATGGGAACACCGTGAATTTTTGCCATTGGTTTGCCGGGAAATCGGGAAGAGCCCATGCGGGCAGGGATAATTGCTACAATATTCATTGTTTTCTCCAAATATAGTCGTGGAAAGGCTTGCGTGGTTATCTTTAACGTTCACCAAAAGCAATTACGCAAGCCTGACTCCAGTTAAATTATTTAGTGCTTGACCGAAAACCCCTTGTTTGGGCGGCTCGTAGAGGAGCCCATGCTCACAAAGTTGCCCATATGCTAGGCGCAAAAAATTCTGGATCCGGAGTGTACTGCTGTACATGAGGCCCGATTTATAATTTGGCAGAATTATGAAGCAACACAGCAGATGAGTGAGTTTTCGTTCAAAAACTATTTTAGGAAAAGCCCCTGCTCCTTATTCAAATCAGGATGTTTTTCCAGGTATTGTTCTTCAATCACACGCAAAATTCCCTGGCCAAGATCCTCATGAAACGGAGTGGTTAATTTTTTCCCTACACGGGGATTAAATGAGTAAGGGGTTATTTCATAATGTCTATTGGCTGAATTATTTTCAAAAATAAATTCAATATCTTTACCAAGCATTTCAGATATCATTTTTAAAACATTTCCAACGGTAATCGCCTGATGCCCTGTTAATACAATATTCTGATTCTTGTAATCCGGTTTTAATATCTCCATACTGCAAAGGGCTGCATCTTCTACATGGATATATTCGCGCAGGGCTTCGGAACTGCCGTAATAATTAATTTTATTTTCTTTCAGGGCCTGGGCGACAAATCTGAAAATAGCATTATTTGCACCTGCCCTGGTCCCATATAAAGATCCATAACGCAGGATGGTATATTCCAATCCATAATTTTTATTAAACATTTCAATATAGAGTTCACATGCCTGTTTGCTGCACCTGTAAAACCCGCCGGATTTGCTGTATACATATGCTGAACTGGCAAAGACATATCGTTTAACCCTAAATTCACAACAGGCTTCAAGAAGAATGGTATTACCCAGTATATTATATTTCACTGTATCTACAGGTCTGTTATTTGCGTCCACGATATCTGCAATACCGGCAAAATTAAACACGATATCTTTTCCCTTAACCGCATCTTTTACCTTTGCTTCATCAAGGATATCCCCGACGATCATTTT
>CAYVZG010000089.1:0-14289 GCA_964455805.1 uncultured Desulfobacula sp.
GTTCTTTCAAGCTATTTTAAACTGCAGGAACGCGCCCAGTTCAGCATGGATGCGCAAGAGGCCAAACGAGCCTACCTGGCTGGGGAAGATCCCCGGTGGCAATAAGCATACGAGATTGATGTATGATTTTGTGTCTACAATTTCCAAGAAAGATCAGGGCCACGATTCCAGGCGATATGAAACAGATTGACACATTTGCCGTACAAATAAGAAAAGCGATATAAGATTGATTATCAAGCCACGTTTTCTTTTTGGTTTTTTGCCGCTACAAGTGATGATTTTGGTCTGATTTTTTCTTTTAATGCTTTAATAACGCCTAATAAAACTGAAAAAGCGAGAACTGTTCTGGGTTTATATGCAATCCGCCATAGTCCTCCATGATTGGCTGTAATCATAAAAAACTCCAGAGGATGCTCATATTTATTGGTGGAATTTTCAATAGAGGGTTTATTGTTCAGATCATGAATTAGTGCTGCAGCCATCATGCCGGCTGTGGTTTCGCTCTTAAAGGCTTCAGCTTTAAAAAAGGCAAGTCCTGCATATCCTGTAGCGATTAATTTATTCTTAAAAACTGAGCGGGTTGTCGTTGCTGGTGCAACGTTACCTGATACGTGGATATTCTCTTTCAAAGAAACCAGACAACGCCATTTTTGAATATTTTTTGCCATAATATATCCTGGTCCCTGCTGTGAAATCATGTTGTCTGAAAGGCCATATCGCTTATTATTGTTTGTAATTATTTGATCATTATGGCGGACAAACTGTGTTCCCATGGAGATAAAATTGAAAAGTCCAAAAAGCAGGTAAGAAAAATAATTTCTTTTTTGTTTCCGGATCGATTCATTAACAACTTCCATGGGAACCGCAAAAGAATCCGTGGGTGTTAACAGAAAGGCAATGGTATGATTTTTATTGGTTTGAGTCAGATCTTTAATTATGGCATCCATTGCCATGGCAAGTTTAATAAATTTAGCGCCATCAGCATATGCATAGGCGCCAATGGTAAAGGTTGTATCCATATTCTTAAGCCAGGTTCTGATTTCCGGGGTTTGGCTGGTTAGATTGGCCCCTGCCATGGTTGCAAGTCCATCATCATTTAATTTAAGGTTAACTGGTGCCTTGATTGGAAATATCAAACTGCCGGAAGTGGTTCTTGTAAATTCAATTAAATTTTTCCAGATATCCGGGCGCTCAAGATCGATAGCAATAACAGTTGCTCCAAAACTAAGAAGCGTTTTTAGCGGAGAAATTTCAGAACCAGCTCCCATGATAACAAATGTAATACCCGATAGATCCAGCCATTCCTTATGAGATATCAGTTTACGCAGTGCATTTCCAAAGGATGGTTCAAAGATGCCTTGTGTCTGCCATTCATTGATTTGATTTAATAAATGATCTTTTGAGAGTATTTTATTATTATATGGTAAATTGAATTCACGATTTTCACTCTCTTGACCTCCTTCAATTTTGACAGAATGAAATAGGGGTGAATCGAATTTTTTCATGGCTGTGTCAATGCTCATTTCCTGATCATTGCGGATAAAGGTCATGTTGCGGTAAGCAGCTTCAAGACCCCTTTGGGCAGTAATCAAGGTATTTTCCCCTGACTTAATACCAGCAATATTAATCCTGTTGATATACTTTAGGTAATTTTTACGCCATTTTTTTTCCCTAAGAATTGAGTTTGAAAGATTGGGATCGAAATCTGCAACACTTGCTGATAATATTTTTTTTGCAACTAAAGTGGAAGATCGTTTATGATATTTATCTAAAGGAAAAACAATGCCTTGTTCTGTTTTGTTTGATTTTTTTTCTGGGTCCATCACGATGACTCCTTGACAGCATCTTGCGTTACAAAAAAAACCCGGGTATGTTCTTTGAGATTAATATCATGAATTCATAAAATAATTGTTTTCCAATGGTATCAATTATTTTACTTCGGGTATCACATCAGATATCTGAACTAATTTCTTATGGAGCATTTTATAACAATGACATCTGAACCAACCATTGCAGGTTCAACTTTTTTGTCGGCTTTCAACGCTTTGGCAGAAGCGGGTATTGATGAAACCATATTGGAGGAAGAATCAGGCCTGACAAGGCAGGTACTGGAAAATCCGGAAACCAGAGTGCCAGTAACAATTTGGAATGAGTTTCTTGAAAAAGGACAGACCTGGTCTAAGGATCCTGCATTTGCCCTTCATTTGGGAGAGAATATCAGCCATTCGAGAATGAGTGTGGTAGGCCATGTTGTTTTTAACAGCCAAACCGCAGGGGAGGGCATCCGTCAATATATCCGATTTATTAAACTTGCCAATGAAGGAGACCGGGTCGATTTAGAAGAGAAGGGAAATACCGTGGCTGTTGTTTACAGCACAGAAGATCCAGCCTTTTCATCGCCATTGGCAATGGAACGAAATTTCAGTCTCGCCATATCAAGACTCAGGCAATATACAAAAGTGAATGTCACACCCTTGCAGGTTGAATTCCAACATTCACCACCCGGCTATGTGGATGAATATGAACGTGTATTTCAATCCAAGATACTGTTTGATCAGCCCAAGAATAGTATAGTCTTTCATAAATCAGCTCTGGATCTGAAAATAAGGAAAAGAAGTGCTCATTTGTATTTTGGGCTTGTAAATTATGCAGAAACCTTACTTGGAAAATTATTGCGGCGAAAACCAATTACGAGAAAAGCACGAAAATGGATTGTAAAATACCTGTCCGAGGGTGAAATTGACATTGAAACCATAGCCTATAAAATGCATATGAGCCGTCAGACACTTTACAGAAAACTAAAAAAAGAAGGGACAAGCTTCAAAGAATTGTTAGATGACACAAGAAAGCTAAAGGCTAAAAAATATCTTGAACAAAATGATCATTCAATTTCTGAGATTGCTTTTTTTCTCGGCTTCTCGCAAATCAGTTCCTTTAATCGTGCCTTTAACCGATGGTATGGCATGAACCCGTCAGATTTTAGAAAATAATAGAGGAAGGGCTGAAAATGCGAATAGAATTTTAGAGCTTTTTTATCGAAAACCAGTTTCTGACCTTCAGGTTATTACTAAATGCAAAGACATCGAGAGCGTTCTATCGATGAATCCAAGGACAATAAGAAAGGTTCTAAAATATCAAAAAACTATTACCACCATTATTTCAACAAGCAAAATGAGCTCAACCTTTCGCAGAGATTAATGTGATTGATCTATCAAAGTTGTCAATTTAACCGTTCGGTGAAATTTAACAATAAATCATACTTTTCAACCATACGGTGAAATTTGGATTTGATATGAAAGAAAATATAGGATACCCATATCGTGTTCGTTTAGTTAAATATCTTGGAAAAGCTATTCAGGACACTCGGGAAAAAAATGAATGCCGGTTTTACTGATATTCCGATAAAGACGAAGACCCTCAATGTTACTTTTAACTTTTAAAAATAAAATTATTACCACAGAAAAGACTTCATTGTTCAATACCACGAAATATAAGTGCTATTTCTGTATTTTTATAACCTTTTTCTTTTTTCTCATAACTCTGGTCGGATGTGGACCTTCGATTGAGGATCTTGAAAAAACTGATTACTCACCGTTGCCCATTAACAATTGGAAAATGTCAACACCGAAAAAGCAGGGTCTCGATCCAATGGTAGTGGCAGAACTGTATTACAATGCGGAAAAATTAGAGACCATTTACAGCCTGCTGATTGTCAAGAATGGCTATTTGATTGCAGAAGGTTACTTTAATGATGGATCGGTGAAACAGAAAAACATACTGGCGTCGGTAACAAAAAGCTTTACATCAGCCCTTGTCGGGATTGCACTTGAACAAAGACTCCTCTCTAATATGGATCAGAAAATGCTGGACTTTTTCCCTGAATTAGCAAACAAAATTTCCGACCCGAGAAAGCAAAAGATAACCCTAGGTAATATGATCGAGATGCGCGCTGGTTACCCATGGGAGCAAACAGATGCCGGTCTGATCAGTGGACTTTTTTCTGGTCATCATTATCCCCATCTAATCGAAAAATTTCCTCTCGTTAGCGATCCAGGCACTCGATTTCACTATAGTAACATGACATCCAACTGGATCGGTCTCATCATTGCAAAATCAAGCGGGATGAGTCTTAAAGCATATGCTGAAAAAAATCTTTTTACGCCACTTGGTATGAAAGCGGGCAAATGGATTCAGGACGCGGAAGGTAATAATATAGGGTGTGGTGGCCTACACCTTTCGGCACGCGATGCAGCAAAATTTGGATTTCTGTATCTCAACAATGGGAAATTCAATGGAAACCAGATTGTTCCTGAGAATTGGGTGAAAGATTCACTTCAAACTTACTCAGTGAACGAAGGGCCTAAGAAAAAAGTGGGTCATTTCCGTGATATTGGGTATGGTTATCATTGGTGGTCGGCTAAAATTGATAATCATCGTGTTAATTTCGCATGGGGACATGGTGGGCAACTCGTTGTTTTGGTAGACCATCTTAATATGGTAGTAGTTACCACAGCTTATCCATATCGGAAGGAATACAGTCGTACCCAATGGGAAAATGAGAAGGCAATTTTTAAGATGGTTGGCAAATTTATAAAATCTCTTCCCAGTGAATGAGAAACAGGCAAAAGAAATCAATTTCTATGATCAGGAGAAGAACCTCCAAAATCTTAGAGACAAATGAGATTCAAAGCATTTTAAGATAAATCCATTCATCTTTACGAGCCTTGTTTATCAAATTAATAAAATTATTAACATGTAATCGCTTTGATATAAAAATTATTCATATATTTTAACGTCAAATGGAATAAAGCAAAATGGAACTAAACTTAGAAAATACTGTCAATTATCATTATGATAAATTTCCACCAGAAAGTTTGAATTATGGGCAATTTATCGAACCCCTGCTAAAAGCAACTGATGCCGTGGCACGGTATGACCAAATGCTTAATTTCAACAATCAAAATGCACTGGATTTTACCGGTGATTTTGGCGGTTTGCCTGGGCGGCACTCGTTGCCGGTCAGCACCGCGATTAATGTCTTAAAAAGGAATTTATAAATGTCACAAAATAATGGCAATGAATCATCCAAAACAGCCATGCTTGCAGCATTTCACAGAACATTGGCATACCAGGAATTTGAAAAAGAGGCCCATGGGCCCGATCATCTGGCATCCTGTTTTTTACCCCCATTTAAGCGCTTTGTTCTCAAGTTCAAATTCATCAGGAAACTGGTGAAGGCAAAACTGAACAAAGTGATCCCGGGAATGGATGAACTGATGATCGCAAGAACGGTCTTTTATGACGGGCTGTTTAAGGATGCGCTTAACAGTCATTTCCCCCAGATCGTGCTGCTGGGAGCCGGCTATGACACAAGGGCACTGCGTTTTGATCACTTAAACACCGGGACCAGAATTATTGAGCTGGATATTTCCGTAACCCAGAACCATAAAAAACAGTGTCTTGGGAAAGCAGGTGTAAGAATCCCCGGCCGTCTCACCTTTGCGTCTACAGATTTTAATAAGGAATCAATACCTGAGGTTCTTGGAAGAACCGGGTATGACAGCCAAAAGAAAACGCTTTTTATATGGGAGGGGGTTACCATGTATCTTGAGCCGGCGTCCGTGGACAGAACCCTTGAAGTAATCACGCGGTTTTCACATTCCGACAGCATCATCTCCTTTGACTATCTCGTAACAGTTCCGCCAGGTGAGATAAATGACTGGTATGGTGTAAAAGAGATGCTTCAAATCATGAAAAAACAATACGGAGATGAAGAATTTAAATTTTCAATTGATGGCGGCAGTATCGGGACCTTTCTGGATGAACGGGGGCTGAAAGTAATGGAACATTTAGACAGCAGTACACTTGAGAAACGATTTTTAATATACAGCAACGGTTCTCCTTTAGGCAAAATGATGGCGGCTTACGGTATTGTCACAGCCATGATGAAACAGAAATAGGGGCCGGGTGTTAATTTTGAATACTGTACTTGAAATTATGTTCCAACAACGCTCCTACAACGGATCGTAAAAAAACGAGACCGTTGAGGAGCAAAGTTCATGAGGGCGCTCCGCGCCCTTGGCAGGGTACAGTCGGCTTGATCAGAACGGCTTACAATGGTGCTCAGATTCGCTACCTTAAGAGAACGGATTTGCGGCAGAAACAACTATAAATGGATAACAATAAGGAATTACAACCATGCCAACGCCAATTTATTACCATTTCCAGCAGCACTTCAATTTATCCGCCCGCAAGGCGTTTGAATGGTGCACAACCTATACACCAGGAGACCATGCGCTCATGGGCGAGAAGGATGTCAGCCGGAAAATCGAGAACATCACCGACCGAACCATCATTTTGACTGATACGTTCAACATAGGTGCCGACAATCAAATTGAAAAGCAGAAACTCGTACAGATTTACCCGGAGATACTATTCTGGACAAGTACGCACCTAAGCGGGCCAGCGAAGCATTCGCAGTTTATCTATATGATCACCGCGGGGGCAGTTGATAATTCATACCTGGATTTTACGGGTCTGCTCCTTGACTATGGAGACAAAAAAATTAGTGATGCAGACGCCGCTCAACAGGCTGAAAAGGCACGCAAAGAGGACGCCGGATCATGGGCACTCCTGGCGAAAGCCATGGAACATGATCTTTGTTAATAACGATAGGATGTTCTCATAGTCTATGTCATCAATTTTCTCGGGCTTGTCATCATGAGAGGATTTAATTGCGCTTGCGAGTTCCGTTGGTGGTAAAAGCTGCAGCGCTAACGTAATTTTAAAAGAAGTAGAAAAAGAAAACTGGGGAGTAGAACGCGGGCAGCCTGGTGGGATACTGTGAGTATGATAAAATAAAAAAATGAGAGCAGTTGAATAAAAATGGGATCCTCCACACAAACTTACAACCATCGGTTTGAAGTTTTCAGTATTGCTTTTGCGCTTCTTTTTCTTGAATCGATTTTTTTTAAAACTGCCTTATATATACACGATTTTGTAAATGCATTGATGGTAATTTCCTATGCTCTTCTAGGGTTGGGAATCGGTTCAATATTAAGCAGTTTTTTTCATGAGCTCAAACCCAAAAGCATTTTTCTTTTAAAATTAATGATTTTCTTATGTGTTATTCTCTCTTTTGTTAACTTTGTGGCTTTCCCTTCATACATCTTTTTCTCCCCTTTTCTGGTTCTTCCTTTTATTGCAGGTAACAGTCTTATCTCTTATTTTCTGCAGAAAAGAAACTCCCATACAATTTATTTTGTAGATCTGACCGGAGCAACTTTGGGCTTTTTCATGGGAATTCCTTTTCCCTATGGCCTTGAGAGTGTTAAAAAGGAATTCAGCGGCTCTTCAGTGGCTTTCTTTTTTGCCCTTAACTGTGTGTTTTCTACATTTGCCGTATTTTTTAGTTTTTATTTCAGTGTGAACCATGGTTTCAGTATGACTTTTGGATGCGGCATTACCTGCTATTTTCTCTCTATGGTGCTGCTTTATTTTTCAAGACTAAAGGGATAGATATTTAGCTTATATAAACAATTAAAAACATTAGGGCTTAGGAATTCATGATCAAATAAAATTAGAGGAATAGGGTAACACTCTCCTGTTTAGAAATTAATTTAGATTTAAAGGAGGTTATTATCTATGGCGAAGAGAAAAAATTGTCAGCCTTATCCATTTGAATTCAGACTAAAAGCAGTCAAATTATATCTTGAGGAAGGGTGTTCCAAGCACCTGCTTCACAAAGAATTAGGAGTTGGTAAAACCACGAAAGGAGATACGCTTTCATGAATATGATTAAAGAGATACTAAAGTGTAAATACCCCATAATTCAGGGGGCAATGGGTATAATCTGTAATCCGGAGTTGGTGGCTGCTGTTTCTGAGGCCGGAGGATTCGGCTTGCTGGCAACTGCTTTTTCCCAGGATAGTGAATTCATACGAAACCAAATTCGTGAAACAAAGAGACTCACAGACAAACCATTTGGCTTAAACTTGTTTACGATGAACCCTCTGGTTCAGAAGTTCGCAGATATCTTAGCAGACGAAGGGATAGAGACCGTTGCCATTTCAGGAGGGTCTCCCAAAAAAATAATCCCCTATGTTCACGACCGGGGAATCAAAGCGATCGTGGTGGTGCCGACGGTGGATCTTGCACGAAAAGCAGCAGCATCCGGAGCTGATGCTGTTATCGCAGAAGGATCTGAATCCGGTGGTATGCAGGGATATAATGGCGCTTCAACAATGGTCCTGATTCCCTCAGTAGCCGATGCCGTAGACATTCCCGTCATTGCGGCAGGGGGGATAGCGGATTCGAGAGGATACAGTGCGGCCATGGCTTTAGGGGCACAGGGAGTACAAATCGGCACCCGGTTTATTACGGCAACGGAATGTATCGCCCATATCAACTACAAAAAAACCATAACTGAATTAAGAGACACCGGAACAAGGCTTGTGGATACGGGCAGATTCAGGATTCGGGCTTTACACACGCCATTGGTTAAAAAAATATTAAACAGCCAGCTGGACTCAAATGCACATTTTAGTATTCAGGCAGTAGAAAAATCGTGGATTAAAGGGGATATTGACTCCGGTATCTTGCCGGCTGGGGCGGTTTCCGGTTTGATTTCCGATATTCGTTCAGCAAAACAGATTATTGACGAGATGGTCGGTGGTTCTTAAATGAGCTTGATGGAACCCGGGATGAGCCCTTGATTAATGGATCTCGTTGAACTTGCAGGGATCGATGTAAGTGATTGGGCGAACTTCAAACAAGGTAAAAAGTGGGCTGCAGTAAAAGTGGTGATAAATTGGGAACAAACACAAATGTAAATAGTTGGGAAAGGATCAAGTTATGTTTTACTTAATTTGCGGTGTAATGGTATGTATTCTTTCAATGTTCGGAGTATACACATCTTCAGGAAGTTTGTTCTGGTACCTTATCGGATTTGCCATCGGCATTTATTTGATTTTTAAAGGCAAAAAGACATTTGGGTTTACAAAGCAGAAATAAACCATTCATTTATACTAAAAGGAAAAACCATGAAAATACTTCGACACATTGGATCATTGGCGTTTGTGTTCGGGCTGTTTACCGCATTATTTGCAGGGATGCCCTGGTATGTAATGGTGGTTGATGATCCAGCCATGCCCTTGTGGCTGAAGATATCAATTTTCTGTATTCTGGGAGGCATCCTCGTAGTGCTGGTGACCCTGGTTTTCGAACAGAGGACACAAAAAACAGCTATAGAATCGCCGCTGACTGACGTGTCTGCTGATGGCGTGCTGCTGTTGAACTCCCAGGAAGTACCCGGCCGGGAAATTACTGAAATTCTCGGTCTTGTACAGGGGCATACGGTATTTGCCATCTGGCTGGGCAAAGATCTGTCTGCTATAGTCAGGCTGATTCTTGGCGGCGAATTGATAGAGTATACCGAAATGATGGGGTCTGCCCGGTCAACTGCAACCCGGAAGATGACCGCAATGGCTTCTGAAATGGGGGCTGATGCTGTGATCAATGTCCGGTATATGACGACCAGTGTTGTCGGCACAGCTTCGGAACTGCTGGTTTATGGGACGGCCATCAAGCTCAAACCTTAACCTATCTGCGGCAAATAAGATTATGGTGTCGCATCAACCAATTGGAATTACTAAAAACACCTTGTTTAGAGTCTATATTCCACTTTTTGGGGTCAATAAGAGCGATATAGAAAATCAGAACGAATATTCAACAATCAAAATGCACGTGGGCACAAGCCGGTTATTTTTTTCCATAGCATCTGCATCACCCCACAAGAAAAAATCCTGTATTGTTTTGAAATATTTTAAAATTTACATGGCCTTTACTTCTTGAACAGGATAGTAAAGGGGGAACAAATTTGACATGTGGTCAGGTTTTTAAACACAAAAAATGGAGACAAACACATGGGCGATAGCGGCGAAGCACCAAATAAGCTAAATTTTAAGGTCGACAAAACTAATCTTTATAGGGAAATATCAATAACAGATCTTAAAATTGCCAATATTCGGCAATTGATCCCAGTGAACATTGACGGATCCGATGACACCAGCAGGGAAACTATTTACATCGGCAATACCCAACTTGGAACCCCCCAGGGACCCATCCCCATGCAGGCAGTGCTTGAAGCCACCAGCATAGAAGAAGCCATGGATCTTTTTCCTAAAGCAATGGAATTGGAAACCCAGAAGGTGATTGAAAATTTCAAACGCATGGAAGCCCAGCAGAAAAAAGAAAAGTCTAATATTATTATGCCGGGGATGAATTAATGTCATTATGCTTAAAAGCAAAGATTTATGAACAACCCATGGCTAAACATTCCAGCATCTGACTAGGAGGGGCACATGGGGTTTCCTGATGTCGATCAATTATCGTTTTTGAGAAATGTTTTTAAAGAATCGATAGCTAAATATAATATTTACTCGCTGGCTTACTTAGGATGTGCTACTGGGAATGGGGTCATACCTTGATTATTGTTTTTAAATTTCAACAACTAACATGCACCGGGTTTCACCGGTGAGGTTGGTGTTGTCAAGGGCGCTCCGCGAAGATTATAGGAGGGTTGCTGCATTATTTCGCATCAAGTTTCCTTAAGGTCAAAAAATAAAGTGTTGCAACGATGACGCCTTTGAACAGGCTGCTAATGCTGATGCACCACCATATTCCGTCATATGTGTACGGTGTGAAACAAATAACGAGAAGTGCTGCGGGGATTCTAAGTCCGGTTAAAACAAAGCTTGTAAAGGCAGGCTGTTTTGTTTTCCCAAGACCATAAAATCCGCCGGCAGATGTGATTTCAATGCACATGAAAATTTGTGATACAGCAAGGATTTTAAGATACAAAGTCCCTGTGACAATCATCTCATGCTCATTTGAGAATAAAGAAAAAAGCGGTTGGCCAAAAAAGAAAAATGCAATGGTTGCAATAAGCCCCAGGCTGATGCTCAAAAAGAGAATAATATAATACCCCTGTTTGATCCTGTCGTATTTGTCTGCACCATAATTCTGACCGGTGAATGCGGTGAGGGCTGTGGAAAAACCAAGAGCGGTATTCCATGATAATGCTTCAATACTGGCACCAACATTCTGGACACCAAGCGGGATGGTACCATATGCGGATACAATCCTTGCAACACACATTGAAAAAAAACAAAACGACATGCTGCCTATGGAGACAGGGAGACCAATTCTTAAAATTCTTTTTACCATATTGATTCTAAGCGGCACACATAACTTAAGGCCGGGAAGAACAGATTTAGAAGACCTGAGTTTACAAAAAAAGATGGCAAATACCAACATATTGGACATCATCGTCGCAAGTGCGGCTCCTTTTATGCCAAGTTCCGGAACAAACCAGAATCCAAATATCAGCATAGGATCAAGAATCATATTGACAATCAAACCGATGGAATTGACATAAAAAGGTGTTTTACTGTTGCCAAATCCTAAATACACGGCACTCATAATCGGATTGATCACGGCAAAAAACATTCCAATTGAAACGATTCTCAGATAATTGACCGCTTTTAGCATCACTTCCGGTTCTAACTTAAAAAACTGAAGAAGGTTACCTGCAAAAATGATGATCAGTACATTTAAAATGAATGAAGCAGATAAGCCGATGGTTAAAGCATTTTCAGCAGAACGCCTTGCCGCTGAAAAGTCTTTTTTCCCTACAGATTGGGCAACAATGGTTTCTGTTCCTGTTTTTGTGACATAAAAAAGACTCATCATAAGCCACATGAAAAATCCGGCTGTGGTGGCTGCCGTAATTGTAGCCGATCCTGTACGCCCAAGCCATGCTACATCGGTCAGATTGTAGGCCATCTGGATAAATGATGTTCCAATAATGGGTAAAGACAGCTTAATCAGTTTTGCTGCTATCGGGCCTGACGTTAATTCTGCTTTTCGGCTCATTTTTTGATCTTTTAAGAAAATAATTACAGACTGTCATTAAGCTTTAGGCTTAAAGAAAATCTCACCACAATCGAACAGGAATCATTCAATAACAAAATTCATGGGAAATAAAAAGATCATGTTGGTTTTTCAAAATAATATTGTCAAAAAACTTGAAATGAATAGAATTGGTAATGTGAACAATTTACTTCATCTCAACAGGTGACGTGCTGACGGATAAACCGCAGGTTTCAATAGTCAGCCAAATAATAAAAGGATATGTTATTAATGATCAAAATCCGTAAAGAAAAACAAAATGACTATGATGCCATTCACAAATTGAATATGGCCGCATTTGATAATGGCCCCGAAGCAGGCCTTGTGGATAAACTCCGCGCATCCTGCAAAGATTATCTGTCATTGGTTGCCATTGAAGATGGTGCTGTTGTCGGCCATATATTGTTTACCCCGGTTACCGTAGAAGGTTGCACAGCCACGGGAATGGGGCTGGCGCCCATGGCTGTATTGCCATCTCATCAACGAAAAGGCATCGGTTTTGGGCTTGTCAGTTACGGTCTTGAGTTCCTGCGAACAACTGCCTGCCCGTTTGTAATTGTCCTGGGGCACCCTGAATATTACCCTCGTTTTGGTTTTGAGCTGGCATCTAAATACAGGCTTGCCAGCCAATGGGAGGGGGTGCCGGATGAGGCCTTCATGGTGGTTATTTTCGATAAAGCAGCCTTACCAGAAGCCGGCGGTACTGCACGATATATGGATGAATTCAATGAGGCCATGTAAACTCTAGCTGATCATGGCTTGGATGGTCACATTTCTGGTACAGGAGGATTTGGAAATCAGATAAAAAAACCTGGCTGGCCCGGTCCTGGATTCAGCGTGAAGCCAAATCATGAATACCCTTTAAAACATGTTTAAAGGCATCCATTTCATTTTTTGAAAATCCTTTTTTGATCTCGTTGTTCACCTGCCGGATAATTGGTTTTGCTTTTTTGCATTCTGCCACCCCTTGAGCTGTCATAAATATTTTGTACTTGCGCCGGTCGCTCTGGCTTGGTCTGCGGTTAACAAGACCGGCTTTTTGAAGGCGATCCACAAGGCCTGTTGCAGTGGAGTTGTCAATCCCCAATACGGTGCTAAGCTCAGTCATGGTTTGGCCGTCCCTTTTTTGGAGTGCAAATAAAATCCCGGTTTGAACAAGGGTTACCTTGACGCCTTTTTTCGCAAGAATAGTTTTTATATGGGTGCGCAGTTGTTGTTGGGCCATAAAAAGGCTGTAAATAAGCCGGTCATCTTTTTTCATATTTGTCTTACCTTTTATATCTGTATAAATCCGTAACTCACAATATGTTAAAAATGAACATCAGCCATAGGGACATGTGGAAACACATTTAATACAGGTATACATGGAATGATCATCCACAGCTGTCACATGATTTAGCAATGCCGCCTCTTTCGGGTTAGTCTCTTTTTGTTTCATCAAATAGGAAAAAAGCGGGCTTTTCATTGAGTATTTAACACAGGCCAGTTTATCCACAGATCCATTCGCATCAATGGCGTTAACCGGACATTCTTCCTGGCAGATAATACAATTTTCAGGACACCCTTCTTCTTTTGTTTCAGGCCAGGCAAAAGCCGGTAATTCACGGGTGGTAATGATACCGCCCAAAATAAGCCGGGTGCCGTAGATTGAATGAAACAGCAGACCGTTTTTACCCATTTTGCCCATACCGGCGGATTGAGCCATTTTGATTAATGCTACATACCCCCAGAAGTCACCCGGACCCCTTACATCATATGGATATCAGCCAAATACCGGCATTGCTATGTCCTGGTCTTCTTCTAAAAAACAGGCTATTTGAAGCAGTATGGCATCGATTTTACGATAGTAGATACTGACTGTTCGCCAATAGTTTTCATTGGCCCTTACCCCGCTTTGGAGAATCCCTTTGGGCACTGGGACACCAAGGCAAAGTATACTTTTCACACCTGGCAACATATCAGAAGGCCGATATCCAACAGGTGCTTTTTCAAGCGGTTCAGACGGTGCTATCCCTAAAACAGGAATCTTGTTCTGGATTAACATCTCCTTGATTGTTTCAATTACATTGTCCATATGGATCCTCCCATGATACATCATATATTTGGTATATCAATATTTGGCATACCAAATAAAAAATATCAAGTGTTTTTATGAGAAATTGCCTATGGCTTAAACATTAATTCGTTATAATCGCCAGGTTGGCCGCACCATTAAGGTCGATAATGTTTTTCAGTAAAATAACGATTGACTTTCACATAAAAAAGATTAACATAACATGTTAATTATTTTTGTTGACAGTGTAAATAAATATGGATATA
>CAYVZG010000090.1:0-13014 GCA_964455805.1 uncultured Desulfobacula sp.
TTAAGTCTGACAACTATGAATGTAGCGGCGCAAGATCGTATCGCCCTCGTTATTGGCAACAGCGGCTATGCAAAATTCCCATTGAAAAATCCTGCCAACGATGCCACTGGTATGGCCAAGGCACTAAAACAATGCGGTTTTAACGTGTCCCTTAAAATCAATGTTGATCATCGCAACATGGAAAAATCCATACGGGATTTTGGAAAGAGACTCAAAAATTCAGAAGCCGGACTGTTTTTTTATGCCGGGCATGGAATCCATGTTCAGGGTCGGAATTATTTAATCCCCATCGGGGCACAAATTGAATCTCAGGGTGATGTCAAATTTGAAGCAGTAGATGCAGGCTTTGTCCTAGCAAAAATGGAGGATGCCGGCAATAATCTGAATATCGTGATATTGGATGCCAGCCGCTACAATCCCTTTTCGCAGATTTTTAAAACCGAAAAAAAGGGACTGACGGGCATGGATGCGCCAACGGGGACCTTAATAACATATGCAACAGAACCCGGTTCACAGGCTTCATATGGCACAGGTAAAAACGGGATTTATACAAAACATCTGATCCAAAATATTCAAAACCCCCAATTGTCGGTTGAACAGGTATTTAAAAATGTCCGGGGTGCCGTCATGACCCAGACGTCAAGCAAACAGATACCCTGGGTTGTGTCCTCTCTTAAAGGTAAATTTTATTTTAACCAGCCCCAAAAACAAAAAGGAATGCTCAGTCAAATTTCTGCGAAAAAAAAGTCGTCAGACAATCAAGCTGAACTCTTATTCTGGGACTCGATTAAAGAATCAAAAGATCCAAAAATGTACGAGGCATATCTTGAGCAATTCCCCAATGGAATATTTTCAACCCTGGCTACTATAAATATAAAAAAGTATAGTGGCGGTACTCAGTTAAGACAACCGACCTCACCGGAAAAAAGCTATAAAGAAAAACAGCCTGAAATCGGTTCAGAGGATGTTCAATATGTCAAAGACAATAATGGCATTGTTTATGACCGGAAAACAGGTCTTGAATGGATTGCCGGTCCTGATAAACTGACCTACTGGGATGCTGCCGATCGATGGGTAAAAAAACTTAAATTAGGAGGCGGTTGGCGACTGCCCACAATAGCAGAGCTTAAAACTCTCTATAAAAAGAAAAGCGGACCAAGAAACATGCCGCCGGAGTTAAAAACATCGGGATGGTATGTTTGGTCAGGAGAACTCATTCAGGGAGAACATGCTGCAAGGGGATTTGATTTTAATGCCGGTCAGGCGTTTAGCTATGGCTTCTTTATCAGTGATACAAGCGGAGATACTACTTGGTACGATGGAGCTGGTTCTACCAATGCCAGGGTATTTGGGGTGCGAACACGATAGCGGCTTCTTGGGTGCTGACTCTTTAATTTTTTTTTCCTAATGCAAAGCAAATGACCTGATGATTGCTTTGTTTACAGTGCAAAGGTTGAAAAAACCTTCGGTTATATTGCGTTCTGCATGGGCTGAGTTGAATTTAAACTTTTTCTGTCATATCTCCATGCCGTGATGTCTGATTTAATTTGAGAAAAATTGTATGGTAATACAACTTAAGTTAAATATTACCTTAATTATTACTTCAAAGGAGCCGTTTGCAAATGGATGATTCCCTAAAAGACAAAAGATATTTTAGACAGGTACCATCTGGATTTGAAATGAGAGGAGAGGACTATGAAAAATATCTCAAACACATTTTCTATGTTGACGGCTGCAATTATGAAGTGCAAAAACATGATGAAAAGGAATCTGTGGTTTTAAAGTTAACCGGTCGGGGTACCTGTAGTATTCCTGACCAGAAACCAGCTGACTTTGTTATTTTTGCTTTTTTTAAAGAGGGTCTTGGGAATAAACCGCCCCGGTATGGAGACAACGGGAGCTATTCATATCTTTATATCCCTTATCCCTTAGAGTCATTGGAAAATATTATAAATATTATTAAAACATCTAAAAAAACATATGCACAATTGTTTTACTATGGAGTGGATAATAAACAATGCTATGCTGATATTCATGGAATATTAAAATAGTTATGAATAAAATCCAGCATCCAATCCATGATCTTTTAGGAGTAATTTAATGAAAACATATAGAAAAGAACTATGGTTTGACATTCCAACACGACGGGCTTTTATCAATATTACACCTGATATCCAGACCTGTATTAATGAAAGCGGTGTAAAAGAAGGGCTTGTACTAATAAATGCAATGCATATAACAGCTTCTGTATTTATTAATGACGATGAATCAGGATTGCACCAGGATTATGATCTCTGGCTTGAGAAATTAGCCCCTCATGAGCCTGTTTCCCAATACAAACACAATAGGGGTGAAGACAATGCCGATGCCCATATGAAAAGGCAGATCATGGGCAGAGAAAGTATTGTGGCCATCACAATGGGGAGACTTGATTTTGGTACCTGGGAACAGATTTTTTATGGTGAATTTGACGGTAGACGGAAAAAACGTGTTCTGGTCAAAATAATTGGAGAATAAAAATTTTTTATTCTCAATAAGGGGATTTGCCATGGAAAATGGTAGCCCTAAATATTCAATTTTAAATGCAACGCTGTGGATGACCGGAACCCTTGTCTCATTTATGGGTATGGCCGTGGGTGGTCGGGAATTGTCACTGGAGCTTGGTACTTTTCAAATTTTGTTTTTCCGCAGTGCAATTGGTTTGTTTATACTCAGTCTTGTGCTTCTTTATAAAGGATGGTCCCTGGCAAAAACCAGCCATTTCCCTTTGCATTTATTGCGGAATATCACACATTTTGGGGGTCAGTTCGGCTGGTTTTACGGGATTGCATTTCTCCCCTTATCCGAGGTGTTTGCCATTGAATTTACCTTGCCTGTGTGGACAGCTATTTTAGCCACACTTATCTTAAAAGAACATATGACACCACCCCGGATTCTTGCTGTTGTTTTCGGCATAGCAGGGATGTTTGTAATCCTCAGGCCCGGTATGGGGGTTTTGAATCCCGTATCAATCATTGTTCTTTTAAGCGCGGTGTGTTTCGGTCTGTCGCACACATTAACCCGCAGGATTGTCTGGAATGATCACCCCATAACCATCCTTTTTTTTATGGCCCTGATACAATTTCCCATTGGACTATTGTTTTCTCTTAAAGATTGGACTGCAGTGTCATTTTCCATGTGGCCCTGGTTAATCATCGTCGGTATAACAGCACTAACCGCCCATTACTGCATGGCCAGGGCTTTTGCAATAGCAGATGCAACTATCGTGGTCCCTTTGGATTTTTTAAGATTACCTTTAATAGCTGTTGTTGGGTTTTTATTTTACAATGAAATGCTTGATGTTTTTGTACTGACCGGCGCCTTTATCATGCTGCTGGGAAACTTTATAAGCATCAGGGCAGAGCATAAAAAGGTAAGATCCATATAAAGACGGTTAACAATTGAAACATTTTTATGGTCTTTGGCAGTCTCCCATCAGGATCTTGCCGATAAGTGGGGAAATAATCAGAAGGGTTAGGATCAGGTCTTTTTCAAGGTCATTTTTAAATGTTGAAGAAAAAAGTTCCGGAATTCATCTTCTCGGTGGCTGACATAGAGGATGGTGCACAGATTTTCTCTGGCCACGCTCTCCAGAAAATCAAGAACAGCTTTCCGGTTTGATTCATCCAGGCCCTGGGTGGGTTCATCTAAAATGAGCAGTCTTGGTAATTTGATCAGGGATCGAGCAATGAGAACCAATCGCTGCTGCGCAAATTCCAATTTATTGAAAGGTGTGTCGGCATATCTGTTCATATTCAGACGCCCAAGCCATGCCATGGCTTTTTTTTCTTGAAGACGGCTATATTGCCTGTAAAGACCGATGGAATCAAATAATCCTGAAATAATACAATGCAAGGTGGTCCCGGGTACATTGTAATTTCTGTGTAACTCAGAACTGACAATGCCCATGTGCTGTTTTAAATCCCATATAGATTCCCCGGTTCCCCTCTTGATGCCAAATATTTTCAGATCATTTTGGTAACAGGCGGGGTGATCGCCTGAAATGACCTGAAGCAAGGTTGATTTTCCGCATCCATTGGGGCCTGTTACCAGGGTATGATCCCCCGGGTTGATTGAAAGCGATAAATCTTGAAATACCGGTTTCCCATCATAGCCTGCAAACCCTTTATACAATCTGACTAATTGGGTTTGCTTTTTATGCTCAGTCTTCTTTTTGTTGAGGTATTTTCGGGTTTCATACAAATCCCGGACTGAGGCCTGAAAATCAGGAGATTGTGTATTTAAATTATCTTCAAGTACTTTAATCGTCTCGTGCCTTTTTCCCTGGTGGGTAAGGCAACCATTTGTCATCACCCCAATATGGGTGCACCAGGAAGGTATATCTCCTTTGTTGGTCACAAAAATGATAAGCTGTTTTTTTTGCTGATGCAGAACAAAAAGGGCGTTATCCATTTCTTGACAGCTTTTGGGATCAAGTCCGTCATAGGGGGACTGCAAGACAAGGCAGGAAACCCCTTTAGTTATTTGAGACAGGATCAAAAGCTTTCTGGATTGGCCGGTACTGAGCTGGCGATACCCTTTATCAAGGGAGCCTGTCATATCAAATGCCTCTATCAGGTCTGAATATTTTTCAATGTTATCTAAAAAAGCCAGGGCCCGTGTGCCGGGATCAATCTTATCCATATAATCGGTATCATTTTTTTTGAGTTCTGATTCATAGAGATCCTGCTGGTTTTTAAAAGAAACAATCCCGATATTGTCTGGCAAGTCAATCTGATCAGCCACAGTTTCGTTCATGGCTTCCCCGCAGATCAGCCGGAAAAAATCTTCAAGACCTGCATTATTACTTCCCCAAACAAACCATACGTCTCGGGGATTTGTGTCAAATTTTTTGATCCAAATTTTATTAAGCCTTGCATTTCGTATTTTCATGATTGTAAATAGGATTACTAATAGATTGGATGGAAGTCAACAACCCGATATTGGTAGGCCGAAAAAATCATGGAAAATAAAAATGACTGCCCCTTTTGCTATGAAAACATCAAATCACGGATTGTTGAAGATTATAAGTCAGTGGTGGCAATAAATGATGAATTTCCCGTAAGCAATGGGCATTTGCTAATAATTCCCAAACGCCATTGCTCAGATTTTTTTCAGTTGACACATCAAGAACAGGTCGATGCCGGCTTTTTACTGAAACGGCTTGGTAAAAAAATTATTAAAAACGATTCTTCCGTGACTGGATTAAATGTAGGGAGTAACACCGGCGAATCGGCAGGGCAGACTGTTTTTCATTGCCATATCCATCTGATACCAAGAAGAGACGGGGATACTCCTCATCCCAGGGGCGGCGTACGCGGTGTTATACCGGATAAGATGAATTACTAACGAATTTATTGGGCTGACAAGCATATCGCTTTTTAAAATGTACCTTACAATTATCTAGTTGATAGGTTTTCCAGATGATACTATAGATAAGTAAATATAAATGGGTTGACAATAAAATTTGTAAGATATAATTCTTAAGAGAAATTGTATCTGTTTCTACAACGGCGTAAAGATAGATACCCAAATGACAAAGGCGTCTGCTCCGAGATATGATCGGGGATGCGCCTTTTTATTTTTAGGAAATCATTTCAATGAAGAAATGTAGAAAACAACCCTTTTAAATTTAGGAGAAAGTACAATGGAAATGAGATTTTCAAAAGGAAATGATGCCCTGGGAACAAAAAATAGAGGAAATGCTTGTGAATCAAGTCTTTGCACCTTATGCCGGGCAGATTGCAAAGGCAAGTGCGAAACATGGTTGTCCAGCATGGTTGGAAGAAAATTATTGTATCCAAGAAGTTTTGGACTGGTCACGGCCGGTGCAAACAATACCACCCATGTGGGGGTATCCTATAATTCCCTCAGAATCCAGGGATATGCCTATGGTTCTTCCGGACTTACAGGTGACCTGACAAATAAATCTGATGATTGTATTTTCCCCAATGTCAGTCTTGAAACGCAGTTTGGGAGCAGGACCAAGACAAAAATCCGTATGCCGATGATGACCGGCGCTTTGGGATCCACTTTTATTGCCGAAAAATACTGGGATTCATTTGCAATAGGTGGTGCATTGATAGGCATCCCGGTTGTAATTGGTGAAAATGTGGTGGGTGTAGACAGAAAATCTGAGATTGGTCCGCAAACAGACAAAAAAGGTAAAATCATTAAGGCACCGGAGCTTGACCGGAGGATAGAGACCTATTTAAGGTATTATGACGGCTATGGTGCGATTATTGTCCAGCTCAATGTTGAAGACACAAGAAATGGTGTGGCAGAGTATGTTGTGAATAAATACGGGAACAAGTGTATCATAGAATTAAAATGGGGTCAGGGGGCAAAAAATATTGGCGGCGAAATACAGGTTAGAAGTCTTGAATATGCCATGTTTTTGAAAAAACGAGGGTATGTGGTTGATCCTGATCCATCCCTGCCTGAGGTTCAACAGGGATTTGAGCAAGGAGCGATTAAGTCCTTTGCCCGGCACAGCCGGCTGGGTGGTACTAAATTTGATACGGTCAGTAAGGTCCAGGAAGATTTCATGAACAGTGTGGAATATCTTCGTAGCATCGGGTTTGAAAGAATTACCCTGAAAACCGGTTCTTACGGTATGGAAGAACTGGCAATGGCCATTAAGTTTGCAACAGATGCCGAACTGGATCTTTTAACGATAGACGGATCCGGCGGCGGGACCGGTATGAGTCCCTGGAATATGATGCAAAGCTGGGGTGTTCCGTCAATTAACCTTCATGCAAAAGCCCATGAATATGCCAGTATTTTATCGGCAAAAGGGAAAAATGTAGTGGATATGTCTTTTGCCGGCGGGTTTGCCCTTGAAGATCATATTTTTAAAGCATTGGCCCTGGGAGCGCCTTATACAAAATTAATTTGTATGGGAAGAGCCATCATGATTCCGGGGTTTTTAGGCTCAAATATAGAAGGTGCCATCTATCCTGATCGAAGAGCATTGGTGAACGGTACCTGGAATGAACTGCCGAAAAACGTTCTTGAAGTTGGAAAAACCGCTGATGAAATTTTTGCCGGCTATCATGACCTTGAGAAAAAAATTGGCAAGGATGAAATTAAGAACGTTCCATATGGTGCCATTGGATTCTATACTCAGGCTGATAAGCTCTATTGTGGGCTGCAGCAACTCATGGCCGGGGCAAGAAAATTTTCATTGGATCAGATCACGCGACAGGAAATTTTTTCAGGCAATCGTGAAACAGCTATTGAAACAGGCATTCCCCATGTGTCTGATGTGAACAATGAAAGTGCAAAAAAGATATTAAATTCATAAAAGAATTATAGATTAAATTAAAAGGGGCTCTTGTATTCATATTCAAGAGCCCCTTTTTTGAATAACAGAAATAGCCTTAAAGAACCATACAGGTCCTGCCATTTAAATGTTTGTGATTAAGGAGTTATTTATCAGGATAAACCACTATTGTATTAAAGGCAATATCCGGATGAAGTTGATTTTTAACCGCACACGAGTTCATGGATTTTATAATGGGCTGGATATATCTTTCGGGAAAATTTTCGTCTACATGGAGAGAGATATTGACCTGATGCATGAGTTTTTGTTTTTTTTTGAAAACAACTTCAACAAAAAGATGCATTTGTTCTGTGGAAATTTTTCTTGTGTCACAAAAAGTATTTGCAAAGAACCCTGCACAGGCTCCCAGTGATGCGATAAAAATAGAAAAGGGATCGGGTGCACTTTCATCTCCCCCGTTTTTTTTTGACTGGTCAGTTTTGACCTTAAAATTTTTAAATTCAACATCTATTTTTTTGTTACCTGAAAAGCTTACATTAAATCCGCCCATTTTTTACTCCATTAAATAGTTAAGTTCGACCCCAACAAACCTGCCGGGATAATTTTTCTTATACCAGCAAAAGATGTTTCGCAATATTTTTTTAAAGGTGACAGGTATTTGGCGATATTATTATAAATACGATCTCTTTTTACAAAGAAATTAAACCCAATGAATTGCCAGATACCCAGGTTAAGTTCTTTCATGTTAAAAGGGGGTGGGAAAAACAATCCAATATGTCATATTTTTATGGGGATTGTGGCGAATATGCCCAAGAATGGCAAACCCGGGATGTGCTGCATTGGAAGCTATATGTCTCCATCATCTTCCAAGTCTTTATCCATCTGGGTTTCTTCAAAAATTGTAAGGAGTTCATTTTTGGATACAGGTTCATTCAACGGCCTGTGGATGAAATCCAGGAGTTTTTCCTCAAATGAAGAAGACTCATTGTCTGAAGGAATTGAGTGCTTACTTTTTCCCTTTTCCTTTTCCTTTTTGTACTGGGCCAGGTCTATAATATTCTTTTTTGACATGTTCATACCTCGTAATTGTTCTATCCAATAAAGTATGTTAACAATAACGATTGTCAAGCGGTGGAACCATGAGTAAAAAATGTCTGATCCGAAGTTAAACCACGGGCATTCTGTATTAGGTATCTTTAGATTCTATCTGTAGTCTTTAAAAATATGGGCTTTACAATTTTTTGAGAAGGTGATTGTGTTTTAGACTATTCATTCCGGATTAATATTTATCTCCGGATAAAGTTTTTCAGCGCATTCCGGGCAAATGCCATGGCTGAACTTGGCTTCTGAGTGGTCAAGGATATATTTTTCAAGCTGATTCCAGAAACCTTTATCATCCCTTATTTTTTTGCATGAGGAACAAATAGGTATAAATCCACTAAGCTTTTTAACATCGGCCAGTGCATTCATCAGTTCCGCATTCTGACTTTTGAGACGAAGGTTAAAGCGGGCTCTCAGGGATTCTAAAAGATATGACAGGACAACATTGAATATGAAAGCGATGACAAGGGCGATGAGGAATTGGCCTGAATAGGCGTTGGCATTGAAAGGGCCGGGAAAGAAAATGAATAGTGCCGAAGGGAGGCTGACTACCGCAATCCATATCAACCCCTCTGTGGTACCGAATAAGTAGAAGGCCACAAGAGGGTAAACCAAGAGCCATAGGGTTTCACTTTCTCCATAAGGACCGAAACCCACGTTGAAAACTAGAAGGAATGCCAGGCATGCCAGGCCAATCCGATATAGGCGTCGACCATCCCCTGGTTTTTTTATGAAAATGGCTATGATGAGAAAGCATATGGCCACGGCGAAATTGAGCAGGGCATCAAACGGTCTGTTTTGATAAAACCATGAAATTATACCGTATCCAAAAAGGACAGGAATGCTACGGTGACGCCTATGAAGACGTAAATCCTTTTCCTGTGTTCCCCAATTGATTCTGAGCCAGTGATCTTATCAGCATGAATCAGATGAAACCATTTATCAAACAAGCCCATTCAAAATTCCTTTTTTCCTCTGCTCAAAGTAAACCATAAGCCGGGCCAGAACCTCCCCCTGCTATTAATCAATACGCTTTTTGGAGGAATGCGCCACGGGTTACGTTACATTAAAAAGGCCCGCTTTGCAAAAAAACTTTTAAAAAGAGTCTGACATTCTTTTTCTTTTAAAAAATATCCCTTGACAGCACTAAGAAATAACTTTATTAGAAACAAATCTGATTAAATATCTAATCAGATTTATAATCAAATTGCCAAGGAGATATAGAATGGCTTTAGTATTTATGGAAGGCAATGAAGCTGTCGCAGCAAGCTGTGATTTTTTTGCAAATTACCCCATCCCACCAACCATGACCATATTCAATAATATGCTCAAATTACTGCCTCAAAAAAAATGCATGAGCATCCAGGCTGAAGACGAGATAGCATCCATATTAAAAAGCAGGATTGGGCATTGGCTTCCTTGGGTGTGTTGGCCCAAAAGAAGATTGCTATTAGCATAGCCATGCCGATTTTTGCTTTTAAATCGCGATTTAATGAAAAAATTTTTCAGAATTAAGACCACCTAATAACTAAAGTTTTCAATTGAAATTTTCATCTACTAACATAATTCATGGATTTAAAACTGCGATTGCCGCCTCATTATCCTATTCAATAACGGTTCTATTAAATCTTGATTACGGACATTGGGCCGTTTTATCAACCGTGATTGTCATGCAAGTATATGTAGCGGATTCAGTCGAAATTTGTTTGTATAGATTTATCGCATCGATAACCGGCGCTGTCATCGGTGTAATGATCCTTATTATAATACCAGAGTCATCTTATTGGATTGGTTGCTCTCTATTTGTGGCAATTGGAATATATAGTTCTTTTGCCCGCTACAAAGTCCGAAATAGAATGTCAGTTATTACAATTGTGATAATTGTTATGACCGGTAAATATGTCCAAGACGTTTTTATTTTTGGTTTGTACCGGGTGCTGGAAATATGTATTGGGATGTTCTGTGCTTTTATTGTCTCAATTTCAATTCTCCCTAAAAGAAAGATAGATGTGCTAAACGAGAGGCTTCAGGAACAAGCAAAAGAGTGTTCTGAAAAATGCCAAATTCTGGTTGATGCTTTTATCTCAAAGCAACAAAATGTGAACGAAACACTTGTGGATGATCTAATTAAGGATGTTTGGGCTAATCATGAATTGTTGCAAAAAATTTATCAGAATGAGGCTTTGATTTATCAGAAAAGATTTAATGAAAATATGTCTACTAAAGTGTCAACCTTGAATCGTTCAGCAGAACGCCTTAGAAATATGATTCGAACACTTAACTCCTTGGATAATAATGGGCATGATATAATCATGTCCCTTGAACTTGAAAAATTATCCGAGGAAAGTGGAAAAACACTTGTCATGGTCATGATGAATGAACCTTCACCGACAGTAGACGATCTCAAAGATGCAATAATTTCAGTGAACAAAAAGTTTCTGGAGATAAGAGAAAAAGGCTTTATCCGAAAGTTTGATTCGAAACGATTAATACAGATTTTTTCCTTTTATAGCAGCTTGTTATATTTTGCCGAGGATATTCTTACTTTAGCAAAAAATCATTAAATCATTCGGAGTACTATTAAATATATGAATACGGACAGATTCAAAATAAAGCAAAACAGAAGAAATATTTCTAATGCTGCACGAAAGCTATTTTCCAATAAGGGATTAAACAAAACCACAGTACATGACATCACCTCTGAAGCTCAATTAACTCCTGGATCACTATATTTGTATTACAAAAGCAAATACGACTTATACGCTTTACCATCTCTAAATTTATTGAAACGCTTGGCAAGAATGATCAATGAAACTGCAAGAAAAGATATCTCTGTGGAAGCTAAGATTAAAAGGTTTCGTGTCGTATTTATAGAAATGTATAATTATGATTCATATGCTTTAAGCAACTTAAGCCATCTTCTGTCAAGGAATTTGTTGGGGAATCTTTCAAATGATCTATTACAGCAGATAATTGAAAATTCAATTTTGATAAAAACGGCCATCGCTAAAGTAATCCAAGAAGGAATTAGCCAGAAGATTTTTGTAAATGAACATCCTATAGTGATTGCAGATCTTTTATGGGCCGATTATATTGGGACTATTCTCTGGTTAAATTCAAAAAGACCAACACGGAATCATCCGGAATCATTAAAAACCCTTTTAAGCAGTGCTTTTAAAATTTTCAGCAGAGAGATGAAAGGAAATTAATTTAAAACATCAACTTTAAAATATAGTCCTATACCAATATAACAGTGTCTATCCTGGGCTATATGGATTTATAGGGTCGATAGGATATTACTATTTGACCCTATAGAATTCAACATTCACAAAATTGAGTAATTGCCGGGCAGCTCATCGAATGATGATTCGCTATATTGGTTAGCACTGAAATGAAGAGGTAAAAGTTCTTTCATGCTGGTCTTGGCAATATGTAAGGGCCTAAATGGAATTTTATAATTAAACAAAGATAACAGGAGTTTAGATATCATGGCGATTGATGATGAAAAAAATGAGAGAATTAAAAGCAAACATCCTCGCGGCAAGGTGAGGATTAAACTCTATGGTGAAGAAATGATCGAAAAAACTGTTAATTATAGTGGTAAAAATGGTAGAATTTATCTACCGATAGATTGGGTAGGGAAAAAAGTTAAAGTTGTGAAATGTTATAATTAACAAAATTAATAAAGGAAATTGGGGTAAGTCTTAACCGGGGCCACAGATTTTCTCCACGCCCGGAATGCCAAAAACATCTGCAAAGCATAATTATTCATCTGATATTTTTAATGCTGATGTGCTGGTCATTACCCATGACTTTTAGGTTTCTTGGCCAATCACAACATCTAAACATGATGGCAGAAACCGGAATATTTCATTGTTTACTAAATGGATAGAGGTGAAAAAAATTTCGCATTGACATTTAGGCCTGAAATCTTTCGGTCCTTTGAAACATCTAATAGTCTGTATAAATGTTTTTTTAGATAAAAAGAAAGTTTAGTTTGAAGAAGCAAAAAGCGTTCAATTATGGTTTTGGTCTTGGATCAGAGCAGCCATCAAAAAAAAGTAATGATTGGTAATCGTCTGGCTTTTTAAAAAATGTCGATAATAATACCACATATGGTGTAGCCTTCCAATTGTAGTAGGTGGCATTGCTGATACCATTCTCCCTACATATATCTTTGGGAGACCGTCCAGCTTCCCCTTCTTTGAGTATTTTAATAATTTGGTGTTCTGTGAAAATCGAGATCACTTCATCTGCATATCCTCCTTTGCGGATATTATGTCAAAAATCTCTACTTTTCAATGGCACTAATTTTTGTGAGGGTTACAATTTTTTGACCAACTCTTATCATTATCATAAATAGAATTTTTATTCTGAGAAAGAAAAATAGTCCAGTTTGAAAGCAAATGGCATCAAAAATATACAAATTATATTAAAAACCACATTAAATCTGACATACAAACAAAAAAGGTTCTCATCTAAAAAGCTGAAAACCTTTGTCTTTTAAGTGGCTGGGTGATAAGGATTCGAACCTTAATTGACGGAGTCAGAGTCCGTAGTCCTGCCGTTGGACGATCACCCAGCAAAAT
>CAYVZG010000091.1:0-12839 GCA_964455805.1 uncultured Desulfobacula sp.
ATAATTCCAATCTGTCAGGTCAGGACCCTGTTTCTTCCATGGTGGTGTTCAAAGAGGGAAGGGCGTATAAAAAAGGCTACCGTAAGTTTATCATACGGGATCTTGATTTTCAGGATGATTATGCCTACATGTATCAGGTCCTTGAAAGGCGTTTTTCAAAAGATGCCTCAGAAATGCCTTATCCGGATCTTCTGGTGGTTGACGGTGGCAAAGGTCAGCTATCAATGGCCGTGGCCGTTTTAAAAGAGTTGAATATTGAAACCAAATTCAAGGTGGCCGGTCTGGCCAAAAAAGATGAGGCCAAAGGCGAAGAATTTGATAAAATATATATTCCGGGACGATCCAATCCATTAAACACAAACCAGGCCAGAAAAGCATTATATCTGTTACAGCAGGTCAGGGATGAAGCCCACAGATTTGCCATCACATTTCAAAGAAAACGCAGAGAAAAACGGGCAGGACTCTCCGTTCTTGATACGATCACCGGAATCGGTCCAAAGAAAAAAAAGATGCTGTTAAAACATTTTAAAGGGATCAGTCAAATAAAAATAGCATCAATTGATGAGATCGCAGGATTAAAGGGGATGAACAGGAAACTGGCAGAGAAGGTGATACTCAGCCTTAGCAGTTAAAGGTAAAACGCTTGGACCTGGACGATCTTATCAGCCGCAAAGAAAAACCAGACCTGATAATCTGTGTCCCCAGGTTTGATAAAAATGCTCAGGGGGATTTACCGCAAAGTATTTCAGGCCTTTCAAAAAAAGACTATCTTGTTTTTTAGAAAACTTTTTTTTTAAGAAGGCCGGGTGGCTGCATACCCATTTTATTCTGTCGCTTTTGCCTTCTCATGGAAGACATATGTTTCATCTTATGGTGCTTTAAAAGTTTGCTACCTTAATTTATTTAATTAACCAGTGCACTTTTGGTTGGAATTATAGTTCTATTGGGAAAGTTTATTCTGTGATTCATGGGATACTAGTGTCCGCCATGAAATTTTCCATAAGATCCAGACATTTTAATATGTTTTTACCTTCTAATGTCAGGATGTAGGATTTGTCTTTTTCCTGTTTAATCAAACCGGCTTGCTTTAAGGATCTTAAATGGAAAACAACCTTGGTGTGATCTTCAATTTTAAGCTCCCGCGTGATCTCCATCAATCGCAATTTGGACCTTTCCCTGAACATTCGTATGGTTTCTCTCCGGATAGAATTGGATAAAGTGCTTAATGTGTCCTCCATATCCGTTTTTTTTATCTGTTCTTCAAATCGGATTTCTTCTGATAACTGCCGAATCAGTAATATGAGTTGATCAATTTTGAATGGTTTTGCAAGATATTCGTGCGCACCTTTTTTAATCGCCTCTACGGCATTTTCAATGGATGCAAAAGCTGTTATCATTATAATTTTTGACATGGGGTTGATTCTTCTAAGCTCAGACAGGGCATCAATACCCGTTTGCTCGGGCATCATATAATCCAGCAATACCAAGTCAAATTGGTGTTTCTGAGATTTCTCAATTGCTGTCTTGCCCGATGATGCTGTTTTGGTGATATACCCCTCATCATTTAATATCTCTTCTAAATTTGCCCTGACTTCCGGATCATCGTCAACGATTAATATCTGCTTCATGATTTCATTCTCTTTATTAAGTTTGCTCTTTTCTCCGAATGGGTAGTTTTATAATTATTTTTGTTCCTTTAATATCATGACGGCTGAAGTTGATACTACCATCATGCTGTTCGATGATACTGAAACAAATGGACAGCCCCAAACCACTTCCCTGACCTATTTTCTTAGTTGTAAAAAATGGATCAAACGCTTTGGAAATGTATTCATCCGGGATGCCGACTCCGCTGTCAGAAATTTCAATTACAATATTGTTGCCTAATGCCTGTGTAAGAACTGTGATCTCTTTTTTGTCTTTCATGGCTTCTATAGAGTTGTTGATCACATTAATTATAACCTGTTCTATTTTTTCAGGATCGCAAAGTATCAACGGCGTATCGCCAAATTTCTTTTTAACGCTGATATTATGAAGCCTGTATTCAAGGATGGATAATGCATCTAAAATGATCTGATTGATATCCTAGATTTCATAATCAGTTTTCTTGATATGTGAAAACCGAAGAAGTTCTTTGGCAATTGACGATGCGCGGTCAATATTTCTTTCAATTGACTGTAGCTTCTTCTCCATCCTTTCTGGGTCGGAGTGATATTTATCAGGCCTGTTAATGAGCATTTGAATATTCAATGAGGCATTGGTTAATGGTGTGTTTATTTCATGGGCAATACCAGCCGCAAGCTGACCCAGAGTAGCCATTTTTTCAGACTGGGCCTTTTCTCGAAGCTGCCGTTCAAGGTTGCTTCGGGTTTCAATATCAAAAATATTCAATCCTTTCATTAAAAAATAGGTGATCATGACAGCGCAAAGACCACGAAAAAACTCAACAGGCAGTGGTAGAAACGCAGGCTTATGATGAGCGAAAATCATTCCTGCAAACAGGCTGTATAGAAAGAATCCCAAAGCAGTCAAAAAAAAGTACAATGAAATAAATCGAATTATTCTTTTCACCTGAACAGCATAAAGAAAAAAAGCGACTCCTGTGAGAAAGCTACCCAAAAAACCAAAGCTGACCCTGGAAATAACATCCACTTTTTTGAATAAAGAAGGATCTTTATGGAAATCGTGGTGGCCAAAATAAAACAATAAAATAAAAAAGAAAAAAACGCAGCTGATCTGAAGCCACTGGTAGATTTTATTTTCATGCATTTTATTTAACAGTGATAGACCAAAGAGAAGTAGAAATAAAAATGATATCAGTACAATGACATAGCTTGCAATCTGAATTGGAATAATGCCGTCAATGCCAAAATGCTTTTTTTGAACTATCAGAAAAAGCTGAACCCATTCATGTGCACCATGCGTAAATCCAAATACGGATATCATCCACAGATTACCTGCAATTTTTAGATGACTACCCCTCATATCCTTGATGCCAATGGATGCGCCGAGAAAAAGAAAAGCCAGCCCATAAAAAAAGTAAAGGGGGTAAATCAAATCCAAGCTTTTGAATAATGAATAATCAAACATATTTAACACTTGCATTCTGGAGTATATTCGTCTATTTTACTCTTATTATTGAATACTGAACAACAGTTAAAAAATCAAGATATTCCAATTCTTTCTGAACCGCCCTTTTTAAATGTGAATTTCACTTCACATACTGGCCTAAATCAGTGAAATACATTTCTCTTGTTCGAATTACCCAGTGTTTGTATGTTTAAAATGTTAGGATTTCATTAGTTTCTATTTGGGAGGGGAAATATGAAAAAACATTTATTAATTATTGCAATGGCACCGCTGTTGGTTGCTTTTGCCATTTTCGCACTTGTGAGCTGCGGATCTGACCAGGTTGTTGATGTGGCTGCAGTCACATCTCAGCCAAAGGCTTATGTTGGATCGGATACTTGTAAAATGTGTCATTTGGAGCACTTTGATTCCTGGCAAATGACACTGCACAGCCGTATGTTGCAGGATGCCAAAAAAAATGAGGACGCAATCATTGTGCCCATTGATGAAAAAAAGATCCGTGAAGATCTGGCAAAACTGGATAAAAAATTGAAGGTACCGGTAGATCAGATCTATGTACCCAAGAAAGACGAGATTCTCTACACTATCGGCAGTCAGTGGAAACAGCGGTATATAGTAAAAAAAGAAGGAACCCTCTATATTTCACCAATCCAGTACAACGCTGAAACAGGCCGATGGGTTAATTATCATGAGCATGACTGGGATAAACGGCCTTGGGCATTGAAATGCGGAGGGTGCCATGCCACAGGTGTTGATCTTGCAAACCAGACATTTACAGAACCGGGAGTTGGTTGCGAAGCCTGTCATGGTAAAGGGTCCTGGCATGCGGCTCTCCCTAAAACAGAAGTTTTTGAAAAACGAAATACCATTGTCAACCCGGCCAAGTTAACCATGGGTGTAGCGGCACAAATCTGCGGTTCCTGTCATAACCGTGGTAAATCCACAAAACAAAAGGGCTCTGGCTGGCCAGTCGGGTATGAACCCGGTAAAGCGCTGACAGCATATTATAGCCAAACTTCATTTAAAAAGGGGAATACCAAAAAGGTTTATGCCAATGAGTTTGCAAAAGGTCACCACCAGCAGTTTATTGACTGGCAGCAGTCCAAGCATGCAATTGAGGGTGTGACGTGTACATCTTGTCATTATGTCCATCAGATAGGGATGCCCCAGACAAGATCTCAAACGGCCAGACCAGGATCAGCCCAGTGTTTCCAGTGCCATGTCCAGGTGAACAGCAACATGGCTCACTCTATCCACTCATTTGCTAACTGTGTTGGCTGCCACATGCCTAAAATTGCAAAAAGTGCTGAATCCGGGGATATTCACAGCCATGTATTTGTGCCCTTATTGCCTGAGGATACATTGAAAAATCTAAAAATACCCAATTCGTGCCAGACCTGCCATAAGCATAAAGACGATAATCTGGAAGAGTTGCAGGCACAATGGGAGAAATTGTCTGTATTGCCAAAACCGGTTGGGCAAGCTGTAGAGCCAATTAAATACAAATACACGAGGTAGAAGAATTAGGAGTCTGATATGAGGCAAAAAAAACTGTTTTACGCGCTCATACTGACTGGTCTCCTTGTGACCTGGTATCTCTTCCCCTCAATTATCTTTGCACAGGAAGAAGTGGCTTCAAGTATTATGCGGTACAAGCAATACGAGGCAAGTACCGGTTACTATGAAGAATATGAAGCCAAACCTAAACATCAGAGACCGTTTGTGGAGGTCCCCGGCGTCAGAAAAGGGACCTTTGCATACAGTCCGACGGGTGCGTCCGTACGAAATCCTTCACGGCTGTCTGATTCCCATGCTGGAATTAAATTCTATGAAAACAGACGTTGTGAAGAATGCCATATTGAACAGACAAAGGGCATTCACACGGTACGGGCCAATCTGACATGCCGACAGTGTCACGGGGCAGAACCGATTGCAAGTATTGATCATTATTTTTCACCAATGAATCCAATCAGAAGACATGCATATGTGTGTTCGAAATGTCATCAAGGTGCCAGCGCCTCCTTTGCCGGATATGTGGTCCACGAACCCAATCCGTCCATGGCCGGGACATTAAAGACATTTCCAGTTCTGTTTTATGCCTTCTGGATAATGATCGCCATCGCTGTGGGAACTTTTGTTGTATTCCTGCCGCATACTATTTTGTGGGGGCTAAGGGAACTTCTTTCTAAAAAAGGAGGTGACCCGAAATGAGTGACGTAAAAAAAAGAATCAAACGGTTTACACCAGTTCAACGCATTTTTCACTCTTTGCTAATGATATCGTTCCTTCTTCTTGGGGCGACCGGTCTATCAAGACTTTATATTACATCAGATTGGGGGAGATGGCTTGCAGGGCTTTTTGGTGGTTATGAATCTGCACTATTGGTTCATAAATATGCGGGTTATTTTATGATCATAGGATTCATCATCCATGCCCTGTATTTACTGACTAAAATTCACCCGAAGAATATAACAGGTCCGGATTCACTGTTGCCAAGGCCAAAAGATATCACTGATTTCTTTGCACACATCGGGTGGTTTCTTGGGCTTAGAGAGATGCCCCGATTTGATCGGTGGGGGTATTGGGAAAAATTTGATTATTGGGCGGTGTTCTGGGGTATGGTCATCATCGGTGTAACTGGCCTAATGATGGCGTTTCCCTTGGTAACAACTCAATATATCCCAGGATGGGGTTTAAACGTGGCACTTTGGGTTCATCGGATTGAAGCTATTCTTGCCATGGCCCATGTCTTTATCATCCATTTTTTTATTGCACACTTGAGAAGGCATAATTTTCCGATGGACCGCACTATGTTTGAAGGAAGCGCAGATCTTGAAACAGTTCAGCATGAAAAACCATCATGGATTCAGAGACTTAAAAAAGCAGGACAACTGGATGAAATGCTGGTGGCTGAAGCGGCTGGGCCTCAGAAAGCGGCGTTTTTCATATTCGGATATACCATGGTTGCAATCGGCCGTTTCTTATTGGTAGGGTGAACTGGCATGGCATTGCCTGGTAATTCATTTTAACAAAAATAATCAATAAAGAATAAAAGGCAGGATAAATTCTCCTGCCTTTTGTTTGTTTATATCAAACTTGA
Source organism: uncultured Desulfobacula sp. (assembly GCA_964455805.1). Lineage (GTDB taxonomy): Bacteria > Desulfobacterota > Desulfobacteria > Desulfobacterales > Desulfobacteraceae > Desulfobacula. The sequence goes on from CAYVZG010000091.1 coordinate 6,191, forward strand.
TATAGGTCAATGCAATATATATAAATTGTTTTATGATAATGGTATGAAAAAAGATGTTTATATCCTTTTATTTCTTTTTATTATGGCAGTTTCCATACCGTTTGGAATCAGAGCCTATGACCAATCATTAAAACCTGAAATATCATCTGATCAGACCCGGGAGTTTATCTTAACCGGACATGCCCAGAAAGGATGGTTGCTTGAAGAAGTGGAAGCTTGGGATATGCTATCAATAGTCAAGCACAGAACAAAAAGAGAAAAACCAATTATTCACGTTAACCTCAATGATAATGTAGTTTTGAAGCTTCGCAGTGCCGACGTTACACATGGATTCACACTTAAAGGATATGAAATATTTATCTCTAAAGGTATTGAGCCTGGTAATACAATCTATGCTAAATTCAAAGCCGATAAAGAAGGAACATTTCTTTTCGCATGTAATGTGTTTTGTGGCGATATTCATCATTCCATGCATGGACATCTGGTTGTTGAAAAAAGATGACAAAAAAACAATTCTATTTTATTTTAATTTTCAGCCTTGAACTTGCTATCATTATCCCGCTCGCCCCTGAAATATTTCCAAGAGAAAAAAAATCACATTTTATATCGGTAAATGCCCAGAAATTTAAATATTCCCCCTCCAGAATAGTCGTTGAAAAAGGGGATACGATCAATTTAAAATTTTCGTCTTCAGATGTTATGCATGGGTTTCATTTAGATGGATATCCCATCGACCTAATGGCGAAAAAAGGGACATTATTACGCAGAACCTCGAACACCAAAAATCATTCAGATCCCTTAAAAAGAGACTGGAGCCGGGTATCCTCTGTCAAATTTACCGCTTCCAGGCCCGGGAAATATATTTTCAGGTGTACCAAGACATGCGGAAACCTGCACCCTTTTATGACTGGAGAGCTGATAGTTACCCCGAACATACCATATTATCTTGCAGTCTCAATTTCGGTCTGGTTAACTTTTTTTGTTCTTTTAATCGGGTATGCTAATGTTTCACCCAGCAAAAGGTCTTTTAGAATTAATCTAATGGAAAAATTCCCTGTTTTTAACAGACTTGTTAAGTTAAGAAACCTACAGCTATTTTTTATTATTATTAATCTAATCGTCTTTTATGTGTTTATCTTATCCAGCCTCATCGGAAGCCCGGTGGGAAACAGGAATATTGCAATCGTATTTGTTTGGATACTGTGGTGGTTTTTATTAAAGGCCGTCATGGTACCTTTCGGTGGTAGAGTTTGGTGTTTCATGTGTCCATTGCCAGCGCCTGCAGAGTGGTTAAGCAGAAAACGCATTGCCACAGTTAGATTTATACAAAAACGGTTTAAAAGGCTTCACCATCGTTTTACCGGTTTTGAGCGTGACTGGCCGAAAAAACTTCAGAATATATGGCTTCAAAATATATTGTTTTTATTATTAATTTCGTTTGGAATGATTCTGATCACAAGGCCTATAGCTACAGCCATTGTTTTTCTTCTGATACTGGGAGTAACCCTGGTTTGTGCAATTATTTATCGACAACGGGTTTTTTGCCGCTATTTATGCCCAATTGGTGGCTTTTTGGGTACTTATTCCATGGCTGCAATGACTGAGATTCGATCCATTGACAAAGATGTATGTAAAAAACATAAAGTAAAATCTTGTCTGGTCGGAACCTCAAATGGTTGGGCCTGCCCCTGGAATCAATATGTCGGAAATATGAATCGTAATACGGATTGCGGACTTTGTACTGAATGTATTAAAAGTTGCCCAAAAGATAATATTGGGATTTTTTTTCGACCTTTTGGTTCAGATAGAATCATCAAAGGATATGATGAGGTTTTTAATGTGATCATCATGCTTGTTGTGGCTATTGTATTCAGCACGGTCATGCTTGGTCCATGGGGGGAGCTTAAGGATGCTGCCAATGTTACAGAATCGGGTAATCTCACACATTTTATATCTTTCGTAAGTATTGTTTGGGGTCTTGCATTGATTGTATTTCCCTTTCTTTTTATTTCATTCTGCAAAATTTCAAATAGGTTGGCAAAAAACCCCATATCCGATAAGTCTCATATATTTAAAGCGGTTTATATGCTAATTCCTGTTGGAATATTTGCTTGGATCGCATTCAGCCTACCGGCAATAATGATCAATTACGGATATATTATTTCTATAGTTTCAGACCCTTTAGGTTTGGGCTGGGATATTTTTAATTTGGCGAATGTCCACTTTAAACCATTCATTCCAGAATGGATACCGCTGATACAGGGAATTGTTCTGTTAACGGGGTTATATTTGGGTTTGAAAAGGGGGCAACAATCCTTACATGAAGTGATAGTAAATAAAAGACAGCTTGTTCCTGCAATGTTACTCCCCGCCTTTTTTGCACTTGCTTGTGTGAATATTTTGTTAAGAATTTTCATGTAAAAGTTGATAAAAGTAAAAAAGGTATAAAGCGACGAATAATGGTATGAACTCAGTATTTTAAGGTGAGAAATACTAAGCACTATGTCTTCTTCTCCCTCAGAGTCAGATTTAAAAGCCCGGACTATTAAGTAGGGCGCAGTTCTGAAGCAAGTTGAGCTCCGCCACTTATGGTTTAAATGGGGTTTACAGCCTTGAGATTTATTCAATTTAATAAATTTATGGCTTCATGGCAGGATATTTTTCAGATTCCTATAATATTTTAAAAATTTCGTTAATATAACTCTCAGGATAATTCTTTGTGTCCTGAATATCTATATGTCAGGTCTCTTTAGTCAGTTGAAAATTAACAGGGGTTTAATACATTTGATATACGTTCTTATAGCCATTACCATAAACAAAAAATGCGACATAAAAACAATGGGTTGCTCAGCGGTACAAGTGGAGAATACCCTGTGTTATATTCCTGCCCATTAAATCGCTTATATATTAAAAATAGGCGTTGGATTATCCCAGCGTATTTTTTTTGTACGTCCTGGCTTACAGACCTTTTCTGTTTGGCTTTTTGAATCATTACGTTAAGTGACCCTGTTCCGCCCATCAATAAGAACCGGTCAGGATGATGTCGGATAACCGGACTCAAATTTTTTTATTAATAACACCCAGACGTCTGAAATAGATTTTTTAGGAAACTGTACACTTGCAGCCGTGATACAAAGAATAATTGGCAGTTGGGCGGGTAAAGATGGAAGAATTATTTTTCAATTTGAATTTTCATCAAGCACGTCACGTATCTTTTGGACCAGGTCCTTTCTAATAATCGGTTTCATCAGAAAACCCTTAATGCCCATTGCTGCTGCTTTTTCGTCGGAAATGTTTTCACTGAATCCCGTGCAGAGCAATACCGGAATATCCGGCCGCAGTTTAATGAGTTCAACAGACAGCTTATCTCCTGATAAATGCGGCATGGCCATATCCGTGATAATCAGGTCAAATCCGGCTGGGTTTGAACGGAAAATTTCAAGCGCCTCATTACTATTGGTAAAGGGGGTAACCTGATAGCCTAAACGTTCCAGCATCTTTCTTTCCATATCAAGGATTTCTTTTTCATCATCCACAATAAGGATGTGCTCTCTACCGCCTTGTATTTTTTCTTTTGAATGGGTTACCTGTTTTTCAAAAGCATCATCGTTTTCCTTTGGAAAATAGACATGAAACTCAGTCCCTTTTGAAGGTTTACTATAAACCTGGATCGCTCCCCCCAAGGCTGCTACGATACCATGCACCACTGAAAGACCCATACCTGTACCTTTACCCATTTCTTTTGTGGTAAAAAATGGATCAAAGATTTTATCTGTCAGTTTTTTATCCATGCCCACACCCGTGTCAGACACTATCAGGCAGGCGTAACCCCCGGGTTCCATTTTCACGTCCGGCAGTTGCTGCACCCCTATCTGGATTTCTTTTAAATTCACTTTAATTTCTCCACCGGTTTTTTCCATGGCATGAAACGCATTGGTGGTGAGATTCATTACAATTTGATGGATTTGTGTCGGATCTGCTTTTATAATAATGCTGTCACTGCTGATATCGCTCTTGATATTAATTGTTGTGGGGATGATAGATCTCATTAGTTTTAATGCTTCCCTGATTATAGGCTGCATCTTTATCAGTTTTAATTCACTGGTCTCCTGGCGGGAAAATGTCAGGATTTGATTTACCAGATCCTTGGCCCTTAAAGAACTATTATAAATTTTATCCAAGCTATTTCTGAATGGACTGTTTTCAGGGGCATCTTCCAACAGCATCTCAGTATAACCCACAATTGGGAAGAGAATATTATTAAAATCATGGGCAATACCACCGGCAAGAGTACCAATAGATTCCATTTTTTGAGCTTGATGGAGTTCAGTTTCCAGTCTCAGTTTTTCAGTAATATCGCGTTTAACGGCCACATAATTGACTATTTCCCCCTTGTTTGAGAATACAGGCGAGATCCGGGCATCTTCAATATAGCGTGATCCATCTTTTCTTTTATTGACGAACCTTCCAGACCAGGTTTTACCGGAGGTAATGGTTTTCCACAGCTCTTTGTAAAATGATTTATCCAGTTTTCCACTTTGCAGTATACGTGGATTTTTCCCCTGGACTTCTTTTATGGAGTAGCCAGTTATTTTTTCAAAGGCAGGGTTTACATAAATTATGATTCCGCCGGTGTCTGTTATCAGGATGGTATCCGATGAATGGTCAATGGCCAAAGCCAGTTGCCTTAGATCAGCCTCCATTTTTTTGGGTTTACTGATGTCTATTAGCAACCCTCTCAATCCCGTTGGTTGTGAATTTTTAGTAATAACGCTGGAATGTATCAATGCAGGGAAAGTGGTGCCGTCATGCCGTAGTGCCGTATATTCCACACCTCCGTATTTGATACCTTTTAGTACACGTTGCATATTTTTTTTTGCCCGTTCCCGTTCTTCCGGGATTATCATTTGAAAAACGTTTAAACCTATTTCAAATTCATCTTTAGTGTACATAAAAAGATCAAAAGCATTTTTATTTATATAGAGAATCCTGCCGCTTGTATCAATTTCAAAAGCCACCTGTGGTAAGGAATCAGCCAGTTCCCGATATTTTTTCTCGCTCTCCCTAAGTGCGATTTCTGATAGTTTTTTTTCAGTAATGTCCTGGGTAACGGCAAGAATGATATTTTCGTTTTCAAATTTCAATTGTCGTGCAGACATGATGCCGGTTATGATTTGTCCATCTTTCCCTTTGAAATCTGCTTCCAGGCTCTCAACCAGTCCATGTTTTTTGAGTCCTGAAATCAAGATATCTCTATCTTTTGAGTCATTCCAGATGTTAAGCGAAACGGAAGATCTTTCAACGACATCTTCCCGGGAATATCCTAAAAGTTTTGTGAATCCTTCATTAATATCAATGTACACCCCATCCTCAACACGGGTAATCGTAATGGCATTTGGGCTTGTACGGAATATCGTCCTGAATTTTTCTTCACTCCTTAACAGATTCGCTTCTATTTTCTTACTTTGGGTGATGTCCGAGAAAAGACCATCAGCAAGCATAACACCGTTTTGTTTGTATATGGATAGAGATCTGTCATGCAACCAGATCCATTCTCCATCTTTTCTCTTAATGCGATACTCGACATCATATGGAATTTCATTTTTAAATAAATTTACAAACGCTTTTTTTACCTTTCCACTATCTTCGGGATGGATTCTCTTTATCCATAAATTAGCCCCGGCCATATAGATATCCTCCGGCGTATACCCATATATATTTTCAACGTTTGGACTAATAAAACTGGTTTTGCCTATAATATCGCTTGTCCATGTTACATCTGGAATGTTTGTGACTAATGATCGATATTTTTTTTCGCTGTTTCGCAACCCTTTTTCATAAAATAAAATCTGTTTTATAGTATAAAAGGCGATTAAAGAAGAAATGAAGAAGCCCATCATTAGGAATATGATCGACTTGTCGTTCAGTTCGGAATACGTGGCTTTTGAATCACTCATAAACAACAAGGCTTTATTTTTTGCATAATTGCTTAACTCAACTGTTTTTGCATCCATTTTGGCAACATGATTCTGGCATATTCCAACAATTATATTTGTCGCTTCTTCTATTTTGTCATTAATTACTAAATGTATAATTTCTCTTCTTATGGGACGCCAATTCTCAAACATTGTTCTGGCTTCATCTTCCAGCTTTCTGCCTTTATCACCAAGGATTTTGTTCTTTACGATATTAAGATTTAAGTACACCCTTTTTTCTTCTTGCTCTATGGCTTTAATAGATTGTTGTATCTCCTTTGAAGATTTGAAAAGCACAACATCTTTAAGGTTATAATGCATTTTCCCAATAGCGATATTACATTGAAGTGCTGCATTGGATACTGCAAGAGGGTGGTCATAAATGGCTTGAGTTAACCCGAAAAGCGAACGATGGTCAAGCAGGGAGAAAAAACCGTAAAGAAGAAATATTGAAATAAATAAACAAAACGTAAAAATCAGCCGTAAACGGATGTTCATCGTTGTGAATCTATCCATGATTTTTACCCTTCTTTTTGCTATAGATGTCGACAAAAGAGATCAGCAGTTTATTAGATAATCTATTTAGATAGTATCACTAATTTTTCAAAACCTACACGTTTTTTTAAGATTTTAGAAATTGAGAGTCTTTGATATTTTATAAGCTGTGTAATTTA
>CAYVZG010000092.1:0-9126 GCA_964455805.1 uncultured Desulfobacula sp.
AAAAATCTATAAAATCAAATACTTATTGAGTATTCTTAACTTTATGACATTGATTGCGCAATGATTACCAGAATAATATTTCAGCTAATTTCCAATGTTCATTTGTTACCTATTAGGGAAGTATTGATGACCCAAGCGCATTATGATATCATAACTTTCATTCGCATTTGGTTATCCTCCATGTATCACAGGCAGTTCAATAAGGGAATTTTGGAAGCCTGCATTACAAAAGTTAAATATTGAGGCCATACAATGTTCGGTCAAAATATGACATTAAAACTCATTCCCATAATCCTTTTAGCCCTGTTTTCAATTACTGCTTGTACTCATATACCACCGAGAATTGGTGAATCAGGGGCACCTCAAAGAGAGTATGTTTATCAGGTGCCCTTGCAAATAGGAGACGGATGGCAAGTTTCTTCTTTGTCCCAAGAAGGTGTCAGTAAAGAAATCATTAATGATATGATGCGTACTATTCTTTCCGGCAAATACCCACATCTTTTCAGTATCATTCTTATTAAAAATGGTCACCTCATTCTCGATGAATACTTTTATCAAAGACATCGTTTTTGGTTGCAGGAATTCAGATCTGCCGGAAAGAGTGTTACCTCCGAGTTAATGGGTATCGCCTTTGATAAGGGTTTTATGAAGAGTGTTGATGAAAAGTTATTAAAATTTTTCCCTGCATTTAAAAAAGGAGACAATTGGGACAGCAGAAAGGACAATGTGTCGCTGCACCATGTTCTGTCCATGAAATGGGGATTTGACGACAGCGGACCGGCAAATAACACAGGATGGTATACGGAGAATTGGATCACTAAAAGGCTGAGCCTGCCGCTCGTCAGTGATCCTGGAGAATAGTTTGTTTACCACTCGGCTGCACGGCCAATTTGTGGACCAATTATAGAAAAGATGACCGGAATGCCTATTACAAAATTTGCAAATGAATATCTTTTTGGGCCATTACAGATTTCTGAGTATCTCTGGCATACACTGCCGGATGGCAGGACATTAACTGCCGGCGGTATGCTCATGCGTCCGAGGGATATGGCAAAAATAGGTTACCTGATATTAAACCGCGGCCAATGGCATGGGCAGCAAATTTTGTCTGAAAAATGGATTGATATCTCCACTAAAGCCTATGTTTCAGATAATGAATTGGGGTATGGTTATTATTGGTGGCTTTCGAAATATAAAGGAGGAAATGATTATTACGAAACTATTTTTGCAGCCGGGCATGGTGGACAAAGGTTAATGGTGGTTCCTAAATTAAATATAGTAGCTGTTTTTACGAGTAAGCCGGATGACAATCCAAAGGGACATGCTCAAATCAAACAAATATTTGAAAAATACATTTTACCCTCAATGTTAAATTCAGATTCATAATAATTGCCTGAATTAGCTCACCAAGCTGTTGATGCCACTGGCAAATCTAAACCAATTGTCATTCAAAATAATTTATCATATCCGAATGAATGTGTTCGTCGACTCAATCATAATTATCCTATTTCTAAAATCTGGTGCAAAAAAACTTGCTGACGGCAATTTTATGGCGCTATTTATTTTCTATTGAGAATGAGTTTCCATGCTGCCCAGATCTTCCATGAGGGTTTCCAGGTTCATCCTTTGAGTGCCTGAATCGTAACCGCCTCCCTGCACCTGTTGTGAACGGTTCTGTTCTCTTTCGTCATATCGATTGTAGAGATCCTGAATAGACACCCTGGGTTGGGTCGTCTGGGACTGGTTCGGGGGGTTTTTAAAATTCTGGTCGGTAGGTGGGGATGATTGAATCATTGCATTGTTTTGTTCCTGAATTTCCGGGGGTCCCAAAATAAGATTTGAAAATAAAAACGTTTCTTTTTGCGGGCCATCTTTTAAACCGCCTTTATAGATGGTAATAATTCCACCCGAGCCCTGGGCGGAAAGGTCAGGCCACTCCATTGTTCCGACTTTGGTGCTTATGCTTTTGTCAGGGCTCCTGGCAATACCGGAAAAAAGGTCTCCCTTTCGTTCCAAAACAAGGATGGCATCCCCCTTATTCCATTGAATCTCCTTTTTCCCATGAACCGTTTTGTTTGATGAAATAGTAAACCGGATGATTACTCCTTTATCCGTATTAAGCCTCAATAGTTTGAAATTCGCCCCCCCTTTGGTAGTGAGGAAAACACCCCATGACGTCCCTTTTGTAAGAGGTGTGTCTGTGACCTTGGAGATAATTCGGACATCGCCTGAAAATGATTTTTGCAATCCGAGCAGGCTGTCTTTTCCCACCTGGGCGGTGAAGGAGTTTCCCGCTTCATTTAGGTCAAGGAATGTATTTTGATCATTTCCGCTATTTAGAACATTCCATCCTTTTGGTGCTTGAATCGCGAAAGCGGTAATAGGCAAGGACAGGCATATGATGATAGATAAACTAAAAAGCAGATAATATGAGTTATAAGTGATAAGCGGGCTGGCAGTGATTGATTCATCATCCTTCTTCATTAAATCCTCCTTTACACCACAACTATTTATCAAAATTATTTTCAAGATCTTTTATCATTTTTCTTGTCTTCTGATAAACACCACTTTCGTAAGAATCATAGGTTGTGTTAGATTTTGCCTTGGCTTTTCCCGTGCCTCCCACCAGTTTATTGATAATAGAAAATCGCTTGAGATTATTTTTGTAAACCGGTGTGTTCATACGATAAACTTTTTTCATATTTTTTATTTTATTCCGATGGTCCTGGTATCGTTTTTTAATTTTAGGTTGTAATTTTCCAGTGGGCATGGCCGGCATTTTCATTTTTCCAACATCTTTTGATTTGGATAAAAGATCCTGGTGCGATCTGATATTATCCTTTGACCATTGGGCAATTTTTTTTCTGAGATCAGGGCGAACATCTTTTCTCACATTAACAGATTTAAGTATATTCATCATTTGATCCAGAAGCCTGGAAAGGTTGACATGATGTTTTTTAACCCTTGCGGCACAGTCGTATTTAAGGTTCATGGCATCCAGGGCGCGTCGTGCCTCAGCATTGATTTCGTTAAAGATTCTTTCCAGATCCGGGTTGGGATCTTTTTTAACCGGGTATTTTTTCCCTTGATATTTTTTTTCCGGGGTTGAATACAAATAATCCAGGGGCGCATTTAAAGATGAACCCGTGGAACTGTCCGATGCGTTGTCTGATGGTGTATCAACCCATCCGGATGGTGGAGCAGGTAAGCCTTTTGTAACATTTGAATTGTCCACCCAATTGCCGGCAAACTTAGGTGAATCACTGTTGGTTTTATTTTCACCTTCCAGAAAATCATCCAGATTCGGTGCAGCGGTCTGCGATTTTTGACACTCATCATGCGCCAGTTCCAACTGGGTTGCCCGATCATTAAATATTTCTCCGGCTTTATCAAAGAGATCTTCCCAGGTAATCTTGATGTTCTGCAAGGCTTTTGTGCTCTTTTGTAATAGGCTGTCACGGGTGGTTTGAATCGCGTTTTGATATTCTTCAAGCAAGCCAAAACTATCAAAGTAAACCGCATAGGACTCGACTCCCTCAGGAAAAAACATCTGTGTGATACTTTCCAACTGCTTGTCCATTTTCTGGCGGTGCCGGGGGGCGCAGTCAATTATATTTTCAGTAAATCCGGATAAAAACCGCCCCACTTTCCCGTTCAGGGAACTTTGTTTTTTTCCCCATGTTTGTTTTTCCCGGCCCTGGAATTTTAAATAATTTTTGCCGATAACCGGAATCTTATAAGCGGCTAGGGTTTCGCCATCTTCTGTGTTTCTCACCACCACCGTGAATGCCTCCTGCATGGAACGAATGGGAAAAATCGTCTGTCCTGTCTGGATAAAGGCCAGGGGCTCCGGTATCTCGTTCCCCCATACCGGCTGGGCAGGAGGGAAAAGTACCTTAAACGTCACCGATTGTAAATGTTCTTCTTTAAATTCGAAAAGATTGCTTTTAAGGATAGTGTATTCTCCATTCACAATCGCATAATTCCGTGAACTTTCAGGGGTTGTTTCAGTTTTTTCAGACAAGAAATCCTGGCTGGCAGTAGTGGCGTTATGGATGATCTCCTGAAGTTTTTTTTGGCTGTTGAGTTTTTCCTGACCCAGAGTAACCAGTCCTTTTTCTTTTTGCTGAACTGTGAACTTGCGATCTTTTTCGTATCTTTTGTCAATATCTGAAAAATCAATATTTTTACCACTTAAGTACCCCTTGATGTCATCCGCTTGCCTGCAAGTAAAATAAGGGTCCTTCCTGTCTTCATCGCTATATTGAAAAACAGGTTCACTCTCATATTCATTTCCAGAAAGTATTATGTAGCCTGTCTCATCTTTTATAGTTTTCAGATTGTCTATTTTTTTCCCTGGTTTTGTTGGCATTTGAAGCGTTCCTAGAAAGTGCATTGTACCTTCCGAAGCGGTATCCGAGTAGCATTTTTTAACAGCGGTTTCAATACCGGCAATGTGAGCAGCTTTGGATTGTATTCTATTAGAACGACTTTTATTTCGGATCTTTATCAATTGCTTGAGTTTTTTTTCAGATTTTTGTTCAAGCTTTACCATGGCTGCTCTTTTTTTCTGTATTTGATATGCTGCATTTAAATATTCATAAGTAAAAGAGGTATCTTGCTCAACGGTGACTCCTTTCCACCCCAGGCCGAAGGGATAATTGGAAATGACGGTTTCATCAGGTTTAGTTACCTGCAAATCCAGTTCAGGAACAAGATCATGATCCTGGTAAAAAATGTCCAGGACATCATCAATGGTGTAACGTTTCATATCCCGCTGACTGATTACGGAACCTGCAGCTTTGGTTATCTGTTTTTGAAAGTTTACGGCCCTTGAGGAAATAAGGGAATATCTATCCTTGAGATTTTCTTTAAAACCGATTTTAAATGTATACGTATAGGCTGATTTGTCATATTGATCCAGATTTTCTTCTTTTGAAACATCAATTTGAATCATGCTGGCAAGCTTTCGTTTCTTTTTGGGTGGCTTTTTTTTCTGAGAAACCGTCTTTGGGTCTGGCACAACTGGTTTTTTAGCGGCTAATTCAGGATCATATTGTCCGGTTAGTTTATTATATCCTCTTTTAAATTGATTATATTGATTTTTATCCAGCAAACCCTGGCCCACGGCGCGTTCCCAGGCAGTCTGCATCCGGTCATGCTCCAGCATCGCTTTTTGTTCGTCTGTTAAAGATTCAGGATCATTGCTGAGAAATGATTTTAAATCCTTTATTATGGCTTCCACTTCTTTGTCCCACTTTTTCTGCCGAACCCTGGATTCCATGTGAAGGGCCTGTTTTTCAGCCAGGAGCATCATCTGCACATCCACCTGAAACCCTTCAAAGTCGAGATATTTTTCTTCAATGGTTTTTAAGTTTGCCCAGTCTTCAAAAAAATTAAGAGTCCCATACCCAATACTGCGAACATAAGCCCACGAAGCCCAAGGATTTTTTCCTGCAATTTTATCATCATAATATTCAGTCCATGAGTCCATGTTTGCCTTTGCTCCCATTTCCAGTCCTTTGCCAAGAGGGGTTGCATATACGGCTTCATACAAAAGGAGTCTGCCAAGGGTTTTTGCGGCACTTTCATCCGCATCGGTATGTTCTATTGCTTTTTCCGCCCCCATTTTGGCTCCGGAATAGATCATATGGCCGATCATCAGATAATTTAAAGCGGTCATCCCCTTACCAACGACCTTACCAGCTTTGGTTTTCAATCCGCTCACCGGTTTGGACGCTTTTATCATCTTCATTTCGGTTTTCTTCAGGACCATCTCCCTGACCCTGCTTTCAGGAATGATCTCACCGGTTTTTGCGTTCAAATAGCTGACCTTTCCCTTGGGTGAAATCTGGACGCTTACGGTTGTTTTCGTTCCCTTGTACTGAAAAGACTTTGTCCCTTCCATCTTCATCAGGCTGGCAGAGCCGCCATCTGGCCTTGAAATACTCTTGTTTGCATAGTGGTGTTTGGTTCTATAATTAAATGCATTGGTTTTGGCATTTTTAAGGGCTTTCTTGGCTTTGGCAATGGCGCCTTTATTCCCTCCTTTTATGGCACGCGCATAATGTTTGGTAGCGTTTTTCACCCGGTTGTTCAGGGTATTGGCCTTTGCCTGATAAATGTTTTTGGTATTCTGGTAGGCCAGGTTGTTATATTTTTGTACTTTGTCAAAAAAGGCTTTTTTCTGTTCAGGGGTGACAAGGCCCAAAGCCTCCGGAGGCACCCTTTCTTTGAGCTGTTTGCATTTATTTAAAAAATCCTGGTCCACAACCCCGCCGTTTGCCATCATCCGGCTGGTCATTTTTCCGGCAGTCCGCCAGTCCCCTTTTTTCCAATCCATCACATTCTTGTTAAGGGTATAGCCTCCCTTTTTAACCAGGTCCTTGGAATAAAGATGTTTATCCCAGGCCTCCACTTTTACCGGACCCTGGGTAAGATTCAGGATCTCCTTTCCGGTTTTTGGGTCGTATGTCACCCGCCAGGGTTTCCCGGTTTTAGGATTGTACTTGACCTTCATGCCGCCGGCAAATTCTTTGTCATACAGTTTTGCACCCATTTCCAGTTCAGCGGCGCTGCTGCCGCTGGGGGAAGAATAGGCCGTAGGCCCTCTGTAAAATTCAGCGTTCAGCTCTTTAATAAAAACACGGTCCCCCTTCACCTGGGTTGTGTATCCCATGTTTTCAGCGGTTTTAATAATTTTATTAAATTTGGCACCGTTTACATTGACGTGTTCAGCATCACTTAAAATACCGCAATACCCTTTGACTCCCGGCGGGGTTCCGGTCATTGCCAAACCGCTCACGCCGGCTTTATTTTTAAATGAATTAAGATCCTTGAGGCGTCCGGCATTCCATTTGTCTGATTCAGCCAGGGTTTGTTTCAAGGCGTTTTGATATTGAGCGGGTTTTGCATTAAGCTCTTTCAATTTTTTGAGCTTTTTGTTCAAAAGGTTTTCTGCATCGTTTGTTTTCACAGACCAGTCATAGGGTTTGTTGGTTACCTTTGGTGGAGTGGGTTCTACTGATTTGCCGATATTGTATTTATCTTTTGCTGAGATTTTATCTTCACACAGAGCTAAACCCGGTAAAAATAAGATCAATAAAATGACCAGCCAAACGGCAATGGGTTTTGACTTCGGCTTTTTCATTGGCTTTTCTCCCCATTGCGCCAATGGTTTAAAAGTGTTTGAGCAAATTCACGATTATACGTTTGCCCATTCTTTTGGCCTGAAACCTGTGCAAGGTGTTTTTCAGCTTCAGTTTTTCTATTAATATGATAAAGAAGAATGGCAAGTGAGATCCTTGCACTTTCCTTTGTAGGATGTTCATTCAACAGCAGCTGATAAAATTTAATACCTCTTGGGACCTGGGAGTCTATCACATAGGCGCTGCCCATCAGACCCACCAGTTTTTCATCCTCAATGGCAACCTTACCGGCTGACATCACTGTTTCAAACTGATCAAGGGCTGAGGAAAATTTTTTTTGATTGTATAAAATTCTGGCAAACAAAAGTCGTGCTACATGGTCCGCAGGGTTCAGTTCAACGGCTTTTTCTGCCGCATCTTCCGCCATCATCAAGGACCATGGATTTTCTTTCATCTGCCAGTGTAGAACCGATAGTACAAACCAGGGTTCAGGGTCGTCTGGTGTGAGCTGGGTGGCAGATCCGGCATAGGAGAGGGCCAGGATATAAAGATCCATGTCTCCTTTTTTATCAGCCGCTTTTGAAAGCCTTAAGGCATGCATCATGCGTATCCTGGAAAGCGCCTGATAATTCTCTGGACTGGGATTGCTTTTAATTTGATTGAGTACAGATTGTTCGTCTTTAAATGGTTTGACAACTGGTAACTCTTCAGACCCTTGGACAAAGCTGGGGTAAATCAGGGCAATGCAAAAAACGAAATGAAAAAATAGATGTTTCCAGGTATTGGTTTTTCTTTTTATAAGGCTCATGGAAACCACATATCCATTGTTCAGTATAATTGCTGAAAGCAGAGATTCATGCTGGTATAATTATTAAGAACTTGAAATGAATCAATATCTCCAACACAGGGCATTTTTTCTTTATCCCGGGCTGCCTGGTTCAGTTGATTGAGAATCCATTGTCTTTCCGCGGAAGAACTGAACGGGTAGCATTGCCGGCAGGTTGAATTTTTATCCAGCCCCCTTAACTCGATGAGCAATGCATTGGGCCGGTAATCCGAATGATTGGAGAAAAAACCGGTCCCGTCTCCAAACCGGCCGTAAATATTTTGGGGATAGTTGTTCTTGTACCACATCCTTTCCAGATCGTATTGACGACGGCTGTCAACTTCTTCCTGCCTCAAGCTGTCTCTTTGAACATACCGGTCATATAATTCCTTATTAGTGATTCTTGGAAGGCCTTTCTCCCAGGGGGTAGCTGTTCCAGATTTTTTGAATTCAGATTCCACGGACCGCTCCAGATGAGATAATTCTCGACTCAATTGATAACTTTCTTTTTCTTTAGCCTTTAGTTCCTTCTCGTTTTGTTGAATGGTTTCTTCAATACGGTTCAACAATTGGGTTATCATCATTTTTGCATCAGCAAGCTTCAAAGGAACTGCCCCCAGAACATCTGTAATTATCATATCATTTTTATAAATCCTGCCTCGATTTAAGGGAATACGAGCATTCAGAGTCATGCGCTGGGCACTGCTCAAACTTGTTTTTTTCTGAATAAATTCAAGACCGTTTCCAATAACATTTAAAATGATCTTTAGATCCCAGCGCAAGCTCCTCAACCGTTCCATTTCCATACGAAGGGCGCTGACATTTGCATTAACCAGCGCCCATTTCTTGTCGGTTGTGATGTAATTTTTTGTCGCCATTGTTATGGCAGTACCATCACTTTCTTCAGATAATGCCGGAGTTCCAATAAATAGAACAATAATGATCCCTATAATATGTATAGATTTTTTCATTTTATTAACCCGGGAGAACCGTTATCCTTTTGATTTGTATTAATTAAAGGCCGTATCATTTTATGTCATGATTTTAATGGCGATAATACTTGGGAGGTGTTTTTGTAACCAAAAATTCAACTGAACGGTCTATACAGGCCCGGATAGCCTTTTCCATTGGTGTATTCTTAAAAGAACCCAA
>CAYVZG010000092.1:9136-12655 GCA_964455805.1 uncultured Desulfobacula sp.
TCTTGTATTACCGGCCTTAATATTTGCACCCAGTTTAATATTGTAGTCAGAAGCCGTTCCCTTGCTTCTTGCTGCGAAAACAATTCTTCCAGAAGAGGTATCAACAACTCTAAGGTCTATGGCCATGTGGCAGTTTTTTGATCCGGCGCCAAGGCTGAAGGGGAGACTTGATACCCCAAGACTGACCCCCGTTCCTGAGGCGTCCATTTCAAATTCTGAAACAACGCCGTAAACCATCAATTCAGCGCCTTCGAGTTTGCCGGTGGGTGCCGCAGTTTCATTAATTACCCTTCCGCTTGCGCCAAGATCCTGTTCCAGCAGAATATCTTTAATTGCCTGTCGTTCAAGCACAATAAAGTGATTGGTATTAAAAAGGGAAGTAACAAGCATTTCCCTCAGACCATCACCAATTTCACCCGGTGCCTTGGCCGCTTTGACCTGGAAATCACCCACGGCAATTCTGGCCTGCGGCCCATCGTATCTCACCGCCTGAGCCTGTTCAACAGAGACCCCCTGTGTATGGGTTACTTCAGTTTTCGCATAACCAGAATCAGAGGAACTGACACATCCGTTCAGAAAAATAACACCCAACAACAATAATAATGAGCCCATTATACTTAGTACTTTCATTTTTTCGGATGTAATAACCATTTCAACCTCCTTACTAGTTGGATTCATATATTCATGACTAATGGAGAACCATTGCCGCATAATTTAGGTTTCCCTATAATGCCTGCTGCAGAATGTGCAGGATGGCGTTCAATTTTAAATCAGGTCAATATCAGAACCAGAACCAGGATGCAGTCAAAGTGTGTATTAACTTCTTTGTAAGTCAGGATCAACTCATGGTGTATGACAGTAGCTGAACGGGTAATAATTTAAACATAAATAAAAAAATATATTGTCAACATTCCCAAAACACTCAATACTTTAAATTTTATAAGATAAGTACTCTCTTTTTGTCAAGAAATCTAAATATAAATATTATGGAGTTAAATTAACCACTCTGCTATTAAGGGCACAATAAAATATACCGGTTTCAGAAGCGACCCTTTATTTCGGATATAGGGGGGCATATGAACTAAGGAATTTGAACTTTATGCGGGATTATCCGGGAAAAGGCGGGGTTTGGTGGGATTCTTCAGAGTTGTAAAAAAAGCGAAGAACCTTTTCCTATGCGACTTTTAGGATACTTTATAGATACTTTATGGATACATTTTGGGGCCTTTTGATAGCAAAAAAGGGACTAAAAGCAACCTAAAAGCTACTAATTTGTAAAATAAGGAAAGTGGCGTTTTGGAGTGTTTTTGGCCTCACAAAGTCAAATGAACTCAGGTTTTTGAAATTTTAAAAAATTTTTATTTTTTTCGTTATTTTTTTACTTGGTATTGATGCCTGATTTAGCGAATCGTTAAGATTCTTATTTTATAGACCTTTCAACAGGCCTTTAGTATTTTGTTATCATTTCATGAATACATTCAAATTAATTTTTCACCAAAATTACAAACATCTTAAAATTTTCTAAAAAAAATATTTTATTTTGGTTAAATTTGCAAATTTTACCCAAATCTTATGGAAATAGACATAATTCGACATCAAATTTTCTAATAATTTTTGATGATGAAATTACAGTTTAACTCTTTTCCCATAATTTAATCAAAAAAAATAAAACTATAGACGGGTCGCTCCAAAGAGTATGAATAAAGCGGCTGCGTTGTTCGCGGTCCCACATAGTGTGTGGTTATGCATTTTTGGCAATTAATCCACCCCGTTAATGCCTTTTGAACTTTTTAGACGGATATTAACTATTATAGATAGTTTCCTTGGCGGACACAGTTTTTAATGGCAGTGTCGAATTCATTAGTGGCGATATTATCCAAGTTACCTTCATAGCAACCTTTTTCCTTTAAAGATCTCTTATACCGGACAATCCGTTTTGGTTCTTTCCCAACAGCCTTTTTATAAGATATGAAGGCTTTGTCATAGTCTTTGTTTTCAATAAAAGCAGCTGCAAGTGTGTCCAAGTTTAGTGCTCTCTTTCCTATATCATAAGCCTTAGTTGCCAATGCGACCGCTTGCCCTCCGTCTCTGTATTGATGATTTTCACAGGTTGCCAATAACCAGGCCAAGTTGTTATAGGCATGTCCATATCTGGGATTAATTTTTATAGCAGACTTATAATCATCTATTGCCATGGAATAATTCTTTATCTTTGTATGGGCTCGCCCTCTCTCATAGTAGGAATAATGATAGTCAGTTTTTAAGGTGATGGCTTTCGTCAATTCTTTAGTCGCCATCTCATATTGTCTCTGTTTTAAATACAAAAGGCCTCTGTTATGATGAGCTAAATATAAATCTGGCTTTAATTCAAGGGCCTTGTTGCAATCTTCAATCGCCATGTCGTAGTTTTCAAGACCAATATAAGCGCGGCAACGGTTACTATACGCTTTGGCATATTGGGGGTTTATTTCAATTGCCTTAGTGGCGTCTTTTACGGCCTCCTCAAACTGTCCCTTTTTCCCTTTCTTGACAGATCGGTTGTTATATTCTACCGCACTCACACACCCTAAAAAAGTGGACAAGATCAACAGTAAAGTCAAAATTTTAAAAAATCGAAAACTATACACAGACTGTTCTCCTTTCAAAAAGTTACAATTATATTTTTTTTGCATAATGTTTGAGCACACAGGCCGCCGAGTGAAATGAGGGGACAAGGTTTCCAATAAATTTAGTTAAGAGTAACACAGTTCCAAAATTATAACAGATTTTAAAAAAGCTGCCCCTTGCGGTCCGGTGCTTGGTTATGCATGACTCTGTATTTATTCACAGTTTTTTATTTGTGAAAGACAAAGCCACCTTTAAAACTTGTTGATTGATTTCATCGTCAAATTGTAAAAAAGGAATACACTTGCTGATTGCTGTTTTAATTGATTCATCAAATTCCCTTGAATCTGATGGCATTATTACTTCATATTTTTCAAGGGCACCATCTTTATTGATGGTTAGCATCAATAGGGATTTAAATACTTGATTTGTTGATAGTAATGAATCTTCGACTTTCCATTTTTCAAAGATTCGATTTACATATTCTTCCTTCATTAATTTAGTACTTGAAAGAATATCGTTTTCTTCTTCTTTAGTAAGTGACAATTCGATGCATACCGATTTAGAGTTGAAATAATATTTAGAACATCTGCTTACATTCAGAGGATATGATTTTCGGCTTTCAGCTATAGCTGTTTGATTGGCTTTTTGAACACATCCTGTAAAGAAAAATAAGCAAAATACAATATTCAGGGTTATTATTATTATCGTTAGTTTTTTCATGCACTCCTTTCATGCATAATGCCCGAGCAAACGGACAAATTGATCAAGACGCTTTCGCCGGTGGCTCGGGCATTCAAAGGTTGCGTAGCGCAGCGACCTTTGAACCATTTGTTGAACAAAGATCTTCCTCAACTGATACAACATATTGCGATCAAGTAATTTTTACAAGATCTCCTTAATTGTTGAATCTCA
>CAYVZG010000093.1:0-12374 GCA_964455805.1 uncultured Desulfobacula sp.
CTTTTCATAATGGATTTTAGGGGATCTTAATGCAATGGACAATAGGGAGTGCCCCCCCTTTATTATAGTGGAAACCCTACTTTAATTTATAAGGAAAACCAAGATTTAAATGAAACTCATTTGCTGAGGTTATTAAATCTTTTAAAAAAGTATAAGTATCATCAACTTTACAGGATTAATCATCCCAGAGCTCTGGATTGACAATGCCTATTTTAATAGCATATTTGAACATCTCCAGTCGACCGTGGATTTTTAATTTGGCAGATATACTGGTTCTGTGCTTTTCAATTGTCTTGGGGCTGACAAAAAGGATATTGGCAATTTGTTTAGTTGAATTTCCCTGAACAATCAGACGGAAAACCTGTTGCTCCCTTTCTGATAGAAGATCATATCCTCTTTTCGCCGGCTCATTCTTTTTTGTTTTTAAATATGATTCAATGACATTTGCTTTTATTTTTGAACTTAAAAAATATTCATTGTTGTATGCTGCGCGAATCGCATCAACAATATCTGTACTGGGAGATGCTTTAAGAACATATCCCATAGCACCGGATTTTAGAACCTGGTGTACATAACTTTCATTGGCATGCATGGATAATATTACCACCTGGCTTTGCGGTGTTGACTCTTTTAGAATTCCTATAACCTCAAGCCCATTTAAATTGGGCATGGCAATATCCAAAAGAACAACATGAGGGTTAAGGTCTTTGACCATTTCTATAGCCTTAATACCATCAACTGCCTCACCAACAACTTTTATATCAGATTCTTTTTTTAAAAGCTGTTGAATACCATCCCTTACAATGGCGTGATCATCTGCGATGAGGACATTTATTTTGTTCATGTGCAACCCCTTTTAGTTCGGCCCGACACTATTTTATGGGAAGTTCAATCCTAATGGTGGTTCCCTCATTTCGAATTGATTTTATTTTAATTGTTCCTTTTAAAGAAGCAACCCTTTCTTTCATGGAAAGTAATCCAATCCCCTTTGACAAAATTTCCTGGGGGATTCGATTATCTGGTTGTTGAAATCCCTCTCCATTATCCTGGATCATAAAAAAAACTTTTGGGTGGCTAGATGTCAGCCTGATATCCACTCTATCTGCTTTTGAATGTTTTGTTATATTGTTCAGACCTTCTTGAAGAACCCTGTAAATAACAATTTCCAGTTCCGGCGGCAGTCTTCGCTTAAATCCGATGGCCTGGAAATCAATTTTAATATTCTTAACGTGGTCTTTAAAATTATTTATATACCATTCCAAAGTGGGGACAAGTCCCAGATGATCCAGTAAATCAGGCCTGAGCCTTGATGTGGTGTTCCTTATTTTTTCAGCCAGTTTTTGGATATATTCCATGATCTTGTCACAGGCCAAATTAGGTCCTTCCAGAGCATAAGGGATGGCCTTTTTTAAAGACTCCATATCGAATTGTAATAATGTCAAGGCCTGACCGAATTCATCATGGAGATCCGATGCCAGGGATCTTCTTTCTTCTTCAATCCCTTTAATTAATTTTCTTGAAAGCATCTGGATTTCTTCCTGGGCTTTTTTTTCCTTTGAGATATCGATAAAATTCCCCACAGCGGCCGGAATCCCCATGTAAGGTGCATGGGAGCATCTCATTTCCACCCATATCATGGACCCGTCCTTTCTGATCATCCTAAAGGGATATTGTCTAGGATGGGTTTTTTTTTGTTCCCTTTGAAGCCCTCTTTTTTTAACAATCTCACGGTCTTCAGGGGCCACGATTTCCCAGAACCTTCGACCGATAATCTCATCGGCATGGTCATACCCCATAATTTTCACAAGCCGCTTATTTACATAACTGAAATAACCACCGTTTTGAAACATGTAAATGCCTGCCAGTGAGTTATCCAGGATGGATTTGTATTTTTCTTCAGATTCTTTAATCTTTTTTTGGATCCTAATTTCATCGGTTAAATCGGAAACAAATCCTTCATATCCCTTTAATTTGCCTGTAAGTGTTGTTCTTATTGCACCGGTAAGATTTACAAACAGTACTTTGTGATCTTTTTTTCTCATCTGTGTTGTGAACTCAGTAATAACACCATGACTATGAATTTGTTTTTCATAGGTTTTAAAATCATTGAAATCTTTAAAAAATATGTCCTGAAATTTTTTTCCTATAATCTGTTTTGGTGATTCATAGCCCATCAATTTGACCCCGGCCTCATTTATATTTAGAAAATTTCCTTGGCTGTCTATGGCATAAATCATGATTGGAGATTTTTCAAAAAGATGTCTGTATTGATATTCTTGATTTTTAACTTTTGTCAGTTCATTTTCAAGGGTTTCTATCCTTGCTTCCATGGCTTTTATTTCTTGATGGTTTGTCATGGTTAAATTTTTGGGTCCCAGGTTTGACAGTGTTTGTTTAATAGCCGGTATATTCACTTTTCCAATTAATTATCAGCCCAGTATATAATAAAAATGGTTATGTTTGTAGTTTAAAATAAAGGCAAAAAACAAATGGGGTTGCTTAAAATTAAAAGCAACCCCATTCGCGTTAATATGATAATGTGAATCTATAATAAGGTTAATGCCGAACCGAAAGTCTGAAAATTATGAAACCAAAGAAATGATCAGAAAAGTCAGCGATTCCCGG
Source organism: uncultured Desulfobacula sp. (assembly GCA_964455805.1). Lineage (GTDB taxonomy): Bacteria > Desulfobacterota > Desulfobacteria > Desulfobacterales > Desulfobacteraceae > Desulfobacula. The sequence continues at coordinate 2,626 of CAYVZG010000093.1, forward strand.
TTCTTCTGAATTTAACTTGGGAACATTGAATCCTCAATATCCAAGGCGGCACTACTGATGTTCATTAAGGCATTAAATCTGCCAAGTGTTATTGGAAGCTGTGTGTCCACATAAAATTGCAGGGATTTAATCATCCCACCATAGAAAGATTTATCCTTCTTTTTTGCCTTCTCAATTTTTTGTGCCGCAATGGTGGCTCTCCAGAGTAGCATCCATGCCATTGCAGTATCACCGGTTGCATCCTGGAAGGGGTGGGCATTGGCAAAGGCGGTCAATACTTTTTCAGACATGGCGGTCTGTCCCATGTGGATGGCTACTTCAGCTAATTTGTTAATGGCTACTTCAATTTTGAAAGCATATTTTTCAAGCTCTGGTATCTCCTTGGCAACAGCAATGGTTTTTTGCATTTCACCAAACAGATCCATGATGGGTTTGCCCTTATTCAATCCCAGTTTTCTTCCAAGAAGATCTATGGCCTGGATACCGTTTGTGCCTTCATAAATCATTGTAATCCTGCAATCTCTCAAAAGCTGGGCCATGGGATATTCTTCGATAAATCCATACCCGCCAAATACCTGCATGCCCTGGCTGCAGACTTCAAAAGAGCGGTCAGTAACATATCCCTTGGCAATGGGGGTTAAAACTTCAACAAAACCCTGGTATTTGTCTTTTTCCTCCTGGGTGGGGGCGTAACTTGCCATGTCAGCACAATATTGTACAAAATAAAGAAGAGATCTCATGCCTTCCACATTGACTTTCATCATCATTAACTGCCGTCTGACATCCGGGTGTCTCATGATAGAGACAGATTTTGCATCCGGATTCAAAAACTGCAGTATGTCTTTGCCCTGGATTCTGTTTTTTGCATAATCAAGGGCATACATATAAGCGGCAGTAGCGCACGCAAATCCTTGAAATCCCACAAGACGTCGCGCTTCGTTCATCATAAGAAACATGGCCTTCATGCCCTTGTTTTCTTCACCTAAAAGAGTGCCGATGCAATGACCCTTTGAACCCAGAGAAAGTGAACAGGTGCTGTTCCCATGGATGCCAAGTTTATGTTCTATTCCTGTGCAGATCACATCATTAAAATCACCAAGGCTTCCGTCTTCGTTAACCCGGTATTTGGGAACAAGAAAAAGAGAAATTCCTTTTGTCCCCTCTGGAGCTCCTTCTATTCTTGCAAGAACCGGATGAATAATGTTTTCTGCCAGGTCATGATCTCCACCGGAAATAAATATTTTTTCTCCGGAAATGGAAAATGTACCATCTTCATTTCTAACTGCTTTGGTTGTAAGCGCTCCCACATCAGATCCTGCGTCGGGCTCTGTTAAAAGCATGGTACCGGTCCACTTGCCTGTATACATATTTTTGAGATAGGTTGTTTTTTGTTCTTTGGTGCCGAATTTGTCTACGAGGTGGCCGGCCCCCTGGGTAAGACCCGGGTACATCATGAATGGAAAGTTTGCCCCATTGAAATATTCAGCCCCTGCAGACGAAATGGTCCTTGGCATTCCCTGACCGCCCCACTCAGGATCCTCGGTAGTAGCCAGCCACTCTCCCTCATTAAATATCTTGTACAGTCTTTTAAAAGAATCCGGAGTGGTTACCTTGCCGTTCTCAAGCGTGCAGCCCTGTTGGTCGCCTTCTTTGTTTGCTGGCAAAAGTTCCTTAACCGCAAAGTTTTTTGCTTCTGAAATAATGAGGTTTATTGTCTTTTTATTAAAATCAGAAAAATTTTCATGGAGTTTGGAAAGGTTTTCTGCCTCAAGCTGTTCATGGATTACAAATTCAATATCCCTACGATCGGAAATTACTTGTGCCATTTTAAATGTCCTCCTGCTATTGATGGATCAAAAAATAACTATTTTAAATTGTTTGATAATGAATTGATGCTCATTTGTATATTTCAATTAATATTTTTTAGTAAATAAGCTGAAGCTTTGTACTCGATCATTATTTTAGATAATAAAAATAGAAAGTTATAAAAAATATTGAATCTTATATGTATAAAAACATCCCTTCATAATCTCTGTAGCATAAAAATGAATTATCATTCATTACATGAAATTTTTAATGTGTCAACGATTATTTTACAAATTTGGAATAATTTTGTATGGTTTTATCATGAAAAAAATATTAGTAAGTGCCTGCCTTGCAGGCCAACGGGTAAGATATGATGATAAAAGGCTGCCCATAAGGGACAAGGTGTTGAAAGAATGGTCCTTTAAGAAGTTGCTTGTAAACGTCTGTCCCGAAGTTTGCGGTGGTTTAAAAATACCGAGACCCAAGGCCCATATCGTGAGAGGGAACGGTTTGGACGTGTTAAACGGAACCGCTAAAGTCTTGGATATAAACGGCCTGGATGTAACACTTTCATTTATCAAAGGGGCTGAATATACACTCAGTATTATAAAAAAATTTGATATTGAGATAGCCATATTAAAAGAGAAAAGTCCCTCCTGTGGTGTACACAATATATACAATATTTCAAATATTGTTCCAGGCTCTGGTGTAACTACCGCCCTTTTGAAACAAAACGGAATAAAGGTTTTTTCGGAAAACGAACTCGCCCGTGCGAAACTGTATTATGGGTAAATATGCCGTGATCTTTGTTTAAAGAAGTAAGGCATTTATCATTTGTAGAAATTATAGGGTGTCTTTTTAGATAATTTGTTTTTTTGGATGAATCAACGTATTATACTATCATAAAGGGAATCTAAAAATGGTAGGAAATCGATGTTATGCCCGAGCACAAAAAAAAAATATTAAAGTGGGTGATCTTCCTTACGATATGCTGGACTGCAGTTTTGGCAGGTTTTTATTCATGGTCCATAAAAAGCCAATTCAACCAGACTTTTGAACTTTCAAAATATCAGGCCCAGGCATTTTTCAAAGATATCCTTAATACGAGGTATTGGAATGCAGAGCATGGTGGTGTTTATGTGCCTGTAACAGAGACCACTCAACCGAATCCATATATAAAAGATACCCGGCGCGACATTATCACTGACAATGGACTTAAATTAACAAAAATTAATCCCGCTTACATGACACGGCAGATAGGAGCGCTTGCTGAAAAAAGAAACCGGGTTTGGTTCCATATCACAAGCAATAGGCCAATTCGTTCCCAAAATGCACCTGATCAATGGGAGTCTAGGGTATTAAAGTCCTTTGAATCCGGTTTAAAAGATTTTGCTGAATTTTCTGAATCAAAAAACGGTGAAAAAGTATTTCGTTATATGGCTCCGCTGTGGGTGGAGGAGGCGTGTTTGAAATGCCATTTGACGCAGGGATATAAAACAGGAGATTTAAGGGGCGGAATCAGTGTGACGATTAAGGCGGACCCTATTCTCGACACCCAGGAGAATCACCTTATTAAATCAACCATTTTACATGTTTCCATATGGGCGATGGGCGTTTTGATTCTCCTGTATAGCGGTTGGCTTCAAAATAAAGATATGACTCATATTATGAAAATCGAAAATCAGTTAAGACATGAAAAAGAAAAGCTTGCAGTTACCCTTCGTTCAATTGGAGAGGGCGTTATTACTACAGATTTGAAAGGCAGGGTTTCTCTGTTGAATGAAACGGCAGAAAAGCTAACCGGGTGGTGTCAATCCGAAGCTTGTGAAAACCCGATCAAGGGCGTTTTAAGAATCCAAGATACAAAAAACAAAGAGGACCATATTGACATTGTAAATATGGTTTTGGAATCGAATAAAGTTGTTGAAATCCCAACAGACAACCTTCTGATTTCTCGTGATGATTCCGTGTATAATATTGCAATTAGCGGGGCGCCAATGAAAAATGAATCAGGGGTGATGATCGGTGTTGCAATTGTGTTTCGGGATACTACAAAAGAAAAGCAGATTGAAAAAGAAATGGTTAAAATGATGAAAATGAGTGCCATCGGTACCTTGACACGCGGCATTGCCCATGACTTTAATAATATTATGGGCATTATCTTTGGAAACACAGAGCTTGCCATAGAGGACGTTCCAAAGTCAAACCAGGCACATTCCAGCCTAATATCGATCAGGACGGCAAGTTTAAAGGCAGCGAGTATTGTAAAACAACTTCTCAGTGTCAGTCAAAGAACTCACCAGAAAATACCAATCATTCAAATCGCCCCTGTCATTAAAGAGACACTCACATTTTTGAGATCAACAATCCCAAAAACAATAGTTATTGAGCAGGATATTTCAATTTCAAATGAAAGGATTCAGGCAGACCCAAATGAAATTAACCAGATTGTGACAAACCTTTGCATCAATGCTTTCCATGCCATGGAACAAACCGGTGGCGCACTTTTTGTATCTGTGGAAAACCAAGTTTTAGACGATCTTTTGGTCAAAGACTATCCTGACCTGGAAAAAGGAAATCATGTAAAGGTAATGGTATGCGATACAGGGCCGGGAATCGACCCTGAAATTGTGGACAGAATATTTGATCCGTATTTTACCACCAAAGAGGTGGGAAAAGGTTCTGGCATGGGTCTGGCCGTGGTACACGGTATTGTAAAACATAATGGAGGTTCCATCAGTGTTGACAGCAGTCCTGAAAAAGGGACTCAATTCAGTATTCTTTTTCCTGCGGTAACAGAAGACTCAATGGCTTAAATTAAGACGCGCTAAAAGATTTTTCGAGTGGACTTCAATTTTTAATTCACTAAGTGAGAATTCAAAAAAAGTGAAAAGATTATGTAAGATCCCCAATTATCAGGAATACATCAATATGGTATTTTCAGATATTTTAATCACAATTTATTTTTTTGAGAAAGTATGTATTCAAAATACTTATTTCATTATAATATCAAAAAATATAAAATAGGTGCATGGAATTTTTTGGTTTTTTATTAAAATTATAAAAAAGAATTGTAGTGGATAAATTCATGGCCGGGATAAAAAATAACCGACTGATCTGGGAAAAGACCCGGTCCGCCATGGAGAAAGATAAGTTTAGATATCGTAAATATGGTAAGAAAACCAAAATCAGGCAGCCTTTATTTAGATTTTTCATTCGAGTAATTGGTTTTTTTTTGAAGCTAACCCCCTTTTTTAAGATAGGGGTTAAAAATGCTAAAAATACAGTGGTAAAAAATGTTGACCTATATTTTAAGGATCTTCCCTCTGCATTTGAAGGATACACCATTTTGCATATGACAGATCTTCATCTTAATTCTTTGCCAAAAATGGATATAAATATCTGCGAAAAAATTAATGGGCTTAAAGTGGATTTGTGCGTTTTAACCGGTGATTACGGGGAGGGAACCGGCAATAATTTTAAAAATATACTTGCGAAACTGCAGTGTGTTGTTTCCAATATCCAGCAACAGGATGGCATCGTGGCTGTCCTTGGTAACCACGATACCTGCCACATGGTTGAATCCTTTGAGAGAGCAGGGATTACCATGCTGGTGAATGAAACCATGGCCATTAAACGCGGAGGCAGCCGGATCTCAATAACAGGGCTGGATGATCCCTATTATTATTATACGGATCAAACTTTAAATGCCATGGTAGAATCTCCTAAGGGATTTAAAATTGTTTTGGTTCATTCCCCCTCCCTGTTTGATCTGGCTTCTGAGAATGGCTATCGACTTTATCTCACCGGCCATACCCATGGCGGCCAGATTTGTCTTCCCGGCGGAATCCCTGTGATCACGCATCTGCGTCATGGAAAAAAATTTTACAGGGGCCTCTGGCATTACAGGGAAATGACAGGCTACACGGGCCAGGGTGTTGGCGTTGTGGGAATTCCTGTTAGATTCAATACCCAAAGTGAAATTACAGTGCTCCGACTGCACAGGAAAATGATTGTTTGACATAATTCAAGACCATAATTATTTTTAGGGCTCGCAAAAATTTGGATAAACCAACAATAGGAGGGACATATGATACGGTTTAAATTTCTTCTTGTTGATGACGAAAAGTCATTTGTTGAGGTTCTCGCCCAGCGGCTTCGCCAAAGGGGGTTTGAGGTTTTCTGCGCGTTTTCCGGTGAAGAAGCTTTGTCTCAGCTTGAAACAGACGATGATTTGGATATCGTTGTCATGGACCTAAAAATGCCCCATCTTGACGGCATTCAAATGATGAAAAAGCTTAAAAAACAATATCCCCTGCTGGAAGTCATCATGCTCACAGGCAACTCTACAATTCCTTCTGCTGTTGAAGCGATGAAACTTGGTGCTTTTGCTTATCTTGAAAAACCCTGTGAACTGGATCAGCTCATTTCAAAAGCAGATCAAGCCGTCACCCGGAAAAGAGAAAGGGAAGCCAAAATTTTTAATATCCGGACAAAACCTTATATCACAAAACAAGAACGTGATGACCAGATATCTAAAGTATTAAGCGCTGAATAATACTTTTTTTAAATAATGATTTTGACCTCCCTTAGAACCAACTATGCAACAATCTTTCTGGCAAAGTTGACTGCTTTTTGCCGGATAGAGTCATCCATCTCATCCGGTGTTGTGCACGAATCAATAAAAAGCGCCCCGGCATTAATTGCTTTGTGATATTTTTGCATCCGTCCAAAAGCATCCACCATTCCCTCTGCATTTTCCTCATAAGGCCCGGCTCCGGTAGCAATAAGAGCCTGGTGCTGGCCTTCCACAAGGGAGGTGTGCTCTGGCTCTTTGGTATAAAGGCCATATGTTCTGTCAATGACGGCCTTTATTTGGGCGCTGAACCCCCAAAAATATAATGGAGAGCTAAAGATAACCAATTGAGAATGAATCATTTGCTCTAAAATTTCCGGAACATCATCTTTTTGAACGCATCCGATACTATCAGTTTTATCCTTGCATTTTCCGCATCCCATGCACCCTTTCAGGTTTTTAGGATGCAGGTATACAGAGTTGACCTCGTGACCAAGGTCTGTCAACTCCTGTTCAACCCAGCCCGTCACCTTGGCGGTATTTCCTTTTTTTCTGGCACTTCCTTGTAAAATGGTGATTTTCATTCTCATCTCCTTATCTAATGATTAGTTTTGATTTCGATCAGCAATTATCATAAATTCTTATTATTTTTCCGCTGGCAGCGCCTTCCACACTTTTCACAAATCCACTCACAACTTTTCCCATGGGGATAGGGTTGTGACCGGGGAAATAGGCCTCGTAATTCGCCACAGCATCTTCAACAAGCCCTGATGAAACCACATTAATCCGGATATCGTTTTTCAATTCAAGGCAGACGGCCTTGACGAAACTGTGAATGGCTCCGTTGACCATTGCAGCGCTTGTGGTCATTAATACAGGATGGTCTGCCAAAATTCCAGTGGAAAGGGTAAAAGAACCTCCTGGATTTATATAATCCTTACCGATTCGAACCAGGTTTACCTGGCCCATTAGTTTGCTTTTAATACCGATATAAAAATCTTCTTCGGTCATGGAATCAAATTGTTCCCATTTGGCTTCCCCTGCCGTACAGACAACGGCGTCCACATTCCCCACTTTTTTAAACATCGCCATAATGGACTGGCTGTCAGCCATGTCTACGCATGTATCACCGGAGTTTCGCCCGGCAATGATCACTTCATGTTTTTTTAAAAAATGATTCCTTACCTTTGATCCGATTGTGCCGTTTCCCCCAACAATAATTATCTTCATGGGGCCCCCTTATAATTCTGGTTTGTATGATTCTTGACCGATAAGATATATATGGTAGTATTATTTGTCCAATGAATAGTTTTGATACTCATAATTAAAAAATGTGATAGCCATGAATTTACAGATTGACTATTTAAGAACCTTTATTGCGCTGGCAGAGGCAAAAAATTTTACAAAAACCGGTGTCCAGGTCAACCTTTCACAGTCGGCTGTGAGCATGCAGATTAAACGACTGGAAAATGAGGTCGGTAAAAAATTATTTGATAGAATCGGTAAAACCGTCAAACTGACGGCAGAAGGGAGGATTTTGATCAACTATGCCATGCGTATCGTCAGGGAACACGATGACGCCGTGGCAGCCCTTTCCAAACCTAATCTGGAAGGATATATCCGGTTCGGTTCTCCAGAGCATTACACCGCAGGTGTGCTGCCGCAGCTACTGGCCCGTTTTGCCCGGTCCTATCCGGATGTCACGGTGGAAATGCGTTGCGAAAACAGTGATGTGATTAAGGATTATGTGGATACAGGGGAACTTGATCTTGGGATCTGTACTCAGATCAGTGAAGGCGGACAAGTCATTGCCCATGATCCCGTGGTATGGGTAGCAGATCCTAAATTTGTGCTGCAGAAACATAAACCCCTCTCTCTGGCCACCTTTGAAGAGGACTGCATATTCAGGACATGGGCGTTGGAAGCCTTGGAAAAGGCAAGGATTGAATACAGGGTCGTCTATGTGAGCAGGAGTATATCAGGACTTTTGGATGCCGTAGCGGCCGGGTTTGCCATTGCACCCATTGTAAAAAGTAATGTACCGTCGAATTTAAAAATTGCAGGCATTGAGGACGGTCTTCCCATATTGCCGGTATCTAATATAGCCCTTCACAAGACCAAAAAGATGACATCGGAAATCATTGATTGTTTTTCTGAACATGTTATCAAATCATTCAGGGAGAAAATCGAGAACCGTGATGTCGGGAGGCAGGCATGAGTTCAATTTTGTTTTCAATCAAAGCGATGCTCGGGAAGAAGCTAACAGAGTCTTTTTATAAAAAAATGGGAAAAAAGTTTGTTGCTGTGATCAATAAGTATAAGGGTTCCATTGATATTGAATGGGCATCAATAGGAAACCCAAGAAAACAACCGATAGTATTTTTGCATGGATTCTCAGATAGAAAAGAAAATTTTTATTTTTGTTTAAAAAGGCTGAAAAAAGACTATTACATCATTTTACCAGATATGCCGGGTTTTGGTCAAAGCACTGCTGATGAGAATCTCGTTTACGATTTAGATAATTATGAAAATTGGATCAGTGAATTTATTGAGGGGATTGGTCTTAAATATTTTCACCTAGTGGGAAATTCTTTAGGAGGTGCCATTAGTGCAAAACTTGCAATGCGACATCCTGAAAGGATCAAATCACTTTCATTGGTTGATCCGGCAGGATTGTATATCAGTGAGGAAAAGTCAATTTACGATGAAGCATTGAGAGGTATAAATTTATTTAAGGTTAAAACTCCGTAGGATTATGAGGTTTTTCAAAGCCGTATATTTCATAAAATACCAAAATTACCGATCTTTGTAAAAGAACACATGATTAACACCGCGATTCAGAACCAAAACTGGTATGGTAAAATCTTTGATGAGCTTGGAAATTTTAAAGAGATCAAGGATAAATCAATTACATTTGAAGAACGCTCATTAAATTCAATTTGCCAAAAATTGAAAACACCCACTAAAATTTTTTGGGGTAAACACGATACACTTTTCCCATATCAAACAGCTCATTTTCTACACCGGCAGATTGATGATTCCCAGGTTTGTATTTTTGAAAATACAGGACACTGCCCGCATCTTGAAGATCCAAAACAATTTTCGCTCAAATTAATAGATTTTATCGGCAAAATAGATGAGTAAGTTGTATAGTTAAACACATATGCGCTGCCAAAGTGCAGTGGCTTGATAATAGGCCAGAGGGAAGGGATCTGATCTGTAGATTAAATTGAGTAATTGTTCATGATTCTAAAATAAAAACAACTTTATTGGCATCTATAATTACTCATTTCCATCCAATACCTTCCTGATTATTTGTGCTAAATCAGCTTCTGAGAAAGGCTTTTGAATGAAGGCCACACCCTCA
>CAYVZG010000094.1:0-11835 GCA_964455805.1 uncultured Desulfobacula sp.
AACCAGTGTAATTCTAACAAATTGTAGTGGAATTTAACTAAAATGTTCATAGGCTTTACGAATGGCTTTTTACGAGGGTATATTTTTTTAGTTAGCATGGCATAAATACAATTTACAATATTATTATGATCCATAGTATTTTTAATATGATTTACAGTTTAAAAGAACATCTGGTTTGTTTAAATTTTGTTAAAAATTGAAACGGCATTCTATTTGGGAAAGAATGCCGTTTAGTAAGAAATTAAATCAAAAATTATGGTTTTTCAAAAGTTGCAACAAACACATGACTGTTCCCTCTTCTAAAGAGAAGCTGTATAACCCCGCCTTTTTTTGTACTGTTCAGATATTGCTGATATCCTTCAATTGTAGCAATTTTATGACGGTTTATCTCTATCAAAAGGTCACCATGGCGGACACTCGTCTTTGACGCCTGGCTGCCGGGCTTTATTTCAATAACAACAAGCCCTCTGATATTTTCAGGATAACCAAGCTTTTTGGCAATATCTGCATCTGCTTTCTTTAACCTGAAGCCAAAAGGATCATATCCTTGAGTTATTTTTTTTGTTTCAGGATCCTGATCAGGTCTTTTGCCAAGTTTAACCTTTACCATTTTTTCTTTGCCTTCACGAATGAGTTTAACTTTAACTGTTTCACCCACAGATGAACTGCCGATGATCATTGAAAGATCCCTTGTGGATTCAATGGGCTTATCATTGATGAAAAATATAACATCACCAATTTTAATTCCGGCCTTATCTGCAGGATCTCCCTCAAACACTTTTGCGACATACACACCTTTGGTTTGTTTTATTCCGTAATATTCTGCCAGTTCCTGTGTGACATTTTGCATGGCCACACCCATCCATCCCCTTGAAACTGTCTTTTGCTCTGTTAATTGATCAATAATACCGGTTGCAAGGTCAGATGGGATTGCAAACCCGATACCCTGTCCTGACTTAACAATGGCCGTATTAATACCGATGACTTCCCCTTGAAGATTCAACAAAGGTCCACCAGAATTTCCTGGATTAATGGATGCATCCGTCTGTATAAAATCGTCATAGGGACCAGATCCGATTATTCTTCCCTTTGCACTGACTATCCCTGCAGTAACTGTTTGTTCAAGGCCAAAGGGACTGCCAATGGCAACCACCCAGGATCCTACTTCGGTTTTATGAGAACTCCCAAATTTCAAATGCTTTAAATTTTTTGCCTTGATTTTTATAAGTGCCAAATCTGTCATAGGATCTGTTCCTATGACACTGGCTTCATACTCGGTTTTATCGTGTAAAATTACCTTAACCTGATCTGCATTCTTAATTACGTGGTTATTGGTGACAATGTACCCGTCATCACTGATGATAAAACCGGATCCAAGGCTGCTTTCTTTCCTGTTCTGTGGCTGCTGGTTAAAAAAGGGGGCAAAAAAATCCTCCAATGGATCTTTATTCCCACCAAAGGGCTGTCCAAAAAAATGTTTAAAAACCCTACCCCCGCCCTCTATATTTTTAACTGTCTGTATATTTACGACAGCGGGTTTTGCCTGCTTGGCAAGTTCAGCAAAACTTATTGGTATCATCCTAGTCGTGTTCTGATTGGTTTTTGCCATAACCGGCAGGGTCAAAAGACCCATAACAATAATGGTAAACAGTATTTTATATTTTAGTCTCATTACAACCTCCAAAATGTGTTAAATTAAACTTCCATAGATAGTATAATAACCCATAAAAATGACGACTAAATGACCCCAGGATTACGATATGGTAATGTCATCTCAAAAACAGATCCTTTGCCAGGATTGCTGGTCACGGTTATATCACCTTTGTGTTGGCGGACAATGGTTCTGGCAAAGCTTAAGCCTAATCCTGTACCTGCAGTTGTTCTGGACGGTTCTGCTCTGTAAAATCTATTAAATATTTTTTCTAAATATTTTTGGGCTATTCCGATTCCGGTATCCTCAATCTTAATGGTAATACAATTCTCGTATTTATAAACAATAACAGTTATCCTTCCCTTTTCAAGCGTATATTTAATGGCATTGTCCAATAGGTTGGAAAATGCCCTTTGAAGCATTTTTGTGTCTGCAACTATAAATACCCGATCTTCAATTGTCTTGTCCAAAACAATATTTTTATCCTCTGCCAAAGGTGCAAACAGTTCACATGCATTTTTAATCATTTTTGAAAGATTTATTGTTTTGAACTCAAATTCTCCCGCCCCTGCTTCTATTTTTGAAATGACCAACATGGTATTAATCATGTCCAACAGACGATCTGATTCTTCAATTGTATTTGAAGCCATGGCTCGAAAATCATCCAGGTTCTCATCATGGGTAAGTGATAACTCGGCAAACCCCCTGATTCTTGCAATGGGCGTTTTTAAGTCATGGGCAATATTGTCGCTCATTTCCTTTATACTTTTTACAAGCTCTTCTATTCTATCCAGCATGGCGTTGAATGTGGTGGCCAGATGATCAAGCTCGTCCTTGTTACCTGTTTGGGAAACCCGTTCTTCAAGATTTTTGCCTGTTATATTTTGGGCAGTTAGCATTATGGTTTTTACACCGGATAAAGTTTTTCTGATCAAAAGCCAGCCTGATACTGCTGAAAAAATAATAATTAATCCCATTGCAGTAAGAAAAACCTTTTTAAAGGCCAGTAAAAATTTTGCCGGAAAATCCATTGCGATCCCGGTTTGCAAGATAGCATTGGATGCCACATAACTGTATAGAATCCTTGCTTTTTGTTTGCTGGACGGAATAACAATGGTTTCAAATATGGGTTTTTTATTAACAACAAGTGTCTGCACACCACTCTTGCTCACATGAACCTGTTCCCAATATGACATATGGGAAGAGGCAAACACTTCCCCTGTAGGATATAAAAGTCTGAAAAATATTACTTTTTCACCGGCTGCCTGGGCTTCTACAACAGCCAGTTCCCTTGCACCCATCAAACCATTTCTGCGAATAACAGCAGAAAATTTGGACACATTATCCATGAGTTCCTGATCAACTTGCGCTTGTATGGTTTGTGTGGCCAAAAAATAGAACAGGACAAAGGCAAACCCGGAACAGATAGTAAAGATTCCTGTAAACCAGAGCGTTAATTTGAAAGCTATTGTATTAAAGAGTTTGTAATTCATCATTCTTTCAGCACATACCCTGCACCACGAACGGTATGAATCAATTTAGGCTCATAGTCTTTATCAATTTTATCCCTGAGCCTGCAGATTCTTGCTTCAACAACATTGGTCATGGGATCAAAATTGTAATCCCAGACATGTTCCATGATCATGGTTCTTGAAACAACCCTCTCTTTATTACGAAGCAAATATTCCAAAAGAGAAAATTCAAGGGGCTGCAATTCAATCGTGTCATCTTGTCTTTTTACCTGGCGTTTCAGAATATCAAGCTTTAAGTCTGCATATGAAAGATTTACTGGATCAATGACATTTCCCACCCGCCTGATCAATGCCTGTATCCTTGCGAGAAGTTCTGAAAAAGCGAAGGGTTTTGTAAGGTAGTCGTCCGCACCGGCCTGAAGACCCTTAACCCTGTCATCCACCCGATTTCGGGCACTTAAAATAATGACGGGGGTGTTGTTTTTTTGGGCACGGATTTTTTTGATTAAAGAAATGCCATCCAGTTCAGGTAGCATGATATCCACAACCAGAGTATCATAAGGGGCAGATAATACCATTTCAAGACCCTTTTTGCCTGTTGTGGCATGATCAATTGCAAAGCCGGATGACTTTAACCCCTTTTGAATAAATTCTGCAATTTTTAAATCATCTTCAACAACTAGGATTCTCATGATTACGCTCCTGTTTTAAAACTTTTTGATAAAAGACACTATAATGCCTTGGTAATACAAATCAACTGATTTATCATCCGGTTTACTTTGGTTTACAAATGAATTTGATTTTTTCTTGGCAACACTGTAGACTGGCCCAATTAAAAAATTTCCAAAATTTTTTAAAAGGAATGTTTGTTTTTATGAAATATACGTGGTGGCTTATCCAAATTATTATGACCTTTGTATCAGGCTTCTTTTTATTCTTTGGGATTGATATGATGGCAGGCGCTTATACTTTAAATGACCCGTTCAGTTTTATGATGACTTTTTTTGCAGCAAGCTTTGTCATTCTGATCAGTCTAACATTATTCATTAGTTTTCCGATCAAGATGATAAGGGTTTACAGACAGATCAATCCTCATATTGAAAACAAAGAAAAGCCGTAATGAGCCTTGTTTTCAGTTTAAAAAACATTTCAAAAACCTATGGTGATGACACCCTCTTTCAAGATCTTTCCATTGATTTTAAATTAAATGAACAGCTGGGGCTCATTGGAATGAATGGATCCGGCAAATCCACTTTTTTAAAACTTATCGCAAATATTAGCCAACCGGATACAGGAACTTTAATTACCAAGACGGGCCTCAGAGTTATTTATCTTTCCCAGGAAGATCAGCTTAATCCTGATCAAACCGTGGAGCAAGTTTTATATAACAGCTTAAAACAAAGCCCTTTTGATGAAAAAGAGCGACATAAAATAGTGCAGCGTTCGCTGGGAAAAGGCGGTTTTGAAGATACAAATGCTTTATCGAAAACCTTATCCGGTGGCTGGATTAAAAAATTGTCCATTACCCGTGCACTTTGCTGCCAACCCGATATCCTTTTATTAGATGAACCCACTAATCATCTTGATATTAATGGCATTTTATGGCTTGAAGATATTTTAAAGACTGCCAGATTTTCTTTTATTGTTGTTAGTCATGATCGTGTCTTTCTCGAAAACATATGTTCCAATGTGATGGAAATTGGGAAATATTATCCATCTGGTTATTTTAAAATTAAAGGCAAGTATAAAAATTTTGAAAAAGAAAGACATAAATTTTTATTGGCACAGAAAAAAAAACAAACCTCTTTATCCAGTAAAATGAGACGAGAGGATGATTGGCTAAAGCAAGGGCCAAAAGCCCGTAGCACAAAGGCAAAATATCGAATTGAACAGGCCCAAAACTTAAGAACTGAATTGCTTGCCTTAAAAAATCGCAATAAAAATACAGCCACCATGAATATTGATTTTCAAGCCACAGGCAGGCAAACCAAAAAATTATTAACCGCCGCTCATATTGCCAAAAATATGAATGACAAAAAATTATTTTCTGATATTAATTTTGAGATCGGTCCAGGATTTTGTCTGGGTATCGTTGGGGAGAACGGGACTGGAAAATCCACACTTTTATCCATACTTGAAAAAAAAACCTTACCAGATGAAGGTAAGGTTAAGTGGGCTGAAAATTTAAAAATATCCGTATTTGATCAAAATCGTTCCGCTTTAAATCCGTTGCTCTCCTTAAAACAGGCCCTGAATCCGGGTGGTGGTGACAGTGTCAACTATAATGGCCGCTCCATTCATATTGTTACCTGGGCTAAACGATTTTTATTTATGCCGGATCAATTGGACATGCCAGTAAAAAGGCTTTCAGGCGGAGAGAAAGCACGGATCATTCTTGCAAATATCATGTTAGCTCCCTGTGATATCCTTTTATTGGATGAACCAACAAATGATCTTGACATACTTTCCTTGGAAGTGCTTGAGGACAGTATCCAACAATTTCCAGGTGCGGTTATTATTGTTTCCCATGACCGTTTTCTTATGGATAAAGTCTGTCACAAAATTTTATATCTTGATCCCACGGCTGAGGCAAAGTTTTTTAAAAATTTTCATCAAATTATGAACTTTCGTAAAACTTTAAATGAAAAACCTAAAAAAATTAAAAAATCAAGTGAAAACAAAAAGTCGGATGGAAATAAAAAACAGGCTTCGAAAATCTTTTCTTATAAGGATAAATATGAGTTAGACAATATCGAAGAAAAAATCCTTACCGAAGAAGCAAATATTGAATCTTTGTCCCGTAAAATCCAATTACCTGAAATTGTAAAGAACCCCGAAAAAATGAAACATTACTGCTCCATACTCAAACAATCACAGGAAACGGCCAATCACCTGTACGAAAGGTGGGAAACCCTTGAAACGATGAAAAAGAAAAGTTTGGAATAACCCTCCTACTCTTTGGTAATAAATTCTGCCAATTTTTCAAACATTGATTCCGGCCATTCTTCAGCATCTAAAAACAGTTGTTTTTCTTCAGGGGTCAAACTGTCTTTAACACTCGGCGGCAAACTGTCATATGATTTTTGCCTTTCTTTATCTATTTTCTTTTTATTTTTCATGGAAAATTCCTTTTATTAGTGCCTGACCAAAAATTTGAATCCGCCTCAGTGATAAGGGAAACCGGCAGTTTCCATGGTGCATTATGAATACAATCTCGATATCAAATACGTAACCGCAGTTTCAACCCTTAAAATCCGTGGCCCGATATGATACGAAGAAAAACCATTTTGCTCTAAGGTTTTAATTTCAACATCAATAAACCCCCCTTCAGGTCCAATCACAAGAGTGATTTTTTTATTTACACCTGCCGGGCAATTTTTTGCGGCTTTTGGATGTGCAGTGATACAAAGACTATCATCTGAAATCTTTGGCAGTTCTTCTTTTACAAACCGGGCAAAAAACCTTTTTTTATAAATCTGTGGTAATACCGTATCTCGACTTTGTTCCAACCCGAGAATCATATGCTTTAGCATTTGATCATCATTCAATATGGGGCTTTGCCAGAAACTTTTTTCCACCCGCCAGGAATTGATCAGATAAATGTTTTTAACCCCAAGGCTTGTAACACTCTCAATAATCCGTTTAAGCATTTTCGGTCTTGGAAGGGCCAACACAAGCGTTATGGGCAATGGTTCCGGTGGATCACGGTCAAGACAAATTTGCATATCAATAAAATCATGTGTGATTTTTTTAACGATACCGGTGCCGGTCAAACCGTTTAAAAGACCACAGACCACTGAATCATTTTCCATGACCCTGTTAACAGAAACTAAATGTTTAAACCGCCTGTCATTGATCCTGACATGATCAGGGTCAATAAAATCTTTTGATTTTACAAGGATAAGATTCATATTTGAATAAAGAAATCCGCCATGCACCTTTGCCGGTGCATGGCGGATCTGTTAAAATTACAACTATAGTTCAAATGTTTTCATATTCACAACAAGGTCAAGATTTTCGATCTCTGTTACCACATCTGAAGGTACAGGGGAGTCTGTGGTCAGGATGATAATATTGCTGTCCTCTTCACCCTCTCTTCCCACCATCATACGGGATATATTAATATTATGATTTCCAAGAGCACCACCGATGGAACCGATGGAGCCAGGTTTATCCACATTATGAATAAGACTTAGATGCCCTTCGGGAATGACTTCCAAACGAAACTTATTAATCCTGACTATGCGTGCATCATCCTTTCCGAAAATGGTTCCTTCCAGAATATTTGTTTCTTTTTCAGTAACAATGGACATTCGAATCAGATTTAAAAAATTACCTGCTTCTTTTGAAGTTGATTCTGAAATCTTAATCCCCAATTCATTGGCAAGGGAAATCGCGTTTACCGTGTTGACATCATCCTTAACAAACTGTGAGAGCAGCCCTCTGATACCCGATATGGTAATGGGTTTCAGGTCAAGATCAGGAAAATTACCGATATATTCTATGGACGCTTCCTTAACGCCACCCTGATTTATCTGGCCCTGCATGACACCCATTTTTTCAGAAAGATATAAAAATGGTTTAAGCTGTCTTAAAACTTCTCCTGTAACAGAAGGGACATTGACAGCATTAATAACCGTATCATGCAAAAGATAAGCAATAATCTGGTTTGCAGCCGCAACGGCCACATTTGTCTGGGCTTCTTTTGTGGATGCACCCAGATGCGGGGTTGCAATGACCTGTTCAAGGGTTAACAAAGGATTCTCTCCAGGAGGTTCTGTGGTAAAGACATCCAGGGCTGCTCCGGCAACTTTACCTGATTCAATAGCCCTATAAAGGGCTTCCTCATTAATAATACCACCCCTGGCACAATTGATTACCATCACCCCCTTCTTCATTTTAGCAAAGGCATCATCATCCAGTAAATCTATTGTGGCTTCCATTTTGGGTACATGAATCGTTATATAATCAGAGCGTTCAAACAATTGATCTAGGGAAACATATTCAAATCCCTCTTTTTCAATATGTTCCGAAGAAATGTTGGGATCAAAAACGATGACTTTCATTTTCAACCCTTTTGCAAGATTGGCAGCAATAGAACCGATATTCCCAAACCCGATAACCCCGTATACCTTGTTAAAAATTTCCTTACCCTGAAGCAGTTTTTTATCCCATCTACCCTGTTTCATGGACTGGGTACCCCTTGGAATATTACGTGTTAAGGCCATCATCATTGCAATGGCATGTTCAGCTGTGGTGACGGTATTACCGCCTGGGGTATTCATAACAGCCACCCCTTTTTTGGTGGCCTCGGCAATATCAACATTATCAAGGCCAATACCGGCCCTAGCTATCACTTTAAGATTTGTGGCTGCTTCAAGTACGTCTTTTGTGACCTTGGTGGCACTCCTTATGGCAAGCCCGTCATATTCACCAATAATCTGTATTAACTCCTCAGGAGCAAGGCCTGTTTTTACATCCAATTCAATACCATCCTGATTTTCAAAAATATCAATCCCTGCCTGCCCCATGGTATCGCTGATAAGAACCTTCATTATTTATTCTCCTTTTCAAAAGATGCCATAAATTGTACCAGTGCCTTAATGCTCTCCACAGTTGCTGCATTATAAATGGAAGCTCTGCAACCGCCAACAGATCTGTGTCCCTTCAGCCCTCCAAATCCATTTTCCATGGCTTTTGCTACAAATTGTTTTTCAAGCTCCTCGGAAGGCAGTCTGAAGGTCACATTCATTAAAGACCTTGATGATTTTTCAGCAGTGGCATTATAAAAGGACCCTGCATCCATAAAATCATATAAAATTCCTGCTTTCTTATTATTGTGTTCTTCCACTTTTGCAAGTCCGCCCATATCTTCTTCAATCCATTTTAATACAAGGTCAATTGTATAAATTCCAAAACACGGCGGCGTATTATACATTGAATTTTTTGATGCAAAGGTGGAATATTTTAGCATGGAGGGTAAATTTTCATTTACCATGTCCAACATATCCTGGCGGATAATAACCATGCAGGCACCCGACGGGCCAAGATTTTTTTGCGCACCGGCATAAATCATACCAAATTTTTCCATATCAAGGGGTTTTGAAAAAATATCCGATGACATGTCACAAACAATGGGAACCCCTTTTGTGTCTGGAAATTCATGAAACTGAGTACCCTTAATGGTGTTATTGGAAGTCAGGTGGACATATTTGGCCTCTGTTGAAAACTCAATATTCTTGGGGATATATGAAAAATTTTTATCTTCAGAAGAAGCAACAACACGATAATCCTTTTTTTGAATCTGAGCCTCTTTAATGGCTTTTGTAGACCATGTGCCGGTATTGACATAATCAGCCGTATCCCCCTCATGCAAAAAATTCATGGGGATCATTCCAAATTGCAGTGAAGCGCCTCCCTGCAGAAAAAGAACATGAAACCTTTCATCCAGCTGTAAAAGTCTTTTGGCCCTTGCGATGGCATCATTAATTACGTCATCGAAGTAGGAGGACCGATGGCTGATTTCTGTTATGGACATCCCTGATCCATTAAAGTTTAAAAAAGAAGATTGAATATCCTCCAGAACGGTTAGGGGGAGTGCTGCAGGTCCGGCATTAAAATTGTAAATTCGTTGATCGTTCATTTACTTCTCCTTATATTTACTTTTTTATTATTCGTCATCCAGAAAAAAGAATTTGATTTTCAGTTTCAATTTGCATTAATTATGTTCTCTTGTTTTATGAAAAACTATTTCAGGCCACTCTTCCACGGTAAATCCCAGTTGATAAACACTTGTGGTTAAATATGTGAGCCATCCTTCTGAGTCCAGTGTCAGATTTGATTCATTTTTCTTTTTAAACTCTCTTAAAATTTTGTCATCCGCACAGGTCACCCACCTTGCAACAGATAAATCAATAGTTTCATAACTGGCATTCACATTATATTCTGCTTTGAGCCTGGCCATGGTAACATCAAACTGAAGCACTCCTACTGCACCCACAATATGGAGATTTCCCACCAGAGGCCGGAACACCTGAATGGCACCCTCTTCTGACAGCTGAATCAATCCTTTGTTCAATGCCTTTGCTTTAAGTGGATCTTTAAGAATAACCCGTCTGAAGTGTTCAGGAGCAAAATTGGGGATACCTAAAAATTTTAAAGGTTCCTTTGTTGTAAATGTATCACCGATTTTGATCGTGCCATGGTTATGTATTCCTATGATATCGCCTGGGTAAGCTTCCTCAACATTGTTTCTTTCCCGGGCCATAAAAATAGTGGCATTGGATAGTTTTATCTCTTTGCCGATCCTGTGGTGTTTTACCTTCATTCCTTTGGTGAATTTTCCGGAACAGATCCTGAAAAATGCGATTCTATCCCGATGTTCAGGATCCATATTGGCTTGAATTTTAAATGTAAACCCAGAAAATCCTTTTTCAGAAGGCTCAACATCCCTTTGGGCTGTTGGGCGTTTTCCCGGGGTCGGCGCGATCTTGACAAATGCGTCCAGCATCTCTTTTACACCAAAATTATTAATTGCAGAACCAAAAAAAACAGGGGTTTGAGTGCCATTCAAATACAAATCCATATCCAACGGTTCAGAAGCGCCCACAATTAATTCCACATCATCTCTGAGCTGTTCAGCCTGGCTTTCGGAGATCATTTCATCAAGTTTTGGATCTGATAAATCGTCAATAAAAAGTCCATCATCATCTTTTGGTGTATATCCGGGTGAGAAAACCCCCAGTTCCTTTTTCTCAAGGTTATATACCCCTTTGAACCGCTTACCCATTCCGATGGGCCAGCTCAGAGGCACACACTCTATCTGGAGCTTGTCCTCGATATCTTCAAAAATATCAAGGGGTTCAAGACCTTCTCTGTCCAGCTTATTGATAAAAGTAATAATCGGGGTGTTGCGCATCCTGCAGACTTCCATCAATTTCTGGGTTTGGGGTTCAACCCCTTTGGCATTGTCAATAATCATGACCGCACAATCCACTGCCGTAAGGACCCTGTAGGTATCTTCGGAAAAATCCTTATGCCCCGGGGTGTCTAAAAGATTAATCTCATATCCTTTATAATTAAATTTCATAACAGAAGAGGAAACAGATATTCCTCTTTCCTGTTCAATGGACAGAAAATCACTGGTGGCAGCTCTTGCAATTTTCCTTGATTTAACGGCACCTGCCTGTTGGATGGCACCTCCAAATAAAAGTAGCTTTTCTGTAAGGGTAGTCTTGCCAGCATCAGGATGGCTGATAATGGCAAAGGTTCTGCGTTTATTTATTTCTTTTAAAAGAATTTTATCAATTGTTTTTGAATCCATTAACGATATGGCACCTTATATTTCAAATTTTAAGTGTGGGAATCTAACAGTATTTTTTATTTTAATCAATAAAAAATATAACAATTTGTTGAATTTTTAATAATTTCAGATAATTAGAACAAAGTATTGAGTTGAGGTTTTCCGCAATCATTCTTTATAACAACACATTAATCTTCAGATTGTTTCATATTTTTTTGTCTTTTTCTAATTTTAAAAAAATCATAAACACCCCAAAAGAGCAAGATAACACTTAAAACCTTGTTAAAGGTTGCGTGTTTAAGCATATCAATATCAGTTGTCAGCCAGCCGTCCCAGAAGCACCACAAGCCAAACCCGATCAGTAAAACTGTAAACACGTAGGGACTCATTTGCGGTGGAGCAGGTTTATT
>CAYVZG010000095.1:0-11580 GCA_964455805.1 uncultured Desulfobacula sp.
TTTTTCAAGATTTAATGTGATATCTTCATATATTAACTTCTTTCCAATTCAATTACTTTATTGTTATCAGGATAACTATAAGTAAGGTTGAAGATAATTGAATATTCCTTTACACAAAACGGAAACATTGATACTGATCTGCAAAACAGTTTAGCATACATGGATTTCATTTCCAAAGGATGATACCTATATCTGCAAAACTGCTTGTTAGCGGGTCCCTGATCATGTTCAGAAAATTGTTGCACTACATTATTGAATCTATTTTATAGGAGAGGGAACAACATGAAAAAAGACAGTATTATTTTTGTATTAGTATTCACATTGTTGATTTTTGCAGGATTTGAAACCGGATATTGTGAAGAAAAGACAGCAAATTACATAAAGTTTGAAGCCAATGGTAAACACTATATGATCGAAGGGTCAGATAAATGGGATGCTTTAGGCAAGATAGGCCTTATTCACAGACAGGACAGGAGGCAGAAGGTATATATTAGCGGCGTTTTATTAGACGAGAATGATAGATATATAAAAAAAGTTTTTTTTGAACTTTATATGCCTGACAAAACGGGAACATATACAGAGAAGAACAATCGGGCAATCAATCAAAAGATTATTATTAACTTCCATTTTTATTCAGACGGAACATTATTTAAAACATCCACTCAATTCTATCCATTGGGAGATAAAAATCAGGGGGAAATTTATTTAAAATTAGAGGATCGTGGATCCTTTTACAAAGGTCAATTTAATGCAAAGATACATCAATATGAAAAGAAGAAAGTAACGCAAAAGAATTTTGTTATCATCAAAAACGGTGAATTCCAGGTACGCAAACAGTAAACACGATCACCTGAGCTGAAAAAAGATATGAAGTTTTTAATTAAAACTGGAAAAATGGAAGTTAAAATGATTAAAAAAATCATAATCGTTTTTATTCTTGTCACATCACTTTGCCTATTTACAAACACAACAATTGCCGCAAGGTGTCTGGTGTGGAAAACCTTAACCAAAATGTGCAACCTTTGCGGTGGAGACGGGCTTGAACATTCCGGCGCTCGTATTGGCAGAGCCCCTAGTGAATGGAAGAATAAACATAAGTGCAGAAAGTGTAATGGTTTAGGAATCTCAACATACAGAAAATGTGTGAAGTGGGCTTCATCAAAACCTGCAGACGTAAAACAGAAATAGCATCAGGTATAAATGAATTGTAACGTCCCTTGAACTGAAAACCAAAGGAATCTGTAATCCCTTTGTATTGAACACATGCCCTAATTATCACCCCAAAGAATAAGGGCGTTGCAGAGAATAGTTTAACGTCTTTATATACAGGTGGTGCCGAAGAGATGACTTGACGCTGCTTTATGGATTTGCTCATGTTGTGTCTTCCTTGACAAGATATAAATTTGTATAGTATGCACAATGAGTCTAATTACGCTGAATATTGATATTGATCACGATTTGGTTTCATGCTCAGGGGGAGAATGATGAAAAAAGCACTCTTGTTGATTTTGACTCTATCCTTTTTCTTTTCAATCGTATCACCTGTTCAAGCCTTTCCGGAATTTTATGAAGACAGCATGACTAAAATTGTGATGCCGGGCGGCATTCATTTTTTTATGAAAAAAGATGATGCCATTGCTTTATTGGAAAAGCGCCATCCTGTTGAATTATTTGAAGGTGGGGCGTATTACCAAATCACAGAAAACGGTATCCGGGAAACCTATCAGATTAAATTTGTCTGTAACAGGGTGTGGGCTATTCAATTTGAGATTATGGGACCGGATGATGATGCGTTTTATGAAAATTTAGCCCCACTGAAAGGGTTTATGGAAAAACTAAGGCCATACTATTTCGGGCCGGTATATGGTGAATATAATATCAAAGTGGCCTTGGTTGATGATGAGAACATTAAATTGAATATATTTGACAGCAGCATCAACGGAAAGGCCTCAATCAGTATAGACCATTTTGTGGGTGACTTGTTTACAGAGCCGGTTTTAAATTGCCCAGATAATCAATAATGCCTGCAGATATAAGGAGCTATCCATATATTGAATAAGTTGCCTCTTTTTTTAATCCTTACTGCCATTTTTATAACCGCTTTTAGCTGCCCGTCCATTGCGGCTGACCCTTATCTATCCTTGTTTAAGTCAGTGGGTCCTATCAATAATGAGCAAGTTTTTTGTGAATCTGTTAAAAAACTGAACCTAAAGATATCAAGCAAGAGGAATAATTTTTATGGAAAAAATTAAGATCATAGTTTTAGCCTGTCTGTTCTATGGAATCGTTCTTTCTATGGCTCAAGCGACTAGCTATGAAGGAGAATTTTTAACCGAATTTCCTTTGGAAAGTTCACATAGGTATCTCCAACAGTACATTGATTCATATGATATGAATTATGCATCTGTGAATATAGCAATAAAATGCAAAGCGTTTATACATTTTGGAGAGCCCGCATTTCTTACCGTGGCAAAATGGACGTTGAAGGATATTAATCTTTCCAGCGCATATCTGTATCTTAAAAAATGGGATAAAAAAATTTATTATTCGGAGATCCCCATACACCTGTTGAAAACAATCAAAATTACAAATTTGGTTCCGGTGATTTATGTTGGAGAGATTGATAATGATAAATGGTTAAAAACTCCAGTATTATTAAGAAGAGACGTCGGAGTAATAGGTCAGTCTGGTGATAAATGGAGTTTTAATATTCCTGGTAGTCCTCATTGGAATAAGACATTTATTTATCGTGGCTATGGTGTCTATTCTCTTGTTAGCCCGAATGATGAAAATTATTTTGATCATGAAAGTGCCAAACAGATTTTTAAGAAAGGCATGCAATTTTTGATGAAGGATTTTCATAATATCAAGTTTGATTTAGGCCAAATCGAGAAATGGTACGATAAAAAGCTCAAAGATGAAGAGCGTAAAAAACAGATTGCTACAGCTGCATCTGCGGAAGCATTCCTCAACGATGAATCAAACATGGAAACTCTGGCAGAATATGACCGGAGAAAAAAGGCAAAGGTAAAGCAGATGAAAGGCGAAAAAGCGCTTGCATCTCTACTAAAGAAGTATGAGGCTGAAAAAAAAAGATTTACTGGTCTGAAGAATAAACCCAAAAAAACTCATGCAAACGCATTAACTCAGGCAAATTACAAAGAGGCAGTCAGGCGGATTACGGAAAGATTTAATAGCCATTATCAAAATATCCATCATGACCGTAAGAATTATGAAAAAAACGTCAGATATACTTTTTTAGAAAACAGCCCATGTGTTCTTGAAATAAAAATGGAAAGTGATGTGAACATTAAAAAAGTTAATGCACTTGGAAATATTGGTCCGGCTTCCCACAATGAAAATGTAACAGCACATTTTGGCAAAGATATAAAAAAGATTATGTGGGAAAATAGCACAGCAGGCGTAACTTTCACTTTTAAATCTCCCATCGTCTCATCCATATGGCATAGTGCTCGAAATGTGAGTAAAAAAAAGGAAGTTAGGGACAAAAGAAATGCCAATAGAAATAAGCGTTACAAATCAAGAAATTTCAATATTGGAATTGAATTTGTTGGGGGAAAAGGAACAACTAATACTCATTCCTGGAAGGAAGAAACTGAATGGACTAAAGCCTTTTACAATGACTTTTTATTTGTCCATTCATATTGCAAAGAATCATTAAAATAGAAGAACCCATATGAAGAAATTCCCTTTGATATTAATAGCATTCCTACTTGTCGCAGATGTTGCTTTAGCAATCTCAAACAAAGACATCATAACCAAATACTACGCTGCTGAAGACTATTATAATGCGGAACAGTACAAAAAAGCCATCGCTCTTTGCAAAGAAGTTGAGCATATAGTAGGGAGCAAGACAATTAAAATTCAGATCATTCTTGTCAGGGCATATTACAAAAGGTTTTACTATAAAGAAGCTAAAGAGGAACTAAAATCATATTTTGACATGAATCCCAAATCAACGACGGTCATCTATTGCGAGATGAGTGACTTTGAAACTAAAATCAACAAGAAAATTTTTCAAAAAATGGCAGCCAAGAAAGCCATGGAAAAAGGACAGACTTTACCTGCTGTTGAAATAGCTAAAGTAGAAGAACTTAAATTTTTCAAGTTTTGGGCAGAAGACGGATATCCTGAAAAATATTTAGAAAAATATCCCAAAGGGAAATACGTTAACCAGGCAGAAGAAATTCAAAGAAAAATTGCTGAAATCAAAGAGAAGGAGTTTTTCGATCGATGGGTGTCAGATTATCAGGATCCGGAATTTTATTTGGAAAAATACCCGAAGGGCAAATATGTATTCGAAGCAAAAGCGGTATTGAAAAAGATAGCAACCAAGGAAGAACAGGAACAATTGGACTGGATTTACTCTAAATTCAGGAATAATCGCTACGTTAGGATGCTTGAACTTGAAAAGTTTTTAAACAAATACCCAAAGAGTACCCTGCTTCCCGAAGTGACAAAAAAATTAGAGAAGATGAAATCCCAATGGGTCCATCCTTATAAAGAGCCTATAAACCTTATCTGGTGGAATAAAGAATTTATCAAAAAGATGATTCCAGAAGGATATAGGTTAGGTATGCCCAAGAAGGAGGCAATCAGGGTAAGTTCTGCTGAAAATGGAGAATATGACAAAGAACACAACACAGATACCATTCACTTTGAAATGGATTCACGGTGTTATGATTCCGGTAATGAAGAGGATCATGATTTTATCGATGAAATTATGATCGTAATTGGTGTTAAAAATGATGAATCTTTGTCAAAAGAACTTCTGGATTATGCAGAAAAGGTCATAAATAAACTTGAAAAGGATTTTGTCCTGGAAGGTTTCGAACAAAATGATTCTTGGAATCAAAATTATTATCACTCCAAACAGGACCCAGACTTTAAATTGACGTTTCAATGGGCAGACATTAATGCAAAAGGATTCAAAGGGTCTGGAATAATTATTGGTCTTTACCAGTATTAAATATAAATATCCTATAAAGGAGAAGCCATGAGATACTTTCTTCCTATATTACTTGTAATGGCTTTATTTGCGTTCCCCGTTTCTGCGGCTAAAAACTGCGGGGAATCAACATCAATAAAAACAATACAGTTTGAAATCGAGCAGAAACTGATGAAAAGACTCTGTGGCCCAAGGGCAGCAGTCAAGGCAAAGGATGAATACCGATTTCGGTTACCCAAGGCCAAAGGTTTCAATGTCACCGTGATTGTTGACAAGGAGAAGAGCAAGATTCCAAAAGGATGCAGATTAGGCAGTTCCAGCACTTTAGCAAAACCTAGTGGAATTTGGTCGAGTATGATATATGTCGTGTCTGAAGAGAAAAGCTCAATGCCCGACTACAACTTAGTTCTCAAATTCAGGGTGTCCAAGAAAGTATGTGGTCATGAGATTCCTAACGGCTATGAAGTTGTAAAAAAGGATGGCAAATGCTTTATCAGAAGAGCCGACTGCAATGAACTGTGCGGTCCAAATCAAGATGGCGTGTGGGACAAAGAATATCAAGACTGTCGCTGCACCGAGAGAGCATTACCCATTGGTGTAAGAGGATAAATAAAGAAGAGGTCCTTAGCGCCTGTTATCCTCACTCGGGATTCCGGAAAGCGTTTGAAACTAAAAGGTTTATCAAGAGCTCATTCCCTGACTTGATGAAGATGATCGGCATCAATTTAATGTTGAAGAACAGGTTATCTCAAGCCACTAAAATGATGCAAATATGCATCATTCAAATCTACAAATATGCAATACTTCATAACGTCAACGTCCCTGGATGTTTGTTCCACTCATTATTGCATGTTGAATCATGATTTAAGCACCTGTTTTTTAAGTATTATTTTCTATTATTTGAATGCCATAATAAATTAATGACGGTACTGGTACGTCTGTTGCTATACTAATAAAATCAAAAGCAAAATTGTTAATATATTTTTTAGGAGGTTCCAATGGCAGCAAAAATACCGGATCAAGCCCAGATTATAATCATTGGCGGCGGCATAGTGGGATGCAGTACAGCCTACCATCTGACCAAAATAGGTTTTAAAGATGTTTTATTGCTGGAACGCAAAGAGCTGGGATGCGGCACCACCTTTGCTGCTGCAGGTTTGCTTGCGCAGCTGCGGCAGAATCAGGAAATGACAAATCTGGCAAAATATGCCACTGAACTTTATGCAAGGCTTGGTGAGGAAACAGGGGTGGACCCCTATTTTGTCAGAACCGGTGCCATCGGTGTCTGCCAGACCGGAGACAGACGGCTTGAGTGGCTTCGCGGCGCTGCCATGGCAAAAGCCTTTGGCATTGACATGCATGAAATCAGCCTGAAAGAGGCAGAAGATATGGTGCCCGGCATGAGTTCCAAAGGTCTTATCTCAGCATTTTATCTTCCCAATGACGGGCAGGTGGATCCCATAGGGGCCACCCAGTCCCTTGCCAAAGGCGCTAAAATGGGTGGTGCCAATATTATTGAAAACTGCAAGGTGATTGATGTAAAAACGGATAACGGGGAGGTCACAGGGGTTGAAACAGAACAGGGAACTATTAAATGTGAATATGTTGTAAATTGTGCCGGGATGTGGGGAAGAAATATAGGTAAAATGGTAAATGTCAGTATACCGCTGCATGCTGCAGAACATATGCATGCCATTACCCTGCCCATCAAGGGATTGAAAAAGTTTTTCCCCACGATCCGGGATTTTGACGGGGTCACCTATTTTAGAGAAGAATCCGGCGGGATACTTTTAGGCGGGTTTGAAACCATTGCCAAACCATGGGGTATGAAAGGCATTCCTGAGGATTGGAAATTTACTGAATTGTCTGAAGACTGGGATCAGTTTGAAGTATTTATGAATTGTGGTCTGGAACGGTTTCCTGCGCTGGCAGATGCCCAGATCAGGCATTTGGAAGTATGTGCGGAAAGCTTTACACCGGATAATGCCTTTATGGTGGGTGAAGTGCCGGGGGTCAAAAATTTCTTTGTGGGATGCGGCATGAATTCAGTGGGTATAGCCGGCTCGGCAGGTACAGGACGGGCCATTGCCCAGTGGATTTCACAAGGGTATCCTGAAGAACAGTTATGGCCCGTTGATGTGCGCAGATATTTTCCCTGGCAGAGTAATGCCAAATACCTCCATGACAGGGTAATTGAATCAGTTGGGATTCTTTATGAACACCATTATCCAAATCGTCAGAGAACCACTGCAAGACCGGTTATCTGTTCCCCGGTCCATGACCGCCTGAAGGAAAACGGCGCCTGCTTTTCCATGATTGCAGGATGGGAAAGAGCAGACTGGTTTGCACCAGAAGGGGTGGAGCCTGTCCATAAGTATGACTGGAGATCACCCAATTGGCTGCCATATCAGAAAGAAGAACATCTGGCTGTAAGGCATGGGGTGGGTATGTATGATTTAAGCTCAATGGGCAATCTTCTGGTCCAGGGCCGTGATGCTTTATCGGTTCTGCAATATCTATGTACCAATGATCTAGCCGTTGATAATGGCCAGGTTGTTTACACACCCATGGCAAATGAAAGGGGAGGGTTTGAAACAGATGTGACGGTGACACGACTGGATGAAGAAACTTTTTTTATCGTCACTGCCGCCGGCACAACCATTAGGGATCTTGATTATATTCAACGCAGAATCCCAAAAGATGCGGTGTGTGCCATAACCGATGTCACCCATGGGTATGCCATGCTTGCTGTTATGGGACCCAAATCCCGGGATCTTCTTACCGCTCTGACAGATGCCGACCTTTCCAATGAGGCTTTTCCCTACAGCACGGCACAGTATATCGATCTTGCCTATTCAAGAGTACTGGCTCTAAGGATGTCCTACGTGGGAGAGCTTGGATGGGAATTGTATATTCCTTCATTTTTCACGGTTCCTGTTTTTGATGCCATTATGGAAGAAGGCAAAAAACATGGTTTGAAACTTGTTGGCATGCAGGCAGTAAACTCGCTTCGGCTGGAAACAGGTATGCGTCACTGGGAATCAGATATTACTCCGGATGAAAACCCCTATGAAGCAGGACTTGGTTTCGGGGTAAAACTTGATAAATCCGATTTTCTGGGCAAAAAAGCGCTGGTTGAACAAAAGGCAGGCAGACTTACTCGAAAGCTTGTCATGTTCACTTTAAATGATTCAAGCATTATGCTTTACGGAAATGAGCCCATTTATCGTAACGGGGAATACATAACCACCA
Organism: uncultured Desulfobacula sp.; assembly: GCA_964455805.1. Taxonomy (GTDB): domain Bacteria; phylum Desulfobacterota; class Desulfobacteria; order Desulfobacterales; family Desulfobacteraceae; genus Desulfobacula. The sequence continues at coordinate 8,222 of CAYVZG010000095.1, forward strand.
CACGATCAGGGGCCTATGGTTTTGAAGTGGGGACAGCTGTTGCCATGGGTTATTTGACAAATCCTGACGGCATAACCAACGAATGGATCAAGGACGGGGAATACGAGATCATGGTTGAAGGAAAGCCTGTTCCTGCAACACTGATTTCAGGTTCACCCTATGATCCTGAAAATATGAGACCTAAAATATAGTATTTATAGATAAACCATCGATCGCTTCAGTTCGACGTGGATTGAGAATTGTTTTAAAGGCCGGGAAGATTAACCTTTTTCGGGAGGTTTTTTTAATGATGCCTATTCTTCCCGTCCTTTTGCTGTCTTGACAATTTCATTTGCCAGAACCTGTGCCGCATCAATGGTATTTATGGGCAGGTTTCCGCCAAGGGCGCTGAGTTCTGTGCAGGCGACAATTGCAAGGGGTACATCTTTGTGCAGCAGATGTTCACACACCTTTACATAGGCATCATGAATATGGGAACCCGTGTTACCCTTTTTTACTTCTCTGATTATAGAAAAAAGGTTGTCCTGAAATTCAGAATCCGGCCAGATATCCTCAATCCCCAATTTTTCAAACCTTTTTGAATAAAGGCCTGTCAGGGCTACGGCCGGGGAAGCAAGCATACCTACTTTGTCGTGTTCAGGGAAGTTGTCCTTCACATGCTTGGATACAAGATCAATCAAATTTATAACCGGGATGTTTACGGCATCTTGTACGGCATCAAAATAATAATGGGCCGTGTTGCAGGCGATGACAAGAAAGTGTGCCCCCCATGACTCAAGTCTTTTGCCCATATCCGCCATGCAGGGGCCGGGGTCTTCTCCGTTTTTCTCAATGATGGCTTTTATTCTGGATGGAACCTTGGGATTATTATCCACGATGCACCGGATATGGTCCATATCATCGGCAGCTGGAGTCAGGCGAATAATACGATGCATAAGGTCCACAGTAGCTTCCGGGCCCATACCTCCTAAAATGCCAACGATTTTTTCTTTTGTCATATTTTTAATTTAATACCTGTACGGCCTCTTTTGCAATTTGAAGCTCTTCATTGGTGGGTATCACCCACACCTGAACCTGGCTGTCCTCTGAATGAAGATAAAACGGTTTATCTATTTTTTGTCTGTTTTTTGAAGGATTTATCCGGATACCTAAAAATGAAAGATTTTCACAGGCCTTTGCCCTTATAACCGGGTCATTTTCTCCCACACCTGCTGTAAACACTATGGCATCAATATGCCCAAGAACAGCAGCATAAGCGCCAATGTATTTTTTAATCTGGTAGCAGAACATTTCAACGGCAAGCCTGGCTTTTGTATTGCCAGCATCAATTTGTTCATGGATATCGCGCATATCATTCATGCCGCATATCCCCGTAAATCCGCTTTTTTTATTTAATACAGTATCCAGTTCGTCAATGGTCTTGCCTGTTTGTTCCATAAGATATCCGATGATGGCAGGATCTATGTCTCCGGTTCTTGTGCCCATCATTATACCGGCAAGGGGTGTCATACCCATGGACGTATCTTTACATCTGCCTTTTTCAATGGCACTAACAGAGCATCCGTTTCCAAGGTGTATGGTAATCAGATTTGTTTTATCTATGTCTCTTCCCATCAGGTTTGCCGCTTTTTGGGACACATATTTATGGGAGGTGCCGTGAAAACCGTATCGACGTACTTTTAATTTTGAATAATATTCATAGGGCAGGGCATAAAGAAAAGCCTTTTGGGGAAGACTCTGGTGAAATTCCGTATCAAAAACCGCAATATTGGGAATATTTGGAAAGAGCTTTTCAGCTGCCATGATACCCGTAAGATTGGGCGGATTGTGCAATGGGGCAAGCGGACTGTTGTCTATTATGGCCTGTTTCACTCTTGCATTAATGATAACAGCAGATCCAAAGGTTTCACCGCCCTGGACCACTCGATGACCAATGGCATCAATTTTATTTATATTATCAATAACACCTGTATCCGGATCAATGATCAGATCTGCAACCAGATGCATGCCAATATTATGGTCTTTTACCCTTTGTTCCCTGACAATTTTTTTGACATTTTTGTCCTTTATATTATTGCCCGGCGTACATATATGATGAGTTAAAACCCCTTTTGACTCACCAATCCTCTCAATACTTCCCCGTGCCATTACAATGGCACCAGGCATATCAAAAAGCTGATACTTTAATGAAGAACTGCCCGCATTAATGACCAAAATTATCATGGAAAAATCAAGAATCCCTTTTTAGGATTTCAAGTGGTTACGTCATACCGTAAAATTGTTTAATATATTTTTTCTGGTATTCAAAAGACCAGTGAATATCTCTTAATACATTAGCCGCTTTTTCAGGATCACCCTGTTTTAAACAGGTAATAAAACGGTTGTGCTCTTCACAGTTTTTTATTTCCCATTCACTGATATAATTTTGTCTGGGAAAGTCGTAAAGGCGTTGTTTGGTGGGAAGGATAAATTTTTTTATGAGTTCGTTGTCTGAAATATCAAGATAAACATTGTGGAATTGAATATTGGTATTAAAAAGTCTTGAGTAATCTCTTTTTTCAACGTCCCGGCTCATTATGTCATTGAGTTTCTCAAGTTTTGAAATGTGGTGCGGCTTAATCCTGTCATAACAATCCACAACAATTGACGCCTCCACCATTCCAATGGCATCATATGCGTTTTTAACATCTTTGAGTTCAAGGACATTCACACGTACCCCTCGCCGGGGTAAAATGGTTACAAATCCTTCTAACTCAAGGTGTATCAGCGCATCTCTTAAGGGGGTTTTACTGATGCCCAGCTGTTCTGCAATCTCCCCAATGTTTATGGTTGAACCGGGAAGCAGTTCCCCGAGGTTCATTTGTCTTCTCAGGTATGTATAAACCTGTTCTCTAAGGGATAAAACGTTTAATTGGTTTTTCATTATTAACATCCGCGTCATCAAGGAAATAAACTTTATACTTTCCAATTATAGGAAAAGGGCTGATTTTATCTCAGCTCCGTTGGATCTAAAAAAGGAAAGTATAAAGTTTTTTACTCAAATTTTAGAGGAATTCCTCCACAGGAGTATAATCAAGGTCAAACGCTTCGGCAACCGCTTCAAATGTAACCTGACCCCTGATCACATTGGCACCAAGCTTGATTTCATTGTTGTCCTGCATGGCCTTTTTCCATCCTTTGTTAGCAATTTCAATGGCATATGGAAGGGTGGCATTGGTAAGGGCCCGGGTGGAGGTTCTTGCAACAGCACCCGGCATGTTGGCAACACAATAGTGGATGACACCTTCTTCAACATAGGTGGGATCGGTATGAGTGGTAGCCCTTGAGGTTTCAAAACATCCGCCCTGGTCGATGGCACC
>CAYVZG010000096.1:0-11511 GCA_964455805.1 uncultured Desulfobacula sp.
ATTGTTTTGCAAGTCTTTGTCCCACGGCCTGTTGAAGCAACTGGCTCATTCCCCACCCGGGATGGATCCCCACTTTTGCATGTGTGTCCGCAAAAATGGCTGTTTCAGAAGCAATTAAAAAATCACAGTTCAAGGCGATTTCAAATCCGCCGGTAATTGCATACCCATTTACGGCACCAATAATCGGTTTGTTACAATATTCAAATATTTCAGGCATATTTTTTCCATCTGAACGTGGATCAAAAAGATTGTCAGTTGAAAGACATTCAAGATCAATACCTGAACAAAATGAGTTGCCATTTCCTATAATAATGCCCACTTTAATCTCATCATTTTCAGCTATTTTTTCAATATTGTTATAAAGCCCTTCAAGAAGAGCCTGATTAATGGCATTTTTTCTATCCGGTCTATTAAGTGTAATGATAGCTATAGACCCTTTAATTTCAAAAAGCACCTCATCCTTCATAATTTTCCTTTTATTTTAATGATTATGGCATCAAGTCTGTTCGTGACACCTGCTCAAAACCATTTTTTTGGCAGCCCGTATATTATCCATAATTTGTCTAGTTTTCCAACTAAAATTCATTTTTGAGTTTGTGTCCGTAAGTCTGGTCAGACAGATCGGGAAGGACCTTTCTCATGAAGTACGGCAAGCTCTCCTTTGAGGAAAAGTTTTTGGTAGAAACGACGCCGTGGCTTGCCACTGGAGGTCTTTTCAAGACTTCGGGGTTCAACAAAAACCACGGATTGCGCTGACAGGCCATGCCCCCTTGAAACGGCACCCTGGACGGTTCGTACGGCCGAGGACCAGAATTCGTCTGTAGATGCCTTTCCCGTTCTTTCAGACCGGGTTTGGTCAGGAAGTTGACGTTCATCGACTTCAGCGATGATAACAAGCTCTTCAACACCGTTGATACGCTCCGAAATAGCCGCACAGGATCCAGGACGGACTGGAGCACCGGATTGTTGTACGGTGAGTTCGATGTCACTGGGATAATGATTTCGCCCTGCAATGATAATAAGGTCCTTCAAACGACCGGTCACGTAAATTTCATCATCTGCAACAAAGCCCAAATCTCCGGTGCGGAGAAAAGGACCCTCATTCGTGTCGGCCAGATACCCCCCAAATGTGGATAGGGATTCCTCAGGCCGGTCCCAGTAACCCTTGGGTATACTGGGGCCCTTTACCCAAAGCTCTCCAACATGGTTGGGATGGGATGCGGTAAGCATGACAGGATCTACGGTGATCACCTGGTGACCGGATCCTGGACGATCGCAGCTGATAACATTGCGTCCGCCGGGCTCATCATCACCCAAAACACAGATGGTGTGTTTTTCCAGATCTGCAGCACTCACCCTTAGTACCCTGGGAGGCTGGGATAAGGGCTTGAGCCCGGCAACAAAGAGTACAGACTCAGCCATACCGTATGTGGGCATGAATGCCTGGGCACGAAATCCGTACGGTCCAAAATTCCTGATAAATGCTTCCATGGTCTGTTCAAGGACAGGCTCTCCACCATTTCCTGCTACTTCCCAATGGCTGAGATCCAGCCCCTCACACTCATCCGGGTTAATCCGTCTTGCTGAATACTCGTACCCGAAATTCGGGCATGCCGTATTTGCAATCTTGTAGTGACTTATGGCACGCAGCCAGCGTAGCGGCTTCAGAAGAAAATCCATGGGAGACATCAGCGTGGACTCGAAACCATAGTACACCGGACCCAAAATGTGTCCGACAAGGCACAGGTCGTGATAGTGGGGCGCCCACACTATCGCAGGTTTAGTTGATTTCAAACGCAGCATTTGCCCCATCACGCGCAGGTTTGAAACAGCGTTGGCGTGGCTGACACAGACCCCTTTGGGGTGACCGGTGGAGCCTGAGGTGAATTGCAGGTAGGCAATCTGGTTCATCTCAACGGTCGGGCCGATCCAGTCGGTGGAAACCTTATCCGTCAACACTTTCAGCGAAACAGGCAGATCCGGTCCGGCCTTCTGTGCCATTACTGCCAGCTGCTGACTGGTCAGGACGGTTGAAGCACCGCAAACCATTGCCGTACTTATAATTCTGCCGAATGGATTCTTGCTGTTGGGATTGGGGAGCGGTACAGGAACAGCCCGCACACCTGCAAGGAGGCAGCCGTAAAATGCCTTTATAAAGTCAAGTCCCGGTGGAAAGGCGAGTAGAACGCTGGATCCGGCCAGACCTTGTTCAAACAGGTTTTCAGCCGCTCCTGCGCTCTGATGATAGAGTTCAGAGAAGGTCCACTCTTTAATGGGTCCGTCCAGATCACCATTGCCCATAAATCGAAAGGCCAGGTTCTCGGCGTCCGTAGCGGCCCGCTTCTTCAAAAAGTCCACAATTGTCATATGAATCAAAACAATAATCTCCCTGCTGTAATTTTATTATTGTGGCAAATTCTTACATCGATTTTATGCATTTGTCCAGCGTCACAGAAAACCTTATCCCAGGGCTGTGTCTTCAATGGACAAAGCGGCATTGGAGAGTCCCTGGACAGACTTCATGCGGCCAAATGTCACAGGCAGCACCGTCTCCATAAAAAAACCGGAAACCGAAACAATGCCTTCATAAAAGGCCTGGTCTTTTTTCTTTTTTACCGTTTCAAGGGCCTGGATAGCTGCCAGGGCACGCCACAGATGCATCCACCCCATGCACATGTCTCCTGTGGCTTCCAGGAAAGGATGGGCATGGGCAAAGGCAGTTTTGCAGTTCTCGGACATGGCTGCTCCGCCGATGGCCATGGCTGTAGCCCCCAGGGCCTGTACTGATTTGTCCAGTCTGTCTGCCAGCGGGACGAGCCTCTCATGTTCCCGGGCCTTCTCAATGGTGTGATTCATGGCTTCAAGCAGGGACATGAATACCTGTCCCTTTTCCATACCCAGTTTCCGGCCCAGCAGGTCCATGGCCTGGACCCCGTCCGTGCCCTCGTAAATGGAGGCGATCTTGGTATCCCGCACCAGCTGCTCCACCGGGAAATCCCGGGTATACCCGTACCCGCCGAACACCTGTACCGCCTGGACGCAGACCTCGAACCCCCGTTCCGCGCAATAGGCCTTGACCACAGGCGTCAGCAGGTCAATGAGGCCGGCTGCCCGTTTATGTTGATCAACATCCAGGGATATCTCTTTCTCGTCGAACAGGGAGCAGACATAATAGATCAGGCTTCGCATGCCGTCTACATGGGCCTTCATCCAGATAAGCATGCGCCGCACATCAGGGTGGCGGATGATGGGAACAGACGGGGCGTTAGCATCCTTAAAGTTAAGGATGTCCTTACCCTGGACCCTGGTCTTTGCATAGTCCAGGGCGTAAAGATAGGCCATGGATGCGGCTGAGCTGCCCTGGAAACCCACGTTCAGCCGGGCTTCGTTCATCATGTGGAACATGATGGCAAGGCCCTGGTTTTCCTCACCCAGCAAAAATCCTTTGCATTCCCCCCCCTCCCCCAGGGACATGGCGCAGGTGGGGGAACCGTGCATACCCATTTTCTTTTCTATGCCTGTGCATTTGATATTGTTGAACCCCCCCAGGCTGCCGTCCGGGTTCACCCAAATTTTGGGAACGATGAAAATGGAGATCCCTTTGGAGCCTTTTGGAGCTCCTTCCACCCTGGCTAAAACCGGATGGATGATGTTTTCCGTAAGATCGTGGTCCCCGGCTGTAATGAATATTTTATTACCCGTGATGGTGTAGGTGCCGTCATCGTTTCTTCGGGCCGAGGTGGTGAGTGCTCCAACGTCGGACCCGGCTTCCGGCTCCGTAAGCAGCATGGTTCCCCCCCACCGGGCCGTGTAGAGTTTTTTCAGAAATAGCTGTTTTATCTCATCCGTGCCGAAGAGTTCGATCATTTTGCCGGTACCGTGGCCCATGTGGGTGTAACCGCTCAGGGAGTAGTTGGCCCCGACAATATAATCCATGACCACAACGGAAACCAGGTAGGGCATGCCCTGTCCTCCCCATTTCGGATCTTCCATTGTGGAAACCATTCCAGCATCCACAACAGCCTGCCAGGCCTTATGGAAGGAGGGTGGGGCAAATACCTTCCCATTTTCAAACCGCACTCCGTCTTTATCACTCTCAGAAAGGGTGGGCAGGATCTCCTTGATCGCAAGGTTCCGGGCCTCGGAAATCACCAGGTCAACCATCTTCTTTGAAAAATCTCTGTACTTTTCATGGCCGGTCAAATCCCCGGCATTAAACATATCGTACAGGATGAAATCAATATCTTTTTTATCTGCTATCAATTGAGTCATGGTTAAATCCTCTATTTTAAAGAGTTGCTTGATCAGCATGCCGTCTTCGCAGATGAGCATGGCAACCGCAATTTATGTATTCCTTCGGGCTAACGCTGTTATTCAATCGTGCGCCGTTTTCATGTCATTTTTGTTGTTAGGATTGAGTATAGAGGTCCTGAGTCCTTTTTTTGTTATAAGCTATGACCGATTTTATTTATGTTAAAGCCCTCGTCTGATGATGGTTCCATAAAATACTTTGTGACCTGTTCAAACATTGCTTCAGTATCAGTTGAGGCTCTTTCGGGATGCTCAAGTCTCCTTTTTCTTATTTGCTTTAGGCAGATTTCATTTGATACATCTAAATATATCAGCTCATGAGGAGAATCAATCTCTGAAAATATGTTTTTAAACCATTCTCTTTGCAAAGTGGTATTTGCTGGAAAATCCATCACCACATCGGCTCCTGTTTTAAGTATATTTTGAACAAGTGATTTTACCAATGGTTTCAACTTGTTCGAATACTCAATATAGTCTTTTAAAGAATGGACTTTATTTGGATATAACGATTCCAGCCATTCATCTTCAGACAGCAATACGGCGTTTCTCTTTTTTGCTATTTGACAGGATTTAGTGGATTTACCAGAACCCATATTCCCGCAAAAGAAGGTTAACCTTCCTAGTTGTTTCATGATATCTCCTTTGACGCATAATTGCTGTGCTGACTTTTTCCGGTGCATTTTTCTAAAACAGATTCGCTCAGCCTCCAGTTTTGTAGGGGAGGATCAATGTAATTATTTTGAAACCCTAATAATTTAATATCCCGTTCATGCAGGGGCGATCATTTCCTTCACTATATATATCGAATCGTTGTCGGCAATCTGTTTTAACACCCTTGATCGTTACATTTCTCTCATAATAAAATTGTCCCTTAAAAGCAGCATCAAGGGAAATAGAGTTGATTTTTCTGTTATTCATTAAATGGTTAACGGCATTTCCCAGGATGAGAAAGGGCTGTGCAAAGTCGCGTTCAAAACCGGACAACCTCGCATATAATTTGGAATAGTGAATACCATTTCCGTCACCGGAAATCCGGGCAAAACGTAACCCATTTTTGGCGGACAGAAACCACCTGGCAGCCACTTCGGCTTTGGGGATGGATTCAAAAGGGGTATTTTCAGCATTGGTATCCGCCTTTCCAAAATCACCTCGATAAAAAAATGTTTCCGTTGCAGTCCAAACCCTTTTATTTCCGGTTTCAATGACAGTGGAGAGATCAACTTCCAACCCTTTTGAAATAATTCTGACAGACGACATTTCACAAAAAATATCAAGAACATCATCAAGACTAATCTGTCTGTGCTGAATAATTTTCAACCGTTTACCCAATACTTTAAACAGGGATAAAGGGGCCTGTTTCAGGCTGAGTATTCTCTGAAAAAATGGAAACACCAATGTGATCGGGTAAATCAATGAAACCTTATCATGAATTTTTATATTGCAGATCTTATTGAACCGGGACAAATGTGATCTATCAATCTTCAACCTATCCAATTTCAGGGTTATGGGAGGAATTGAGTTTTTCCCGTGAAAAACTTTGGATCTTCCCCAAAACGCATATAAAGGGGCTCGTAAAAAAAAGAGCAGCGGCATCTTTTTGTATTCCAGGTGGATAGCTTCTGTCATAGTTCATATCCGGGAAATAAGATATATCCATTCATCAGGCTTTCAAACTGCTTAATGCTCTTTGATCTTCTCATGACTACAATCGCATCCTCAATGACAAACCTTGTATCTGCTTTAAGGTTAAAAGCATTTTTCATTTCACAGTATCCCAATCGCAGCAAATCTTCTGCATGGCTTTTTGCTGTGGCTGATTTTGCATGGTTATAAAGTCTGTTCTTCAAGATCTTTCTTCTTGAATTAGAGTTGGTTGGCGGCACATTCTGCAATAATATTCAAAATCATTTGTTACGGAAAAACCGAATTGTTCGTATAGACGCTTAGCCGGTGTATTCTTCATCACGAATAGCGTTAAAGGTTTGTTTGATATTTCAGACCGTTTTATTACTCGCCGCACAAGTTCGGCACCGATCCCCCCTTTTTGATGCTCTGGAAGGACCTGCATTTGATGAAAATGTAACTCATCTGCTCTGGGGATTACTTTAATGACTCCGACTCTCTTTTTGCCGATCATTACTATCTGGGCATTTGTCAGTTCATCCTTAGCCTTTTCGAGCTCTTTTGCCTCATTCCATACCAAAGTGCCATCAAAAAACGGTTTCATGGTTTTGACTCTAAGATCATAGATAAAGTCGATGTCATCAAAACGAGTTGGCCTTAAGGTGAATTCGATATATTCCTGTTTCATTTTTACATGATTTATCTTTGTCCATCTACGGTTTCAAGCGCAACATGTTTGTAGTTGAAGTTAAGTCAGGTGACCTTTTTAATTTTCAACAAAATTCTTAAATCGCTTTTTTGATTTTTTCTGCAAATTCACCAATCTGTTCCATATCGCCGGGTATCGGAATCCATTTGGAAACGGTCAATTCATCGTCCGACCACCTGGGAACAATATGAACATGTAAATGCGGAACGACTTGATTAGCAGCCTCTCCATTGAGTTGGAGAATATTTATCCCATCAGGATTCAGGGCTTTTTGAACTGCTTCGGCAACCTTTTTTACAGCTGACATGACACTAAGAAAATCTGCTTCAGGCAACTCAAGTATAGTTCCACCATGATTCTTTGGTATTACCAGCGTGTGGCCGTCATTCATAGGGTTGATATCCATGAAAGCCAAAACCTTATCGTTTTCGTAAATTTTTGTACAAGGTATTTCTCCGTTAACAAGCTTGCAAAACAGACAGGCCATAAATAGTTCTCCTTTGAGTATGTGGTAGTCAATTATATTATCGAATAACCAAACAGGCAATATTAACCCATTGGTCAAAAAATGTGTTAGTGATTCTCTTTTAGCAAAAATAGCTGGCAAGCCAAAACAGAACTAATTGTCAGTATCCAGGACATGTTTTTCCAAAACAAAACAGGTGAATTCGCCCAGGAATACAATATCATTTTTATTTTTAACCTCTGCGGTTACCATGTGTTTTTTACCTTTGGATGAAACAACTTTTGCCTCTGCAATGACGACCTCACCGATTCTTACAGGTTTTGTGAATTTAACATCAGCGCTGCCAAGAACGACATAAGGATGATTCACAGCAAGCATGGCTGCATGATCTGCTAAACCAAATATAAATCCACCATGCACCAGGCCTGTGCCATCAACTGCCATCCGTGATGTTGTCATAAATTCAATCGTGCTTTTACCAACCTCAAGGTTGACTGGTTTTCCACAGAGGTCTGTATCAATGGTTTGATGAGTTAAGACATTCATAACTGGTAGAACTCCTTTTTGTTAACCAAAATTCAAATAGCTGTCTCTTTAAAAATGCCTGATACATATCAGACAGGCAATGAAAACTATTCTATAATTTTTTTTGTCGGTTTTTTCCAGTACAAATTATTTTACCGGGCATTCCCGGGAGAGTATGAGCGTCATTCCAGGAGCTCTTTTTTTTTGCCGGTCCCAGCCTGAAATAGAGTGCCCCAGGTTACTTTGACACGTGTTCTTAAAACCGGTAGATCAACTCAAGCATGTGAAGATCTGCACCCGTAGTGTATGATCCGTTGAGTCCGCCATCGGAATAGTGCAAAAACCGGTAGCCCACTGCATACCGTTTAATTAACGGAATGCTGATACCTGTTGTCAAAGAAAACTGAAAGGGTCCACCAAAGTCCTGTGTGCCAAAATGATGCCTGCTGAGAACCGCTCCACCAGCACCCAGATCAAAATCAAATCTCCCATCCTGGCTGCCAAAGACAACCTGGGCCATGGCAGAAACAGACACGGCCGTGTCCCTGCTGTTGTGAAGAGTACCAATGCCGGTCATCATCCGCGTACCCACGCCCCAGCCTGACATGGCATACCAGGCCCAGGGAAGTTTGAAACTGACGGATATGTCATACGTCCTGAATTCTTCTGAAGCATCATCTCCCAGCACGTCAACACTTGAGAAAGTCCCCCGGATACTGAGGCTGTGCAAATTCTTTTTGTAAAACGCCTGCGGTTTCAAAGCAGGCTTTTTCTTTGGCGGGTCGACCGTTTTCGGGGTTGTGATCTTAGTATTTTCTTTAACTGACACTAGGAGGCCTTCGCCATTGGCATAGACAATTACAGGTCTGGGAAACATCAATATAAACAGGATAAGGAAAAAAACGATGCCATACTTCATATACCGGGTGTAATGAATGTTTGTGGTACCCTGTTTTGCGTTAATAATTCCTGATTTAATCATTGTCTGACAATTCTAATATTATGTTAGTTATTTTTTTTTACACGCCTCACTTTTTGCACTTTCATAGATTATGTCTTCAACGGAGATGATTTACAGTGAATACTCTTTTTTGTATATTTTCACCGGTTTCGTCAATAAAAAAAAACCAATTGGTATTTAGACAATTATCTTAAAATTGCCATTTAAAGATTCAATTTATGCTCCTGTGAGAAAATCAAATCACGTAGCATAAAGTAAAAACATTGGATCTATGAATCTAACCGTGGCTGCCAAAATCACTATTACCAAAACAAAGATCCCGAAGTTGGGTAATAATTCGTTTCTAAATTTACTATGGATTGAGATCAAAACTATAATCAGTTGAACAGGAACCAGAAAGATTGAAGGAAGTAAAAAGAACATAAGGATAAATTGACTCCAGTGGCCTGGATAACTTACTGGAGACAATTCAAAAGTGATTCTGTGGATTAATCCGAAAATCAGCACACACACAGATAAAAATAATAGTATTTTCGGCATGTCTTTTCTTAGATTCATATTTTTTCCTAACAACAAGCACACGTTGCGAAGGGCTCAGCTAATACTTGTTTTTGATGGTTGCCGGCAAAATTTCTGACTGGTGAAGCCAATTAATTGATTATGAGATAAAACACTTATGATTTGCTGAGACCTTTCAACCATTCCTTGATAATGGACTGTAGTCCAGGTTGCATCGCTTTGTTGCCTTCATCTGGGGTTGGCTTCTCACGTTTTCAGGCAACAATGAACAACGCGGCAATACTCCAAATACATCACCATGGAGATAAATAAAAAATTAAGAATCTCATGGAAAATTTTCTCTGTCATATCCTTCCAGGCTAATGATATATCATTTCTTGTCGAGCTTCTCCACTAATCTTGTTATTGTATCGCATTTAAAGCATTTTCTATTGTGAATAGAGATTAAGCCACCGCATTTTGAACAATGGTATTCATCGTATTGTTCTTTTGCAAATCTTTCGACCCCTTTCTTTTTGATACATTCCAAATTATCCTTCACGCTCATTTCATAGTTATTTTTATACCTGTCGTCCATACGATTGATTTGTTTGCATGGGTACTGGTCGCATCCAAAACAAAAGCCGGCGGTTGCATTGCCTTTTAGAGCACCATTAATCCCAGAGCATTTTTCGAACAAATATGAACATTTTTTGTTTCCAGACCGGCAACCGATGCATTGGGTGCGTTTTAAATTATTGACATGGGCAAGGTACCGGCTACAAATGGCGCAATTCATACCGCAAGGTGCGATAAGTTCATTCGAAATTGGATTTAATTTCCTCATTTTTATGCCTAACTCTGAACATCTATGGTTTAACCCCTAGCATGTTTGTTGTTGGAATTGGTTTAAATTCCTGGATTGCTGTATTTGTGGGCAAAAAAAATTAAAAGGCCCATGCAAATTTTGTGATTAAATCATTGTACCATTTCCATTGGCGTGTCAAATGTTGATATTGACCAGCAACGATTCCAGGACTCAAGCCTATCTCTTTAGCAAAAGAAATAATTTTTTGCTTGCTTTTGAGCATAGGAATTACTTCTCTGCACTTGCCGGGAAAAAGGATTGATTCTGCAAATTTATCTGCTCTTTGTTCAACAGGATCATTGCTATTATCATTTATATAAAGGTTCTTTTTATTATCATTTGCAATATGTCCTGCTTCATGAAAAAAGGAAAACCAAAACTTGTCCTCTCTTTTTCCTCTAAGATTAATGAGGATCATTGCTTTATTGGGATTTATCCATTTTGCAGCCCCGCTCCAGGGAACTTTTTTCATTTCTGGTACCAAGGCAACGGCAATGCCTGTATCAGAACAAAGCTTTTGCATTCGAGGAATAAAAACTTTTGGGTGTTCAATCGTTAGTTCTCTTATCTCATTAAGCACCACCCTAAATGATTTTTTGTCAAAGGGTTTACATTCTATTTTTTGAGCAATGATTTCTCCTTGACGAATCCAAGTTGCCGCATGCCCTGGGATTGATTCAAAACATGCTGATCTTCGGGCTGCTACTTTCGGTTCAGTCCAGATTTTTTCCCAGGCCGAAACGCTGCTCACCCCGAAGAATTTTAAAACTTCTCTTACTTGTTCACTTTTCTCTTCAGGATGTGCGATTAAACCTCTTTTTTGCAGTTCCGAGACGGGTATCGTTTTAAGCCAATCTAAATTCTTTTTAAGACTTTCAAGTTCCCTTATCTTTTCGAGTTGTTCTCGATACTGAGCCTCTAAATCATTCCAGAACCTTGCTGGGACACCTATTACAAGCTCAAGCTTTCCTGCTGTTTCATAGTTTATAGGTTGTTTTCCTTTGAATATCCTATTCAAGGACTGAACAGTTAATCCGGTTCTTTTTGCTAATTCTTTTTGAGTCATTTCAAGAGATTCCATAGTCTCCTTTAATGTCTCCCCTGGCGGGATAGCATAGTCCGGTGTGAAACCGTATTTTTTTTTATTTGTTCCCATAGTTCACCTACTATTCGTGAGTGTCTTCTATATCTATAATTTGGATCTCATCAATTTTTATTTTGTCTAATCCTCCATCCTCTTTCTGAAGGAGGGGTTCATTATTAGGAATAAACAACAAACGGTATGGGTGTGTGAGATCGACTGAGAATTGCCCTTTGCGTTTTCCTTTCAGTTCGTGCAATCTGGGAGGGGAAGATGTGAAATATCCTTTAGTGAATTTGCTGCGTTTAATTCTGCCATTCTTTGCATCAACTTGCTACCCCCATTTGCCCTTAATTCTTTTATTGCAACTTTTTGGGTTGAGCAGATTTTTTGCAACTTCTTTGTTCTAAAAAATATATCCATATTTATTTACACTGTCAACAAAAATAATTAACATGTTATGTTAATC
>CAYVZG010000097.1:0-11199 GCA_964455805.1 uncultured Desulfobacula sp.
CTTGAACTCGGTGTAAGTGTATGTAAAAAAATGAATACCATTTAAAAAAGCACACATTGCAACCTTCCCACCGAAACTGATTGAACCTTGTATTTTGGCAGGATGTCCCAAGGATGGAATTGTTTTAGATCCTTTTTTGGGATCCGGAACAACTGCTTTTGTCGCAAGAGAAAATAACAGAAATTATTTAGCCATAGATTTAAATCCCGAATACATTACTGGCATTGCCAAACAACGAATTTTATCAGCTGAACCGCAATTATTTTAAAGGAATTAGCTTGACCAACCTTGCCCACATATATAATGATACCCCTATAATCAGATGGGGTGAGTGTATGAGTGGGTCTATTGTTTTTGATAAAAAATCCAACCGATATCTTATATCAATCTATTGGGAAGGCAAGCGGTATAGGATATTCAGTCACCCGGTAACGGGAGAACCTTTCTGGCATGAAAAATCAGCGGAAAAACAACTTTACAAGATCAGGACAGAAATTGACGAAGGGTATTTTAACCCGGCATCATGGTTTCCTGATTCTCCTTTGTCTGTTAAAGAATATTCAAAAGCCTGGCTTGAAGCTGCTGACGTAACCAAAAAAACACTAAGGGATTATACGGGTTATTGCAAAAACCATATCGTGCCTTTTTTCAGAGATAAAGATATCAGGACTATCAGATATGCTGATATTGTAAAATTCAAAAAATATGTTTCAAAAAAAGTGGCTGCAAAAACCACCTATAATATTTTATCAGCTTTCAGGACCATGATGCGGTTTGCCTGGAAATCAGAAGACATTCCCAAGCTTGTGCCATTCCCTGAACTCTCAATGAGCCTGCCGGATGAAATTGAATATTTATCCATGGAGCAACAGGACAAAGTATTGAAACATATCCCGGAGAAGGACCGGCCTATTTTTGCCTTTATGATGGATAACGGGACCAGAATTGGTGAGGCCCGGGCATTAATGAAAGATCATATCAAAAAGAATCATATCACTATTAAAATGATTTTTTCCGATAATGATTTAAAGCTTTGCTCAGAAAATAAAAAAGGTGGCATGATCGGGTTGACAAAATACACTGACAAACTTTTAAAAAATATTCCGGAAAATTTCAGTGAATTTGTTTTTACCAGGGATGATGGAAAACCTTATACAAATAAAAATTTAAATGCAATTTGGCACAAGGCCTGTAAAAAAGAAAATATCAAAATAAAATTATATAATGCTGTCCGGCATTCTCTAGGGTGTCAGCTTTTAGATATGGGTATTGAAATGGATGTTGTCAGACAACAACTTCGGCATACCAATATAAAAATGACTCAGCGTTACGCCAAGCGCTCAAATAATCTTGTTACGGATGTTCTGGATAGAAGAAGAGCCGTGATAATCCCAATGCCAAAAAAAGGGGTAAAATAGATATTACTGTCTAAACCCTGTCTAAATCAGACAGTGATATTTTTCATAACTACTTGTTTTTATTACAAATGAATGGTGGAGGCGGCGGGAGTTGAACCCGCGTCCGAAAACGATCACCCTAGGCTTCTACATACTTATCTCAAAATTTAAATTTAGTTGTCATGTCTCCTTTGAGATGGATACAAAACAATATAGTCTGAAAAATTTAACCTTTAAGGTTCAGACACCCTTAAAAGGCGGTCTTGCAAAGTCGACGCCCTGACCTGACATCTGCAAGAAGGATATCAGCAGGACGGAAGCTGCTCTACGCAGCTACAGCGTAATTATAATCGTCTGCGATTATGTTTAAGCATTGCCAGTTTTACGAGCTGACAAAAAACTCGGTATGCTACCATAGACTTCAAAATCTCCGTCGAAGCCATTTCGCCCCCAATTTGTAAAAGATCAAGTATTGTTTTTCATCATAGGTCTAAACGCCAAAAAAGTCAATATCCGGCGCTCCACTGTGTTAATGGAACAGTGCTATGGTTTTGGCCTTATGAATATTTTTTGCGTTCCCGGTCCATATCTCGTTTGATATCTCTTTGTTTAATACTCTGTCGTTTGTCATATAATTTTTTGCCCCTACCAAGGCCGATCATTACTTTAATTTTATCATTTTTAAAATATATTTTCAGCGGGATCAGGGTATAGCCTCTTTCTTTAATTTTACCCCATAGCTTTTTGATTTCATATCCATGAAGCAAAAGTTTTCTTGTCCTGTGGGATTCATGATTGCTGTAATAAGCATATTTGTAAGGTGAAATATGAAGTTGTCTTAAAAAGACTTCACCATTCTTTATATCAGCATACGCATCCTGAAAACTCACCCTTCCCTCTCGCATAGACTTGACTTCCGAACCAACCAATACGATCCCCGCCTCATATTCTGATTCGATTTGATAATGGTGATACGCTTTTTTATTGGTGGCAATTAATTTGATAAATTCTGAATTCATTGATTATTCATCCGCTTCACTAAAGGGAAGTATGTCTTTGTATTCCTTTAAAACAAAATCAGAGATTTCCTGGACACAATTTAAATTCATTATTTTTTTAACTGTCTTTCTCGCTTTTTTTGTATCAAGATTCCGAATTACCCTTTTAACTTCTGGAATGGCTGCTGAATTCATTGAAAAGTCAGTCAGGCCGATACCAACGAGAACGGGAATATTCATTGGGTCACCCGCCATTTCCCCACACATGACAAGATCAATCTTTTTTTTCTTTGCCGCATCATGGATCATTTTTATCATTTTTAATACAGCAGGATTCATTGCCTGGTAGAGGTGGGCTACCATTCTGTTACTCCTGTCTATGGCCATTGAATACTGTATGAGGTCATTTGTTCCGATACTAAAAAAATCAACATGTTCGGCAAGATGTTCAGCAATCATTACTGCAGATGGAACTTCAATCATTGCCCCTAAAGGGATATCCCTATTAAAAATCTTATCTTCATATTCAAGCTCAAGAATAGCCTTGTTTATTACCTGCTTGACTTGAATAATTTCCTCAACACAGGAAATCATGGGTATCAGCAATTTGATATTTCCAAAAGCCGCAGCCCTTAAAATAGCTTTTAACTGGGTGATAAAAATATCTTCATTCTCAAGACAAAACCTAACCGCCCGTAATCCTAAAGAAGGATTGGCCTCTTCAACACTTGGCAAATAGGGAGTAACCTTATCGCCATTGATATCTAAGGTCCTGATCGTAACACTCTGTGGACTCATAAATTCCACAAGCTCTTTGTATTTGCACAAGAGCTCGTCTTCTGTTGGGAAACGTTTTAAATCAAGGTATAAAAATTCAGTTCTAAAAAGACCGATACCAACGGCCCCATAATCCTTTGCAGCAACGACTTCTTCCACAAGTTCAATATTGGCCATGAGGTTTAAGGAAATGTCATCCTTGGAAATAGCGGGCAGATGACTTTCTCTTTCTAAAGCTGCGGTGTATTCTTCAAACCTTAACATACGCTCTTCGTATTTGAAGAGTGTATCTTCGTCAGGATTGATAATCAATTTTCCTGAAGAACCATCAACAATTAAAAAATCATCATTTTCAACCCGAACAGTGGCATGACCCAAACCAAGAACAGAAGGTATCCTTAATGCCTTTGCAATAATGCTTGTATGGGAGTCTTTTCCCCCACGGTCTGTGACAAATCCTTTCACACGCTCAAGTTGTATCTGGCTGGCATCAGCAGGCGATAAATCATGAGCGACAATGATTACCCGTTTCGTTATATCTGAAATTTTAATATCCTGGGCACCGACAAGATGAGACATGATTTTGTCTGACACCTGAACAATGTCATTAACTCTTGCCTGCAGATAGACATCATCAATCTGCTTGAACATGGTTTTGACTTTTCTTGATACTTTTCTCAGAGCCCATTCTGCATTGATTTTATCATTGGAAATGGTCTCTATTGTCTTGCCATAAAGCATCTTATCTTTAAAAAGCACCATATGGGTCTCAAGAATATTTAAATTTTCTCCCAGGTCTTTATCGAGTGAATCAATTACTTTAGCGTGATCTTTTTTTGCTTTTGAAACGGCTTGTTTGAACCTGTCTATTTCTTTTGGCACCATGTCGTCACTAACCGGATATCGTTTAGTGATATTGACACCTTCTCTATCAACAATATAGGCCTTTCCGATACAAATACCGGGTGAACCGCCTATTCCCTTCAGAATTATCTGTTCTGACTTTGAACCATTCATCTTTACATTTCTCCAAAGCCGGCTTCAAAAAAATCAAAGATCTGATCAAGAACCATCTTATCTTTCTGATTTTCTATCTCAATCACAACCGTTGTTCCCTTCACAGCGCACAAGGTGAGTATGTCAATTATACTTGCAGCATCAACTTTAATTGAATTTGCGCAAAGCCATACACCAGAATGTGCAGAATCTACCATTTGTGCGATTTTGGAGGCCGGTCTTGCGTGCATTCCAAGCTCATTTTTTATTGATGTTCTGCGAGCAATTATCCTTTTGTTATTCAATCTTTATTCTTTCAATGAAAATTTTTTCTTTTTTTATATCTTTCTATAGTAAAAGTCAATGTAGGCAATGGCTTATGCTCAATGTTAGAGCCAGCTTGTATTTGACGATTATATTTTTATATGATAGGCTTTTTGATTAAAGCTTTTAATAACATATTTAGGCTTATTTTACCAGGCTCCATCAACACAACTGGCCTAATAATAAGAAGGTTATTGGAATAATCAATATGGAAAAAAATCATATTAATGGCAAATATCCCATTAATGATTTTAAAACCGGTGAATCATGGCGGTTATTTAAAATTATGGGAGAATTTGTGGAAGGAATTGACTCTTTATACAAACTTGGACCGGCAGTCTCGATTTTTGGCTCTGCCAGAACAAATGCTGAACACCCATATTATAAAAAAGCTGAAAATCTTGCAGCTTTATTTGCCCAAAAAGGTTATTCTGTTATAACAGGCGGGGGCGCAGGAATTATGGAGGCCGCCAATAAAGGAGCAGCCCGGGCAGGTGCTGAGTCTATTGGCCTTAACATCACTTTGCCCTTTGAACAAAAACCCAACCCCTATGCCACCACGCAAATTGAATTTAAATATTTTTTTGTTCGAAAAGTGATGTTTTTAAAATATGCCCAGGCCTACATCATTATGCCTGGAGGATTTGGAACCCTTGACGAATTGTTTGAAACCATCACTTTAATACAAACACAACGAATTCGAAAAATGCCCATCATAATGGTGGGTGAAGACTATTGGGAAGGATTGATTCATTGGGTTAAAAATAAATTTCTAGATGAAAAAATGATTTCTGAAAAAGATCTTGACCTTTTTCACCTTTTGGATGACCCAATAGATATTGTAGGGGTTGTAGAAGATTTCTATAAAACATAATGCTGTACGTTCACACTGGAAAATTTTTTGAAAATCAGACTAGGCTAAAACCTAAAAATTCTGATGCCGATATTTACATTTACTTAATTGCTATATTAATGATTTATGAAATTATTTGAACCAAACACCAAGAAAAAACAATTAGCCAATACATATAATGCTGAATCAATCGAAGTTTTAAAAGGATTAGACCCTGTCAAAAGAAGACCGGGGATGTACACTGACACGTCCAGCCCTGATCACCTGGCATTTGAGGTTATTGATAACAGCGTTGATGAAGCCATTGCAGGGTATGCCACCCAAATTGATGTTGTGTTAAAATCAGACCAATCCATTATCGTGTCTGACAACGGGAGAGGGATGCCCGTAGATATTCATCCTGAAGAAAAAGTCTCCGGCGTAGAATTGATCATGTCAAAGCTTCATGCCGGTGCCAAATTTTCCAATAAGGACTATAGCTATTCAGGTGGCCTCCATGGTGTAGGTGTTTCTGTTGTGAATGCCTTGTCATCTCATCTAACCATCTTAATCAAAAGGGACGGACAGGAGTACACCATTGATTTCAAAAATGGAATTAAAGATTCCGATTTAAGGTTTGTCAAAAAAATCGGAAAAAAAAACACAGGGACTTCCCTTCAGTTTTATCCTGACACTTCCTATTTTGACACGCCGAATTTTTCAAAAAAAGCCTTGAAAAATGCTTTGAAATCAAAGGCCATTCTTTGCAAAGGGCTTGTCACAGCCTTTTATGATGAAGAAACTGGAGAAAAAACAACCTGGAGATACGACCATGGCCTGGATGATTATCTCAATGAGAATTTAAATGAGAGAAAATGTATTTTCTCCAATCCATTTACAGGGGATCTTTATGGAGATGATATTAAAATCGTTTGGGCTGTTAACTGGACTATTGAGTCGGGTTCTAACCCTGAAGAAAGTTATGTTAATCTTATTCCCACAAGATTAGGAGGAACCCATGTCAATGGATTCAGATCCGGGCTTTTAGAATCTGTTAGAGAGTTTTGCAAATTCAGGAATCTTTTGCCCAAAGGATTATACCTTGCCCCGGAAGACATCTGGGACAAGATTGGCTATATTCTATCGGTTAAACTTTCAGATGCACAATTTTCAGGCCAGACAAAAGAAAGGCTTTCCTCACGTCATTGTGCAAATCTTGTAAACCTTCAGGTTCGAGACGCATTCAGCCTGTGGTTAAATCAAAATATCGAAGAGGGTGAAACCCTTGCTGCATTTGCCATTGAAAATGCAAAAAACCGAGTGAAAAAAGCCAAAAAGGTCTCCAAAAAGAGGACCTCTAACGGCACCACCCTTCCTGCCAAATTATCTGACTGCTCAAGCATGGACCAGACAAGGCGGGAATTGTTCTTTGTGGAAGGTGATTCTGCCGGGGGTTCTGCAAAGCAGGCAAGAGACAGAAGATTCCAGGCTATTATGCCCCTGCGCGGCAAAATTTTAAACACCTGGGATCTTGAATCTTCTTCAATTATTGAATCCAAGGAGATCCGTGATATTTCTCAGGTTCTAGGTGTAATACCCGGGTCTGATGACATATCCAAACTCAGATATAATCGGATTTGTGTACTGGCAGATGCTGACTCTGACGGACTGCACATAGCCACACTGATGTGTGCACTATTTTTAAAACACTTCCCTGAAATTGTGAAAAACGGACATGTTTATATTGCCATGCCGCCATTATACAGAATTGATGTGGCAAAAGAGGTTTTTTATGCACTGGATGACTCTGAAAAAAGCAATATAATTAAAAAAATTAATCGCCGGAAAAAGAAATACAAAATAAACATTCAAAGATTTAAAGGGTTGGGTGAAATGAATCCGGCCCAACTCAAAGAGACAACAATTTCTCCAGATTCCAGGCGTCTGGTTCAATTATCTGTGGATGACGAATCTGATGAATCCTTAAAAGAAGTTTATGAAATTATGGATATGCTTCTTGGAAAAAAAAGAGCCAAAGATAGAAAAAACTGGATAGAATCAAATGGCAATATAAAAGAGATTGAGTAATGAAAGAAACCCTTCCATCCGCAATTGAGGATTATGAAAAAATACCTTTCCAGGAATTTACCCAGAAAGCTTATTTAAATTATTCCATGTATGTTATTTTAGATCGTGCCCTGCCCCATATAGCAGACGGTTTAAAGCCCGTACAGAGAAGAATTGTCTACTCCATGAGCCAATTGGGACTGGCATCCACAGCTAAATTTAAAAAATCAGCTAGAACCGTAGGGGATGTACTTGGCAAATTCCATCCCCATGGAGATACAGCCTGTTACGAGGCCATGGTTCTTTTAGCACAACCTTTTTCTCTAAGATATCCTTTGGTGGATGGTCAGGGAAACTGGGGTGATCCCAACGATCCCAAGTCGTTTGCCGCCATGAGGTACACGGAATCCAGATTATCCAAATATGCTGATATTTTTCTTTCCGAAATTGATCAGGGGACATCGGACTGGGTACCCAATTTTGATGGCACCTTAAAAGAGCCTAAACTTCTACCTGCAAGACTTCCCAATATCTTACTGAATGGCTCTGCTGGTATTGCCGTTGGAATGGCTACGAATATTTTACCCCATAACCTGCGTGAAGTTGCAAAAGCATTGATTCATTTGATCGATAATGAGGATGCAAGCGTTGATCAGATTTGTAAATTTATTAAGGGCCCTGACTTTCCCACAGGAGCGGAAATTATTACCCCCAGCGCAGAAATAAAAAATATTTACAAATCGGGAACCGGCAGGATTAAGATGCGGGCAAAATTTCATATTGAAGACTCAGAAATTATTTTCACAGCCCTTCCCCACCATGCATCCACGGAAAAAATTTATGAGCAGATCGCGTCACAGATGGAGGCAAAAAAGCTTCCCATGGTCAATGATATTAGAGACGAATCAGACCATGAAGACCCCACGAGACTTGTTGTTATTCCACGCTCCAACAGGATTGATCTTAACGCCTTAACCGATCATTTGTTTGCCACAACCGATCTTGAAAAATCATATTCGTTTAACATGAATATGATTGGAATTAATGGCAGGCCACAGGTTAAAAATCTGCTTGAAATTCTCTCAGAATGGCTCGAATACAGAGCAGACACCGTAAGAAAAAAATTGAATTTCCGGTTAGAAAAAATTGTGGCCCGTCTTCATATTCTAGAAGGTTTTCTGATTGCCTTTCTGAATATGGATGAAGTGATAAAAATAATCAGAAAATCAGACCACCCCAAAAAAGATCTGATCAAAGCTTTTTCATTATCCGAACTGCAGGCAACAGCCATTCTTGATATCAGGCTGCGTCAGCTTGCTAAACTAGAAGAAATCAAAATAAAATCAGAACAAAAAGATTTAAAGTCACAAAGAAAAGAGCTTGAAAGAATCCTCGGTAAAGAAAAAGCCTTTAAGGAATATATTAAAAAAGAAATCAAATCAGATGCAAAAAAATATGGAGATAAAAGACGATCTCCTATCAAAAAACGTAAAGAGGCAGAGAAATTTTCTTTTACAGATGTAATCGATAAACAGCCGGTAACCATCATTTTATCTAAAAACGGCTGGATTCGATCTGCCAAAGGCCATGATATTAATCCTGAAGCCGTGAAATTTAAATCAGGGGATTCACTTTTGGGATATTTAAGAACAAAAAGCGACCGACCCATTATTTTTTTGGATAATACCGGTCGAAGTTATATGCTTTTTTCTCACACACTTCCTTCTGCCAGGGGTAATGGAGAGCCCTTAACCGGCCATTTGTCCATCGGAAGCAATTCTGTCATTAAATTTATGCTGTCATCACCGAAAAACAATCATTTTCTTATTGGTTCTGACAATGGATATGGGTTTATTATTCAATTTGATGATTTCTTAACCAATTATAAAAATGGTAAGGCAGTTGTTAATTTAAAAGAAAATCATGAATTATTACATCCCGACCCGGTCATTGACCTGAAAAAAGACAGTATTGCAGCCATTACCTCTAAAGGCAGACTTTTGATATTTAAATTGAGCCAATTACCCAATTTAAAAAAAGGACAGGGAAATAAAATTATATCCATTCCCAAAAAAGAATTGAAATCATTACATCCAGAAAAACTCAGCTTTCTTAAAATATTACCGTTAAATGCCAACCTTTTTATATACTCGGGTCGGCATTACCTTAAATTGAGCCCTGGCAACCAAAAAGATTATACAGGGATGAGGGGCCATAGAGGGAAAAAACTTCCCCGGGGATACCAGAATGTTCATCGAGTGGAAATCGTGCCTATTTAATAAAATAAAGTGGTTAAAATGAAAAAAGTTTATTTAAACTATTTTATTTTAACAAACCTTTTTGTTGTTTTAGCCATTTTTATTTTCTTTTCTGTATTGATTCATAATAAAGAATTCAGCTTCAATATAACCCGATTGGAAAAAATTAAAAGGACCGGCGTTCTTAGGCTCATAACGAATAAGTCCATCAGTACATATTATTACTATAACGGTAAACCGACTGGTTTTGAATATGATCTTGCCAAGGAATTTGCCAAATATCTTAATGTTGATCTTGATGTTGTTACACCGGGCTGGAACAATATGTTTGCCTATCTTGAAGAGGGAAAAGGGGATTTTATTGCTTCCGGACTTGCCATAACAAAAAGCAGACTGGAAAAAGTTAATTTTTCAATTCCCTATATGACCATTCAACAGCACATTATTCACCATAAATTAATTTTTGGTCCAAAAAACATTGATGACCTGACTTTTAGATCAATTGACGTTCGCCGCGGGACCTCCTATCATTCACGGCTGGAAGAAATAAAAAACTCAGGTGTTCATTTTAATTATATTCTTCACGACAACATCCCAACTGAAGAACTCATCAGAATGGTCTACGACAGAAAAATAAAATTTACCATAGCAGACAACAATGTGGCTTATTTGAATCAAAGACACTTTCCAGATATCCGGATTGGAATTGCGCTTAGGGAAAAGGAACCGCTTGCCTGGGCTGTAAATAAAAATGACCTGCAAATGCTGGAACAGATTAATAAATTTTTTCTGTTTGCCAATGAAACCGGGATTTTGAAACAGATATCTGATAAATATTACATGAATATTGAAGATTCAGATCCATTTGATCTTAAAAGATTTCATCAACGGATAGAAACCCGACTGCCAAAATATAAAAAAACAATTGTTGAGGAATCCCTAAAATATGGTTTTGACTGGAAACTTATAGCAGCGGTTGTATACCAGGAATCACATTTTAATCCCAATGCAAAAAGTTTTACAAATGTACGAGGCTTAATGCAGGTGACAACACGTGTCGCAGAAGAAATGGGGATAGAAAACAGATTGAACCCTTCCCAGAGTATTAAAGCCGGTATAAAATATCTCGATAAAATGGTTAAAAAATTCAATTATATTGAAGATGAATATGAACGAACCCTCCTTGCTCTGGCCAGTTACAATATCGGGTATGGACATGTCACAGATGCTATGAAAATTGCGAAAAACATGGGACTTGTTGAAAATCGATGGCAAAATTTAAAAACAGTGTTACCCCTATTATCAAAACCGGAATACTATAAAAAGACCAAACACGGCTACGCAAGGGGTTGGGAGCCGGTTTTGTACATAGAACGAATCCTTACCTACTTTGATATTCTTAAACAGAAAAAAAATATTTAACCATACGCGCAAATATAAGGTATAAATAAAAAAATTTGACTTGCTCTATTCAATTTATTACTTAAAATTAAGATCTTAGGAGTTGTTATGAAATAAACTTTACAATTTGATATAAATAGTATAGTCTG
>CAYVZG010000098.1:0-10010 GCA_964455805.1 uncultured Desulfobacula sp.
AATCGATTTGTTGCTACGATCAGTCCACTTTTAATCGTTGGTGGTTAATGCAACATCTTGTGTAGATGAAATTTTTATTTGCCCACACAGAATCCAGCCTATGATACATAAAAATATAGTAACACCTCCGCTTGTATCATCATATCCTTTTTGATAACTATAAAATATCTAAAAAACCATAAGAATCGGAGCAACCTTGTTTATATTCCTGGACACAGAAACAACCGGTACCGACAAAAATGATAGGCTATGTCAGCTTGCCTATAAGCTTGAGTGCGGAGAAATTGTAAACAAATTATTTAAACCCCCTTGCCAATAGCGATAGCTTCCATGTGTGTCCATCATATTACAAACGAAATGGTAGAAAACAAACCAACATTTAAAAGGGGTCATGACCACCAAAAACTGGCCGGACTATTAAATGATGATAAGAAGATATTGGTCGCCCACAACGCTAAATTTGATGTTACAATGCTTGAAAAAGAAGGTGTTCATCCGAAGAAAATCATCTGCTCTTTAAAGATAGCCAAATACTTGGAAGTGAAGGGAAAATACCCCGGTACAGCCTTCAATATTTAAGATATTTCCTTGGAATTAAAATTGAAGCCACTGCCCATGATGCCCTTGGTGATATTCTGGTGCTTGAAAAGTTGTTTGAGAGGCTGTTTGCAAGAATGAGTAAGGATATCGGCCCTACTGCTATAGAGAATAAGATGATGGAAATTCAAGCAAACCAGTCCTGTTAAGTCGAATGTATTTTGGCAAGCATAAAGGTGAGTTTTTCAGGGATATCCCAAAGGATTATTTACAGTGGTTGTCGGGTACTGACATGGATGAGGATGTGCGGTTTACTGTTGACCATTATTTGAAATAGGACAAGTAAATGTATGATACAAAAAATTATTTCCGGAGGGCGAACTGGGGCAGATATTGCCGGTATTGATGCAGCAATTGCTTGTAATGTCCCTTATGGTGGTTGGCTGCCAAAAGGCAGGAAGACCGAAAATGGCCCGCTTCCTGAAAGCTATACAGGCTTTCAAGTCATGACCAGGGGTGGGTCTCCTAAGCGGACTGAACAAAATGTCATTTACTCAGATGGAACTATTATTTTTACATATGGCAAACTGACACCTGGGTTGGCAATAACCCGAAAATTTGCTAAACAACATAAAAAAACATGTCTTCATATTAACTTGGACGCTGCAAAAAAATCCCGTATTTGGTATGAAAGATTGGATCTTGGAATGGGGCATTAAGGGTAAATCATTTTTTTATCATTGGGATTATAGTGGCCATGAGATGAATGTAGTAAGCAGGTTCACCGTACCACCTAAAAAGGCATTCATCATCAATAGGGTTTTGCCTGAAATGTTTCTGGAGACACGAGCATTTGAAGCAAGCCGTATCAGACAAACAGGATACACGGCTTCTGAGGTAAAAAGGCTTTTTAAATATTCAATATAGACGAGGAGAACGTATGAAATTCAAAAAATTATGTTTGCTGTTAGTTTTATTAATTACCCCTCTTTCTGAAATTTATGCACAATCTGTGATTGTTGATTACTGGAATAAAGGAGGGGTGTCTAACTG
Organism: uncultured Desulfobacula sp.; assembly: GCA_964455805.1. GTDB lineage: Bacteria > Desulfobacterota > Desulfobacteria > Desulfobacterales > Desulfobacteraceae > Desulfobacula. The sequence goes on from CAYVZG010000098.1 coordinate 1,591, forward strand.
GCCAGATGCGTTAACAAAATTTGAAATCACCCAGCCGACATACATTTCGTATATTGATACTTACCATTGGAATAACGGGAGGGGATCAACCGGGAATGAGTTTGGAGCGTTTATTAAAATTATTGAGGTAAATTCAAACAAAAAATACGGCCCCTGGCAAGCCCAACTCAAATCGGGTATGAATAATGCCCCCAATGTTCACTGGATTGTAAACCCTAATATTACGTTGCCTCCTGGTATATACAGAATAAGTGATTCCGACCCAGCCACGTGGTCACAGAACAATGCTTCAAACCATGTTGGTTTCTCAAAAGTAATGAGCGGATCACCCGGTGGCCTTTTGTCAAACCTGCAATCATCATCGGACAATGATATTCAAGGCAAATGGCAGTCAAACTGGGGTGAAATGGTTTTGCAACAATCTGGAAATAAAATAACCGGCACATATGCAACGAGCAATGGAAAAGTTTATGGCGTTCTTAATGGCAATACGTTAACAGGATTCTGGACCCAGGACAGTTCTGGCCGAGCTTGTTCAACCGTTAAATATGGGACACGTTATTGGGGGCGTATTCAATTTGATTTTGACCAGGGCAAACGATTTTCAGGTAAATGGGGGTATTGCGAGGCTCCGCCTACAGGTGGTGGTTGGACAGGAACAAGGTGAATCATAATCTTCAGACAAAAAAGCCTAATCTGACTCTGATTTTCTCGTGAGTATATATGTATGATGACTCACTTTTTTAATTTAAACAGATATACAACATATTGTGGTTACTGTTTTTATGGATGATTCATCTCTATAATATAAAAAATTGATAGTCCCATATTTCAGGGAATTCTTTTTAAGGATTTGAGTTGCAGGAAAGTGTGTCTCCAATAAAATAAAATTAAATCGCTACCTGTTTGATTGTGGCGATTTGCCATATATTTGGATTAATAGTTTTCTAGATAATATGGTGATTCTTTTGATTTTCCTCTTCAAGAATAGGATTTTATATCTATGTACAATAATAATTTGTTGTGATATTTTTCATGAGTCAATATTTTGATCGTTACTGGTCGCAAACCATACATAAATGGATAATATTTGAATCTGTGTTTTAAATATTTTGGAGATATAAGTGAGCATTAAAAATGAGCAGGCCTTTAAAGATGATATACAAACGTCTATTGTAGCAAATAAAATAGGAGCAAAAGAGCTAAAGAGTGTATTTAACTATTTTTTGAAAAAATTTGACCTCACGATGAGTGTTAATAAGAGAAGGCCTTTTCGTTTGTCTGATAGTAGAAGAAGCAAATACCGACGAAAAGAGTGTGAACAATTCCACAAAGAGTTAGGCAGAGATGTAATATTTCGAAACGATAGAAAATAATTAATTCAAAATAATTGTATTCAATCTACTATTTTTTGGCCCTTTTAACAATTTTGTGTAACTGTCTTTTTTTTCAATAAAAAAATATCATTAAATTCAATGGCAAATCTGTTCATTGCAGGCTTTGACATGCTTCATAGTCTTGAGGCAGACATTGCGGTCTAATATATAGTTTTAAAAGCTGAATTATCATTTGGAAAAATCTTACGGTTTTCCCTCGCTTTTTTTATGAGGACATTCAAAAATTCAATTGCAACATCTATTATCTGATGTTTTTATCCTCAGGTGCAATAGTAAGGCAAATTAGAGAAAATGACTTCAATATTTATTGCATAATTTTTAATACAGCTTATATTTTAGCAAATGGTCTATAATCCTTTTTCAATAAGGAGACGTCGCTATGAAAGATTCATCAAATTTACATTTAAAAGTGCAAGAGTTGTGTGATTGTTATTCAACAACAGATCCTTTGAAAGAAATGTCCATATTAAACAAAGATCCGGATGAAATGGATTCAGATTTAAAATGGCTGGCATTGTTAGCATTGCATGGTGTAAACAGTAATGCAAAAAAAATATCCATCAAACAGTCCAATGACGGTTCCGTTACCGTAAAAGCGGAGTACCGCGATTCAGAACTTCCGTCACCGGGTGCCGATGTCACCGGTAATATTTTTAGAACAGTCAAAGATATTTTGCATATAGACAAGGCAAAAGGCGAAAGTGTACTTGCTCTGGGGATTAAAGATTCAAGCCTTGATCTCAATGTAACTCTGAAAGACAAAAAAGGTAATAAAAAAGTCACCATTAAATTTCCATAGACCTCATTTGGTTGATTTTTTTTTTTAAACCCTCGTCATGGATAAATAAAAGGGTATATCTTAAAAAACCTAAGGTATCAGTGCGTATCCAAAATAGTAAAAGCATACAAACAGGTATAAATTAAGATTTTAACCCCTTTTGATTTTAATTTCATCATAAATCCAGAACAAAAAAACTAAAATGATTACATTTTCAATCTTTTCTTAAGAATTTTGTATAATAGCTATTGATAATGGTGGTAAAAACATCTTATTATCATCAAGCACCGTTATTTAATCAGTGGTTTGGCGATAATTTAAAATGAGGTATTAGCAATGAAGATTCTTGTGGGATATAAAGGAACTGATGTTGGTAAGGATTTGATGGACATCGCAGTAAAGCATGCAAAGGCCTTTAATGGAGAAATAGTGATAATAACTTCTATGCTTGGTGGAGATAAAACAGATTCTAAAGAATTTGTTGATGCTGAAAAAAACCTGGATCAAGCAAAAGCATACTTTGATGATTTTGGGGTTAAGAGTAAAAGCCATCTTCTGGTTAGGGGGCTTGAGGCCGGAGAAGACATCGTGAATTTTGCAAAAGAAAAAAATATTGACGAAATTATTATTGGTGTTCGTAGTCGTTCAAAAGTGGGAAAATTAATTTTTGGTTCCACAGCTCAAATTGTTATACTTGAGGCTCATTGTCCGGTCCTCACTGTAAAATAAAGACAGATGGCATGACGTCTTTAACATACTGTTGAAGGAAAAGGGTTAAATTGTCCAATTCTTAATTTTGGATAGGAAATCATTCTATGGAATATATTGTTTTTTAAAAATGGAATTGATCAAATGCTTTAAGGCGCTTTCAGACAACACCCGTCTCAGGTTGATGCGTGTGCTGCAGCGATACGAGCTTAACGTTAATGAAATTGTCCTGGTCGTAGACATGATACAGTCAGGAGTTTCAAGACATTTGAAGATCCTATTGGATTCAGGCTTGTTAACATCCCGAAAAGACGGAAGTTTTACCTATTATTCTGCGGCAAAAAATGAAACAGCCTTATCTTTGATCCAGCTCCTGGAAAACTATACTGATGACAAAGGTGTTACCAGCCAGGACCTGAAAAAATCCAGTGAGATGATCAAAATACGTCAAAATAGAACAAAGAGATTCTTCAAACATATCGCACCCCAATGGGATCGTTTGAAAAAAGAAGTGTTTGGTAATTTTGATCTCAATTCCATGATCAAAAAAAAAATTGTTGTTAATGGTAAGATAGCAGATCTGGGTTGTGGAACCGGAGAGCTCATTGAGCGGCTTTCCAAAGAAATTCCGCATAATTTTATCGGCATAGACAGTTCTCCTGAAATGCTGGAACAGGCAAGGCTAAGGCTTTCAGGAACAATCAATGCAGAGTTGAGATTAGGGGAGCTTGAACATCTGCCCATGAAAAACAAAGAAATCGATACCGCCATGATGAGTATGGTGTTACACCATATCTCACAGCCCCAACTGCCAATTGCTGAAGCATACAGGGTTCTTAAACCAAGAGGGTATTTTATCGTGGCAGATTTCCAAAAACATGATCAAAAAAATATAAATGAGATCATGGGTGGATCATGGTATGGATTTGAAAAAGAAAAAATAACTGCCTGGCTTGCAGACGCAGGTTTCCATATTAGGGCGATGGATGCATACCCGGTAAATCACGGGTTGAAAATTAATGTATTCACTGCACAGAAATAAAAAGTTCAAGGAGATATTATGATCGTTCCGGTTATTTTAGCAGGCGGATCAGGAACACGATTGTGGCCATTGTCAAGGCAGCTTTATCCCAAGCAGTTAATTGACATATATAATGAAAAAACCATGCTGCAAAACACTGTATTAAGGCTCAAAGGGCTTGAAGCGACTGCTTCTCCCATTATCGTATGCAATGAAGATCATAGATTTATGGCGGCTGAACAATTAAGAAGTATCCAGATAAATCCCTTAGCCATTATTCTGGAGCCGGTGGGGAGGAATACGGCACCGGCCATAGCACTTGCAGCGCTAAAAGCTATGGAAGATGAAAAAGATCCCATACTTCTGGTGTTACCTGCCGACCATGTGATTGAAGAAGTGATACAATTCCACAATGCCATAAACAAAGGACTGACTTTTGCACAAAAGAATCATTTAATAACATTCGGCATTATCCCGGATTCTCCTGAAACAGGATATGGCTATATTAAAAAGGGAAACCTGCTGGAATCAGGTGCCGGTGTTTCTAAAATAGAGAAATTTGTTGAAAAGCCAGACCTTGAAACAGCCAAAAAACTGTTTGAATCAGGATTATATTGCTGGAATTCAGGAATGTTTATGTTTAAGGCATCTGCAATCATTAAGGAACTTGAGAAACATGCACCGGATATTATGATGCCTTGCAAAGATTTAATAGCGTCAGGTGTTAAAGATCTTGATTTCTTTAGATTGAGCCCTGAAGCGTTTAAGGACATTCCGTCCGATTCTATAGATTATGCTGTTATGGAAAAAACGTCAAAAGGAATTGTTGTCCCGTTTAAGGCCGGGTGGAATGATCTGGGTTCCTTTGATGCGCTGTGGCAGACGGGACAAAAAGATGACAACCTGAATGTCATTAAAGGCGACGTTATAACCCATGATGTAAAATCATCCTATATCAGTTCGGAGAGCAGTCTTATATCAGCCGTTGGAGTTGAAAACTTTGTTATAGTGGAAACAACAGATGCTATTTTAGTATCCCCCCGGGACCAGGTTCAGAAAGTTAAAAAAATTGTAAAACAATTAAAGGATCAAAAAAGGGATGAGGTAGTCAGCCATAGCAAAGTTTACAGGCCTTGGGGTAATTATGAAACAGTGGATGCCGGAGAAAGATTTCAGGTAAAAAGAATAACGGTTAAACCGGGAGCAAAGTTGTCACTGCAAAAGCATTTTCATCGAGCAGAGCATTGGACGGTTGTTTCAGGAGCTGCCACAATAACAAAAGGAGAAGAGCAGATGCTCCTCAAGGAAGATGAATCAGCTTATATCCCTTTAGGTACTCTGCACCGTTTAGAGAATCCGGGAAAGATACCTCTTGAACTTATTGAAGTCCAGTCAGGCTCTTACCTGGGAGAAGATGATATTGTCAGGTTTGATGATGTTTATGGTAGAAATGCGGATTGATCACTAATAAATAATTGGATTTTTGATGACAAAAACTATTGCAAAGCAAATAAAAATATTTAACACTGTTTTTTCAATCGGTATGCGTGGCTGATGATTGGAATACCCAATTTAATTATGGAGCCGGTAAATGACAGATGAAATCTCACAAAGCATGAAAGGAAATTTTCTCCTTGCGATACCCGGGCTTCCGGACCCCAATTTTTCTCAGACAGTGACATGCATGTGTGAACATAATGAATTCGGAGCCCTTGGTTTTATAATCAATAAGGTACATCCGCTTCTTACAGGAAGGGAATTGTTTGAGGACTTGGAAATAAAATGTGACAAGAGTGTTGATACCCTGGAAATATATCTTGGCGGCCCGGTCCAGCCAAGCGGAGTTTTTGTACTCCACGGCCCTCCTTTTGAATGGAATGAAAGCTTAAAGGTTACAGACAATCTGGCGTTAAGTAACTCAAGGGATATTCTTGAGGCGATTGCACTTCAAAAAGGCCCCAAATCTTTTATGGTGGTGTTGGGATGCGCCGGATGGGGGCCCATGCAATTGGATAGCGAACTGAGTGATTCAGCATGGCTGACCTGTCCATTATCTGAAGAAATAATTTTTTCTACAGGCACTGATCTGAAATATGAGAAAGCATTGATGATGATATAATTAATTTTTAATGCCACAATCATGACACATAAAATACGCTCAAAAAAAACCATTGAAAAAATAGTTAAGGATTCACTTGGTATTTTTCAAGGGATAGAAGATATTCCGCAATTGTGGGATCAATCAATCAGGGCATATCATGAAAACTGCCGAAAAATCCCGGAGTTCATCAATGAAGGGCTAATGAAAATCGCTGTTGTCGGTGTTATCAAGTCGGGAAAAAGTACTTTTGTTAACTCCCTTTTTGGAAAAGAATTGGTTAAGAGAGGGGCGGGAGTGATTACCTCGATTACCACAAGAATTCGGAAGGGGAGAAAAAATCAGGCCACTTTTTATTTTAAATCCTGGGACGATATAAATTTACAATTACAAAACGCATTACAGCTTTTTCCAAACACAGGTATACAAAATAAAATATTGAGCAATTTTGATATCAGAAGAAAAAATGACAGAGATTATCTGGAAAAAGCCTATGAAATACTTGTTAAAGATTTTTCCGGGGTCGAATTTGAAATACCACCGCAAATCCTGTTAATTAAAAATGCGCTTTTAGGCTTTAACAAATGTAAAAACCTGGTACAGGCTGATGAGGCCATTATCAGCTTTAAATCAAAAGAGTTTGATAAGCATAAACACTATACCTCTGATCCAAATATTGCCTTTTATATAAAAGATGTATGCCTTGATGTTTACGGGAAAGCGTTAGACCCCAAACTGGAAATTGCAGATTGCCAGGGAGCTGATTCAACAGATCCCAACCAATTGGAACAGGTGTTAAATTATCTTGAATCGTCTAACATGATCATCTATTGTGTCAGTTCCCGAATCGGATTAAGACGATCAGATATTACCTTTTTAAAGCAGATTAAGAATTTTGGGTTGATCGATAATATTATTTTCATTAACAATTGTGATTTAACCGAGCATGAAAACCGTGAAGATTTGATAAAAATAGAAACAAATATTAAGGAAACCCTTAAATTACTAGAGATTCATTCGCCCATATTTTCTTTTTCAGCACTTTATAATCTTTTTTTGAATCACAAATCAAAATTAAAGAAGAAAGATCAAAATCGATTAAAATTTTGGCAGGAAGAAAAGAAAATTGTTCAATATTGTGATCTGAAAACACAGGAATTTAAATTGTATTTTAAAAATATCCTGAATACAAACAGGGATGAGATGTTAATATCAAACCATCTGAAGCATCTTGATATGGTCATGGCCCAATTGGATCAAAAGATTAATATTTATCTGGGGTTGCTGTCCTCAGACAAATTAAAGGAAAAAACCACCAAAAACCTGTTGAAGGATTTACATGGCAATGCCGTTCGGTTACAGGCCATTGTTGAAGAGTCCTTTAAAGGGGTTGACACAGATTTAAAAGAGGAAATCAAATTAAATTTAAAAAATACATTTTTTTATGATCAAAAAGCCGTCTTACAAAAAACGCAAGATTATATCGGAACTTTTTTTCTTGATGTGAACAAATATAAATCTTCACCAAAAGAATGGGGATTCAATCAAATTTTGTATTTAATGTTTCAGGATTTTAAACGTGGATTGGACTTATATATAATAGAGCAGGTTAAACCGGAAATAAAAAGATTTGTCCAAAGCCAGGAAGAAAAAATTAAAGTATATTTTCAATCTTTATTTGATTCATACCATATCAATTTGTTTAAAACCCAAGAGGATTTAATATTTAAAAACGATTTAAAATCCAATTTTCCCAAGGATGATTTAAGCGCTTCTGTAAATATTAATCAGATAAAAAAAATATTGGGTCTTGATCTGCCTGCGAAAATCTTTGAGGCAAAATATACTAAAAGAATCAAGACCAATGTATTTACCGGTTTTAGCCTGCAGACCATGTCGCAAATATTGACCGCCTTATTTAACAATAAAACCGGTTTCTCATTTTCTCCAGGATTAAATACAGCCGCATTGAAAATTAAAAAGGAAAACCAGAAAATTGTAAGAGATCAATTTAAAGATTTTCACATAAATTTGCGCGAACAATATTTTTTGCCTTTAATAGAGGCTGCCACAAGAGATTTTAAAGAAAAAATAAGGGAACAATTCACACAATATCAGGTTTTCAAAAAAGAAATGGAAACGATTATTGATTTAAAACACGATGAAAAAAAAGAGCAGAAGAAGCAGGTAAAGGCCGCAAGACTTAAAATTAAAAAACTATCCTTTGATATTGCATCCTGTTTGGAAACACCTGTATCCTAACCCCATATTTTAAATCCAGTCTTCTTTTTTAATAATTTCTAAAACACAGGTTGATAATTGATTTGGTGTGATATCAAGGGGGTTGAAAAGCTTATTTTCAAGAATTAAAGTGTTCTTCCACATGGTTTTTATGCGATCTTTAAATTCTTTTTTAAA
>CAYVZG010000099.1:0-9963 GCA_964455805.1 uncultured Desulfobacula sp.
AACCGAATGGAAAAGATTTATCGGTGTTTGGTCAAAATGCAACCGGCAAGACAACTTTGATAGATGGAGTTTCCTATCTGCTTTTCGGGAAAGACAGCTATGGTAAGGCAGACTTTCAATTAAAACCCGTTGATAAGGATGGCCAGGAGATCCATCACCTTGAGACTGAAGTGGAAGGGGCTTTTGAAGTTAACAATAAACCTATAAGCCTGAGAAAACGTTTCCAGGAAAAATACACAAAGAAGAGAGGTGAACCCCGGCAGACCTTCACCGGGCACACAACCGATTATTTTATTGATGATGTTCCGGTCAAGAAAAAAGAATATGATGTCAAAATATCAAAAATTATCGACGTAAATGCATTTAAGTTGGTAACAAATCCATTGGAGTTCAACAATCTTCACTGGTCCGGCCGCCGCCAGATCCTTCTTGAAATGTGCGGGGATGTTACAGACAAGGACGTCATTGATTCAGATAAAAAATTGAAAAGACTGTCTGGTATACTTGGTGACTGTTCCATTGATGATCACAAAAAAAAGATCCAGGCCAAAAAACGGGAAATAAACAAAGAACTTGAACAGATCCCTGTCAGGATCGCAGAAAATCAGGAGACTGCAAAGGGTGCCATTAAACCGGACCTTAAAGAAAAAAAACAGCTTGAAAAAAAGTTGGAAGAAAATATGGAAGCTCTCAAGGCCTTACAGTCAAACGAGACGCTTTCAGCTAAAAAGATCAGGTTGAACGAGGTAAATGGTGAGATTCAAAAGGCGAAGAACAAGGCTGATCAAAAACATGCAGAAACAAAAAAGTCTATTCTTGATGCAATTGAAGAGCTGGAAACCAAGAAAAGATCTGCTAATGGTAAAATCAAAGACTATGAATTCAGCATTGCCCAGGATGAAAAGCGTAACAGGCTTTCAGAAACTGCGATTGTAAAAACCCGGGATGATTGGCATAAAGAAAATAACAAAATCCTGAAAAATAATGGGACCTGTCCTACCTGTGGTCAAGACCTGCCTAAAGATATAACCAGAGAATTTCTCAGAACTTTTAACCTACATAAGTCAGAACGGCTGGCAGAGATAACAGCCAAAGGCAAGGAAATGGCATCCAATATCAAACAGAGGGATAAGGACATCCTGGCTGCCAGGGATGAAATTGACAAGCTCTCCAAGACCATAAAGGGTATTGATGAAACTATCACATTAAAAAAGAAAGAAATCGAAACAGGTTTTGTTCCTGTTGATATATCTTCCCTGGAAAAAGAAAAAGCTGTTCTTGATCTTGAAATTAATGCCTTGCTGAACGGGTCAATAGTTCAGGAAAAAACTGCAGAACGTCAAATTCTTGAAGTACAGGAAAAACTTAAAAAATGGACTAAACTTGAAGCAGCATGGAATGCAGTCGAAAAATCAAGGATTAGAATATTGGAGCTTGAGGTCCAGGAAAAAGAACTTGCAGCTGAATTTGAAAGGCTTGAAGCTGAGTTATTCCTTATTGAGAAATTTATTATCAAAAAGGTTGAGATGCTTGAAGGGCAGATCAATTCAAGATTCAAGCTGGCCCGGTTTAAGTTGTTTGAAACTCAGATCAACGAAGGGATCAAAGAATGCTGTGAGGTCCTTTATAACGGAGTCCCATACAACCATGGCCTGAACAGTGGGGCCAGGATAAACGTAGGGTTGGATATCATCCAGACACTATCTGATTATTACGGGTTCCAGGCTCCTGTTTTTGTTGATAACAGAGAATCAATTAATGACCTGTTTCCCATTTCTTCCCAGGTGATCAGCCTGGTTGTGTCCAATGACAAGGCATTAACAATATTAAAAACTGAATCTCAAAAAGCTTCATAAGGAGAAAAATATGGCAACAAATAATTTGCCTGCAATTCAAAGAGAGTTGGAGAACCCTGGTATCGTGGCCAGAATAAACACACGGTTGGGTGACAAAGCAGGGACATTTATTACATCAGTTCTTGATCTTTGCGGAGAAGATCAGGCCCTTGCAGAATGTGATCCAAAATTGGTCATAAAAGAATCACTCAAAGCAGCCGGGCTTGATCTGCCTATCAATAAGAATCTTGGGTTTGCTTATGTAATTCCATATAAAAAGGTTCCTTCTTTTCAGATGGGTTGGAAAGGATATGTTCAGCTTGCTATCAGGACAGGTAAATACAGGCATCTTAATACAGGCATCGTGTATGAGGGTGAGGAAATGATTGTTGACCGGATCAGAGGCACCCTTGATATAGGTGGCAAAAGAACTGGTGATAATCCCATAGGATATTATTGCTACATGGAGCTTTTAAACGGGTTCCAAAAAGCCATTGCCTGGACAAAAGAAAAAGTGGAAGAACATGCCAGACGATTTTCAAAAAGCTATAGTTATTACATTAAGAATAAAAAAGGGCGAAAACCTGTCTGGGTAACTGATTTTGACGCTATGGCACTTAAAACAATGTTTCTTCAACTGGTTCCAAAATACGGGCCAATGACAATTGAAATGTCCCAGGCTATAGCAGGGGATCGGTCAGATTTTAAAGGGTTTGACAATCAGGTATCAGAAGAAATCCAGGAGAACGCCAACGAAGAAATAATCGATATCCCGAAAAATGGTGATGCCCTGGATGCAGATTTTTATGATGGTCAGGCTTTGACTGATGCTGAAAAGGCTGAGATCGAGCAGGAAGAGGCCAATGCTGCCATGGCAGAACCTGGATTCTAAAAAGATATTGAATGATTGATATAAAAACAATAGCCTCCGGGTCCACTGGAAATTGTTACCGGATATCTGATGGTGAAACCATCATTATGATTGAAGCAGGTATCAGTTTTTCAGAGATCCGAGAGGCTTTTGATTTTAGACTTTCACAAGTGTCTTGCTGCTTGTGCAGCCATGAGCATGGGGACCATTCCAAAGCCATAAAAGATGTCATGAAGGCGGGAATTGACTGTTACATGAGTCCTGGAACAGCCAGGGCATTAAAGTTATCCGGACACCGGTTAAAAATCGTGAAATCAAAGGAATTGTTTGAGGTTGGATCTTTTAAGATTTTACCTTTTAATACTCAACACGATTGTGCTGAACCATATGGATATTTACTGCAAAGTAAAAATGGTAAGAAACTCATATTTATTACAGACTCATTTTATTGCAGATATCGTTTTCCCGACATCAATTATTATATGGTTGAATGCAATTATTCCAAGAAAATTCTGGAAGAAAATATTAAATCCGGCATCGTTCCAGAAGCCATCAGAAACAGGATTGTAAAGAGTCATTTTGAGATTGAAAATGTGAAAGAATTTTTCAGGGCAAATGATCTGTCCAAATGTAATGAAATCCACTTGATACATATGAGTGAAAATAATGCAGACCCCGAATTCTTTAAAATAGAAATACAAAAGCTGACGGGAAGGCCTGTTTACATATAATCTTTTTGGGAAAAAAAATGAACAAAGATTTTAGAGTGAGTGTAACGCTTCCGACACACCCAAAGGCTTTAAAATTAATGAGAAAGCTTGGTGACAGGGCTTTTTATAATTTAATAAGACTTTGGGCTTTTGTTTCTGCAAACAAGCCAAATGGTGTTCTTTCCGGGTATGATGAGGACGATATTGAAATAGCATCGGATTGGACTGGAGAACCCGGGCAATTTGTAAAAATCCTTTTAGATCCCAAAATAAAATTTTTAGAAAAGATTGATGATGGATTTATAATTCACGATTGGCAGGAGCATAATGAATATGCTTTTCATGCTGAAGAAAGGTCAGAAAAAGCCAAAAAAGCCGCAAGAGCTAAATGGGGGACAACCGATAATGAAACAACAAAAGAAATAAACAAAAAAACACGGGCGCAAAGATTATCTGACGCAAGAAAAAAAGGAAGGCATTCAAAAGTTGAGTGGGAAGAGATGGTTTCCTTTTTTAATGATACTTGTGTTAGGTGCGGGGGTGACTCTAATCTTCATGGTGTTGTAAAAGATCATATCATCCCAATTTATCAAGGTGGCAGTGATGGCATTGATAATTTGCAACCCTTATGTGCTCGCTGCAACTCAGGCAAAGGCCCTGAAAATAAAGACTTTCGAATTGATTGGTGTAAGAAAAATGGATTAAAAATGCCTGCTAAATGGCTGTCGAATGCCTGCCGAACGTCTGCGAATGCCTGCTCAAACGCCTACCCTTCTCCCTCTCCTAGTCCTACTCCCTCTCCTGATAAATCTAGTTTGACAAATGTCAGCGGTGGCCCGCTGGCTGATAAAAAAAATTCAAATCATTTCCGGGAAAAAACAGGGAATTATTTCAAAGAGATTAAAGACGGTTGTGAAAAAATAACAAAGTTAAACCTTGATAATTTTAACTCATACAAGTTTGTTCAATCCCAGATCAATAACAGGGGGCATCCAGGAGCTGTCCTTGAATCCTTAAACGGAATACTTAAAGCCAAATTCCCCATTGAAAAACCATGGGGTTTTGTAAATTCGATTATGAGAAGAGAAAACGGAAATTTTAACGAGGCAGATGCTATCAAAATCCACCAGGAAATGAAAAGCCTTAAACCCAATGAGCTCAATAATTTAACACACGGGCTTTTTGATAAACTTTGAGGAGGCATATTGTTAAAAATAATCATACCCGGAATTCCAATTGCAAAGCATAGGCCACGCTTTGCCCGCAGAGGGAAGAAAACAACGACTTACAGCGATCAGGAAACCGAAGAAGGCTTGATGCTTTGGCACATTAAACAGCAGACCAATGGCCATAAGTTGTTTAAAAATGCTGTCCTGGTTAATACTAAATTCAGAACTCCTGACACGTACTTAATGCATTGAAACAAAGCTACATAATTTGGAGCACTTAAAAAAAGCCAATAAAATCAACAGCGTAATTTCAAATGCAGCATAAATCTTAGAACAAAAGTTATGACTCCACTATTATCGAGGCTTTCATTTGATTATGCTGTTCAAAAATCAAAAATGCATTGCATCCAAATATAGCAGGGGTCAGGAGCTCTGAAATTTTTCATGCCACGGCCTATGTCACATTTTGGAACCGGCAGGAATGCAGGGAAACTAAAGCCGTCTGCACCCAAATATCATATCAAAAAACCTGATACTGATAATCTTGTGAAATTTTTGTTTGATATTTTCAACGGGTCTGTCTGGAAAGACGATTCCCAGGTAGTTTATGAGGTTTCTGAGAAGATCTACTGTGGGCCTGGTGAAGAGCCGAGAACGGAAGTGACTGTCAAAAAACCTGACGAATGATAGATGCCGGAAAAATATTAACTAACAGCCATGCCCTGTCGGGCACAACAAAAAATGAAACACTTGCAAAATTGAAGGAATGGTCATAACTATCAAATTTTTTTATCACCATAATAAAATGAAGAGGATAGCTATGACCAAGAAGTTAGATAACACATTTATTCAGATTGTTCACCCTGTTTGTTGCGGATTAGATGTTCACAAGAAAAAAATTTCAGCCTGCCTTATTACAGTAGATGAACAAGGCAAAGAGCATTATGAGATAAAAGAGTTTGGAACATTTACAAATGATCTGTTAGAGATGAAAAAATGGTTAACAGATAATAGCTGCCCTGTATTAGCAATGGAGAGTACCGGGGTTTATTGGCGCCCTGTTCATAATGTTATTGAAGGGTTCATGGAAGTCATTCTTGTAAATGCCCGGCATATCAAAAATGTTCCAGGTCGGAAAACAGATATAAGTGATTGCAAATGGCTTGCAGGGCTTCTGCGGCATGGCCTTTTAAAAGGCAGCTTTATTCCTCCCAAAGAGATACGTCAATGGAGGGAACTTACACGGCTCAGAAGAACGTATACAGAATCCCTGGCTGATTATAAAAGGCGGGTTCACAAACTTTTTGAAACTGCCAACATTAAGATTGATTCTGTCGTATCTGACTTGTTTGGAGTTACAGGGCGCAACCTGATTTTCTTGTTATGCAATGAATCTGAATTGAGTTTAGCCGCTATCAAGGAGAATGCTAAAAGAGGACTGAAGGCAAAATCAAAAGAACTGCACCGTAGTGTTCATGGTTTTTTTGAAGATCACCATCGATTTCAATTAATCGGTATGATGGAGATGATTGCAGTCTTTGAAAAACGAATTATGGAAATAACCCAACGGATGGACACCCTTACAGAAAAACATCAGGATTTATTAAATCGCCTGGATGAAATTCCGGGTATCGATAAAAAATCCGCCCAATCAATCGTCAGTGAACTCGGGGTTACTTTAGATGAATTCAACTGTATGGCGGCGCTTGCTTCCTGGGCTGGGTTATGTCCCGGCAATAATGAGAGCGCTGGCAAAAGAAAAAGCGGTAGAACGGCTGTGAGAAGCCATCCATTCAAAACAATACTGGTTGAAGTTGCATGGGCAGCAGTCAAGAAAAAAGGCTCATATTACAGAGCCAAATATTATAAATTAAAGGCCAGGCGTGGGGCTAAAAAAGCAATTGTTGCAATAGCCCATCGGATCTCAAAAGCAATTTTTAATATAATTAAGCAAGGGGATACATTTATGGATCTTGGAGAGGATTATTTGACAGTCCAAACCAGACAAAGGGTCATTAACAATATTAAAAAACGGGCTGAACAGCTTGGTTATAGACTTGTTCCTTGTGAAAATTAATATAAGGTATTTATAAATAACCACTTTAACAGCAGGAAAAAAAGTCGATGAAGAACTGAAGCCATAGAGCGCGAAACTAACATGACTGATCAGCCTTTAGCACAACGAACTGTCAGTCCTTCCTTGAAGGAACTACGCATATAAAACTGTATTAAATCAGGCTGATCAATTCTGCTTTATAAAAGTGATAATTATTGGGATTTACAAACAGACAAAGGAGCATGTTTCAAAAAACAACCAAAATTCAATTTTGGAGAACGGTATTACGAAAAAGGTAACGCCAATGGTGTACTATGTCCTTTTGGACGGTGGTGTTTCATATAAAAGCCCTTCAGAAGAGGATTAATGGAAAAAGGGATATGGATCAATACTGTGTTGGAAATTAGATGTTGTCATAACTGAGAGGTGTTAATGGTCAAGATCAATTGCGGGGAGTGTGCTGATTATAGAACCGAGTATTGTGATCCTGTAAAATGCCGCCCTGGGGATGGGTACAGGCGGTTTAAAGATCCACATGAAATGCCGGACAGGTTCTGTCAGAACTGCAAAGCCAGGCTGGTCAAGAAGCGATCAAGGAAGCATTCATCAACATACAGGGTGGTTGATTTGGTCTGTCCGAATGGATGTAAAAAAACTTATTTGCATCAGGAGGTTCGGGCTACTCCGTGAGGTGATTGATTTTTAATATAGCCGAATGAAAAATTATTTCAATCAAATGTTTATGAACCTGTAAAAAGTCAGGTTTTGGCATTTTTTTGACTGTAACCTACTGAAATTACAGGTACCGAATTTGACGATTTCGACTTTTTACGAGACCATCAAATGTTGCCTTTGTAATATTTTTATTCTGATATAGGTAGTTTTATCTATATACAAAGATTTTTTTTTCTGCTACTAGTTTTCTGATACAGTATTTTAAATAGTTGCAGGTGCTGTCCTATACCTTACCGGTTTGTATAATAAGTCTCCAAAAAGGAAATATGGGAGATGCATTTGTCATATAGATTTAGAAAAAAAAGTGTAATAATTTTCATTGCTGTTGGGTTTGTTGCAGGCATACTGTTTTGGTATTTTTTTGTTGATACTCTTTCCCTCACAGAGATTACTGGACAACCAAAGAATCCTTTTGCAACTATATTTTTAAATTTAATAGATTTTGACACAGGGATAACTCGTTACGATGTTTATAATCTTGCGAGTAAAAGCGATTATTGGGAAATGAGAATCCGTTATGTAGAATCTATCAATAATTATCAGCAAAGAGAAATTGAAAATCAAAAACTATTAGCAGAGATGTTGCAAGATCCGTCAATAAAGAAAATAGCTAAAAAGTTTTTAAATTTGAGTACTGATTCAGCAATCGCAATTTTAAAAGCTGCAAAATTTTTTAGTTTTTAACTTATCTTTCAAAACGCTTAATTTAAGGAGGTTGTGATTATGAAATGGCAACATACAGTTCAAATTTTTTGTGGTATTGGTTTATTCATTTCTTTTTTTCTTCCATGGGGCAAATTTTTTTTCTTTACTGGATCAGGATATGATATTAATCCGGCAAAAAAATAGGTGACAAAAAGTTAGTAATTTGCTATACTCATTGCATGGAAAAATTTGACGCACGCAAACTAAGCACAGATGCTCAACAGGAAATTCGTTATCAGGTTATTCGCTTGAAAAAGAAAGGCCACAGGCGATCTGAAATCAGCGAAATAACAGGAGTTCACCCCGGGACCATCTCTAAATGGTGCACCCTGCATAAAGTCGGTGGGAAGCAGGCGCTGAGAATAAAAAAACGGGGTAGGCCCGAGGGTAGTTGCCGGACATTATCCGGAAGCCAGGAGAAAGAAATCCAAAAAACATTAATCGATAAGTGTCCCGACCAGATGAAACTTCCCTTTGCCTTGTGGACAAGAATAGCTGTACAACAGTACATACGAGAAAGACATGCGATTAAAATGCCCATCAGAACAGTGGGAGAATACCTGTGCCGGTGGAACTTCACTCCTCAAAAACCTTTAAAAAAATCATACAAACAAAACCCAAAAGCTGTAAAGAAATGGTTAAAAGAAGAATATCCTGCCATCAAAGCAAGAGCCAAAAAAGAACAGGCTGAAATCCAGTGGGGAGATGAAACCGGGCTTTGCAACGACAGCTATTATGGCAGAAGCTATGCACCAAAGGGGAAAACGCCTGAAATCAGATTGCATCCCCGATGTGAGCGAATAAACCTGATATCAAGCATTACCAATCAGGGGAAGGTGCGTTTTATGGTTTATAAAGACAAGATGAATTCCCAGACATTCATCAAATTCATGAAGCGACTGATAAAAGATTCAGACAAAAAGTTGTTTTTTATTTTGGACAATTTCAGGGTCCACCACAGCCATCTCGTGAAGGACTGGTTAAAAGATCATAAAGATGAGATTGAGGTTTTCTTTCTGCCTTCCTATTCACCGGAGTTGAATCCGGATGAATATTTAAACGGTGATTTAAAATCCGGAGTTCATTCCGGGGTGCCAGCCAGAACTGGGGATGAATTAAAACGAAAGGCGATATCGCATCTGAGAAAGCTCCAGAAGTTACCCCGCAGGGTAGCAAATTACTTCAAACATCCGAGAATTACTTATGCTGCCTAAAGGTCATATATTTAATTGCCGGTTTAATATTGCAGTTAATTTAGGTGGTGAGGCTAATTTTGCATGGTTAATACCGATATCGGGTATTGTTGTTATTGCAATCACTTATTATGAACATAGCACCAATACTAACGAGTTTGGTAAAATAACTAGCATTTTAGCTGGAGCGCTACCATTTATAGGTCTCTTCCGAGGATTGTTCCAAGCTGGCAAAGATTTATTCGAAGTTCTTGCGATTGGTGTGTATTCATCTTTAATTATTGGCTTGGTGCTTCTTTTATCTGGATTTGGTGTGCTTAATTCATTCTTTAGGCAGAATTAAACTCAAACAGTGCCAAATAATACAGGAATTCCAAAAACAGATATTGTGGAAACAGAAAATGGAAAAGAAGATTTAAAAACATGGAAATATACTTGTGGAGCTGAAAATGAAGAAACTCTTAGTAACTGCACCGAATGCAGAAAATTTAAACCACCAGAATCTCGCTGGGATTAATCAATATTGGCGAAGCCGTAAGAATAGCCTGAAACCTCAATAGTTTTTTAATCTCTTGGGGTTGATCGTTGCTTGCAGCGGGGTGGCTAATTGTAGAAAGGCGTTCAAAGGGTTTTGGCAGCCTGGAATTGAACAGAAAAAGGGTCCATTATATATGATTCAAATTGAGTAA
>CAYVZG010000100.1:0-9484 GCA_964455805.1 uncultured Desulfobacula sp.
GCTGACTTCTACCGTGTCGAGGTAGCACTCTACCAACTGAGTTACGCGCCTGAATCGTTAGCTTCTTTAACAAAAGCCCTGGTTTGTGTCAAGAAAAACGTGTGCTTATTCATAGGTATTTTTCTTTTTTCTCAACCCTTTTGATTTTGATCGTATCATTCTTCAACAATCGTCGCAGTATCTTTTTCAATAAACCTGATCGTCATATAGGTATCGTTTATATCTGAAAATTCCAATCTGAAAGAATCAAAGGTTTTGAGCATAACGGCATTGGCAAATTGAGATGATTGTCCTTTATAAAAAATTTGCATGACAGCATAGTTTGACCCCAGCTCTATGGGCTGCATGTTCTCAATTTCGGGCATTTTATTGAATTGCTGTTTAAGGGCGATAAACCTAGGTAAGAAATTATCGCCTTTTATGGTGACATCAAAGGAATGTTCTTTTCTTAAAAATGCGGTCCAATAGGCACTCAATTTTCCACTCAGGTCCGGGGCAGACAGATTGGCAGCTTTAATAAGTGCCTGAATGTTTCCAACACTTTCCACCTCATTTTTTGCCACAGCTTTAACCTGGGAGGTAAAAACCTTTTCCCCTGTGCCCACATGGTATCCGTCCAGGTTCACCTGGGCATTAAAGGTTTTTTCTTCTCCCATTCTATTGATGGCCTCTTCAGAGAATGCTTTTCCGAAAATAATGATATCAGCGGCCATTTTTTTACCCAGCTCCTTGGCAGCATCCACATCATAAATGGATTTAAAGCTAATATCATAAAAAGAAGGATCAGGACGTTCCCTTTCATTTCCAGTGACAGGGAATCTATCCTGGATTAATTTATCAATAATAATTGTTTCTGCCAGGGGTTCGTAGGGGATGGGATTTTTTCCCCACCAGTATTTCGGCAAAAGATCTGAAGGGGTTTTCTCTACGACAAAAAACAAAATGACCGGCTTATCCTTATTGGCATTTAGTATTTTGGCATCGGTCAAGGTTTTTTCAAGTTTCAGGATATCCACTTTTGATTCCACACCAACAAGATAATAACCTTTGTTTTCAACCCCACCAAGGACGCGATAGGTAATAATATAGTCAGATGTATTGGAAAGTACATTATTGTAAAAAAATTCCAGGTTGGATGCAAGTACCTGCCGTGATACAACTTTTGCAAAGGCATTTTGAACAGCAACCCTTAAGGCGTCGGATACAGCATTTTGCTTGGCCTGCTGAGGGTTGTTGTTATAGATTTTTCTTTTTCCTGTTGTGACGCCGGATAAAATATTGGAATCCTGGGCAGCGGATAAGGGTTGAGATATAAGAAGGATACTGATTAATAAAACAACGGAAAAAATGTTATATATTTTTTTTAACATCTTTATTATACCTTTCTTTCAATGGAATAATCTGCAATCAGGTTTAAAAGCTGTTTAGACTGGCAGTCATGAAATTCATCCAGGCATAACTTTGCTTTTTTTACATGCTCCTGTGCTTTTTTTTGTGTATATTCAATTCCTTTGTACATATATAGTTTTTCTTTTAATTTATCAAATTGTTCCGGATCAAATTTTTGTGCAATTATGGCTGTTTCCATCCACTCCCTGTCTTTTTGGGATGCATTGGCAAGACTGTGGATCAAAGGAAGTGTGAGTTTTCCCTCCCGCATATCAGCTCCGGGGTTTTTACCAAGCTCCTTTGCACTTGCCAGGTAATCCAAAAGGTCGTCAGCCATTTGGAATGCCATGCCCAAATGAAACCCATAATGGCTCAACGCATCTTCTTTGTCTTCACCGGCCCTGGCAAGGATAGCACCACTCCGGCAGGCTCCCTGGATTAAAACAGCTGTTTTTCGTTCAATTATTCTGAAGTATTCCTTTTCTGAAAGATTCAGGATTCCTTTTTTTTCCAGCTGGTCTATCTCCCCCTGGGACATGTCACGGGTGATTTTGGCAATGACTGATATGATATCCGGTTCCCTTGTTCTGGCTGCAATATCAAGAGAGAGAGCCAAAAGAAAATCCCCTGTCAGCACCACTTCGGGAGCCGCCCATTTTGTGTGTGCGGCTTTTTTTCCCCGCCTTTTATCTGCTTCATCCACGACATCATCGTGTAAAAGGGTTGCGGCATGGAGGTATTCAAAAATAGTTGAAAACAAGATGTCAAATTCGTTTTTGTAACCGCAAACCCTTGCACTGTGGATCATCAAAAGCGGTCTGAGTCTTTTACCACCACTGAAAAGAAGGTGGGAAGCAATTTTTTTAACCAACTCAACATTGGGGTTTAAGTTTTGTTCAAGGGCAGTTTCAACCTTTTCAAGATCAGGAGACACCATGTCAATGATTTTTTCTTTTAAGCCTTTTGTCACAAAATCTCTCCGGCAATATCATATTCAAACGCATCAGTAATTCTTACCTTAACAAAGGTACCGATTTCAAGCCCATGGGCATAAATAAATGTTACCCCGTCCACCTCCGGGGCCTGAAATTTCGTCCTGCCTATGTATACACCCGGTTCTGGATTTTCTTCAACAAGGACTTTAAAAATCTTGTCCACATAATTTTCATTTTTTGATTTTGAAATTTTTGCCTGGGCTGCCATTAGCATATCATGTCTTTTTTCAGCTATCTCAGTAGGGACATGGTTTTTTAAATGATGGGATTTAAGATCTTCGGAATCAGAATAGGTGAACACCCCTAAATGATCAAAGCGGATATCTTTAATAAAATCCATCAATTGATCAAAATCTTTTTCTGATTCACCGGGAAAGCCGACAATAAGAGTTGTCCGCAAGGCCGCATCAGGATCGATTTTCCGGATGGTGCTAAAAAGGGTATAAAGATCCTGTCTTGTATAAGGCCTGCCCATTTTTTTCAATATGGCTGAAGAGGCATGCTGGATGGGAACATCATAATATGAGCATATGTTTTTGTGATTTTTTACCGTTTTTATGATGGAGGCTGTCAATGTTTTCGGATGGGTATATAAAAATCGTATCCATGGTTTTGCAAGTGCCTGTTTTTTTTCAAGGGCTTTGGCAAGCGTGGCAAGAACGGTTTCAAATCCGTTTCCATCCTGAAAGTCCTGTCCGTAATCGGTGGTGTTTTCAGCCGTTAAAAGAATCTCCTTAACCCCCTTTTGAACAAGGGTTTTTGCCTCTTGGCAGATATCGGCTACAGGCCTTGAACGCTGGGTGCCGCGAAGACTCGGTATAATACAATAGGTGCATTTCCTATTGCACCCTTCCGACACTTTTATATAGGCCAGAAATGCGGTGGTTAATTGTCTTTGCTCGGTAAGATCCTGGAATGGCCGTTTAACGGGATCAGGAAATAAAGTTAAAGGATTTTTATCCTCGCTTTCTACCGCTTCCACAATGCGATCTATGGCTGCCGTGCCTAAAAAAGCATCCACTTCAGGCAGAGCAGATAAAAGGTTGTCATCCTCTTTATACCTTTGGGAAAGACATCCTGTTGCAATCAATTTTTCACAACGGCCTGTTTTCTTTAATTTTGCCATTTCCAGAAGAACATCAACAGCCTCGTCTGAGGCTGTTGATATAAATCCACAGGTATTGACAATGATCACCTGGGCCAATTGCGGGTCATGTGTGATGACATGGCCTGCAGTCACCAGTTTCCCCAGCATGATTTCACTGTCCACCTGGTTCCTTGAGCATCCAAGCGTTTCAAGGAAAATGATCATATGGATTTTGCCATGAGGTCTCCCAGTTGTTTGGAAAATCTTGAAGGATTATCCAGCTTGCCGCCTTCACTTATGACAGCAATATCAAACAAAAGATCACTATAATCGGTTAAAACCGGGTTGGTGGTGTCTGTCTCAAAAATTTCTTTCATCTTGTCCATGACAGGATGATTGACATTGACCTCCATTACCCTTTTCTGGTCCGGTGTTTTCTGACCAGACGCTTTCATAATTTTTTCCATATAGGCACTCATGCCATAATCATCCCCGGACAGACAGGAAACAGAATCCTTAAGGCGGTTGGAGACCACGACATCCTTGACCTTTTTTTCAAGCTTTCCTTTAAGAAAGGATAAAAGGGCTGAATATTCATTTTTCTTTTCGTCATCCACTTTTTCAAGATCAAGATCACCTTTTTCAGCACTCTTGAGTTTTGTTTCCTTGTATTCGGGCAAAGACTGGGTGACCCATTCATCAATGGGATCTACCATTAAAAGAACTTCATAATCTTTTGCTTTCAAAGATTCAAGCAAGGGAGAATTGATTAGGGATGTCAGATTCTCACCGGTAAGATAATAAATCTCTTTTTGATCTTCTTTCATGTTTTCTTTATATTCATCCAGGGTGACATATTTGTCTTCTGATTTTGTGGTCTTGTATCTTAAAAGAGATGCAAGTCTTTCCTTGTTTTCAAAATCTGTTGGAATACCGGCTTTTATGGCCTGTCCAAACTCACCATAAAATGCTTCATATTTTTCTTTTTCCATGCCCTCCAGCAGGCTGAAAATCTGTTTGACAAGATTTTTTCTTATGTTTCTGACCAGGCGGTCTTCCTGAAGAATTTCACGGCTGACATTCAGGTTTAAGTCCGGTGCATCCACAACCCCCTGTACAAATCCAAGATATTCAGGCAACAGCTCTTTGCAGTCATCCATTATAAATACGCGTTTGCAATAAAGCTGCATCCCGTGCTTTCTTTCAGGCCTGAAAAGATCCATGGGCGCCTTTTCCGGCAGATACATCAGGATATCGTATTCAGTTACGCCTTCAAATTTCTTGTGAATGATCTCAAGGGGTTTGTCCCAGTTGTGACTGATGTGTTTGTAGAATTCTTCATGCTCCTGTTCGGTCACCTCTTCTTTGGCTTTTGACCAGATGGCTTTCATGGAATTCAAGGTTTCATCTTTTCTGACTTTTTTAAAGGTGTCTCCGATGGGCTTGCCTTCTGAATCTTTAATAATTTCATTTTCAGGAATGGGTTCGCTTTTTTCAAGGTTCATTATCACCGGATAGGTAACAAAATCAGAATGTTTTTTTACAATATGCTGGATGGTGTATTCTTCTGTAAAATCCTGTTCCCCTTCCTCAGGATCTTTTAAGAAAAGTGTAATAGTTGTGCCGCGGGAGTCTTTTTCGATTTCCTGGACCGTGTAAGATCCTTTGCCGTCTGATTCCCACCTGACAGCTATGCTTTCTCCCGGTGCTTTTGTATCAAGCCTTATCTTGTCGGCAACAATAAAGGCGGAATAAAACCCCACTCCAAACTGACCAATGAGTTCAGGGGAAAGTGTGTTCTCCTTTTTGGAATTTTCAAGGGCCTTCATAAAGGCTGCAGTTCCTGACTGAGCAATCGTTCCGATATTATCATTGACTTCGTCAAATGTCATTCCAATACCATTATCGGAAATTTGAAAGGTTTTATTTTC
This sequence comes from uncultured Desulfobacula sp., assembly GCA_964455805.1. Lineage (GTDB taxonomy): Bacteria > Desulfobacterota > Desulfobacteria > Desulfobacterales > Desulfobacteraceae > Desulfobacula. The sequence goes on from CAYVZG010000100.1 coordinate 5,403, forward strand.
AGAATCCAGTGAAATACGAATATGATAATCATTGTCATCGGCATACAGATCCGGTTTTGTCTGCTCATCAAACCTTGCCTTGTCAATGGCATCAGATGCATTTGAAATCAGCTCTCTTACAAATATTTCCCTGTTGGAATATAACGAATTGATGATCAGATGCAAAAGTTGCTGTACTTCGGTTTTGAATTTACGCGTTTTTTTTGTGCCCATTTTTTCTCCTGTGTTTTTATTTTTTTAATTCATATTTAAAATCTTAATTTATAATAATTGTTCCATAATAATTGTTGCAAAAAACAAAATGTCAAGTGGGTTTAAACAGGGAAAAATTCAGGAATGACATTGGAGCCGAGCCATCCTGAAAACAGATCTCTCATACTCTCAGGTGAGATGTGCAAAATGGACTTGACAAATATATGACCAAGAGATATTTAATGACCACTGGTCATTAAATTGATAGCGGTCATATATGCTTGAAACGGATCACATGGTTTCAAGAATGGCCAGAGGAAATAATGACAAGTTAAAACAGGTATAAATGGGTCGGGAGGAAAGCATGGGGGTAAAGGAAAGACGCATAAGGGAGAAGCAAATCAGGCAAAAACAAATCCTTGATGCTGCCAAGGAATTATTTTTTCACCACGGATTTGCCGCAACTTCCATGAATCAGATAGCCAGAAAAGTTGAGTTGAGCAAAGGTACACTCTACCTGTATTTTAAGAATAAGGAGGAATTGTATATTTCTTTGCTCATCGAAGGCATGGGCCTTTTAAATAGGACTTTTTTTAAAGCGCTTGTTGATAAAAAAACCTGGCACGAAAAGCTGGCTGCCATTGGTTGGGCCTATTATCAGTTTTCAATTGATTACCAGCAGTTTTTTCATATAAATTTTCAATTCCATCACGGTGAGATAACTCAAAATATTTCCGATGATTTGTTTCAAAGATGTGCTGAGGCCGGAGTTACCAGTTTAAATTTTTTAGCTAATGCTATTTCCCAGGGCATGGCCTTAAACGAAATCAAAAAAGATGACCCCATGGCTGTTGCAGTGGTTCTGTGGGGGTCTTTGACCGGCATTATACTCCTTTATGAAGGAAAGGATCACCGAAAGCTTATGCCGGGCACATTAAAAAAACTCATACAAAAAAGTATTGAGATCTCATTAAAGGGTCTTAAAAAGTAATGAACCAGAAAGTGCGACAAAAATGTGAGGACTTTTTTGCACACCTTGCGAGAGTACTTTATTGTCATCCTAAAAAAACCATAGGGTTCACATTTTTATTTATCTTTTTTTTAGCCTCATTTATTCCAAGAACAATTATTGATACGTCAGCCCTGGCCCTTCTGCGAAATGCCGACCCTGCAAGAATGGCCTATAATGAATTCAGAGAAGACTTTGATAAAAATGACCTTATTGCCATTTCAATTACCACCGAAAACATTTTTGATATCCGGTTTTTGTCCAAATTAAAAGAATTTCACCAGGATCTTATTGGGCAAGTCCCTTATGTAAAAGAAGTAACAAGCCTGATTAACGGCCGGGATACCTATTCAGAGGATGATGAACTCATAGTTGGAGAGCTGCTTGACACCTGGCCCCAAACCGGGGCTGACCTGGCACTGTTTAAAAAAAGAGTCATTTCTAATCCCTTATTTTTAAACTATTTAATTTCTGAAAATGGAAAGGTCACGGCCATAATCCTTGAAACAGAGGCAATTATTGACACCACCCCGAATGAAAATGATGAAGATATGTTATCCGGATTTGGTGATGAAGATATGTTATCCGGATTTGAACTGGAACAAAAAAAGAGAGTAGAACCACAGATATATTTTGGTGAAAAAGAAAATCAGCAGGTAATAAAGGCGATTAACAAACTGGTGAAAAAATACCAGAGCCCTGGATTTTCAATCGCTTTAGCCGGAGATGCAGTAGTGCTGGATGTGTATAATAGAGCCATGGAAAGAGATATTGTTCTGGTTGTGATCCTTTCTTTGATTACGATAGGCATTTTTTTATTATTTCTTTTCCAGAGGGTGTCAGGCGTATTATTGCCTGAATTGATAGTTGTTTCAGGGCTTTTTTCCACATTGGGGCTGCTTTCTTTTTTCAAGGTTTCCATTAAGCTGACCACCATTGTATTGCCTGGATTTCTTTTGGCGGTCAGCGTGGGATATGCCGTGCATATTTTGTCGATTTTTTATGTTGAATATCAAAAAGGGGCAACAAAGAAGGATGCCATTGCAAGGGCCATGGGTCACTCCGGCATGGCCGTGGTTCTCACGGCAATTACAACAGCAGCCAGTCTTTTTTCTTTTGCATTTTCAGATTTAATGTCCATAGCTGACCTGGGATTTTTCGGCGCTTCCGGCGTTCTTTTGGCATTTGTTTACACCATCCTGCTTTTACCCAGCATGATTGCCGTCATCCCCATTAAAAGGAAGGAAAAACAAGACCATGAAAAAAAGGCCGCTTTCATGGATACCATTTTATTGTCCATATCAAATTTTTCCATTCGCCATCCTAAAAAAGTAGTGTCAGGTTCATTGCTTTTATTCGCAGTTTCCATATTTTATACTTTTCAGGTGTCATATTCTCATAACGTTTTGAACTGGATTTCAAAAAACGAAAAAGTTCAACAGGATGTCCCATTTATTGATAAGCACCTTAAAGGCTCTATAATTCAGGAAATAATAATAAACACCGATAAAGAAAATGGTATCAAAGATCCTGTCCTTTTGGAAAAACTTTCCATGATTATCACAGAACTTCAAGCATACAACAAAAACGGGATTAAAGTGGGAAAGGTGATTTCCATTAATGATATAATAATGGAGATCAATCAATCCATGTTTGATAATGATCCCAAATTCTATCGCCTGCCCGGAAGCAAGGCCGCGGTGTCCCAGGAACTTTTATTGTTTGAAAATGCCGGATCTGATTACCTGGCAAGCCTTGTTGACAAAAATTATACAAAAACCCGCATCAGCGTAAAAATACCCTGGACCGATGCCGTATATCTGAAAGATTTTATGGCTCATGTTCACATGCTTTTTGCCCGTGAATTTGACGATGGTATTTCAATAACGATCACAGGGATACCGGCCCTTTTGGCACGGTCTATTCCGGCAGCTTTAATGTCCATGTCCAAAAGTTATATTATAGCCTTTATCGTGATCACTTTTCTCATGATTGCTCATGTGGGCAGCGTGAAGATAGGACTGTTAAGTATGATATCAAATTTGCTCCCTATTTTTATGACCATGGGCATCATGGGTGCTTTTAAAATCAGTTTGGACATGAGTACCATAATGATCGGATCCATTGCCATAGGCATTGTAGTGGATGACACCTTGCATTTTATGTACAATTTTACAAAATATTATGAACAGACCCAAGATGCTTCATTTGCCATAAAAAAGACCATGCTGGGAACGGGAAGGGCGCTGCTGCTCACATCAATGATTTTATGTGCCGGCTTTTTTATTTTGATGACCGCTTCCTTGTCCCTGCTGAAGGTTTTCGGCGCTCTCACAGGAATAACCATTATTTTTGCATTGCTGGCAGATTTTGTTATAAATCCGGCGCTGATGATTCTAATCACTAAAAAAGAATCCTTATAAATTATCATCCATTAACATCATTGGAGAATTACAATGAAATTTCCAACTAGAATTTACATGGTTTTTATACTGACATTTTTTTTGACAGCCGGATCAAATAGTTTTGCAGAGGATGAAACAGCCAGAAAAATAATGGAAAAGGTAAACAGAAGGGATGACGGGGATAATCAAACCGCAGATATGAAAATGATCCTGATTGATAAAAATGGCAACAGGAGAGTCAGGCAGATTAAGGTTTTCAGCAAGGATAAGGGAGAAGATAAACACATGCTGATGTTTTTTTATCACCCCTCCGATGTAAAGGATACCGGGTTTTTAACCCATGATTTTGATGAACCTTCCAAAGATGATAACCAGTGGCTGTATATGCCGGCCTTAAAAAAAACCAAACGGATTGCATCAAGAGATAAGAGCGGCCGGTTCATGGGATCGGATATGAACTATTCGGACATGACTAA
>CAYVZG010000101.1:0-6207 GCA_964455805.1 uncultured Desulfobacula sp.
CACACAGATGGAAACTCCGCTCCGCTCTGTTCCCACTGTTGAAGGGCAACGTTCATGAGTAAAATGTAGGATAAAAAATTTATGGAGATGTAGAATATGGACTACAAAGCGTCTTAAAGAATACCTTGTGAGGATTCATGTTAATCTAGTTGTAAAGCAATAGATTTAATTATATATGATGTAAACTTTATACACGTTGTCACAATGACTGATTAAGAGGGGAACAGCATGACACCAGTTGAAATTCAAAACAGGTTTAATTATATAAAAAACCTTGTTGGCAATACTCCGATGTATGCGATTGATTATTCTTACAAAGGTGAAAAAAGAACGATCTATGCCAAGGCCGAGAACTTAAATATGACGGGCAGCATCAAAGACCGAATGGCATACCATGTATTAAAAAGAGGATATGAAACCTGTCAACTTAAGGATGGTATGATGATTGCCGAAGCAACCAGTGGAAATACAGGAATTGCCGTTTCGGCCATTGGAAGAGCTTTGGGGCATCCAGTAACCATTTACATGCCAGACTGGATGAGCTCTGAGAGAATCAATTTGATTAAAAGTCTGGGTGCAACGATTCATCTGGTCTCTAAAGAAAATGGCGGATTTTTAGGTTGTATTGAAAAAACCACAGAATTGGCAAAAACAACTGAACTTTTTTTATCTAATCAATTCTCAAACAAAGAAAATGCAAATGCACATTATCAATCCACTGGTCCTGAAATCTGGTGGCAGATGAGATATAATGGTTTAATACCCGATGCAATGGTTGCCGGTGTGGGAACGGGCGGAACGATTATGGGTGCTGGTCAGTTTTTAAGAGAGAAAAACCCTGATTTATTGCTTCACCCTCTTGAACCCTCAAATTCTCCGACACTAAGCACTGGTTATAAGGTAGGCAAACACAGGATCCAAGGTGTATCTGATGAGTTTATCCCGGCCATCGTTGATCTTGATTTTCTTGATGACATTGTCATGGTGGATGATGGAGATTCTATCATTATGGCCCAAAAACTTGCTTCTGAACTTGGGCTTGCAGTAGGTATTTCTTCGGGATCGAATTTTATAGGTGCGGTACAACGGCAGAATTTATTTGGGAAAAACCATGTGGTGGTAACCATTTTTTCCGATGACAATAAAAAATATTTGAGCACAGATCTTTTAAAGCAAGAGCCTGTAAAACCTGGATTTCTCACAACAGATATTAAACTAATAAACTTTAGAGCCATAAAACGGGTATGCCATCTTTGTTGTGACCCTGAGGAGTGTAAAGATTTCGATATCCAGCAATTGAGTTTAGAAGGGGCTGCACTTCCAATTTGCCCGCACAGAAATTGTAAAAAATAAAATGAATTAATTTAAAATAAGACGTTTCCTAATGCAAAACCGTTTGCTGAATCACCTGTTGGTGATGTCTGCAATCTACTTGTTCAATAAAAAAGAGTTTCAAAAAAGAGTTGAATAAAAGCGATCTTGCATATGTTTTTTTGAGCCAGGAACTTGGTGCTCAAGTTGATATGCCAGATGGATACGTTAACAATAAAGTTGATTATAAATTGGTTGCTCAGCATGGTATTTTTCTTAACGGCATAACTCGTATTAAAAACTGGAATAGAGTAATTTAATATCGTGTTTCTTATGCAGTGAACCAACTGCTGATATGTGCCATTGGCGATTACCTGCTGAGTATTTAAAAAAGCACTACACTGAACTCATAATCAAACATCTTTAATTCGTTCATAGACACAAATCATAAATCCCAAAAGCACCGCCCCCTTTTTTATCCCTGATAATGATCAAACAATTTGACGAAATTTATCCTTTTGAGGTATGGATAATCTCATCGAACCATAAAAAGGATTAATCATGAAAACACAATGCCGGATTGCAAGTCTTATCACTTTGATTTTTATGTTCTTACCTGCAACAGGTCTATGCACCACAGCTGTTGAGTACTACAACAGCGGCAGAGCCTATAAAGCCCAGAAGGCATACCCGGAAGCCATCCGGGATTATACGAATGCCATAGCAATGAAGCCGGATTTCTATCAGGCATACTATGCCCGCGGAAACGTTTATAAATACCAAAAGGACTATCCCAGGGCGATTCAGGATTATTCCAAGGCAATAGAAATCAACCCGGATTTTTACCAGGCCTACAACAATCGCGGGAATACGTTCAAAAAACAGAAGAAATACCAAAAGGCAATCCAGGACTTAACCAGAGCGGTGGCAATCAAGGCAGATTATCATCTGGCATACAACAACCGGGGTAACTCCTATAAAGCGTTGGGCCAATATCCTCAGGCACTCCAGGATTATGGGAATGCCATTGCGTTCAAACCGGACTATGCGCCTGCCTACTACAACCGGGGTAACTGTTATAAGGCCATAGGCAAATTCCCCCTGGCACTCCAGGGGTATTCCAGGGCCATAGAACTCAAACCGGATTTTTACCAGGCCTATAACGGGTTAGGCAGGTTATATGCAATGTGCAAAGAAAAAAAGTACAGAAACGGCGCCACGGCTGTAAAATTTTCCTTAAAGGCTGTCAGCCTCAAAAAATATGACAACACCCTGAATACATTGGCATCGGCCTACGTCGAGGACAAACAATATGAAAAAGCAGTTGAAACTTATATAAAAGCAATGGAAAACAGCAGCAGCCGGACTAAGAAATATCAGAGCTCATTAAAAAAAAAGGGCTATTATTCGGGCCCGGTCAACGGCATCAAAACCCTTCAATTGGAGCAAGCTATAAAAGCCTGTGTGAATAACGGATATTATTTGTAACCATGGTGGTCACGGCAGGGTCTGCACCGGCAGCAAATCACAAAAACTGCCTGTGCCCCAGGAATCTTTTACAGATTCTTTCGTGTTTGAATTTGAAGGAGAAAAGTAATTTGCAGATCACGATATGTCTCTGTTAAATCCTTTAACCTTTTGAAATCATTGTTTTGGATATTACAAATTTCAACGGCCCTCTGCTAACCCATTCCAAAAAATCAATCTGGGCATTTCGATTAAAATCCAGTAAATGGAGTGTTACTATAAAAGAAGCAAGTGTTGTGACTAAGGGATGTTTGTTAGATTTAATAAACTCAATAGACACTTTATGATATTTATCTGAAGAATCAAATAAAGCAATCAAGGGGCCGGAATCAATTAAAATTTTTTATCCTCTTTTTGCCCCTATTTTATCTTTCAAAATTGTTTTCCGATCAGCAGACAAATTATCACAACCACTATGGTATTTACCAAACAAATCCTGCCCTGTTTCCCAAGCACTTTGCTTTTCAAGCTTTCCAAGATACTCAAGAATACTTTTACGTATCAAATCTGATTTTGTGAGACCAAGGTTTTTTGCAGTATTGTTAACCGCCTGTTCCAATGTTGGATCAAGTCTGAATGTAATCATTTTCTCACCTCCGTATTACAAGCTGAAATACAAGCTTATCTTGATGTCAAATACTTTGTATTAATTTTGTACTTTAGTGGTCTAACCTCAAGTGAACAATCTCTGCAGAGGATCACAATGCCTTTAATCCAGAAGTTATAAAAATCAAACCAAATTATTTTATAAAAGGAGAATCTAAATGCTGTTTATTACAAATCGGGAGCCGACAGGCTCTATTCGAACAAGAAAAAGTCGTGAATACAAATTTGATTTTAATAAAAATTCACCATCCAATTCTGTGTTTTATTGTGAACGAACTGCTGAAAATAAATATATAGAGATCGGATCTCAGGATTTGATGGGTAAAATAAAGCGATGCAATGCAAAACAGCTGTTGTTTTTTATTCATGGTTTTTCCAATTTGCCTGAACCGGATATTTTTCCACGAGCTGCAAAACTTCAGGAATATTTTGATATCAAAGAGCCGGATTTAATGGAGGTCATACCTTTAATATGGCCATGTGATAATGACCTTGGCATTGTTAAAGATTATTGGGATGATCAGAAATCTGCGGATCAAAGTGCATTCTCATTTGCACGGGTCTTAAACAAATTTATGGAATGGCGGGATCAAACGCCTGAAGATGCCCCCTGTTTGAAACGGATTAATATTCTGGCCCACTCAATGGGCAACAGGGTGTTTAAAGAGACACTTAAAAAATGGGATAAATATGATCTGGCAAGTGGTGTTCCCCTATTGTTTAGAAATACTTTTTTGATGGCTGCAGATATCGTGAACGAAACCCTTGAAGAGGGAGAAGATGGTCGTTTAATAAGCCAATCATCCAGGAATGTATCTGTTTATTTTGCCTCAGATGATCTTGCCTTACGGGCAAGTAAAATATCCAACCTGAAAAATAAAGTCGCATCCAGAAGATTAGGACACACCGGTCCTGAAGAAATGAATAAGGTTCAATCAAATGTATACGCCATAGATTGTGATAACGTAAATAACAAGTACGATTCACCTAAAGGTCACTCTTATTTTACAGATGATGGTGAGGGGAAAATCGGGTTGGTCTTCGAGCATATGTTTAATACTGTAAAATCAGGAAGAGTAGCTGTTGACAATGAAATGAATCAAACTCACATTGTCTGATTTTTCAAAACCATTTCAAAAAATTTAAGCAAATGAAAATGTTCACATCCCAAATAAAAAGGAGAAAAACATTATGAAGATACAACAGGTTATTACTGGTGTAGACAGTTTAGATCCCGGTCAATCAGGTCCCATTCAGAGTAATAAAGGATATGATATGTTTGTTGAATTGCCTCCAAAAGGGATGTACGGCGCCAAAGCTGCGATGGTTATGCTGAATGTCACTGCCCCATATGCAAAAGGCGATGACTACCCTGGGATCGAATTTTCCCTGGTTACCCGTAAGCCGGAGGCTACGCTCATAACGGGTTGTATCACCTCTGAATCCAAGGACCCGGATTCATTTGGGAGAAGGCCAATCACGCTTGTCAAAGCCGTTGAGCTGACAAATGATGAACTGTGTGTGTATGCCTATTGGAAATCCATCCGCAACAGTACGTGCATAATCGATTGGATGGGTCCGGCTACTCTGACTGCCATTCTGGCGGATGGATTTTTCTAGTGAATGAGAAGGCTGCGTTGCACATACAAGCAAGGTCTGGTACACTTCCCGCTGCTGGTTTGCGGCGATTACTCTGATTTAAGATTGATGGAATCATTATACGTGAAAAAAATACTGCAATGGGTATCATTAACAATCACTATCGCTCTATTTCAATCCTGCGGTACGGTGCAGAATATGATGCCGCTTCGTGTGCCTGATTGGGAAAAATACTCTTTTAATAAAGTAAGAGAATACGCTGAATTTGAACAATATATTATTGAAAATACCCATCATCGAATCATTGGAAATATAACCTACAAAAACTTGAGTTACAATATCTACGAAATCACCATAGATAATGGCAGCAAGAAAGATATGCTTATCTTAGGCGGTGTTCATGGAAATGAACCGGCTGGTGTTCTATCCAATATGGAATTTATCAAACAGTTCAGGCAAAGGAATTTTTCAAAACAATACAATTACAAAATTGTTCCGCTGGTTAATCCCTGGGGATTTGAGCACAACGTTAGGTTTAATGGAGATGGTGTTGATATAAATCGCGACTTTTCCGGACATGATTTTGCTTCACAGGAGGCCCGGATAATAATCAATACATATAAAGATGTGAATCCAGATATTGTTATTGATAGTCATGAAGACAATTCCCGATCAGAAAGCTATTTCTTTGTGTATAGTGATCAAGTTGAGAAAAAAATGAAGGTATTTGTTAATGAACACCCTGAATTTAATTATGACAGCAAACTCACATATTTTATGTATAAATCCAACAATGGAATAGTTAAAATTGACCCTAGTATTTTAGGTCTGGTTAAAATGGCAAACAGATGGGCCTTATCCAACTTTTTTTTATCAAAAACATCCAATGTCGTTGTCATTGAAAGCGGTGCAAATAATGTTTCAATTACGAACAGGGTTGAGTTCCATCTAAAGGCGATGGACTACATTTCAAACACCTTTTAGCCGCTGATTCAACCTGCTCGGGCCATAAAAAAAGGGACGGCCACGGTAACCCATCAAAATACCGAGGTTGCGACAAGAAATCGCTTTTAATAACGTTGGGCCTGGCCAAAAGGCAGGAGGTACGATTGCCTGCCATGGTGCTCCGCAGATACCAATTACATTACCTGGTTACATTACCTG
>CAYVZG010000101.1:6307-9459 GCA_964455805.1 uncultured Desulfobacula sp.
TTACATTACCTGGTTACATTACCTGATTACATTACCCGGCATCTGAGGCTCCCGTGATTAAATAGTCTTAGTGCGTTTTCATGGTTACGCGTGGGATAGCGCCCAACAATTGATTACAGCCTACCTATCTGCCTTCCTTGCACAGCCGCAAGTCTGCGGCGAATGACCTGGCACACGTGGCAGGTCCTATAATTTCCCCAATATGCTTATACTGCTTGTGGTATTATTTTCATCATGATATCCATTTTCAAAGTAAGATAAATTGTTGAATGATCGCAAGGCGACGCAAATAGTGCTCAAAATTCAACCAGGCTTATTTGCAGGGGTCATCATGGAACCTGCACCTGGTACGCATATTTAGGAGGATTCGTTTGGATTTTTCTGCATGTTTTAAAATCATTGATAATATTTCGCAAGTCATTGTTGGAAAACAGGATCCCATCAAATTTATACTTGTTGGACTCCTGGCTGATGGTCATGTTCTTTTAGAGGATGTACCCGGTGTTGGGAAAACCTTGTTAGCAAGATCTCTTGCAGCATCAATAGGGGGAAGTTATAACCGGATTCAGTTTACACCCGACTTACTTCCTTCAGACATCACCGGGTTTAACATTTATAGTCAACATGAAAGCCGGTTCGATTTCCGTGACGGACCGGTGATGGCAAATGTGGTCCTGGCAGATGAAATCAATCGGACGGTTCCCAGAACCCAGTCAAGTCTTTTAGAAAGTATGGAAGAACGCCAGGTAACAGTGGATGGTCAAACCTATCCTCTACCCAATCCGTTTTTTGTAATTGCCACCCAAAACCCCATTGAGCTTGAAGGCACTTTTCCTTTACCCGAAGCACAGCTTGATCGTTTTTTGTTAAAGATCGATATGGGATATCCTGATCAAAAAGAAGAGGATGAAATTCTTAAGCGATTCCAGAAAGACGATCCTTTATCAAGCCTTGTGCCGGTTGCAGAACCGTCACAGATTCTCAAGCTGCAGCAGGCAAGAAAAGATATTGTTGTTTCCAGCGCGGTCAGAGAATATATTACAACCATAGTTCACGCCACACGGAACCATGAAATGATAAAATTCGGTGCAAGTCCCAGGGGATCAATGGCCCTGATGAGATCGGCCCAGGCCCTGGCTGCACTGGAAGGACGTTCATATACCTTGCCTGATGACGTTAAGACTCTTATCCAACCCGTGCTCGCGCATCGTTTGATTTTGAATGAAAATGAGCAGCTGAAAGGCGAAAAACCGGAAAATATTCTAACCCAGATTATAAAACAAACACCTATCCCGGACGGAACCACACCCTAAAAGAGGCCATATGAACGAATATAAACCTGTTTCCGATCATCCAACCTCTATATTCACTTCACAATTATTTCTTTATTTTGTCCTCTCATTTTTTTTTATTTCGCTTCTTAATTACCAGAGCGAAAGTACTGTTCTGACTCTGATCGTTCTGGTTATCTTTCTTTTTGCAATGTTATGGGGCAGGTTTTCTGCCTCAAAAATGAAGATAGCGTATAAAGTTGATAAGCACAGAGTTTTTCCCGGCGAAGAGATTCAGATTAATGTGAGAGCGGAAAACAATAAAATTTTACCGGTTTGGCTTAAGGTCTCTCTTGAGTTTACTCAATCTTTTTTTGTGTCGAAACGCCCGGCATATGACAATAACTTCCTGCTATGGTTTCAGAGGACCTCATTTACCTGGAAATTGACCGCCCTTAAGAGAGGGTGTTTTAATATTGCTCATTCCCAGATATCGGTCTCTGATCTTTTTGGATTTTTTCCAAAACAGCAGACAAGGCATGATACAACGGATGTGATCGTTTTTCCTAAAATCTCCGGTATCCGGCCCTTTTCTCTAGCTGAACAGAAATTTTTCAGTATCCCGGGCGCACAAAGCCCAGTCCTGGACCCGGTTTATATAATAGGTACCCGAGACTACCAAAATTCTACACCTGTTCGGTTAATCCAATGGAAGGCCAGTGCCCGGATAGGCAAACTCCAGGAAAAAGTATGCGAGCCTTCTATTCAGGGAAAGGTATTACTCCTTGTTGATGTGAACCTTTTCTTTGAGAAAAAGGCGGAAGAGGATTTTGAACGGATGCTGGAGGCAATTGCATCCATGGCGGTTTATTTTGAAAGCAATGGCAATGCTGTGGGATTTATGACCAATGCAAAGATTTCCGGTGGAAAGCCCGGGTTTGTTCCTTTAATAAAGAACCAAAATAGCCTTCCAATGATTCTTGAAACCATTGCCCGAATGGAGATGAAACCTGAGCGCAGTCTCACTGAAATCTTTCATCACCACATCAATGTGCTATGGGGCATCAACTGCATTTTTTGTTCCCATTCTATTGATGAGTCCATCCTGAAAATGAAAGCATTTTATACAGCCAAAAGGATTCCGATAAAATATTTTGTCAGCACAACAGATACACTTAAAAAGGATAATACCGTTGAGCTGGATTCAATTCAAACAATTGATTCGGTTTGCTTATAATGGAAACAACATTATCAAAACACAAATCCAAAGCCTTGCTGATGGCCTGTTGTGGCATGGATCTTTGCTGGTTGTGTGCCTGGGTCAATTTTATGATGATAGCGACAACCACAATCCATTTTCCGATGGGGGTAGGTCTAATGTCATATCTCGGGGCACTGGGCATCACGCATTTTTTTATCAGAAGAAATTATCGTCTCATCTGGACTGTGCTGGTTTATGGATGCTGTGTAATTTTTCTTGGTCGGGCTCTATTAATTCATTTGTTTGATGATTTACCACCTCAAACAATTATTCAGTGGTACCAGACAATCTTAGTGGTATTATTGTTCGGGCTTTTCTGGTATAAAGGGACCCGATTAGCCACGAGATCCAGAGCTTATAAATCCATTTGCAACCACTTTGATCTGGGTATATCTCTATTATTCTTACTTACCTACATAAAATTCATTCTTGAGTTAAAGATCAATCTTGTTTTACAAGAATCATTTACTTTTAGCTGTATCGGGGCCTATTTTACTTTCGGCTTAATCGCCATTTTTCTTTCCTATAATGAGATGGGTGGAGAAAAAAAATACCTTAAAGGGTTTCGGACATATGGGATTTTGATCAGTGTGACTTTTATGCTGCTATTAGTAAGTATA
>CAYVZG010000102.1:0-9197 GCA_964455805.1 uncultured Desulfobacula sp.
AAAACCTGATATTTCCCTTTTTTTCCCATACAATATCTGTATGGATTTATCCTAGTGATGTCAATTCTTTTTAATACGATAGGCAAGGCAATCCCCTTCATGGCCGGCACAATTAAATAAATAATCCCTAATTTTTAATTTTATTTTTCCCATTAATATATTATAATTGCATCTGCGAGTAGTTTCCGACTGAAAACCTGAACATTTTTAGACTACAAAACAGACCATGATTCTATTCAAAATAGATTGATTAAGCATTGTGAGGAATAAATCTTGAGTCTTGGTCAGTCGTCGGAAAAATCAGCGGTTTTCGTTGGGCACAAGTTAAGTATAACACTCTAAATTAGGATAATATTATGGCGCACAAAGATAAGGGTCATTATGCAGAAAAGCATAAGGACAAAACAATCAATGACAGTATCAGCCAAAAAATACAGGACTTGTCTTATGGTAATTGCATTAATTGTGCCTCAGCCCATAGGGCCGCAAAAGAGCTGAAGGTTTCACCCTCTGAAATTGGAGTGCAGACCGATCTTTTAGAATTTCGAATTTCAGAATGTCAGCTTGGATTATTTGGTTACAGCGGTGGGCAAAAACGAATTGATCCCGATATTAACATTTCAAAAGATTTAAGTGAGCATCTGGATAAAGCATCTAAAAATGGAAAAATATCCTGTTTGGAATCATGGGATATTGCAAAAAAATTAAACATCAAACGGCTTGATATGGGATCTGCTTGTGAAAAAAAAAGTATCAAGATAAAGCCTTGTCAACTGGGGGCTTTTTAAATAATCACTGGCGGTTGAGTTTTTTTTGGGTTTTTCGCTTTCGCCTCTGTTTTTGTTTTTTTATCTTTTTTGCTTTTAATCGTTTTTTGTCATCTATTCCCATCACTGCTTTTTCTATTTTTTCAATGAGCATGCGAAGGGCATAGAAGCGATTTAAGCTTTGGGATCTTGACTTTCCACATTTCACTGTCAAATTGGTTTTTTGATGTTTAAGAAAAACTGCAGAAGATGATTTATTTACCTTTTGGCCTCCTCTGCCCGATGCCTTGATAAATTTCTCTTCAATATCTTCTTTTTTGATGCAAAGCTTATCCATCCGCTTTTCGAGGTCAAGCAATTTATCTTTGCCAGGTCCTGTCATATTAAATTAGCCAAATAATCAATTTCCTTAAAATATAAGATACGCTTTTAATATGGTATCATGGCAGGGCCGGATTACCCCTGCCATGACATTTCTGAAAGGGTTTAACGGACACTACTTGTTTTTCCAGACAGGTCTTCTCTTTTCTTCAAAACTGGCGATACCTTCAAGTGTATCCTCTGTTTTCATCATGGTTTTAAGAAAATAATTGCTGACAAGATCCACGCCCTGGAAAAAACTGGTGCCGATATGACGTTTAACTGCCCGTTTGTTAAGACGCAGGATCAAAGGACTGGCGTGACAGATTTGTTTTACCTGGCCATCAACCGCTGCCTGAAAATCATCAACTGCTGCCACCTTTGAAACAAATCCAAGGTCTTTAGATTCCTGGGCTGAATAATTCTGACCCGTTGTGACAATCTCAATTGCCTTGGCAACACCCACAAGTTCGGGAAGCCTTAGCGCTGCATAAGGCGGAAAAAATCCAAGCTTGACCTCGGGCTGACCGAATATGGCTTTTTCCGATGCAATGACTATATCACAGGCAATGGCGACTTCCATTCCTCCCCCTAAGCATGCACCATTCACTGCTGCAATTATAGGGATATCAATCATATTAATTAATTCAAAAATCCGGTTGAATGTGGCCACCATTGCATCTACGTTGTCTGGTTTATGATCAGCTACCTCCACGCCGGCGCAAAAACTTTTTCCTTGGCCGGTAATCACAACGCATTTGAGATCTTCGTCTGCTGCTATTTTTTCAAGTTCGGTATTAAGTTCATTCATCATGGGAATGTCCAAAACGTTGTGTTTGGGACGATCAAGAATAATACTGGCAACCTGTCCATTGTTTTCAATTTTTAAAAATTTTGGTT
The DNA here is from genome assembly GCA_964455805.1 of uncultured Desulfobacula sp. Lineage (GTDB taxonomy): Bacteria > Desulfobacterota > Desulfobacteria > Desulfobacterales > Desulfobacteraceae > Desulfobacula. The sequence goes on from CAYVZG010000102.1 coordinate 2,028, forward strand.
CTGCCATATTGGCCTCCTGATTATATAATTTGAGTAAACTAATCGCGTATAATTCATTTATTGCCTATGCGAAAACCTGAAAATTTTCACCCGCCTCAATAATCTAAAAATGTGGTGATTTTCAGTGGACACTATTTATCCTCTGATAACCCTTGGCGTAATCATATGATGCTGGGGACAAATGGATTTCGGGTTCTGATAACTGGCACCTGCAAAGGCTTTCAGATAATCACGCAATGAACTCATTTTAACCACCTCATCCACCATGCCATATTTCGCGCAATAAGCCGGTCTTGAATTATCATAATATTCCTGGGCCTGCTGATTCATTTTATCAATAATAGGCTCAAGTGGACGCCCGGCATCTTTCTCTTTCACAAGCCTTCTTGAAAAACTGGCTGCTGCTGCTGTTTCACCATGCATGACATAAATTTCCGTGGTACCGATACCTAAGGTAAATGCATTATGACGATTGGCTGTAGGACCTCCCATGACATAATGGGCTGCAGCGGTCCCTTTTCTCAACGTGATCAAAGTCATGGGCACATCTGTTTGTTGAATTGAATAAATCAAAGATTGTCCCAATCCTAACAGTTCTGCTTTTTCGGCAATATCGCCCACATCAATCCCAGAGGTATCCTGGAACCAGATCAGCGGAATTCGATCGCGTCCGCAAAAGGTAACAAATTCATTCATTTTAATAAGGCCCTGGCGATAGAGCTTGCCCCCTATTCCGCCATAATCGGCATATTCCGGATAATCTTCTCCAAGCCATCCCTGATTGTTACCTATAATGCCCACAAGATAACCATCCATTTTCACAAGACCCGTATATATTTCAGGGCCGTAATCCGGTTTAAATTCCATGTGCTCACTTCCGTCGACAAGGCGGGCAATAATTTCTTTAAAATTATAAATCTGTTTTTGATTATGGGGTATGAGGCGATAGAGATCTTCTGCCGGGAACCGTGGTGCTTTTGGTTCTGCAACCCTGAAAAATTTGGGATTATAGGCCGGCATATCCTTCATATAATCCTTAAGACCGTCAAGGACACCTTTTTCTTCTTCATATACATATCTGAAAAAGCCTGTTTCGTTAAAATGGATATCAACTGATCCAGGAGGTTTGGCTTTGTATTGTTTTGCACCTGCAATCAATTGTTCTGCACCTTCAAGGTCAAAGTATCCTTTAGGGGACATTCCACTTAAAATGCCACCGCCTCCCACGGCAATATTACAATTCTTATGGGCAAATAAAATAGTGGGGCTTATGCCCTGGTACCCGCCGCCGGCCGGGTTAGTACCGTAGATACCTGCCAACACGGGAATTCCCATTTGTTCAAGTTCTGCATGCCGGTAAAAAGTGGTACCGCTTCCCCTTCTGTTGGCATAAAACTTTTCCTGCTGGGTCAGTTTTACACCGCTGCAATTGACCAGCCAGACCAATGGGATATTCAACCGTTTTGAAAGGTCTGTGACCCTTAAAATATTTTCAGGCTGCCCCGGAAGCCACGCACCTGCCATAATCTTATTATCAAAACCTGCAACAACACACCATTTACCAGAAATCTTTGCCAGGCCGTCAATGACATTAGTTGTATTTTCAACATTTTCTTCTGGGTTGAAAAGGGTATGTAATGGATTCCACGAACCGGGATCTATTAAGTATTCAAGGCGTTGCCACACTGTCATTACACCCCTTGCATTGATTTTTTCAGTGGGCATTCCTGCGTTTTTCACTTTTTCAATTTCAACATCGATTCCGGCTTCCACTTCCCGGATATTCTTCACATTTTCTTCTGAACTTAATAATTGGCCTTTATTCAGGGCCACACCAAATTCTGTCATTTTTTCAAAATACTGTCTCATTCTTTACTCCCGGTGCAATAATAAATTATTATTTGAATTAACAACTCCCGTTAAATGGAAGTCAATCGCTTATTAAAAAATCTTAAATTCGATATCCTGCCAAGAAGGAAGACCCCACTTGACTTTAAACGTTTCTTTAAGTATAGACCGAAACTGTCTTGTTTTAGAAAAAAACTTTTTATGGCAAGGAAAAAATTAAATATATTTTGAACAAAGGAGATGAAAATGAGCACAGAGATCCTAGCCCCCATGCCCGGTACAATTTTCCAGGTACATGTTAAAGAAGGCGACGATGTGGTAGAGGGACAAGAACTTTTGGTCCTCGAAGCCATGAAAATGGAAAATCCAATTGTTTCAACAGCAGAAGGCAAGGTAAAACAGGTTGCTGTAAAGCTGGAAGACAAAGTTGCCACCAAACAGCTTCTTCTTGTTATTGAATAATTATCAATACCATGCAAACCAAGATTTGTATCTGCAGAGGGCTTCAATCTTTGTGCTCTCTGCATGATATGAAATTGTCCATTTTCCTCTTTTTATAACCCTATATTCATCTATCTTATCCAATTGAGTTGGACGGCTTTTGAATCGCCCTTTCAATCCTATTGTTTCCCATAACAAATCAGCATTTTAATGCCGCTTAAAGATGAAATAAATCCCCTGAATTGTCAAGCTATTTTTTAGCTATATTTTAACTTTTTTCTTGACAAGTCTACCAAATTTTAGTTTATCTTACAATTTATTGATATGAAACATATGTTTTGAAATTTAAAACATTTAAGGGTAACCGTTTAGGAGGAACAATGGATTTTAAATTATCAAAAGAGCTTCAAATGCTCCAGAAAGAAATACGAAATTTTGCTAAAAAACAAATAGCACCCTATGTAGATGAATGGGATGAAAAACATTATCTCCCCATTGACGAAGTCATGAGACCCCTTGGAGAATTAGGTTTTTTCGGCACTGTAATCCCTGAAGAATACGGTGGGGAAGACATGGGCTTTCTTGCTGCCATGATCGTGACTGAAGAACTTGCCAGAGTATCATCTTCGCTGAGAGTTCAGGTGAATATGCAGGTATTGGGTTGCGCCTATACCATCTTCAGATATGGAAATGAAGAAGTTAAAAAGAAATATGTTGAAAAACTGTGCACAGCTGAATATATCGGTGGATTCGGCATTACCGAATCTGACGCAGGTTCAGATGTTATGGCCATGGCATCAACCGCAGAAGACAAAGGAGACCACTGGCTCTTGAACGGTTCTAAAACCTGGATATCCAACGCAAATTATGCCGATGCCCTCCTCTACTATGCTTACACGGATAAAGCTGCAGGGTCAAAAGGGCTTTCCGCCTTTGTTATCGAGCCTAAAAACTTCAAGGGTGTCAAGACGTCAGGACTGGACAAACTGGGTTCACATTCCTCTCCCACAGGAGAACTTTTCCTTGATAATGTAAAAGTCCCCAAAGAAAATATTCTTGGCAAACCCGGCGACGGTGCAAAAATAGTTTTCTCTTCTTTGAACCAGACGCGGCTGTCTGCTGCGGCCGGCGGTGTTGGACTTGCCCAGGCCTGTCTTGATGTTTCCACTAAATATTGTAATGAACGAAAACAATTTGGCAAAAAAATTGGTGAGTTCCAGATGAATCAGGACATGATCGCCCAGATGACTGCTGAAATAGAAGCGGCCCGTCTGATTGTCTACCAAGCGGCATGGGCTAAGGACCAGGGCAAATTAAACAATGGTCGTGATGTGGCCATTGCTAAATATTTGGCAGGGGAAATAGCTACAAAATCCGCCAATTTTGCCTTAAAAATCCTTGGTGCCTATGGATACTCCACAGAATATCCCGTTGCCAGATACTACAGAGATGCCCCGACATATTCAATGGTTGAAGGTTCTACAAATATCTGCAAATGGATCATAGCTCTGGATCAGCTTGGGTTTAGAAAAGCCAATCGATAAAAAATTCTACATGAACAATAACCGCTTTTGATTTTTATGGTTATTGTTCATGTCTTTTTATATAAGGAGAAAAAGGTGGACCCCAAAAAAATAGCAAAAAAAACCGGTGAAACTGCAAAACTCTATTTTTCCACTGTTAAGGAAGAAGAAAAACCTTACAACCTGTGGAAACATTTTGACAAAGATCTTGCAAAAGATATGTCTTTGTATATTACAGGCCAGATGTACTCCAGAGAAAAAATCCCCCATCAAACAAGGCAATTGGTAACAGTGGCCGCCTTAACCGTTCTTTCAAAACCAGATGAACTCAAACTCCATACACATGCCGCTTTAAACGTTGGCTGCACAAAAGAAGAGATCGCCGAAGTGATATTTCAAACCAGTATTTACGGCGGCGTGCCTGCAGCAAATACCGCTTTAACTGTTCTTAAGGACGTTTTGGAAGAACGCGACCAAGAATAGATTTTCTTCTCTTCTCTTTTTGTATTACCATATTGCCGGAATTAGGATATTATTTTACGGGCAAAGGTTAACGCCTTTTCTTTAACCGATTCCGCCATCTGGTCTGCTGTTGTACAATTACCAACAAAAAGGTCTCCTGTTTTTACTGCTTTGTGGGGTTTTTGCATCCGTCCAAAGGCTGTGAACACTTCCTCGGCATTATTTTCATAGGGACCTGCGCCTGTTACAAGAAGCGCCTGTCTCTGACCGTCAACCAACGACTCATGGCCAGGCTCATGAAATCGGGTATAAAGACAATACGTTCTGTCTATAATCGCTTTTATCTGGGCAGTAAATCCCCAGAAATACAGCGGAGATGCAAAAATAACCAATTGGGCTTCAACCATTTTTTTAAGAACTTTTGGTGCTTCGTCTTTTTGGATACAGCCAATTTCATCTGGTTCATCCTTGCACCTGGTACAGGCAAGGCATCCTTTTATGTCCATTGAATTAAGATATATGGATTCAACTTCATGGCCCAGGGATTCTAGCTCTTCTTCAACCCATCCAAGGATTTTGGCCGTGTTCCCTTTTTTCCGGGGACTCCCTGTAATGCGACAACTTTCATGGTATCTCCTTCTTTGATTTTGATCGATTTGGTTTTTTACAGGGGTTTAACGATTTGACTTATTTTTCCGGATTGTATGGATTCAACAAATTCATCCCCCAATCGTCTGTTTTTTTCAACCACTTTTTCCCAATAATCCCTGCGCTCTTTATCATTGCCCTTGAATGCAAAAAAATCCTTTCTATCGGGTATTTTTTCAAAAGGAAGACTTCTGACAAATTCAGGGGATGGAGCCACCAATACCACATTTTCCATATGGCGTTCCAATGGTTTACGGTTTAAAAGCTTATCAAACCAACCGGGTGTAATCTTTTCATAAAAATGTGGATAGAGTACAAGACCGTCCGCTTTGGGTAAAAATGGTATATCCAGATGATAGTCCAGGATTCCGCCATCCCTGAAAAAACCGGGTGCACCTTTAATTGATGTTACACGTTTCATGGCTATGGGCATGGACCCCGAAGATAATAAGGCTGATTTAAAATTAGAAGGCGTCAGACCATAGCATGTCATTGGAAATTGATTCATTGAATGAAAAGGCGGTCTCATATTCAGGTTACAAAAAAGTGCTCTTTCAAAAAAAATACCGAGCCATTCCCGTTTTAACAGGTTCACAACTGCGGCAAGTCCCATACCCGGCAATAACAGGCCCAGATTATCACTTTTTAAAAGCCCCTTACATTTATTGGATAAGAAACTAATCCGTATAAACGGGTGGTTGAGCATTTCTTCAATCGTATCATCATCAATATAGGTATCCAGAATTCGTTGTGTTTCCCTTGTGATATCTTCTTTTGAGGGTCTTGAATCATAATGCTGGGCGATATATTCTTGTTCAAGTTTCCCAATTGCTGCAATGGGATCTTTCTGGCAAAAGGCAGCCATTCGAAACGCACCTATTGAAGTCCCCACAAGATAAAGCGGATCTGTACGGTCTTCAAATAATGACATCAAAACCCTGTCAATTCCCGTTAACACAAGAAATTTAGCCGAGCCTGATGCCCCGGCCAGAACTTTTACACGGGACAGATTCAACCCTTCTTCCCGGATAATATCAATGGCTTTTGACCCTGCACGTATGGATATATTGTTAAACATGATACCTTATATCCGGAAGATTTCTTTTAGGTACCCTATAATACTTTAATTTTGGGAATCCCACCATAAGCGCCCCGTGGCAGGTATATTTTTTTGGTAATTTCAAATGGGCGGCAAGCTTTGGCCACTGACCCACCGCAGAGTTAACATATCCTGCCCAGCAGCTTCCAAGATTAAATCCAGTTAATGCAAGCTCCAAATATGCCAATGCGATATGGCAGTCAGTTGCTGCGCTGGCAAACTGATCCGAGGCATATGCGAATACAATCATGGGAGCATTCCTGCATACCCTGTCTTCTCCCTTATCCCATTTAGTAATCAAAATTTCCAGATTATAAAGCTTGGCCATTTGCGGATGGGTCTTTAGTACGTATCGCATCCAATCAATCACCTGGGCGCCAATTTTACCCACTGCTTTTTCCCCATTAACTACAAGCCATTTTACAGGTTGGTTATTGCTGGCTGTGGGCGCACTGCAGGCTATTGCCAGGGCTTTTTCAAAAACATCCTCCGGCACCTGCTTTTTTTTGTATCGTCTCACTGACCTGCGGGATCTTAAAAAGTGTGCCGTTTGATTTGCATTAAGCCCAAGATCTTCTTCTATGGGCATGCACTGGTCCGGTGAGAGAAATTCCAGGCTAAAAGCGGCTTTTGGGCAAACCGCCACGCAATGGCCGCATTTGATACAAAAGGGTTTGGCACCCTGTTTGAGCTGTGGTCCCTGTTTTGTCATTTTAATAATATGGGCAGGGCATTCCAGAACACAAATACCGTCTTTATCACATTTTACATTATCTATCGTAAATAAACTCATCACGTCACCTTCTTTTTGTTATATAAACTTAAATTTTCAATTGACCCCATATCTTTGATTTTTCAATTTGGTATCCATTTTCATTCTTATTGATATGGGTTCAATAGTATCTGCAGTTATAGCGAATTCAAAAAAAACCTGCCAGAATAATTTTTTGGGGAAAAGACTTAGATTTATGATTCAATGAACTTTTTTATTGATGGGTGTTATTTTTTTTTTGCCTGATCGACAGACATTGCATCGATCATCTGAACAATATTCACATGAAAAACAATCGTCGCAGGGATGTTTTTTGCAGCAATTTTTCTTTTTTTCCGGTACATAGACTTTCCCGGGCAATCCAGGTATTTTTACAA
>CAYVZG010000103.1:0-8150 GCA_964455805.1 uncultured Desulfobacula sp.
TGCGGCTGTGATGTGCATTCAATCCTTAAAGAACACAACATGGTATGTCCTATCTGGGTTGAGTCAAAGGGTTGTTCTGAATGGAAAGTGGATGTTGCTCTTGAAAACAATTTAATTATTTTAAAAAAATCAGAAAAGATCTGTTTCCAGCCACAGAACTGCATAGCGTACCATTTCGCCGCTGGTTTTCAGACCCAGCTTACTCTTAATTCTTTCACGATGAGCGCCTATGGTTTTGACGCTCAAATTCAACTGGGAAGCTATCTGTCCGGATGAAAAACCTTTCCCGATCAACTGAAATATTTCCAATTCGCGATCCGTCAAATTCTGTACTGAAGGTCCCTGATCGGCAAATGGCTGGTCTCCCATTTTATTTACGATACTTTCCATGATGCGCTGACTGATATATTTTTTGCCCGCAAATATCTGTCTGATCGCCTTGATCACTGATTCTATGGCTTCGTGCTTCATTACATAACCTTTGGCACCGGCCAAAAGGCATCGTTCTGCATGAATTGACTCTTCATGCATGGACAACACCAGAACAAAGATTTCCTTGTGATATTTGTTCAGTTCTTTAAGCAGTTCCATCCCATTACTATTCTTTAAAGAAAGATCAAGGATGACAAGCGCCGGGTTTTCAGTTTTGATAAGCTCTCTTGCTTCGGGTACATCTTCTGCACTGCCGCAGACAACAAAATCCTTTTCCTGGTCAATCAGTTCGCACATACCCATTCGAAAAATGGGATGGTCCTCTACTATCAATATCTTCCTCAAATCGTCCATCTGTGAATCAATCCTTATTCAGAACAGCTAAGTCATTTTAATATGGCCATATCGTTTTCCATTTCCAACAAAACCCTGGTCCCGCCATGAGAATTTTTCTTTATTTCAAGGGAGGCTTTTATCCGTCTTGCCCTGTAGCTCATTATTTTTAATCCCATTCCTTTTCCTTTGGCAAGTTTTGAAATCCCTTTGCCATCATCTTCAATCATTAGTGTGGTTTGATTATTTTGATTTGAAAAATGGATTGAAATATTTTTTGCATCTGCATGTTTTACTGCATTATGAACTGCTTCATGAACGATATAATAAGCATGGGTTGCAATGGTATTATCCATAAATGGGTTGATTTCATCATCATCAATATTTGACTCTTCACAGTACAAATGACAGGTGATACCAAACACATCCTCTACATATCCCGCAAGTTCTGATAAGGAAGAATCAAAACCGGTATTAACAATATCCGCCGGGCACAGCCCCCTGGACATAAGGCGGGTTTTCTGTATGGATTCTTTGACAAGCAACCTTATTTTGTCGGCATAGTCTGCCGTATCCGGCATTTTATTTTTCAGCTTTTGTTTTAATATTTCAATGAGAACCTCTATTCCTATGAGCTGGGGGCAAAGGTCATCATGAAGGTCAAAGGCAATTTTCTGTCTTTCCCTTTCTCTCATATCCAGAAATTCTTTTTCAAGGAGTCTTGCCTTTGTATGGTCTTCAAGGGCGACAAGAATGCACATTTCCTCCCATATTTCAAGAACTTCTGCAGAAAGTACCCCCTGGCGGATTTCCCCGGAAGTCCTGCAGAAATCAATTTCATAGTTATGAAGACTTTTTTTATCTTTAAATAACCTGAACAGCCGCTGGCCTTCTTTTTTATTTCTAAAAAACGCAAGGTCGATGAGGCCTTTGCCTAATACATGTGCTGAATCATAACCGGTCAGCTTTAAAAAACTGTCATTTACATTGATCAATTGTCCGTTTTCAATGTTGGCCAGGAACATACCACTGGGATTGCTGTGAAACGCTTTTGAAAACATTTCCTCTGATAAAAAAAGCGCTTTCTGTGCTTGAATCCTCTGGGTAACATCTCGGACGACACCGCTAAACCCTGTCTGGCAGCCTTTTTTATCTGCTATCAAGGACAGGGAAATTTCTGCAAAACGGTTGGATGAATCTTTCCGGATCAGTTCCCATTCAACTATTCTCCCGTTTTCCCCCAAAATTCCAATTGAATCAAAATTTTCTGTCACCCCGTTTGAATTTTTAATATCAAATATATCTTTGATATTTTTGTTTGAAAGCACCTCTTTTGAGTACTCTGACAAGGTCAACATGGAATGATTGAAAAAAGTAAAATCTCCTTTCAAATCCACTTCAAAATATCCTTCATGAATGCATTTTAGAATGGATTTATATTTCCATTCGCTTTCACGCAACGCATCGGCAGTAAATCTATGTTCAGATATTTCAGCTTTTAAACTGGTATTATATATTTCAAGTTTTCCCATAAAATCATTAAAATACATGGAAAGCTTACCGATTTCATCGGAAGATTTAATAATCACCCGGGTACTTAGATCCCCTGATGCCCCCATTGCAAAATGATTCATCAAAGCTTTTAAAGGTTTTATAATCAAATTGCTCAGCCACAGCGAGGTCAGCAGCACAAGAGACAACATAATGAAAATACTCATGATCACTATTTTTTTTACAATTTTAAGGATGGAATAAAACTCATCAGAATATACTGACGATGCTACAATCCAGTCATATTCAGGCAAATAATTGAATATGACAATTTTTTTTCTAAACTCCTTTTCATTGGCATTTTTCCATGTATATGTCAGCCGCCCTGTTTTCAACCGGGTTATCTCACGGATGAAATAATTTCCTTCTCCATCCTGAACGTCAAAAAAATTTCCTTTAAGGGTTGGATGAATAATGACATTTCCTTTACTGTCAATTACATAGGCATAACCGGTTTTACCAAACTTTAATGCAAGGATACTTTCTTTAAAATCATTGACATTTATCAGGCCTTTAAGCTCCTCAGAATAAGTGGATACGGAGACAATCCAGTCCCAAGGTTTAAAATAGCTCATAAAAAGAGCCTTTGACCGGGAATGCTCTTCTCCTGGATTTTTCCAGTCATACTCCAGGTATCCCTCTTTGCGTTTGACAATCTCTCTTACAAAGGGAAGATGGGTCCAGTCCCCTCTGCCTACAATATCCGGGTTTGGATGCTCTATGGGAACCCCTTTACTATTGACACAATAAATATAACCTGTTTTACCGATGGTCTGGGAAAAAATTATTTTTCTAACTTCGTTTTTAGCTTCAATTTCAGAAAGTTGGCCTGATTCATATCTTTGATAAATGTGCTCTATGTTCTCTTTGGTTTTTTCACAAACAGCTCTAAGATAATTTTTTATTGAAACAGTGGCTGCCGTTTTAACCATATTAAGGACCACACCTGTTGTGTTGTTGAGTTCATTTTGAATATTTTCGGTGATGGTTGGTTTGACCTGAAAATAAATAATCGAACCGCCTATCAAGGAGGCTGCAATGAATATTGATGTATAACCTGCAAGTATTTTAAAACGAATACCAAGGTTATTAAAAAAACGGAACATGTTAATTTTCCCAGCCAATCTTTATATCTAAAAAAAATAATCCATCAACACAAATTTTCTGTTCAAGAATAGTCCTATACACTGGTTCCAAAATTGTCAAAAAAAGAATTTGTTAATGTGAATGATTCATGACAAAATCATTATAACAATAGCGGCTAGTCTATAAGCTCCAGCAGTACACCATTCATTTTATTCGGGTGAATAAATGCAAATTCAGAGTTCCGGAAAGGGCGCGGGCCTCCGATAAAAGGATAATCCTTTTTTTGCAGTTCATCCATGGCCTTTCGGGTATTGTCAACATTAAAACTAATGAGCATCACCCCTTCTCCTTTTTTTTCGATAAATTTCGCGACTTCCCCATCAGGAGCGGTTGATTCCATCAACTCAAAACCAATTTCTCCAACCCAGTACCGGGCCACCTTAATTTTTTCGGATGTATCTATATATTCGTCATCCGGCATTGATTTACCAAGAACAGGCTCCCATATTTTGCGGGCCGTATCCAAATTTGTGACTGCAATACAGATATGATCTATTTTTTTTACTTTCATTTCACCTTCTCCCAAATTAACAATTAAATTGCCGAATGAATATAATGTGAATCCAATAACATACAACTTCTAACAAGAAAAGGTCTGAATTACCTGCTCATATTACGGATCATTGTATTTTTATTGGATTAAATTGAATATAAAACGGCTTCAATTGAAGCATTTTTTCAATATAAATTAAAATTTATTTGTCTTGGATTACAATATATATTAGGATACTATTATTGAGTGGGCGATGTCGATCCAAAAGGAAAATCAAGCGTGTTCGGTTTCAACAGGGATAAAAAAAACAGCCTTGAAAAAATTGGCAAAACCTATCGAGACGTTAAAACAAGAGAAAAGATGGTCACATCGCAATTGGTGACCCTTGAGGATTCGCTGGCCAAAGATGTGTCAAAGGACATATACAGTCTGAAAATAGATGTTTAATCCATAAAAGTTGATCCCGGTCATCTGAATGGACCCGGGTTTAACACTTAAAAGGTCTTTAAATGACGACAAAAACATCGCAAAATATGTCTGCCATCTTAAAAACGCCTTTATTAAGAAACCTGCTGATAACAAGCCTTGTGATTTCACTCATATTCCCCCTATATGGTATTTTAGTTATCATCCCATCCTTTGGCAACCAGTTAACGAAAAACACTGAAGATGAAGCCATTCGGACAGCCACGCATTTGGTAAATCACATTAGCAGGATTAGAACGGAATTTGCTCAGGATTTTCTTTCAAAAGAGGCCATTGCCCAGATTGAAAAAGTCAAAGAAGATTTTGAACTGGAAAAACTCAAAATTTTTTCAAATACCGGTAAAATAATCTATTCCACGACACCAGAGGATATCGGGGAAAAAAATAAGCATGACTACTTTTATAATATTGTAGCCAAAGGAGAGGTGTATACAAAAGTCGTTCATAAAAATAACAGGACTGCTGAAGGACGAATTGTAAAAGCCGATGTGGTTGAGACATATGTGCCGGTATTCTTAACCGGGTCGTTCCTGGGTGCCTTTGAAATATATTATGACATCACTCAAAGAAAAAAAGCACAGGACAACCTTTTGACACGTATTCGCATGGTCATGTTTTCGATTGCAATGATTCTCATGCTTATCGTCATATTCATATTATTTAAAGCAAGCGAAAATATTCTTAAACGGGAGCATTCGGAAACCAGCCTGCAAAAAGCCCATGATAATTTAGAAAACATTATTATGGACCGGACAGCCGATCTTAAAAAATCCAATGAAAAATTGCTACATGAAATAACCGTGCGCAGGCAAATCGGGTCCTCCCTCCTGGAAAGCGAGGAAAAGTTTCGAAGCATAAGTGATTGCGCCCAGGACGCCATTATCATGATGAATAGTAAAGGGCAAATATCATATTGGAATAAGTCTGCAGAAACGATTTTTCAATATAAAGCCCAAGAAGCCCTTAATAAGGATCTTCACAATCTTCTTGTGCCTGAAAAATATCATGGCGCCTTTAATAAGGGTTTTAAGGGATTTTTAAAAACAGGCAAAGGAAATGCCATTGGGAAAGTACTTGAGTTATGGGCAAAACGAAAAAACAATCAAGAGTTTCCCATCGAATTATCTCTTTCTTCTGTAAAAATAAAAGGCCAGTGGAATGCCATCGGATTGATAAGAGATATTTCTGAAAGGAAAAAGGACGAGACTGATAAAAAGAAATTGGAGGCTCAACTTGCACAGGCCCAAAAAATGCAGGCAATGGGTGTTTTAGCCGGTGGGATTGCTCATGATTTCAATAATATTCTTTTTCCTGTTTTAGGTAATACAGAGATGCTCTTAATGGATATCCCTGACGATAGTCCACTCAAAGACAGAACAAAAGAAATATATACCGCCGCCTTAAGAGCCAAGGCGCTTGTAAAACAAATCCTCACTTTCTCCCGTCAGGAAAGCCATGAACTGATCCTGATGAAATTGCAGCCCATTATTGAGGAAGCATTAAAACTCTTAAGGGCTACAATTCCGTCTACAATTGAAATCAAACAGGATATAGCAACCGATTGCGGTTTTATCAAAGCAGACCCTACGCAGATCCATCAGGTTATAATGAATCTAACAACCAATGCGTTTCATGCCATGGAAGAATCAGGGGGAGAATTGAAAATTATTCTGAAGCAGATGAATTTATCTCAAATAGATATCTTAACTCCTGATATGCTGCCTGGCGATTATGCCTGTCTAACTATAACTGATACCGGAATAGGCATGGACAAAGAGTTAATAAATAAAATATTTGATCCGTTTTTTACCACCAAAGAAAAAGGGAAAAGCACAGGAATGGGTCTTTCCGTTGTCCACGGTATTGTTAAAAGCATGAATGGATTGGTAAAGGTATATAGTGAACCCGGTGTTGGTACCCGATTCAATGTCTATGTACCAATAAAAAAACCGTCTTCTGATGATGAGACCTTACTGGCCGAAGAAGCCATCCAGGGCGGTACAGAAAATATTCTGATTGTGGATGATGAACCATCAATAATTACAATGGAAAAAGAGATATTAGAACATTTGGGTTACCAAATTACGTCGCATACAAACAGCCTTGAAGCCTTAAAAACTTTCCGTGAACATCCGGATAAATTTGATTTGATTATTACTGATATGGCCATGCCGATCATGGCCGGGGATAAGCTGGCTGCCGAACTGATTAACATACGACCAGATATTCCGATACTGATTTGCTCAGGCTTCAATAGCGATATGTCTGATGAAAAGGCGGCATCTTTGGGTGTGAAAGGTTTTTTGAGCAAACCGGTTGTGATGAAAGATATTGCCAGAAATGTAAGACAAGTGCTGGATAAAAAATTGAATCAACTCCTATAAGAAAACTTCTGGCAAAAACATGGCATCGTACTAGAAAATTTTAAGGCTATTTTAATTTTAATCCTAACTGATCTAAATCATATGTCAGTTCTTTTTCATTATAAATTTTGCCTTTCCTCCATTTTCCATTGAATTCAAGGGTGGGAACAACCCAGTCTTCACCCCCGTTTACCTGGATGATTTTTTGAATAATATTATCTGATTGTCTTTCAATTTCAAAATATTCAAATTCAATTTTATTATCTTTTAAGTAGTCAATGGTTTTTGTGCAATGGGGACACCATTTGGCTGCATATACTTTCAACATAAAAAATCTCCAATACTATCTGTTTACTCTTATATAATTAAGGCTTCCCCTAATTTTATCCAACCGATTTTGCCCTTTGAAAATATAATTTTTAAATGCTTATTTTTTATTTTCTTAACCCTTACCTTTGTTCCGGCATGAAGACTGAATAATTTTGTAGATGTGTCTGTCACACCTGAACGCACAGCAACTTCTTCTTTGACAATGACCGCATGCTGAAAGGTAATTTTTTTATAGTAATTCACCCATGCAATGGCTGTTACAAGTATAAATAATGTACACAGGACAAGGCCGGGCCCGGAAAGAATTTTCTGTTTTTTTACAAGTCTAATGATTGCCCATGTAAAGAAACAAAAAGAAAGGAAAATGGCAATCACCTGAATCGTTTTTAAGGAAATCATAGTGTCCCAGAAAAAAAGAACATCCATGATATTGGTAACATTTTCTTTTTTATCTTTTGTAAGGGTATTTGCATAATCAAGGTTAAATTTCAAATCAGGATCATTTGGGACTAAAGTCTTTGCTCGTTCATACCATAAAATGGCATGGCCGATATCATTGGCCTTTAAATATGCATTGGCGATATTGTAAAAAAGATAGGGGTTTTTTATATTGTTTTGCGCAATTGATTCAAATCCTTCGGCTGCCTGTTTAAAGTCACTTTGCCTATAATGTTTAATAGCATCTAAAAAAGTGGTGCTATTATTGGCCATGGACTGTTGAGGTACGACGGAAAAAAACGTAAGACAAATCAATATAACAGAAATAAATCTCATGACCTGTTTTGTCTTTTTCAACAGTTTCCTTGATTGTGCCGCATCGATTTTTCCCCCTCCAAATCTAACGGATTCAATGGTTTCAAGCAGACGGGTAACCTGATCTATTTTGATCTCATCCATGTTAGCATGTGTTAAAATTGTTCGTGCTTCCTTTATCGTGACATTTTCTCCGCTTTTCCCCCCTTTGGCAAAAATGAGGGCGACAAGGCCTGAATAAAGGTGCCCTAAAAAATCTTTAT
>CAYVZG010000104.1:0-7841 GCA_964455805.1 uncultured Desulfobacula sp.
GGGTAATTTCACTTTTAAAATATTTTTAATATTTTTCGTAATAGGGGTGTTTTCAGCTGTATGGCGCTTTCCGGGCACATTTCCTGGCAGCAAAAACATCGAATACAATTGTCGTAGTTATAAATAGGAGTGGTTGATTTATCACCATCTTTAAAAAAAACAGCCTTGGGATTTGCCGGGCACATATTGACACAGACACCGCATTGAACACATTTTTCTGCCGTAATGTAAGGTTTTGACACCAGTCGATTGTTCATAAAATCTGAAACAAAACCGGGTTTATATGATCTTACAGGTCTTCGATTGATTTTAAAATCATCAATGAAAAAGCTTTCAATATCATCACCCACCAATTCAATATCTGCTTCCAGAAATGATCCCATACCGGTTCGCATCCCATATTTGGTTGTGGGAACGTATTCTGGATTTACATTGATTAAACGGCAAACTGTTGCATCAAGAGCTACCGGATCAGACGATAAAATTAGGATATCCATTTTTCTTGGCGTCCCGCCCCTAGGTCCATTGCCTTCCATGCCATAGACGCCATCCATAATATACAGCCGTGGCCTGATAAAATTATTTAAATCAACAAGCATTTTTGCAAAATCTTTAGCACTTGGTAATTTTAAATGGAACTCCCCTTTAAGAACCCCGGGAACACAACCAAATTGATTTTTAATAGCACCGGTAAATTTCTCAAGACCATGGGTTTTTAATTTGGGCAGACTGATGACCCCGTCATTGTCTAATACGGCTTTTGCAATGGTGAATTTTTTGTTTTGAATTCCTTTATCAAAAAAAATATCCACCCCTGTTTTAAAGTCAGCAAGCCCGATGTTTAATTCATCTGCCACCTGTGCCAGCCCTGCTTTTTTTGCCGCCTTTGAGGTTTTGCCTATTGCGGGTGAATCACCATAGGTAATATTTACTCCGGCCGCTAATAAAATTTCGGCAATTGCCCTGAAGATGGCAGGATTTGTTGTAACACACTTTTTAGGGGCCTCACCAATAAGGATGTTAGGCTTTAATAAAATTTTCTCGCCTTTTGCTGCAAATAAACTAATACCGCCTAAAAGCGATATGCCTTTTTCCATGGCACTTTTTACGATATCATATTCGTAAGATTCACATCTTATAATAGCGACTTTTGACATAGCTGACTGTATCCGTTTTACATGTTACCATCTATCTTTCTAGTGAACTATATTGTTTCATTGCCTTTGATAAAATTGTCCTTGCATCCTCAATCGCTTTTGATTTCCATTTTTCTGAAGAGGGATAATACATTTCAAGTATATTGTTTTTAATTTGAATTTCATTATTTTTTGTCTTGTAATTGTGATGAAACCCCTGGTTTTCAACAATCATATTATGCAATGATTTTATGGACCCCATTGTTGTCTGGCTATCAAGGGTCCCAAATTCAAATACCATGGGGATATAATATTTTGTTGGGATGATTTGTCCGATATAGGAGGTGAAATCTCCTGTAACCGTATAAAAATCATCTCCATCACCCCAGTCGATGCGATTACCGGAAAAAATGGTTTCAATATCTGTTTTTAGTTTTTTGTCTTTAATGGGGTTTGGAAAAAGATGTAATGTTCCTCTTTCACCATATCCTGTATGCAGATCAATATTAAATACAATGCCATATTTTTCAGTGATTTGTTTTAAAACCGGTGTGATAATCTTGATAGAAGGTTCAAGCTCATTGCCACCAAAATACAGTCCTTCCTGATATTGATACTGGCCTTGTAAAACGGCCTGTCTTAAGGTTTTCATGGAATGCTGAACGATTTTTTTGATGGCATTTACCTGGAAAAATATATTATTGAAACTGGTAAGACTGACCTCTCCTTTTGGGTTAAGCATTGAGTATAAATCTGAATACCCGTCATTATTATTTTTAAAAAGGCTGCTGTCATTTGAACTATTCCGGTTTAAATCAACATTGTTTTCGGTCACTCTTCTTTTGTATTTAAATCCATAGGGATTCATTCCATGAATTAAAAGCACACCCATATCAGATATGTTTGCTTTCTCAATCAGTTCCGCCATAAACATCTGCTGCACAGCACTTCCCACATACCCTTCTATGCCATGAATTGCCGATGTTAGAATTAACAGACGTTTGAATTCTTTTTGTGCTGGGACATAACAATAGTTAATGGTCAAATCCGGATCTTTTTTACTTTCGACATATAACTTTGAGATGGTTACATCATCAAATTTTTCATCTATTTTCCGGGCCGATAAAATGAAGTTTTCACGGCACTGGTCATATGTGTTTTGAAAATATACAAGATTTTTTGAATCCACCGCCTGTTTTACCTCAACAGGAGTAAACGTATTGTATTGATATGTTGAAAAACCAATTCCAAATAAAACGATTAAAATCAAAAAAGTAAAAATAATCTTTAAAAATTTTTTCATGATTTCCTCATGCCTGTGGAGTAAATTTAAAATTCAAACAAAATTATTAAAACGACAAGCAAAACAAACACTATAAAATAATAGAGACATGTGTCAATGAGAACAATAAAATTTGCGCTTGACAACGGCGAATCTCATTATGTAATATAATTTTCAATAATAATTTTAATGTAAAATTTATTTCATAATGATGAATAATATGACCCTCAAGCCCGTTGATAAGATTGTTTTGCCAGTCCTTAAAAGATTTTGCTGCATAAAGGATGAATTTGCAAAAGGTCAACTGGCACTTGCTAAATACAGGAGATTCAACCATGAACAAAGAGTATGATGCCATTATTATCGGAGCCGGTATTATTGGATGCTGCACAGCGTATGAGCTTTCAAAAAAAGGGTACAAAACCCTGAATATCGATTTCCAACCCACGGCAGGAGCTGGCTCGACATCCAATTCCTGCGGCAATGTCCGGTTTTATTATTCCACCATTGACGGCGTGGCTGCCGCATATGAAAGCGGGTGGTACTGGCGTAACTGGGAAGAATATATTGGGGGAAAGGACCCCCGCGGCATGGCCAGGTTCAACGATACAGGTTCGGTTTTTATTAAAAATAAGGTGGTCAGCTGGTCCAAGGTCAAATCCAGTTTTGACAAGGTTGGTGTCAAATATGAAGAATGGAGTCTTGAAAAACTTCAAGAGAAGATTTCCATTGGGGATTTTCATTCATTTTATCCTCCCCGACGTCCAGATGATCCCAGCTTTTATAACGATTCAGATGTCTGGCTGGAAGGTGCCTGTTATACCCCTGAATCCGGATATGTTGGTGATCCCCAGTTGGCCACACAGAATGTTGAATTCGTCGCAAAACAAAAAGGGGCACAATTTTTGTATAATCAAAGGGTGGACAAAATACAGCATGATGGTCAAACGGTTCATGGCGTTATCCTTGAAAGCGGCGAAGTACTACATGCACCCATCGTGATCAATGTCGGCGGGCCCCATTCATTTAAAATTACTCAAATGGCCGGACAACTGGAAAAAAATAATATAAAAACCCGTGCCCTTCGGCATGAGGTTCATGTGGTGCCGCCACCTGAGAATTATCTGCCGGAAAAAGAGGGGTATCACACCAATGATGCAGATATCGGGGCTTATTACCGACCGGAAGCCGGGAACAGGATTTTAACGGGAAGTGTGGATCCTGAATGTGACCCCCAAGAATGGGTGGATCCTGATAACTTTGATACCCAGGTTTCCAAGGACCAGTGGAAATCCCAGGTGTACCGACTGGCCAGACGTATCCCAGGCCTGCCCATTCCCAATTCACCCTCTGGAATTGTTGACCTGTATGATGTCAGTGATGACTGGATCCCCATCTATGACAAATCAGATTTAAAGGGATATTACCAGGCCATTGGAACCAGTGGGAACCAGTTCAAAACAGCTCCGGTTGCCGGATGCATGATGGCTGAGTTGATTGAACAGGTCGAAAACGGTTTTGATCACGATGCAGCACCCTTGAAATTTACACTGCCCCATCTGGGGATCAAAATTGACATGGCAGCTTTTCACAGAAACAGAAAGATTAACAAGGACAGCAGTTTTTCCGTTATCGGTTAATTATAGCGATTCAGGAAATGGTATCCAGTCAAATGTCGAAAATGCCAGAATTGGCATTTTCGACAAATAGAAAATGTACCTGAAGAGTCAGCGTTATTTTATAAATGAATGATCTCAATTTGAGTGTCTGTAATCTGTGCAAGCCCGATTTCATCGGCCAGATTTAATACTTTGTCCATTTTTGAATTCACCACTCTTGAATTGTTGCCGATGATAGAAAACCCGATTTGTGACCACAAATGACTGTCATTATACTTGGTTTCCGCAATGGATATATTGAACTTGTTTTTAATCCGTTGAATAATGGATTTAATAATACGGCGTTTTTCTTTTAACGAGTTGATGCCATAAAGTTTGAATTTTATTTTTCCTGCTCCCACCACCATACATTTTTCCTTGACTAGAGTTAGATCTTTAATCGGCTTTTTTAGTGTCTCTTTAATTTGATTAACTATTCTGGCGCTCAATGGAATGCTTTCTAAAAATGGTATGACATTTTCAGTCAAATTTGTGTTTGCGCCACCTGTAAGGGCTGTCAACAATAATTCCCGGTTCCTGTGCTGATTCTAACAGGTTTAAGCAATCTTGAAAAATGGTCAACTGCTGTTTTTTGTTAAAAAGCTCTCCTAATGCATGGCCATAAGGATATTTTAAAAAATAGGTTCGGGGCGGTTTGACTTTTTCGCTTATCTGACGGGCTAATGAAATTCCCACCGTTGAAATGCCATTGGATTCAATCTCTCTTTGTACCAGACCGACCGTCTGATTACACATCCCTCAGGCAGGAACAAGAAAAGCAATATCAACCTTTTCTCGCTTCAACTGATGAGCAACCGCTTTTGCTGTTTGCTCCTTTAAGGTCTTGATGTGATGTTTATCTATATGCCCCATAAAACTATAAAAAAATTCAGCGGATTCTCCCACTAATCCGTTTTGTTGCGCATCCCATAACATTTCGATGGGGAAAACCAAATTGATGTCTTGATCCGCGTCATCGTGGTTATAATAATCATGGGTAATGGTAATATCTTTTAAAGCGGCATTTGAGGGTATCTTTCGATAGGTCGGATCACCATATTTGTCTTTCATATCAAAAGGAGTATCGCTTTTTAAATGAATGCCTCCTGTTGTCAATAATACTATTTTGCAAATTGAAAGGGGTTTTTTAAGAGGTGTCCATGGAATAGTATCAGATTCCTGGGCAGAAAAATGATTCGCCCAGCGATTTCTTACCCAGGGGATATGATACAGGGCAACCATTATTTTATTAAAAAAACTATTCACCATCATTCACCAGATATTTTATGATATAAAAAGGTTATCAAATGGACTCAAATTGTATCAATTTAACCTGAGATTAATCAGGATTTTTTGTAAATTGGCAATATTTTTCACAGCGTGTTGACCTCTTTTTCCAGGGCGGCTTTAACTCGTGCAAATTCACCTTTTATCATATCAATCAGTTTTTGGATATCGTCAATATCATTATCCCGGCATTTCATCTCAATATCCTGGCAGCAAATCGACAGTCTCACTGCACCGACATTGGCACTGGATGATTTAAGAAAGTGGGAAATATGTTGGAGATCTTTCACCCTTATGTTGAAAGGGTCGTGATTTAATCGGGCCAGCTTGGATTCGGCACCGGACAGATACTTTTCAATCACTGTTTTTAAAAAACTGGGTTCTCCTTCCATCTGGAGATCTTTAATTGTTTGAAGAACACGGGTATCAATCACAATTGACTCTGTCCTGTCTGGGTGGGCTGTTTTATTTGCTGAACGATCAGCAGGCGTTTTTATGGCGGGGTCAATGGCAGTGCTGTCAGATGATTTTTTTGAACCGTCAATGGCGTAGTGTTCAAGCAATTGCTGCAGATCCTTTTGTGTAAAGGGTTTGCTCATATAGTCATTCATTCCCGCAGCCAGGCTTTTTTCCTTGTCGCCTTCAAAGGCATGTGCGGTCAAGGCGATAATGGGGGTCGTGACCTTGAGTTCTTTTTCATGGTGCCGGATCATTTGTGTGGCCTGGTACCCATCCATCTCCGGCATTTGGCAATCCATGAACACAATATCCGGGGTGTTCTTTTTAAATTGTTCAACCGCCTGTTTCCCATTGTTGGCTATGGTCACCGTGCACCCCAGTTTTTTTAACATGGCTTTGGCCACTTCCTGGTTTGTTTCGTTGTCTTCGGCCACAAGAACATCAAGGTCAAATTGTTTTCCCGTTTCAACAGGGTCATGATGGGTGACCGGTTGAAATTTGCCACCCTCAGTATCTTCTTCCAAAGGCAGGGTAAAAAAGAATTTTGTCCCTTCACCGGGTTTGCTTTCGCATTCCAGTGTCCCGCCCATTAAAGAAACAAGTTCCATGGAAATGGTCAGTCCAAGACCGGTGCCACCGTATTTGCGGGTGGTTGAACTGTCAAATTGTGAAAAGGATTTAAAGAGCCTTTTGCGATCCCGGGGGCTTATTCCCACACCCGTATCCATAACAGATATGCTTAAGTTGATACAATTATTGTCACCCCGGGTTGTTGCGGCCTTGACGATCACCTTCCCTTTTTCCGTAAATTTAATGGCATTGCCTATCAGGTTTGTCAAAATCTGTCTCAGTCGTGTGGGATCTCCCTTCAGATACCTTTGAGTGTCCTTTTCAATATGCATGGCAAGTTCTAATTTCTTGTTGTGGGCCTGGGAAGCAAGAAGATGGATGACCTCTTCCACCAGCACCTGTAAATCAAAATTGATGCATTCCAGTTCAAGCTTTCTGGCTTCAATTTTGGAAAAATCAAGGATATCGTTAATGATGGCCAAAAGTGATTTTCCAGAACTGTAAATGGTTTTGGCAAATTGAGATTGATCTTTGGAAAGCCTTGTTGAAAGTAACAATTCTGCCATACCCAGGACACCGTTCATGGGGGTGCGGATTTCATGGCTCATATTCGCTAAAAACTCACTTTTGGATCGATTGGCAATTTCCGCGTCCTGCTTGGCTTTTTTGATTATCTGCTGGGCAAGTCTGCGTTCTTCAATCTCTCTTTTCATTATGGCATTGGCGTCAAGTAAATCAATGGTACGTTCTTTGATCTTTTTTTCAAGGTTGTCATTGGTTTTGATCAGGTGTACCTTGGCCTTTCTCAGTTCCTTCCGCTGCATATTGATGGTGGAAAACGCCTTTAAAAAATTCTGGGCAAGAAGATATGACTGGGAAAAAATGAAAATGAAAAGACCAAAAGGAGCAAAATGCCCTGTGCTAATAATTTGACGGGTGTATAAAATATCATTCACTGATGTTGCAGCTAAAACCATAAAACCCGCAAAGAATACCAGTGCTCCGTTTCGTTTTTTTAACACAGCACGGTATATGATATAAATGCCATATAATAAAATTATAAGCGTAAAAATTTGATATACAGGCATGGTTCGTGAGAAGAATGCGGGGTTTGAAAACAAAACAAGAAAGATGCAAATCAAGGAGACAACAATGACTGTGTTGACTATTTTTTGTGACACCTCTTCTTTGAAAAGCTTTTTAATGTACATCATGAATAATGGAATACAGGCATAAAAAGAAATGTAAATAATTTTAATCAAAATGGCAAAATCAAAGGTAGGTAAAACCGTGATAATATATCTTTCTCCTGTGGTGACTATTCTAATAGCGATCATCAGACAGAATAAACCAAAGAACAAAGTGGATTTATCTGATTGGCGGGACCAGAATAAACCGATATGATAAAATCCCATAATGCAGATACTTCCGAAAAGGAAAGCAGATATA
>CAYVZG010000105.1:0-7372 GCA_964455805.1 uncultured Desulfobacula sp.
GCAGCTTGAAAACTGAGTACTTTTTCAATAATTTTTTAAAACGTTAGGGTTAATACTCTTGTCTAACAATTATGTCATCTCTCCATTGGTCAGGGAGCAAGCTTAGGCTTTTTCATAAATGGTGATTACAATTTGTAAAAGATCTTATTTTATGTAATTATAATGCCATGTTGCCATTGTCAATAAATTATTAATTTATTGACAATGATGAAATATAAATATCTTTAAGGGTTTTAAAACAGATCTTAGTTCATCATCTTGGATGATTCCATTGTTTTACAAGGGGAACAGACAGGCTTTGGCTGTTATCATGTTCAACATCATTATCTTATTAACGGCCAGGACATATCATCTCAATAAGAAATCCAGATCCGGGATGGGCATCAGTTTCTTATTGGGTCCCAGGCAGACAAGTTCAAGAGTACAGGAAACAGCCGGTTTTGTTGCGCCAGGCCGCCAGGCCTCGTGAAAAAATACAATCCTATAATCCCCCTGTTTTTCCCAGGTTGTTTTAATGTCGAGAAGATCCCCGAAAATGGCGCCATCGTGATAGCTTAAGTTGATTTTATAGACGGCAAAACCAATTCCCTGCTGATGCCACATATCTGAAAGTTTGTCGATACCTATGATATCTTCTCTTGCCCGTTCAAAAAATTTTAAATAATTAGCATGGTAGACAACCCCTGAGTGATCCGTGTCTTCATAATAAACCTGGGCTGAAAAAAGATGTGTTTGGCTGTTTAAATCATTCATATATGGTTTCCTGTAGGTTCATTAATTTGCAAGATGTTTATAGCGTGGGTGAAAACTGATTTCAAGGATTTATAAAAACCTGTCGTTAGCTTGTACGGTAAAACCGAATACTTATTTCCTCTATAGTGGCCAATCCTTCTTTAATGGTGTGATCAATGATCGGCATAAAACTATCTATTTTATCCAGGGTATCCACAACTTCTATAACCATGGGCATATCTTCTGAAAGCCTTAGGATTTTTGTGGTATGAATCCTTGAATGCGCTCCAAAACCTAAGATCCCCCGTGTAACTGTTGCACCGGCAAGGCCGTGTTCCCTTGCTTTTTTAACAATCCATTCATACAGGGGAACCCCTTCATTTTTATCACTTTCACCGATAAAGATTCTGAGAAGATGCCCTTTTTTGGGAAGAACCATAAACAACGCCTCCTTTACAATATTCTGGATAAGGAGAATCCTATCCACACAGAGCCAAAACCAAGGATAATGTGAAGGATAAGGTTTGTCAGAGCGGATATAAATAGTCCGTCCCTGGCCACCATGAATATTTCATATCCAAAGGTTGAAAAAGTGGTAAACCCTCCTAGGAATCCGATCAGAATCAATGCCCGGATTTCAGGAGTGAAAATTTGGCGCGTTTCAGATAATCCGCCCAATAGGCCTATGAAAAGACACCCCAATACATTTACTATAATTGTTCCATAGGGGAAAAAGGGATCATTAAACAGTCTATGGGATAAATCGCTGATAATATACCGACAGATAGATCCTGCAAATCCGCCCATTCCAACCATTAGTATTTTAACCATATCCATCTTCCTAAAAATTTAAAATTCCAAATATCCTGTTTTCTGAAAGTTTAAATAGAAATGGAGACAAAAGCTATATTTATTTATTGATTTGCATGATTTTAGACATTTATTTCAGATTAACCATAAATAGTAAATATAGATAGTGGCAACAATAAGATGAAAATCATCCATTTTTACATCATTACCTGGAAATAAGAAATAGGGCTTGATATAATAAAGATTACTTTTAAAATGATTGTTTTCATCCCGAGGCGATTGTTTAATTATAAATTAAAAGGACAGACTTGAAAAAGTTAAATTAAGCGGGCATGCATGTATGGTTTGGCTGGCCCCCAAAAAAAGGGGAGAGAATGGATAGAGGTAAATTTTTAAAGCAGGTCTCTTTGTTGTTTGCAGGGATCATCGTGACCCTGCCCGTGTTCAATCAGGATATGGATAATCTTGCCTTGTAAAAATGAAAACCAATATTATTTTGTTTTTTAAAAAAATTACACCCGGGGTGATTAAACTAACATATCAGGGAGGAGCCGTTTGAAAGCATTGATAATTGCAGCCCATGGAAGCCGGAAAAAAGAATCAAATCTGGAAGTTGCAGCACTTGTTGAAAGGCTGAGAAAAAAAGCAAGCAAATCATTTGAAATAGTTGAGCATGCGTTTTTGCAAATGGCAGATCCGCTCCTTGAAAAAAAGATTAATGAACTGGTGCAAAAGGGTGCAGCAAAGATTGTCATATTTCCATTTTTTATTGGCAGCGGCAGCCATATTCTTGTAGATATCCCCGAGCTTTTAAAACAGAAACAATTAACCTATGGCCATGTTGAGTTTAAATTGACCCGTCACCTGGGAAAAATTGAGGCAATTGAAGATCTTATCCTCCGTGAGGTGATAAAATGAATTTTTCTATACAAAAGAGTCGGTTATGAAAAAAATTATCATTATAAAGGCAGGCGACACCTTTCCTGCGATGGCAAAAAAATTGGGTGATTTTGAAGATTGGATTGCCACGGGATTATGCGTTAACAAGGAAGATGTCAGGGTTGTGGATGTGCCAAAGGGAGACAAGCTGCCCCGTGTTGAAACCTGTAAATCTGTGGTGATATCAGGCTCCCACGCGTCCGTGACCGAGAACCTTTCCTGGAGCGTGGTAATAGAACAATGGGTACCTCAACTTATCCGGTCTGACATTCCGTTGCTAGGCATCTGTTATGGCCATCAATTGATAGCCAAATCCATGGGCGGGGTTGTGGATTTTCATACCAGCGGCATTGAAATAGGCACTACAGACATTGAGATGCTGGACGATAAAACACCAGACCCCCTTTTTAAAAATATTCCCCATTCTTTTAAAGCCCATGTCTGTCATTCTCAAACGGTTACTAAGTTACCGGATCAAGCGGTGAGGATTGCAGAAAATTCTTTTGAACCCAACTATGCTTTTCGCATTGGGCAATCTGCCTGGGGGGTCCAATTTCACCCTGAATTTGATGATAAGATAATGGCAGCCTATGCAGAGAATATGAAAACATCTATAAACGCTTCCGGTCTTATTTTATCTGAAACCCTTGATAAAATAGAATCCACACCCATCCCGGTTAAGATTTTAGGACGGTTTGGAAAATTGGCTAAATAAATCTTTTTTTTACCGGTTTAGGGTCCAGTCATAATTCAGGTAGCTGATTTTAACATCTCCCTCTGATGAATCGAGTTTTTCTTTTAATTCATCAGAGGCATGTTGCCTGATAAACAAGATAGGTTTATCAGCGAAATCTTTTTGAAACCATTTGAATATTTTACTTATAAAAAGGGTGTTTTTTTTGAGAAAAGTATTCCTTTTATCATTGATAAATTTTCTGGTCTGGTTGTTTAGCTGGTTTTCCAGATTTTTTTCATCATATGGTTCATCCAGGAGTGGAGGACAGCTTTTAGAGGCACAGTTTATGGCGAAATGAACTCTGGGATCTTTGAACCGTGGCCGGAGGATTTTATGCTCGATATGATCAAGGGTTACAGTTTTGCCCTGCAAAGAAATAAACTTTATATTCCATGGGTTGGTGAAAAAACTTCCGATTTCCTTTATGGAATTAATGCCAGGATATTTTGTGAGGATAAGTTTAATGGTAAAGGCATTATAAACGTTGATATAAAAGGCAAATTGACCTTTTTTTGAAAGTGAATTTACATTGACATGCCCCAATATGGCCAGATAATCATCCAGCAATTTTTCATCTTTTTGAAACCCGTCATAGTTAACATGTTCATTTGTGACATGTTTTTTTAAAAGTGTTGCATAAATCCTATTGTCAACATCAGCCCTTGCCAAAGAAAGACCTGTAAAAAATAAAAATAAGATAAACAGACAACATATGTAAATAGCGCTTTTTTTCATAAAAGCCCCCTTTTTCTTTTAGCTGAAGGTGAATCCCATATTCAAATCATTCCCATTCCAGCAAAAATATCAAGTCCCCCGTGAAAAATTGGTTTGAGTTCAAGTTTTAATTCAAGGTATGATTTAAACTGCCTTGACGGGAGGATTATTCCCAGGCGCCACCCGGTAAAGTCTTTTAACAGTTTTTCACCCATTTCCTTGTAAAAGGCCTGGGTATCCTTTTTTTCATCAAGCCGTTTTCCATAGGGCGGATTTAACATGACCACACCTTTTTTTTCCGGGGATATCCTTGAAGGATAAATGGAAAAAAAATCCTTTTGGAAGATGTCAATAACACTATTCAGATGGGGGTTTGACATGTTTTGCTCTGCTGCCTTCAAAGCCTGATCATTTATATCAGAAGCAAAAATCTGTGCGCCTGGAAACCTAAGAAATTGTTTCCTGGCTTGTTTTTTTATATACGCATATTTTTTTTTACTGAACCCTGGCCAATTTTCAAATGCAAAGGATCTGAAAAAGCCTGCGGGTATATTGGTTTTCATCATGGCGGCCTCAAGAGAAAAGCTACCTGAACCGCACATGGGATCAATTAAAATATCCTGTTTTGAAAACCGGGCCCAGAAAAGCATGGCAAAAGCCAGGTTTTCTCTTAAAGGCGCTTTGTACACCATTTTTTTAATACCTCTTTTAAATAAAAGGTCCCCCGTACTGTCCAGGGAAATGGTGAAATGATTATTATCAGCCCTGATATAAATCGTCTGGTTTGATTGCGTTTGGGTCGATGAATGCAGGGTTTTACTCGAATTTAATTGATCCTGAATAATCTTTTCGCATCGCTGTGCAATGGCATCGGTATGGTAGAGCCTTGATTTTTTTGTTGTAACAATAAACTTGATTATCGCATTTTTCGGTAGATAGAGCACCCAGTCAATGGTGTTTATTTTTTTTTCAAGTTTTCTAAAAGAGTCTGCTTTAAACCGGCACAGTCTCATCAGAATTCTTGAAGGGCTTCTTAAGTATAGATTGAACAATAAACATGTTTCAAGTTTGCTTTTAAAATCAATTCCACCGGAGACACTTTTCAGGCTTTTTTCAGGAAATCCCAAAGAAAGCATTTCATTTTTACAGACGTTTTTTAACCCGGGTGAACAAACGGCAAAAAAATGATGTTCCCTGCCAATAATTCTTCTTTTTATTCTTTTTTCAAATGGTGATTTTTTCATTTATTATAACCGGTCACCTGCGCAGCGGATCAGGGCTTTTGTGGTTTCCCAGGAGATGCATTCATCTGTTATGGAAACGCCGTATTCAAGGCTTTTACCATCGCCATAGCACTTTTGGCTGCCTTCAAATAAATTGCTCTCAAGCATTAGGCCTATAATGCCGGAATTACCTTCAATTCTTTGGTCCAGCACACTTTTAAACACAAAGGATTGTCCCTTGAATTTTTGTCCTGAGTTATCATGGGAACAGTCTATCATGATGGTATCAAAAAGATTATTTTGTTTAAGTCTGGTCTGGACTTTTTCAACAGAAATAGGATCGTAATTGGGGTGGGTGCCGCCCCTGAGAACAATGTGACCAAAGGGATTTCCCTTTGTGCTGACAATGGAGGAATATCCTTGGGGGTCAATCCCAAGAAAATGTTGCGGCGCGCCTGCCGCCATCATGGCGTTAATGGCAGAAGTTAGGCTTCCGTCTGTACTGTTTTTAAACCCCACCGGCATGGAAAGACCGCTTGCCATTTCACGATGGGTCTGGGATTCTGTTGTCCGTGCACCAATGGCAACCCAGGTTAAAAGCCCTGCAATATACTGAGGTGTGATGGGATCAAGAATCTCTGTAGCAGTGGGAAGTCCTATTTTGTTGATACCGATCAATAAGGACCGGGCTTTTTTCAGGCCTTCATCAATGTCGTAGGACGCATCAAGAAAAGGATCATTGATCAATCCTTTCCACCCCACTATCGTTCTGGGCTTTTCAAAATATACCCTCATTATCAAATTAATTTTTGCTTTTACCTCTTCCCTTAAAATTTTTAATTTGTGTGCATATTCAAGTGCCGCATCTATATCGTGAATAGAACAGGGACCTGCGATCACAAGGAGCCGGTCATCTTTTTTCTGCAAAATGTTTTCAACATCGCGGCGCCCGTCAATAACGGTTTTTGCAATATCATCGGTTAATGGGAGTTCTTTTTTTATGGATGCCGGTGAAATAAGCGGTTTGAATGCTCTTACATTTACGTCATAGGTCTGTTTCATTGCCTTTTCCTTGATACAGGTTTTGTTTAAAAAGCCAACAGCCCAAAATAAAAAAGCCGCAGGCTTTTACTGCCTGCGGCTTTTTTAATAATTATTAATGTTAGCGCAATACAGGCAGGTTAGTATGATAATAATACAAAAAATAAAACCTGTCTGCTGCGTAAAATTTCATTTGTCTCTCCGATTAAAATTTACATAGAACATATATTTTTTTACAAGTCAAGAAAATTGATCCTTCTGACTGAAATGGCTTCTTTTTTGTGCAGTTAAAAAATTTTCTTAATAGGATTGATAAGGATTTTTATTGTTTGAGGCAGTGCCCAGATTTTCATAAATTACTCATGTTAGACTTGACAAGTAAAAAAGGTAAAGTTATCCTTAAGGCATAATACTACTCTGTTTCTTGGCTTGTAACGGTCTGATACTATTCTTTGAATCTGATTTTTTTCGTTTTATGCTGTAATTTTAATGAGTCATTATTCAATAATTGATCCATATCAGGGGAGGATTTGTCATGTCAGTCAAACTGAATCACTATTGGTCTATTATTCCTGGCAGGGATGAAGAATGTGTTGATTTTATAAACAATCAATTTATACCCGGAGTCAACGATCTTGGCCTAAAGACGGTAGCCGTATGGTCTGTAATCGTTGGCGCATTTAGTGAAATAGTTTTGGAGAATGCAGGCAACGACCTTGAAATTATTGAAAAAGCATTAAAGGATAAACAGTATAAAGCCTTAAAACGGGATTTACTAACCGTTGTAAAAAATTATCAGACAAAAATTCTTGTCAGCACCGGCAAAATAGATTCTTACACAATCGATATCCATAAAGATACCATTAAATACAACCAGATGTGGAATGTTCAGAGCCACAAAAAAAATGAATATGACCAGTTTGTCACCAATGAGTATTTTCCAATTCTAGAAAAACTGGGTATCTCAGTTGCCGGAGAATGGGAAGTCCTTATTGGTGGCGGACCCGGATTAATTTGTGAAGGAAGGGTTTCAGATATTAACAATTTGATTAGAAACCTGCAAAGCAAAACCTTCCAGAATGCATTCCGGGAATTAAAACAATACATTGTAAATTATCACAGCCGTATACTTACATTTTATATTAATAATTAATCTGAATCAGTGCCAGTATTACCC
>CAYVZG010000106.1:0-7004 GCA_964455805.1 uncultured Desulfobacula sp.
CATGGGAACTAATACAATAGAACTTAATATTATTAGGAAGTGAAAATGAAAATTCTACTGATTAATGTCTGCCTGCGAGACGATGTTGATAAAATATTATTCCCAGTTGGATTGGGATACATTGCCAGCGCCATTTCAAGGAGCCGGCACGAACTTGAAATCATTGACATGGATGCCCATCGAATGTCCTATGATGAACTTGAAGAGAAAATGGGCCATATGGATTTTGATGCTGTAGGCCTTGGCTGTATTGTGACCGGTTATAAAATTGTTAAAACGATTTCAGAAATTGTAAAGAGAGTAAATAAAGATGCGAAGGTAATAGCCGGCAATTCAGTGGCCTCATCCATCCCTGAAATACTGCTCAAAAATACAGATGTGGATATTGCTGTTATTGGCGAAGGGGACCAGACCATTGTTGAACTATTGGATTTTCTGGAGCAGGGAGATGATATTGGAAGTGTTAAAGGGATATATTATAAGAGTCAAGAGTGGATAAAAGCGACCCCGCCCAGAAAGATTGTAGACAATATCGATGAAATACCTTTGCCCAACTGGACATTGTTTGAAATGGAAAGATATCTGTCCAAATCAAAAGAGTATGTTTCAGAACCCTATCCCATGCCCCAGGAACAGATCAGGGCCTTTGCCGTTAATACGGCCAGGGGCTGTGCCTTTAACTGCACCTTCTGTTATCATGTTTTCAAAGAAGATAAGTACCGGTTCAGATCTACAGAAAGCATCATTGGGGAAATAAGAGAGTTGCAGGAAAGGTTTGGAGTCAACTATATCAACTTCTGGGATGAACTGACTTTTTTCTCCAAAACGCAGACTCATGATCTAATAGAGGGCATTGAAAAATCAGGTCTAAAATTTTTCTGGACAGCTTCCTGCCGCGGAAATTTGTTCACAAAAAAAGATATGGATCTGCTCAAACGGATAAAAGCAGCCGGTTGTGTGGGTTTAGGGTATTCTTTGGAGTCCGCAAACTTAAATATTTTAAAGAAGATGAACAAAAAACTGGATCCCAATGATTTTATTAAACAGAAAAAAGCATTGGATGAGGCAGGAATTATCACATGGACAAGTCTTGTCATTGGGTACCCGGAAGAAACCCGCGAAACCATCAATCAGACATTTGATCTGTGTTATGAAAATGATATTTATCCAAGCGCGGGATTTCTTCTGCCACAGCCCGGGACACCTGTTTATCAATATTGCCTGGAAAACAACATCATTACCAATGAGGAAGAATATTTTCTGGATATGGGGGACCGGCAGGACCTTCGTATCAACATGACAAGTCTTCCCCAGGAAGAGCTTGAAGACTGTGTTAATTTTAATCTTAAAAAAATAAAGGATAAGTTAGAACTTGATATTTCAGATGACCAGTTATTGAAATCTGGAAAATACCGCGCCAAGGAAAAGCAATAAATTTTTTGTAACTATTCAGCACTATACTTGAAACAGCCTTATCCGATGGATATTTTTGTTCGATGCTAAACGCTTAACCTCCTGCAAATATCCATCAGACAAGACTTTGAGATTACTTCTTCTAACGGGCTAAACAATTACAATTTTTTAAATTTTGAAAACAACTTGAAAATAAACAAATTAAATAAAGTAAAAAATATTGTTTTTGAGTGTCCGGGGTTAAATGACCGGGCAGCAATGACAAAAGCAATTAAAAAAGGTAAAAAAGTGTTTGTTCTAGAGCCGTTTTGCGCCTATCATCACAGGCGGTTCAGGTTTTTCCCATCCCCCTTTCCCGGATATGTTAAAGCCTTTTTGAATAAGGGGATGATAAATCTAATCAGTGCTGAAAGTCTGGGCTCAAGGACCATTTCCTTTGATGCGGCTGAAAAAGCCGTGAATTGCATCGAAGCTGTTTTCCCTTTTTATCTGAAAGACCATCAAGCACTTATTGATTTTACGGTTCAGGTTCATGATTCCAAAGAGGCTTTAAAGATATTTAAAAAGAATCTGTGTGATATGCTGGGGGATTTTTTTTCATTAAACATGATGTTCCATAAAATCGAAAAAATGTTTAAGGACGAAAACGTCTTAATTTATCCGGATACAGATATTAAAAATTATCTGTATTTAAAGAAAATTGTGAAAGACAGCTCACAGGCAGTCTTTTCCCATCATCATATTTTGTTTTCTAAAAACAGGACTTTGACCTATTTAAAGGATTTGATTCTGAAAAGCACCCTTATCAAGGGTGCCTTGTTTGTACAGGCGGCTGCAAGTCTGCTAATCGGCCCGTTTGCATCATTGAAATCAATTGGATCACTCTTTTCCAAGAACAAAAAAAGTTCCATTAAAACCTATCCCTATGCTATAAGCATTGCAGCACCCAAAAGACAGCTGAGAAATAACAGCAGGGGACCTGGGTTTTTAATAGATGGCAGTAAAATAACAAAGGACCAGGTGGTTTATACCCCCATTGTGCCCATTGCAAAAAAGCAGCTGGAAATTTTAAACTCTTATGGCAGTGATATTGTTGTTCCTCCAAAGGTGGGAAGATTTTTTTCCGACTGGAAAAAATGGTTCATGTTGTGGCTGCTGTCCTTTAAAAAAATATATATCTTAAATGATAATGAATTGAAGATAGCGGCCTTTGCCCTGTTTACCTATTTTAAATGGCAGCATGTCCTGATACATATCGGGTTTGACAATTTTATCACCCATTGTGATTTTTCAACTGCCCACATCAGCCGCAATATTTTGTTTAAAAAAAATAATATTACAACATGGTATTTTACTGATGCGGTTAACTTTGGTCACGCGTTCAGAGAGTCAGATGAACAATGGAATCGGCATCCCTTCTGGGCTTATCTGCATTATGATCATTTTGTGACATGGTACTCAGACCTTGCAGATTATTTTTCAGCACACCCTCAAACTTTTAAAAATTCTCATGTTGTCGGGTGCCTGTGGAGCAGCCATGTGAATTCGGGAAAAAATAATGCTGACTATCAGAAAAGACTTTTTAAGAATGAAAGATCAAAGGATTCCTTTATTGTGGCTGTTTATCCGTCTACCTATACAGTGAAAGGGATTACGTCCTATGAAGAGGGCGTTAGTTTTATTGAGGATGTTTACAGACTTGTAAACGAGATAGACCATGTCGTTATTGTTATTAAAGAAAAAAAAGAGATGGCACTTCATATGCAGTTGGAACCATTACTTGGGCAAAGGCTTGTTGATGTTTACAATGAAATGGAGAAACATCCGAGGATAAAAATTTTAACAAACGGATTTGATTCTTCTCTTTTGATGGCAAATGCAGATTTGTGCATTTCCTTTCCCTTTACCTCCACGACAACAGAAGCATTGAGTGCCAATATAAAATCCATCTGGCATGATCCGAGCGACCATTACCGGAAAACCCCCTATGGCCTAACCGGAAAAGCAGTTACATTTGGCTACCAGGAATTGAAAGCAAAGGTGATGGAAATGAAAGATATGGAATCCAGTACTTATAAAACACCCATATCATTGGATTCAAATCTTCTGGACCCGTTTAGGGATGGAAAAGCTGTTGACAGATTCAGGGATCTTCTCACTACTTAATAATGGACAACAAAGAACATCAGGTTAAAAACACATTTATCTATTTACTGCCGGCTATGATTGGCAACGCACTGCCTTTAATTACCTTGCCCGTATTTACAAGGATATTGACCAGAGAAGATTTTGGTGTGCTGGCACTGGTTCAGATATACGCGATTTTTGCAGGAGGGCTGGTTAATTTCGGGATGACAGCCGCCTATGACCGCAATTTTTTCCAATATAAAAACAACGCGCAGCAGACGGCACAATTATTATACACAACTCTTTTATTTGTCTTAATAAATTTTTTTTTTCTGGCAATTGGCACCTATGCATTTAAAGGAAATCTTTCAAATCTGGTTACAGGGTCTTCCCAGCATGGAAGCCTTTTGTTTTTTTCTTTTTGCGGCCATTTTTTTTTTAATGTCGGTTATTATTATTTAAGTTTTTTTAAAAACTCGGGAACGGCTAAAAGTTTTACCTTTTACACCCTTTTTATCAGTATTGCCAATTTTGTTATATCCCTTTTTTTTGTGGCTTATCTTCGTGTCGGCGTTATAGGCATCGTTTATGCGCAACTGGGGGCAGGAATGCTCATTTTCTGTTTATTAAGTGTCCGGTTTTTAAAAGTGTATCAGCCAAGTTTCAGTAAAGTAATCTTTATTGATTCACTAAAGATAAGTTACCCCTTGACCCCCAGAATTTTTTTGGGGGTTATCAGCACTCAATTTGATAAATATATGATCGGACTTATTACCACTGCCGGAGGGGTTGGTACTTATAGTATCGGACAGAGAATAGCAAACATCATATTCATATTTATGACGGCAGTTCAGAATGTTTTTTCACCACAGGTATATCAAAAAATGTTTGATAAACAAGAACAGGATGATGATTCCATCGGTAGATATCTGACCCCATTTGCCTATGTAGTTATCGCAGTTGCTTTGTTTATCTCTATTTTTTCCGAAGAAATTATTTTTATCCTGACACCGACTTCATACCATGGGGCCATTGATATTGTGATCATCCTTTCCATGTTCTACGGGTTTTTGTTTTTCGGTAAACTGAACGGCAATCAGCTCATATTTATGAAAAAAACCCATATCACTTCTTTTCTGAGCATGTTGAGTATCGGATTGAATGTGGGGTTGAATATCCCCTTTATCATGAAATGGGGGGCTGTGGGAGCTGCCTGGGGGACCCTGCTGGCAGGATTGATTTCAGGGACTATTTCCTTTGCTGTTTCCCAGCATTATTATGAGATCAAATGGGAATACAAAAAAATAGGAGCCATTTTCATGATATTTTTTTCATCGGCCATTTTTTTGATACTGTTGCGGAGCATTCCCGCTGCATATGAATTTAGAGTTATTTTAAAATTTTTGACAATCGCACTGTATGCCATTCTGGGTGTTAAACTGCAGGTAATATCTATAGAAAATTATACATTGATTAAAAATATGATCCTTTTAAGGCGGTCCAGTTAATGCAGTCCTACTCCATTGATTTCTTAATTATTATTCAATGAAAATTATATTTCAACATGGGCAATTTAGGATTCGCTTTGAATAATTTTGCTGACAGAGCGCATCTTAAACGATCCGCCGTTCAGGAAATATCCAAGGAATTTTAACCGGAGAAAAAAATTGGAAAATAAATTACACTATGAATTACAAAAACAGCGTTTTAAAATAAAATATTAAAAGGGAAAAATCATGTCTGAAATTAAAAAATCGGTGAGCGAACATTACGATGCTGCTGCAAATCGGTATCATGAACAATATGCAAGAGATAGGTTATATGACCTTTCTGCATCTTATCCAGCAAATTATTTTCGACTTCAACTACTTATAAATTCCTTTATATCAAAGAAGATTAAGCGAGTAATTGAGGTTGGTGTGGGAGAAGGAACACCTTTATCAACTTTGGGGAAAGTGGGAATTGATATTTGGGGGTTCGATATTTCAACGGAAATGGTCAAGAAGTCCAAAGAGACCATGATGAAAAATGGAATGGATCCCGAAAAGATATTCTGGGGAGATGTTCAGGATCCTACAACATATGCACATGCTCTTAAAGATGGCCAATTTGATGGTCTCATGGCCATGGGTGTTATGCCCCATGTTGTAAA
Organism: uncultured Desulfobacula sp.; assembly: GCA_964455805.1. Taxonomy (GTDB): domain Bacteria; phylum Desulfobacterota; class Desulfobacteria; order Desulfobacterales; family Desulfobacteraceae; genus Desulfobacula. Next base: position 5,693 of record CAYVZG010000106.1, read on the forward strand.
TGACGACATGGTTTTAAAGAATATGTCTAATATTGTTTGTCCGGGTGGTAGTGTTTTTATAGAATTTCGTAATAAGTTGTTTTCACTTTTTTCCTTTAACCGCTACACAGTTGATTTTATCTTAAATGACTTACTATCAGGTGTCGATAACAAAATTAAAAATATTGTGAAAAAAGATTTGGGAAATAGACTGCGTATGGATATGCCTCTTGTTAGAAATCAAATAGAAGACTCGGATGCTCCAGGGTACGATTCAATTTTGTCAAAATTTCATAATCCTTTTGAAGTTGTAGAATTATTCAAGAAACATGGTTTTACTAATGTGAAGCTTCACTGGTATCATTACCATCCATCTATGCCATATTTAGAAGAGAATATGCCTGAATCTTTCAGAAAAGAAGCAATAAAACTTGAGCACGAACCATCGAACTGGCGAGGTTATTTTCTTTGTTCAGCATTTGTGGTCGAGGCTATTAATGGTGAGCAACCATGAGCAAAAAAGATATTTTGATTGGTCAAAAAATGCACCAGCTATTAGTTAAAGCTTTTCCCATATGCAGAAGTTTAACTGGTAATGGTGTTAGAGAAACATTAAAGATGATTTCTGAAATTATTCCTCTAACAATTCATGAGGTTCCTTCAGGGACTAAAGTATTTGATTGGACTGTACCTGATGAATGGAATATTCAAGACGCTTATATCGCGGATGAAAATGGTAAAAAAATTGTAGATTTTAAAAATAATAACCTTCATGTTATGGGGTATTCAATACCTATTGATCAATGGCTCACATTATCTGAGCTTCAGGAGCATTTGTATAGTATGCCCGAACAGCCAAATGCAATACCATACGTCACTTCGTATTACAAAAAAAGATGGGGTTTTTGTTTATCCCATGATGAAAGGTTGAAACTAAAAGAAGGCAAATATCGAGTATTTATTGACAGCAAACTTGAAAAAGGTAATCTGACATATGGTGAGTATATAATCAAAGGTGAAACGGAACAGGAAGTCTTCCTATCAACATATGTCTGTCATCCCTCATTAGCCAACAATGAATTGTCTGGGCCAGTTGTTTCAACCTTTATACGCAAATGGCTTGCTTCGCAGGAGAGAAGATATACTTATCGATTGATTTTTATTCCTGAGACGATCGGATCAATAACTTATTTAAGTAGGCACTTAAATGAATTGAAAAAAAATTGTATAGCAGGATTCAATTTGTCATGTATAGGTGATAATAAAGGTTATTCGTATGTCAATGTCATAAACTTAACGGCAAGGTTTATAATTCATGTAATGTTCGCGTTTG
>CAYVZG010000107.1:0-6809 GCA_964455805.1 uncultured Desulfobacula sp.
TCCTGCAGGTTCTCTCCAGGCGGTTTTGCAAGATCAGTTGTTGTAACCAAAGCAAACCTGCATTGGGAAGCCGGCTTTTTAAGGTTGGCAAAAGGAACATCATGATTATAAGCCCAGGTATAGGGTTTGTCGTACCCGTGAGCTGCATAATACTCTCTGGAAATGTCGATATAACTATTGAATGAACGATAGGCTCTTCCCTTAGGCATTGTATTATTCCTTATTGATTGATGAGTTATAGGACAGCTTAAGTCCGTTTGATGCGATTTGTCAAGAAAATAAGATGTTCAGTTTTGGACTGTTTTTCATCTCTTTTTGAAAGCTCTGGGCGACTATAATATTGTCAGAAAAGGTATTTTTTCGTTTTCCAGTTCTTAGCTGCCAAAAGTTCGAGTGTAGGCTTCTGTGCGGCCTGACCGTATTATATTGCTGTCTCCATTTCGCTATAATTACTTGAGCTTCCTTAACCGTATAAAATATTTCCCTGTTCAAAACTTCATCTCTCAGCTTACCGTTAAAGCTCTCAATATATCCGTTCTCCCAGGGACTGCCAGGTTCAATAAACAATGTCCCGACTCCAATACATCTGTGCTTTTTATTTTTCGCTTTACATTTATGGCCAGGCATTGCCTGCTGAACTCATCAATTATTGTTAAAATTTTTAAAGCACGACCATTATGGGTTCTGTCCATAACAAAATCATATGCCCATACATGATTGGTATGGGTAGGCCTCAGGCGTATACAAGATCCATCATTCAACCAAAGCCTCCCTCTTTGGGGTTGCTTCTTTGGTACCTTCAGCCCCTCCTGACGTCATACCCGCTCGACCCGTTTATGATTGACATGCCAGCCGTTATTTTTCAGCATGCTTGTTATCATACGATATCCATAACGCCCGTATTGTTTTGCCAGTCTTAATATTTCAAATATCAGGACTTTATTATCATCCTTAACAACAGCATTATATCGTTGGGTTGATCGATGTTGACCAATCACTTTACATGCTCTTCGTTCTGATATCTTTAATTTGCCTTGTAAATGATGGATGCATTGGCGGCGTCTTTCAGGGCTTCCTTTAAGATAAGCGGGTCCAGGGTTAAATCTGAAACTGCTTTTCTTAATCGCTGGTTCTCTTTTTCAAGTTCTTTCAGCTTTCTTGCCTGACTTATTTTTAGACCACCATATTCTCTGCGCCAGCGATAGTAGGTCTGTTCTGCTATCTCAAGCTGTCTACAAATCTCTTTGACTTTTTTACCCTGGTGCAATCCGATCTCTGCTTCCCGAAGCATTCTTATGATTTGTTCCGATGTGTACCGTTTTCTGCTCATTTCAACCTCTTGCTTTTGCCCAGACTTATATCAAAAAACTTTCTCTATGTCTGGATCAGTTTTCAGGGGGCAGGTCACCGTCATATTTGAATTACTCATTTTTATCCAATACTTTTCTGACTATTGTTGCCAGATCGTTTTTGGAGAAAGGTTTTTGAATAAAGTACACACCTTCGTCCAGAACACCGTGATGGGCGATAGCATTAGCCGTGTATCCGGACATGAAAATGCATTTGCGATCAGGACAAAGGGATTGCATTTGTTCTGACAGTTCACGTCCGTTCATTTCCGGCATGATCACGTCGGTTGCAAGCAGTTGAATTTCGCTTTTATATTCTTTGGCCAGCCTCATGGCCCCTTTTGGTGTGTCCGTAGTCAAAACTTTGTAGCCAAGCCCTTCGAGAATTTTCTTAGCAAGTTTTAGGATTGGCATATCATCCTCCACCACCAGGATCGTCTCACCGTGGCCTTGTGGGATTTCTTCAGTGCTTTCCCCCTGGATCTCAACAGCTTTGCCCTCATGTTGTGGCAGGTAAATCTTAATGGTGGTTCCTTTACCCGGTTCGCTGTAGACATTGATAAATCCATTGTTCTGTTTAACGATGCCGTAGACTGTGGCCAACCCTAGGCCCGTGCCTTTATCTACATTCTTTGTGGTGAAAAACGGTTCAAAAATATTGTCCAGCATTTCTTTATCCATGCCGCAGCCATTGTCGCTAATGGACAGCATCACATACGCACCGGGAATAAAACCTTTGTGATCGGCACAATAGGCTTTGTCAAAGGCCACCATGTCCGTTTCAATGGTGATCTTGCCCACATCTTCAATGGAATCCCTGGCATTGACGCACAAATTGACCAGGATTTGATCGATTTGAGAGGGGTCCATTTTAACAGGCCAAAGATTCGTCCCTGGCTGCCAGACAATATCAATGTCCTCAACGATAAGGCGTCGAAGCATTTTAAACATACTTTCTATATTCTCGTTCAGGTCAAGTACCCTGGGAGTGATGGTCTGTTTTCTGGCAAAGGCCAGCAATTGCCGGGTAATGTCTTTTGCACGTTTCCCTGCCTTGAGAACTTCATTAAGATCCTTATTCAATGACCCTGCTGGATCTGCATCCATCATGGCAAGTTCAGTGAACCCCATAATTGTGGTGAGGGCATTATTGTAATCATGAGCCACTCCGCCTGCCAGGCGGCCAATGGATTCCATCTTCTGGGCTTGCTGCAATTGGGTTTCCAACCGTTTTTTATCGGTAACATCTACTAAAACAGCCAAAGATCTGATATAATTTCCAACCTTATCCTTTTCAGAAACAGCAGACAAAAGGACATCCATGATGTCTCCATTCTTTTTAACGAACTGGTTAGGTACATCATAAATAACACCTTGTTTAAAAAATTTAGGCATAAAGATTTCTTGTGCTTTTTTCATAGAGTCTTCTGTTAAAAAATCAGTTACATGTTTCCCTATAACCTCTTCCCTACTATAACCGAATTTATCAAGCCAAAAATTGCTGACACTATGGATATCAGCATTTCTGTCAATGGAGTGCATCATTACAGGCGTTTCATGATATAATTTACGATATCTTTTTTCGCTTAATCGGAGTTTCTCTTCACTGGAGATTCGCCTATTGATCTCTTTGTTCATCTCATTGCGGGAAGCGGTAATTAATTTTATATTTTGAATCATCTGCTCAAAGGCTTTAGACAGGTGAGCGATTTCATCATTCCCTTCGGTTTCTATTTTTGTATTGAATTGGCCCATTGAAATTAATTTGGCAGCTGATTCTATTTTTTTAATAGGTTTAAAAATATATTTTACGAGCAAATAATATATCGAACCTGCTATGGTTACTATTGATAAAATAAGTAAAGAGATAACCATAATACTGTTATTTTGAATTTGTAGGGCAATCTTGGATCTTGAAATGACAATTGTGATGAATCCAACTTGTCTTTTATTATAATTAATTTCTGCTTTTCGCCAAGAAAATTTTTTGGGATTTAGGGTGTCATTAAAATTAATATTGTTATATAGATCGTTAGTTTTTGTGCTTACAATCTTATTATCTATTCGAATATTTACATGAACAACATTCTCATTAAAGAATAATGATTCGGTATAGGAATCTACAAATTTATAGTTGTACTGCCAAAGTGCAATTGAAAGACTTTTTAAAGAAGCATCCAGTAGTGTATCCATTTGAGCATTAAGATCTGTTTCTACCATTTTGCTTTGATGGAAAATAAAGACAGAAGAAAAGATTAAAATCACACACGTAATGACAATTGAAGTCGTCATCACGAATCGATTGCGAATGCTTTTTACTTTAGCAGCGTTCATTTACAACCTTTCATCCTTCTATTCTTTGTAAAATACATGGATCACCCTTTTATTCTTTAATCAACTGGCTCCAGATAGATTCCAATTTTAATTTGTCTTCATCAGTGTTCCAATAAAAAAGAGCATCCGTATACTGTTTTTTTGGTCTTTCTTCTAATAAAATGTGATTAATCTTTTTCACCATTTTTTGACCCCATTCATTTTTGGGCACACCTACATATCCCCTAACGAGCTGATTTTTTTCAAACTCTTTTAATGGTATACTTTTGAGAACGACTTTGTAATTTAATCGTTTCTAATGATACTTCATCACCATTGGATACTCTATGATATAATCGACTCTTCCGGTGAACAGCATTTTCAATAACCCCTCATATTCCGGTGTATCTATAATATGGGAATCGTTTAGATATTTGGAGATCGTATTGTTTAAAATTTTTGGATATCTCCCCATGCTGACACCTGCAGTCAATTCTTTTTTACTCATTATTTCAGATAAAGAAATGGTTTCCTGTTGGTTAAGCAACCCAGCCTTATTATCCCGGATAAATATCCGCTGGTTAAATGTGATGATATTTAATTTAGATGTAAGGTAAAAGTCTCTGGGAAGCGCAGTTACATTACAGACTCTCTCTCCATTTTTAATCATTTCTCTTACTCGTTTTGAGTTCATTTCAAGCAGAGAATGTTCATATTCAGGTAATTTTGAAATCAAAGTTGAAATGATTGTATCGGCAATTCCTTTGCCTTTATGAGGGCCATCCAAGATATAAATTGGTGGCCAATCAGTAACCCGCCATATAACTTGATCTTTTGCATAGAGAAAAGATGGAGATAATACGATTAGAACCAAGAGCCAACACACTACACTTAACTTTTTGTTTAGGCGCATGGAGAACCTTTTTGTTGTATTAATTTTTATAAATATTCCTGATTTTAAGTATCAACAAAAACATAAAGTTTTAAGTTCAGGTTTTTTATTAGTTCAATCCTAATCCTTATTTATCCCTTAATGCCATTGTAGCCTGTCGCATAATTTTGTCATATGTCCCGTCATCTTTCATCTCCCGCATTTTTTTAATAAGATCGGGGATCATTTTTTTATGCTTTGAATGAAGGTAAGGATAGGTGAAAAAAGTTTCCAAAGCCCCACTTTTTTGAATATTCGTGTCTTTAAACTCTTCTTGTAGTATGAGACAGTCACCAGATCTTTCTACAAGTAGAAAGAGATCAATGCGGCCAGCGACTAACATCCTGAGCCCTCCAATTTGGCTTGTGACACGTTCGATATTTTGAGGGTCAACATATTTGGGTAATTTCATTTCAGCGATTTTTATTCCTTTAGGAAAGCCAACAATAATGTCTTTTCCTTTTAAACTTTCCCATCCATTCACTCTTATCGCACTATCTGTTGAATAGGCGCAATAGTCAGTTTCGGAAATTGGTTCCATTACTTGCACCAAGTTGGGGTACTTTGATTTTAGTCGAGAACCGAAAGTAATTCTTGCAGAATCACCGTCAACATTTCCTGAGTTAGCCTCCTGAAGGCACCGCTCTGCCGGACAAGCTTTTAGCCGAAATTTATATCCAATACGTCGGAAGACCTCCGTGTAAAATAGAAGGACAAACTCAAACGAACAAGTCGATGCATTTTTAGACATTGAGAAAACAATTTCTTTTTGCCCCGACTTTTCTGACTCAGGATCAAACTTTTTTGATAATTGGTTTGTATCCTGCGCTATGGCCGGATTCGAAGCTAAAATCACAAATAAAATCAGTAGCCACAGTCTATGCATAAGTGAATAAAGAATTTTAATTTTCATAATCTTAATCCAGGCTCCTGGAGCGCTTTTGGTTCGTTTTTTCATACACACAATCAACGTCTTGGATAAAATTGTAACTTCTCAATGATTTGGTAACTACAATACTGCTTGACGATACATTGTGAAAAATAAACGTTTCTAACGAGTATGCCGTACAATCTAAAATCACTTGTAAGCGAATGCGACCCATTCGTTTCTCATGGTTTCATCTTTCAACGGCGACAATTATTTTGCCTTCAGCGTAACAACTTTTTTGCCTGTTTTTTTAGCGCTGATGGAAACTCCATTTTCTGTGTTTTTAGGCCGTTATAAAAATGTGTTGTGCCAGCTACGGTCACAACTTTTAAATTACTTGAGCTTTATAGAGAACCGCATTGTATTATGTTAGTTTTCCATTTCTTTTAAAATTTTCTCTATAGTGCCATCTTTAAGCATGGTTTGGAAGGCACTATCAAGCTTGGGCACAATTGATCTATTCTTTTTATGCACATAATGGAATAATTGGACTTTGTTTACAGGGTCATCCAGTATTTTGATTTCTTTTAGGCCCAGTATTTTCAAATGTCTCAAGCCCGAAAATCGTTCTGCAATAACAAGATCCACCCTGTTCGAATTTAGCATCAAAAATGCTTGTTCTTCCTTTGTTACCAGATTTAAATAGGGAAATCCCTTTGTAGATTCTTCAGCTATTTTTAATCCAATGTTAAATCCGATTCTATATGGTTTTAAACTCTCATACCCAGTGATATGAATACTCAAAGATTTACTAAATACTACATTTTCCGCTGTAATATATGAGGTGGGAATTTTAAGCAAATTTGGATATTTCTTCTGTATGTTGTTTACTCGATGTGCTTCTCCGTCTGTCACACCGTCATTAGAGTCGCTTATGGCCCTCTCACCGGGTAATAATTTAAATGATACGTCTTCACCTATTTTGTTGTAGGCTTTTTCAAGGATTGCCAGGGCAGTATCATCAAGACGCCCTTTAATGACATGGGTAATGATATAAGTCTTAGCAAAAGCACTATTGACATTAAAAACAAAAAAAAACGTAAAAAAATAAATGATGAGATTCCGTTTCATCTTTTCCCCCTAATCAAAAAAAAGGTATTGAAACCATTGGTTGACGAATTAATTTGTAAAACATTAAAAGTTCAACGATATAGATGGGATCTTTGAGAACAGATTCTTTTTCACCAGGGACATAGAAAAATGATACCGTCAAAACTAATTCTGTCTGAGTATCATACCCACTTTACACAAAGTACTATAACAAAGCAATCATTTCATTGGCATTTAG
>CAYVZG010000108.1:0-6753 GCA_964455805.1 uncultured Desulfobacula sp.
AATTTTATTCATGATGCTAAAATCGAAGATACGGTTTTGTCTCGCAAAGGTCTCAGTTTAAAACTCCTTTACTGATGGTGTCAGATTTGCTCAATTGCTTTTGGTTAATGTGAAGCGTAACTACGCAAGCCTGACCCCATTTATCTGATCCGGAACAATCAGATCAGCCGCGTTTAATTTCACGATATACACATCTTTGGTTTCTTTTAAGATATCGTATCCGCAGGCTTTGAATGCCTTAAATGAAGGGACATTTGTCTTTTCCATACCGGCAGAGAACCTTGTGCATCCAACAGTTTGGCTTAAAAGCCAGGAGCTCGCCCATACCAGTATTTTCCCATATCCTTTTCCCCGATTATCTTTATTAAAAACAAAGATCCCCATGGTTGTATAACCCTTTCCCATGATATCCTGTACGCCGGATGTACCGATCAGGCTTCCGTTTAAAAATAAGCCCAGGATTCCGTCATCTTTTGATGATTGAATTTTTTTAATATATGCTCTTTGTTTTTCAATATTTATATCTGTATGAATATTATGGATATAGCTTTTTTCATCCTGAAGTGCCTTAACATAATGATCCGTAACATCATATTCACCAATGGAACCCAGTTCATATGAATCTGACCTTTTTTCAAACAACAAACGATTTTTAATATCCACTTATCTTTCTCCATCCAAGGTGCATATCACATCCTCAATAACCTTTTGAACCTCTCCCTGATTCATCTTTGGGTACAGGGGTATGGAAAGGCATTTGCTGTAATAATCTTCTGCAACAGGAAAATCCCCCCAGGCCGTTTTAAAATTTGTTCTGTAATACGGCTGGGTATGCACGGGGATATAATGGATCTGGGTTAAAATACCTTTTTTTCTTAATCTTTCCATGTATTCTGCCCTTGAGACACCCATCTTTTCAAAATCAAACAGCAGAACATATAAATGAAAATTGCTGTCGCAGGCATTTAATTCAAAGGGGATCTGAATATGATCAATCCCCTGAAATGCCTTATTATAGGTATTCACAATTTGCCTTCGTTTTTTGACAAACAGATCAAGCCTTTTCATTTGTGAAATTCCCAGAGCACTCTGGATATCTGTCATTCTGTAATTATATCCTAAAGCAATCTGTTCATAGTACCAGGTCTTAATCCTTTTATCATTTTTAGAAGAGTGATCATACACAGAATCAATATCGGTAATCTTATCCAGAGAATTAACAATACCGTGGGATCTGTAAAGCTGCAATTTATCATCAAGTTCCCTGTCATTTGTCAGAACAGCGCCGCCCTCGGCAGTTGTAACATGTTTTACTGGATGAAAACTAAAAATGGTCATATCAGAATAGGAGCAGGACCCGACCATTTTCCCTTTGTATTTTGAACCCAGTGCATGGCAGGCATCTTCAATAATAAAAATTTTATGCCCGAATTTTTTTTCCGCTTTTTTAACAATATCCTGGATTTTTTCCATGTCACAGCTCTGGCCCGCAAAATGTACGGGAATAACCGCCTTTGTCTTTGAAGTGATGGCCCGGTCAAGACATTGCGGGTCTAAATTATAGGTTCTGTTGTCTATGTCCGCAAATACGGGCCGTCCCCCGCAGTAGGCAACGCTGTTGGCAGATGCCACAAAGGTAATCGGAGAAGTAATCACTTCATCCCCTTTTTTAATCCCGGCTGCTAGACAGGCAATATGGAGTGCAGAGGTACCGGAGTTGACAACTTTGACATATTGTGAATGGCAATGGTTTTTAAGGGATGTTTCAAACAATTGAACATTTGGTCCCTGGGTGATCATGTTGGACGCCAGCACATCTGTAACCGCTTTTATATCAGAATGGGTCAGCCACTGAGTTCCATAGGGGATCATGTCGGCCTTGTCCGTGTTGTTGATAGCTTCATTTTTTATTTTTAAAGGCAGCCCCGACCTGTAATCCCTGTAAAACTGATCAATGGAATAGTCCATATCCGGCATATTGTAATTTATTGTCTTTTTAATTTTATCAATGTTTAAAGAAAGATTTTTGCCTCTTTTTGCCTTAAACGGAAAAGTGTCAATGGATATGGGTTTGACAAGAGCTTCTTTAAGGCCGAATTTTTGGGCGATTTTTACGGCGAAATCATATTTTGAAACGCTGTCCGCACTGGCACAATTATAGGTGCCGCAGATATCATTTTTAATTAGGATACTGATAATTCTTGCAAATTCCATGGTATAGATGGATGAAAAACGGGCATCTTTAAACCCGTTAATCTCTTGGTCGGCTGTCAATTTATTAACAATCCACTCTCCGATACTCTCTTTTTCCTGATAATTCCAACCAAATATATTGGTTCTTAAAACCAATGCATTATCCAGTTGATTGACTGATTTTTCCCCTTCAAGCTTTGTCTTTCCATAATAATTCATCTGAATATCACTGATTTCTGACTCCCTGTAATCGCCTTTCACCCCTTCATATGCCGAATCTGAGGATATATATATAAATTTTGAATTTTGAGATCTTTTGACCAGGTTCCGGGTTGCAGCCACATTGACCTGATAGGTTCTTTCCTGATTGATTTCACAGTAATCCACATTTGTCAAAGACGCGCAATGAATAATAATATCAGGAGAATATAGATTGAAAACTTCTTCAATTTCATCTTCTTTGGATAAATCACATTGATTTGTCTCAACACGGTCAATCAGAATTTCATTGTGATGATATAATCCCACAATCTCATATTCATCCCTGAAATAGTAAGCAAGGTTGCTTCCCAGCATACCGCTTACACCCGTTATCAGTAATTTCTTTTTATTGATCATAAAACTTTCTTTTAATTTAGTGCCTGGCCGAAAACCCGTATTTGGACGAGAACCTGCTCATATACAAGGCGCAAGAAATTTTGAAACCGGAGTGTACTCATGTACATGAGGTTTCAAGATTTTACAGCAACGCTGTAGATGAGTGGGTTTCCGTTCAAAGACCATTTACTGGGGAACATCATCCATGGACCAGCGCGACTGTTCAATAGAATAGTCATTTTCTATGGTCACAAGAATCCTGCGCAGCTCTTCAATGGACAACAGATAATCTGTATTATCAGAAGAATATACAAACCCATCCACGCAGGGCCTGCCGATCACATTTTTCTCGTAACCTTCGCTGTCCACATTTTTGGGATTAATCACAAAACATTGTCCATACTCAATGGTATTTCTGCCTTCATCCTCTGATATCAAAACTTCATGAATTTTTTCTCCCGGCCTTATACCCACAACTTCCTGCTTACAGTCAGGTGCTATTGCCCTGGCCAGATCAGGGATATTCATGGTGGGTATTTTAGGGACAAAGATTTCTCCGCCCTTACTGATTTCAAGGACCTTGAGGACAAAGTGTACCCCTTGATCAAGGGTAATCCAGAACCGTGTCATTCGGGGATCGGTTATGGGAAGGGTGCCTGTTGCCATTCTTTCCTTGAAAAAGGGAACCACAGATCCGCGGCTGCCCAAAACGTTCCCATACCTCACTGTTGAAAATATCGTATCCGTATCTCTGCCGCTGTAGACATTGGCTGCAGTGAACAATCGGTCTGAACACAATTTTGTGGCCCCGTATAAATTGGATGGATTGCACGCCTTGTCCGTGGATAGGGTGACCACTTTTTTAACATTATTGTTCAATGCCGCGTCAATGATGTTCATTCCCCCGATCACATTGGTTTTAATGAACTCTTCAGGATTGTATTCTGCTGCAGGCACCTGTTTTAAAGCCGCCGCATGAACCATATAATCCACCCCGTTCAATGCCCGGTTTAGCCGTTCTTTGTCCCGGATATCACCAATCATATACCGCAGACAGGGATATTGCTTTTGACTCCACCTCTGGGACATTTCAAATTGTTTGAGTTCATCCCGGCTGAAAACAATCAGTTTTTTTGGCGAAAAATGATCTAAAACGATCTGGACAAACTTTTTGCCGAATGATCCTGTGCCGCCTGTTATTAAAATTGTTTTATCGTTTAACATAAATACTCCCTGAATCTATAATTTCCCCCATTTTCATACAGCTCCGCCCTTTCGGTTACATTATCACCCTGCAGATTCATCCACGGGTTTTAAAAATACAGTAAAATCAGTCTAATTTTTTCAAATCCGAAACCATGTCAGGATCATCATACAGACCAGGATCCATCTTATCGATCTGCTCGGAAAGAATTTTTATTTCCTTTTTTACCTTGTCATACTCAAGCAGCTTATACCTTAAAAAATCCAGGGTCAGGGATGCCAGTTCCTTAAACCCCTTAGGCGTCAGACGGTACATGTATGTTGATCTACTTTTGTGCTTTTTAAAGGTTTCAACCTTGATCATTCCCTTTTCAGCAAGCACGGAAATACAATAATTGATTTTGCCCAGACTCACACCCATTTCCCGGTTCATTTCTCTCTGGGTCAATTGAGGGTCATCTTTTAAAAGCTTGAGCAGTTTAAGGCGTATTTCTTTGTCTAATACATTGTTCATGGGTTGAACTTACTATCTTAACAAGGCAAGGTCAAGGGAAATAATGTGGATATCCTAAAATTTAAATAAGATTCATTAAAAAAACGTCACCGGTTCAAAACCCCGGCTTCACCAGGAACTTTCAAATGATTTAAAAATCCATAGGTCAGGGATAAAAAAAGCAGTGTTCCCGTATTTAAAATCTGGGTATCCAGCATTCCCCCTAAAAAAAGGACAAGGCAGGTGGAAAAAATAAAATATCCAAGGGCAGTATCTCTCCTTTGCCATGACAGTGCAAACATTTTCCAGAAAAGCCAAAAACAGGCTGCAATCCCGAAAATGCCAAAGCTTGTCCCCATATACAGAAAATTGTTGTGGCCGTGGGTGGCGACCTGCCGTCCTTTTGCTTTGGTGCTCTCACGCATACCGCCGGGACCGATGCCTATAAAAGGATGCTCCATCATAATCCTGATGGATTCACGGAAAATAAAAACCCTGGGAAACTCGACGGCATCACCGCCTTTGAGAATGGTTTCCTTTTCCATCTTCAGATTATTATACGTATAGGTGGCAACCTTTCTGACTGTGGGAGAAAGCATCAGACTGCAGATCAGGAGTATGCTGACCATCATTTTTATCTTGAATGAAAAGCGGTACATCAAATTACCGGCAATCATCGGGGACAGGATGATTAAAAAAAGATAACCGGCCCTGCCCCTTAAGACAGCCATATGGAATAGTAATGCTAAAATCAGGAAAAGGAAAACAAACCGGCTCTTCCAGGATTCTGCCCGTTTAAAATAAAATGACGCCATGAGGATACCCGTGAGCAGATACATCACTAAAATGGTGTGAGCCGTTCCAAAACCCAGGTACAGCCGGTTTAACGGCGCCATAAGACCCACAAATTGTATGAAGGCGAGAAAAGCTCCCATTGAAAGCCCTGCCCAGAACCACTTTAAAAGAAGATACAACCGCTTCCCATCAAGAGACAGGCCAGCAGTTACAAAGACCGCAATCCAATACTTTGTTTTAAACGCGTAATCCATCCCAAGATCTATATTCTGTGAATACAAAAGTCCTAACCAGGGTAAAACCAAAAAGGGAATGATCGGGAGAAACCAGGATTGCACTAGGATAGACCTGATAGTGAAAACCTTACCTGAAATCAACCATACTAGAAAGGCCATCCCCATAGAAATCAAAGGAGGGGCTGTTCCCACAGGCAATAAAAAAAAGGTTAATACAATAAAGTAAAACATTAAATCATCTGATTTAATGTTAAATAATCTTTGTTTTAAACGCTGCATATGGTGAAATGAATTTTCTTGTTAAAAATAAGGGTATATCTTTTTTATGAAACTTTTTCCTGTTCCCATTATATTATTTTCATTCTCAACTTTTTCATTGGCACCAAAGGCTTTCTCTATTTTTTCCAGCCACTGATCGGAAAAAGATTCAACCGCCTCTTTTTGAATTTTTGAAAGCCTGAGTCCTTCCGGTGGTGACTCATTTTGAGAAGGGATGTCTTTTGTCAAAACAAAATTGATTCTTTTATTTTTGTCCACAAGATAGTGTGCTCCAATTCCTGCCACCCAGATCCCCTTAAAATCACCTGAAAAAACCGTCCAGTATACCGGCTTTTTTGTCTCGTCGGCCGTTCCTTTTTCAAAAATAAAAAAAGGATACATAAATGGATAATCACCAAGGTCAAACTGCCTGGAGGATACTTCTTGCATGGTCATATTCAGATACACGGGGCCTTTGCCTTTAAAAAAAAGTGTCTGTACTTTTATATCAGCAACCCTTCCAATCTGATTGTTGATAAGTTGAAAATCTATCGGCAGTGTGACCAGTCTGTCAAACACATGGATTTCATTATCTTTAACCTTTGCCATCGCCACAGGCTGTAATTGTTTATGTTGAGTCCCGGGAGGATTATGAGTCCAACCGCTTGAAAAAATGCAATTGTTATAGGAAGTGTTATATACATCAAAATTTATCCTTTTTCCGGTTATGGTTGCCTGTCGCCCAATCTCTTTGGCAATCCTGACACATTCCCTATTATCCAAATCAAAATCAGCTTGGTTGTTCCCGGCTTTATACCAGATCTTTTGTTTTGCACATCCGGACAACATAAATATAACCAAACAAAGAAGAAAAACATTACATTTCAAACCAAACTTGCGCTTATTCATACTCTTCTCCATCTTTAAATTTTCTTGACTCTTCATACCATTTCAATTATTAGTCTGCAAAGCATATTT
>CAYVZG010000109.1:0-6331 GCA_964455805.1 uncultured Desulfobacula sp.
TTGTTTTAGACCCGCTCTAAAATTTCTCACTGACCAATTTTCAAAGATCAAAAAACTCAAGTCCTTTTCTCATAAAGAACCCGATTAGCTTATATGTATTTTATGTTTTTGTCAATTACTTTTTGGTATAATTAAATAAAAATTGTTCATTATCTCAAAACAATTCCCGGGGGTAATTTTTCTCCAAACTGCACACTTTTTTCTTTTACAGCCATATCAACTTTTTCATTAACCATTCTGACAATAGACGCTTTGGCTTTTCTTTTTTCAAGCCATTGGGTAATTTTTATAGTGTCCGCAGGTTCCATATCCCTTGTTCTATCTCCGGTTTTCCTGGAAATTTGGGCAATCATAGCGTCGATTGCATCATTCTGCTGCCATTTTTTCTTCATCATCTGATTAATCCAGCCGATGACCTGTCTTGCCGCTACCACCCGGTCGACAGAACCATATAGTAACTCACGGGCACCAATTCGAGAAAATGTCCAGAATAAATTATCTTGTTTTTTCCCCGGCTTAAGAAGCGTTATCAAAGATTTGGCCAGGGCGACCTTGTCCTTGACCAGAAGGCGTTCCATATTACCCAATGCCATCCATAATTCAATTTGTTCCTGTGGAGAAATTTTACTGCGGATATTTTTATCCTTTATTAATATGGGGGACATATCTTGAAATAACTGGCGCTGCTGACCCGCCCCCAGTCCTGCGGCTGTTCTTCTGATGAAAACCAACCATTCAAGCCTGTTCTGGATTATTTTTTCAAATATCAGCCCATTAAGATAAATTTTCCATATTTTTTTGATGCGCTCTTTATCAAAGGCATCTCCAAATCCAGGACGCATGCAGAACCCCGTAAGGTTAAGCCATCTTGCCTCGTGTGCAGCAGAATATTTTCTTGTATACTCAAGTTCTATCAATTTATCTGCAATGTTGCGTAAAAAAGATAATGGCCAATTCTTTTTTTTCTGCAACATTGTTTTTTCGATTTTTTTCACAATTGTTCTAAGGGCGTCATCCTTGTCAGATTCATCTGTAAATATCTCATGGATTCTATGGCAGGCTTCTGCTATCAGATGTTCATCATATACCTCTGCTTCTTCACACCCGACGTCTGTCTGCCTGTCTCGTAACTGAAACTGCAACCGCCACTTATGGTCACTTACCCCTGAATTACAATACATGGAAAGAGTTCCCATCTCTGTATATTCTGCCCCGATTGTCACAGGAATAATTTTTTTCTGACCGCTTTTTCCAAAACGAATCACCGTATGGATCGGAGCCATTGAAGAAAATGAATCATCCACATTAACGACACTGCCCGCTGTATCTCCGGATCGATAACTTGAATGATAGATATCAAAACTGACCGGCTCATTTGTCCTGACTTCATATTTCATTTGGTCAAGATCAATAACTGAGCCTTCATCCAGACCTCTTTCCACCACGCAAACCGCTTTTGAAGTTTTTTCATCTTTAATGGAAACACCAATATAATAACTTCGGGGGCTGCCACTGCCCACTCGAACCCCCTGCCCCTGTTTTACGAGCCCATAATATGAAGCACCAAGCCCGACTGCCAGCTCCGGATTAAAGTTTTCAAGAATTTGGGGGAATTTTGATTCATTTGATCCAAACCATTTGCCTATGGCTTTGCAAATTCTTTCCTGTGCAAATGAGGGTTTAAGTGTTCCCCCATTAAATAAAATAAAGTCAGGCACAGGCTCTTTTGAAAGATTTTCCTGAATATTTTTTTTGTGGTGTTCCAAAAATTGAATAATATGCCGGGTGACAGCCGATTCTTTTTCAAGGGGCAGACCAAAATCTGTAATTTCCTTGCCTTTATCAATGGTCAAGCCGCCCTTGGATTCTACATAAGGGTAGAAGTCATTCAGTAATATTTCTTCCACTTCATCCCTTGTTAAATCTGCCGCAAGAGTACCTGATATCAGAGACCGGCCTTCACCTTTAATGGTTATCCTGACGGATGATTCCTTGTCATCCAGTATTTTTTCTTTTGCTTCCCTGCATCGATGGCACAATGTCTTCCATTTGTCTGAGCTCAACTGGGTCCCCGACTTAAACTTTGATGCAACCTTTTTAGCCAGAGCCAGATCAATATTGTCACCCCCAAGGATTAAATGGTCCCCCACTGCAATTCTTTCAAATCGCGGCGTACCCTCTGACTCTTTAAGAACGATTAAGCTAAAATCAGTTGTTCCCCCGCCCACATCACACACCAGTATTAAATCATCCGCTTTTACTTGGTTTTGCCAATCATCCTCGTGGTTGATCAACCAGCTGTAAAATGCTGCCAGGGGCTCTTCAAGAAGAACTACTGAAGATGCGAATCCCGCTTTTTTGACAGCCTCCATGGTTAAATCTCTTGCCGATTCATTAAAAGAAGCCGGGACCGTGATCACCACAAATTGATTTTCAATGAATTTATCTTCATCTTTTACAAAATGGTTCCACGCACTTCTGATATGCAGAAGATATTCAGAGGTGGCTGTGACAGGGGATACTTTTTCAAAACCCTCAGATCCCCATGGCAATATTTTGGATCGCCTGTCAGCCTGATCATTGCATAGCCAGCTTTTTGCAGAGGACACAAGCCGGGATGGTATTTTTGAACCGTGATCCCGGGCAAAACCGCCGGCAAAAAAATCCTGCCTTTTTTTCCAGGGGTGCTTCAACACCTCTTTTGAAATATCATATTTGCCCGGAATATATAAAAACGAAGGTAAAACCGGATTCTTTGTAAACTCTCCATGGCCTGTCAACTGGGGGACATTAAATACTTTAACCAGGCTCTTTTTTTCGCGGTGTTTTTTCCCCATTGATGTGTCATCATTTAAAGCGGTTACATCTACATAGGAAACTGCTGAATTTGTCGTTCCCAGATCAATACCAATTACATATTGTTTGTCGTAAAAATCCAATGTCTCTCCTTAAAAAATGACTTTTCTTATGACATAACTCAATTTTGTATTTCAACTTCTGCAGGAATGATAATCCCTGAATCCTGGATATCAGACAATTTGGGAATTTCCTTTTTTCCGGCTTTCCATCCACGATGCTTTAAAACACCTTCAAAAGGAGGCTCCCCTGAGACATTGCCAACAAGCTTTATCGCATCAATATCAAACCCTGTTTCAATCGTTACAATATCGCCTTCTTCAGCCTCCATCACGGGTTTTGCATCAATATATTTTTTTATGGTTTTTTTGCAGTCTTCCTGAATGCTTCGAACGGCAGCGCCTATCTGCTCATCTTCATAAAGGCTTAAGTCCTCATCCAGAAAATCCATCAGCCTTCCATCCCGCTGCAAAATTGACAAGCTATGCAAAAACAACCGCCTTTTGCGATCCTGCTCTATTTTTTGATCCACAAAATCCTTTTTGGATTTTCCTTTTGATACAGCCCCTTTTGCTTGAACACTTTCACGGGCCATCTCATTTACAATCAAGCCCTTTAAAACAATCCACAACAACCACCCCAACAATAAGAAAACAATAGTAACACCAGGCAAAATCCAAATATAAAAATTATCGGAAATCAATTCTAAATTTTTCAAAACCCAGGATATGGATTCCTGTCCTGTTTGACTTTCTGTACCGGCTGAAAGGTTTGCAGACAACCAGTCAACACCAATATAAAGCCCGACATTTACACTGGCACTTATCAACACCGCGAAAAGGGTTATAATTCCAAATAATTTTTTAGAATATATTTTAGAAACGCTCAAAGCCTGAATCTCCTATTTTAAATACTCATCCATAAAAAAAACCATGCTATGCATTCCAGCATGGTTCAAATCATAATACTAAAAACCCCTATTTCAAGCAACAGGTTTTTGATGATTGATTTTTAAAGATTGGGAATCAGGGGGAGGCAATCTGATTCTTTATTCTTACTCATCCTTAACCGTTATCATTTGCTTGTTAGCATCAAAAACCTTTTGACCAACTCCTTTTACTTTCATAATATCTTCAGGCTTTTCAAAGGGATGGGCTTTACGATATTCTATGATTCTTTCAGCGATTTTATCGCCAACATGTTTAAAAGTTATTAGCTCTTTTTTAGTGCCCGTGTTGATGTTTATCTTTCCACTGCTCGCCATCACCGGCTGACAAAAACTTAAGAATAACCAACTAATTAATACGATAACCGAAACGGTTTTTAATTTTTTCATTTTTTTAACTCCTAATTAAAATTGTTGAAAGGCCCCCCTAATTCCCAAGATCTACCAGAGCAATACACAATATAATAAAAATAGAATTAAAGACGATGAAATTGAAATTCAAGAAAAGAGATTCAATACAATAGAAAGGACTATATTAAAGTCAATTATAAAATTCAATTAGGGTAAACCCTGAATTTTCAAATTATTTTCATCTTTTCCATGATAATTCGTTACTTTTTTTGCATAAATATAACTTATTCTACATTTTCAAATTACACGAATGTTTTTCGCGTTAGTGAATATCGATCTTAAAAAAAAACAAAAAAATCTTAAAAAAAACATTATTTTTCGTCAAAATTAAGGGTTTACCCTAATTGACGAAGCATTTTTTTTACGATAAAAAAATCAGACGACTCTCGGAAAATCATGGATTTCTAAATTACTCTTCTGAACTACTAAATGTGGGCCTGTCATCGCTGTAATGGGCATAATTTCTCTTCACTGAATAAGCGTAAACCGTATTGACAATCTTTACTTCGGGATTGTTAGAGTGTGAGCACAATTAATGTTTATTGTTTGAAACAATTGAAATGCCATTTCAAATTCATTTGAGTTTGTTAGCGGCAAAGCAGTTCTGGTGATGAAAATGGAAAGGTTAACTCAAGAAATTATTACGATTATTGCAAACGAACTCGATATGCCAAAAAAACTATTAATGAAAACTCATAAAAATCCGAAATTTGAGGAATCATGAAATGAGAGTCGTCATAACCGGAATTGGAATCGTATCTCCTCTTGGAAATGATCCTGAGGCCTATTGGCAGGCTTTAGTTTCTGGACATTCTGGGGTGAGCTTAATTAATAGTTGTTATTTAGACCAACTTAATTGTCATTTTGCAGGGCAGGTCCACGATTTGAACATAAAAGCTTTTTTTAAATCAAAGCAATTGCGACGTATGGATCGTTTTTGCCAATTCGCAACTATTGCAGCAAAAAATGCATGGCTGGACAGCACAGGAGATTTCAACACCAATCCCAAGAAAAATACCGGAGTTATTTTTGGAACGGGAATCGGTGGTATCTCAACTTGGGATAATCATCTGATGCAAAATTCTGATCCGGGCATGAATGCATTTACAATTCCACGCATAATGAATAATGCTGCCGCGGCACAAATTGCTATGCAATTAAATATCATGGGCTTAAACATAACTGTCAACACAGCTTGTTCTTCTGGAGCAAATGCCATTGGTATGGCCTTCAGGGAAATAAGATCCGAAAACTTAGATTGTATCATTTGTGGTGGGACAGAAGCACCAATCACACTTAAAATTTTAAAAGCCTGGGACATTTTAGGAGTTCTTTCAAAAGAAAATACAAAAAATTCGGTGAAACCTTTTGATAAATATAGAACTGGTTTTGTCTTGGCAGAAGGGGCTGCAGCAATTGTCCTGGAATCTCATGATTCTGCAACCCGAAACAACAGGAAAATTTATGCAGAAATCATTGGATTTGGTTCTAACTGTGATGCCCATCACCTGACATCCCCTTCAAAAGACGGACAAGCCGATGCAATTCAAATAGCTTTGCATGATGCAGGGATCAAGGCAAAACAAATTGACTACATAAATGCACATGGAACAGGAACCAAACTAAATGATCATGTTGAAACAAAAGCCATAAAACAAGTGTTTGGCAATTATGCTTATGACATTCCTGTCAGCTCAACAAAATCAATGGTCGGTCATGCTATGGGTGCTTCATCCGCCATGGAGATTGTAGCAACAATCTTGAGTGTGGAAAAAGATGTTGTCCATCCAACCTCAAGTTATCAAAATCCTGATCCTGAATGCGATCTTGATTATGTTCCAGGAAAAGCCCGAGTTAAAATAATAAACCATGCTATATCGAATTCATTTGGATTTGGTGGCAGCAATGCAGTTTTAGTGGTGAAAAAATGGGAAACGTAAAAAAGATAATTATTAAAATTATCGCAAAAGAACTCGATGTGCCACAACGATCTATCAAAAATGACACTTCTATACAGGAAGACTTAGGCGCAGATTCTCTGGATGTTATCAATATTGTGATGGCCATTGAAAATAAATTCAATATTGAAATCGATGAAGATATGCTGATGGAATTCAA
>CAYVZG010000110.1:0-5341 GCA_964455805.1 uncultured Desulfobacula sp.
TCACTGCCAGCAAAAAAAACCATACCGGAAGATAAACAGCTAACCGCAAAAAAGAATGTTTATGGTTCGGTGGACATAATTATATAGGAAGGCTTTCGCACTTTCACTTATCCTGGTTTAACCATCGTAGATTCAGATTACCTTATTGTCTTGTTTGATAGATTTCCACCATTGATTGGTAAAGAGCTGCAATATTCATAGAATCAGAAAGATTATTTTTTGGAAAGCTTATTAACAGGTAACCGGTTTCGCCTTTCAGAACCGTCCCATTGATCAGAAGGCGGTGATTTTAAATAGCCGTTGATTCTATCCAGGTAAGACTGGTAAAGCTGGATGGGATTATTTTTATAAAGGGTTTTTATCATATAATAAGCTGTATGAAAATCTTGATGCTGGTACGCCTTTATGCCTTTCTCAAAAGTGTTAACCTCATTCAAAATATCCATAGGAGGTGATCCTTTTGAAAGGGGTTCATATATGTTGACCGCCTCTTTTCGACCTTTAACCTGGACTTTATCAATGTATCTGTAAAAAAAACTCTCTTTTATAATATTTTTTGTGGCTTCTGATATAAGGATGGTTGTTCCATAGTTTTTGTTTGCCCCCTCTAGCCGGGAAGCAAGGTTTACATTATCTCCCATGACCGTATAATCAAAGCGATCATTACTTCCAAAATTACCAACACTGACAGTTCCTGAATTGATACCAATCCCCACAGATATATCAGGCAAGCCTTTCTTTTTATAGGTTTTATGTAGATGGTTTAATTCTGATTTTAATTGCAGCGCTGTCCCTACCGCTTTGCGAGCATGATCAGGGTCATCTTTTGGCGCACCCCAAAAGGCCATTATGGCGTCTCCGATAAATTTATCAACCGTTCCTTCATTTTTCATGATGAGTTGGCTCATGATAGTTAAAAAATTATTCATGAAATTTCCAAGATCCTGAGATGTCATTTTTTCTGAAATGGATGTAAATCCCCTGATATCAAGGAACAAAATAGTCAAATTTTTTTCTTCACATTTCAAAGAAAGGGCTTTGGGATTTTTTATAAGCTGCGAAACAACCTCTGGTGAAACATAGTGTGAAAACGCTTTCTGTACAAACTTTTTTGTTTTACCCTCCCAGAACGCGTTAAAGATACTGATAATTAATAATATTGAACCGCATGAGATCATTGGATACGTAATTCCGACAAAGCGGTTATTTAAAAAGAAATAATAATAATTCCACGTTAAAGCACCTAAAAAAAAGAATATGGCACCAAAACCGCCCGCTAATGGTCCCAGGACTGATAAGATTAGACAAAGGATCAGGCCTCCCCCAATGACAAGGGTGTAGGTCAGGCCGATTTCCGTGAAAATATCATAGGTAAACGGATCAGATTTTATGAGATTATCGATAATATTGGCGTTAATCTCAATACCGGGAATCCCCATTGAAAAGGGAGTGGTTCTTAAATCAAAAAGCCCTGTTGATGAGGATCCGATTAAGACAAATTTATTTTTCATAATAGGTAATGATGTCGTGGTTAATACATCGACTGCAGATATGTATCTAAAGGTTTTTTCAGGGCCCCGGTAGTTTACAAATATCTGGCCAAGACTATCTGTAGGGATAAATCTATTTCCAATATGAATCCCCAGGAGAGCGGTTTTTGGGCGCTTGATTTTGCTTGATGCATGAAGGGTTAAGGAGGGAATCCCCATGCCGATCCGAAAGGTTTCCAAAGCCAGTGAAGGGTAGGGGATATTATCCATAATCATCATTAAAGGGACTTGTCTGATTGTTCCTGATTCATCCATAAATACATTGATAAACCCTTCGCTTTCTGCCGTTGCAACAGCAGGCGTGTTAATTATAGCCCGGTATGCAGGGATAAGAGAAAGATCTTCAAAGGTCACATTATCGGGTCGAACTTTTATCATCCCGGACGGAAACGGTAATTCATCATCGGATTTGAGATCGTCTTTTCGTTGTAAAAACGTATATCCCAGTATTGAGGGCCCTTGGGATACCGTGTGGCCAAAACGTATGTCATAATCAAGAGATCTGTTTTCTAAAACCACAGATAGGATGGTATCTGGTATTTGCCTGGCAATTGACGGATCAATATTTTTAAAATAATAGGCTGGTGAGGTCCGGTCCTTTTCCGGAAAAATAATATCAAAACCCAGTGCCCTGGGGCTATTTTTGAAAATATTTTGTGTTATGTCGGCAAGGATATTCCTTGACCAGGGCCATTGGCCAAGCACTTTTAAGCTTTTTTCATCGATATCAACAATCA
Source organism: uncultured Desulfobacula sp. (assembly GCA_964455805.1). Taxonomy (GTDB): domain Bacteria; phylum Desulfobacterota; class Desulfobacteria; order Desulfobacterales; family Desulfobacteraceae; genus Desulfobacula. The sequence continues at coordinate 2,288 of CAYVZG010000110.1, forward strand.
CGATTTGATCTGAGTCAGGCTGAGGGCCTCTTATTTTGAACATTGTGTCCATGATACGGTTGTCCAGGGCGCTTAGCAAAACGGGTTTCTGATTGCCGAAGCTGTAGAATCCAAGACAGGAAATTAAAATCAGAATAACACCAATAAGAAAAGACAGCAGGTTAACATAGCGTTTTAAAAATTCAATCATAAGGCAGTATAAATAAATGGAATCAAGGTTGAAGATCTCCAGCAAAAATACCATGGTAATGCATGCCATCTGCCATTCTGGCTGAAAAATTGCCTCCTATGGCTTGGGTATCCGGCCCATAGAAAGCGCCATTAATATCACTTTGAACGGCAGTTGGTATCGTTGCCTTGAATCCAAATTGGTTGAGAGTGCCTGCTGCACTTGTTACAGGGAGATTGATCTGATCAAAAGAGATATTTCCTGAAACCGGAATTAAAGCGGCCGGTGCAAAATCAATGTCCAGGTCGGTTTTTCCTTTTGTCATTTCATTCATCTGGGTGATGTTGTTGAACATGACCCCTTCTGCCCCGCCTTTGTATTTACCGGCAAAAGACGTCGCTATTTTGTTGTTGACCACCCCTGACAGAGTTTGTTTGCCGGCAATCCATTTGGCGCCTGGTATGTGGAGATGATAATCTCTGCCTGTCCCTGGTTCCTTATATGCAATTTCCCAGTAACCCCAAGTGGTGTGGTTTGAAAGCATGGGTTTTCGTGAATTTACCAAATAGTTACCATGGGGTTTTAAACCGGCTTTCAACGGGTGTGGGGCAATGGTTATCACATTATTTCCGGAGAGTCTTGCCCCGATGACTTTGTCTGATATATAAACCGAATCATTGCTGCCTCCACCGATGGTCAACCCGGTGATCAAATTATTGACATTATTAAAATCTTTTCCCGACATGGTACCCGCAATAGTTCCATTGTCCTTGTTGACATTCAAAAGGAAATCGTCAGGATTGTCATTATAAAAGATCCGTCTGTTATTATTGGGATCAGCCATATCTTCCGCTATACCCACATAAAATCCCTTCCAGGGTTCAGTTCCTGAATTGAGGTTGGGTCTTTTTTCCGTTATAATTCCGGCGGTAATACCTGACCAGAATTTTTTCTTTAGTTCACTCTGATCTTGCACATTGTAGTCGAACCCTTCAACGGCAAGACCCAATCCCTGCTGAAGCGGACCATAAAAATGTCCAAAGGTCTCACCACCTGTAAAGGCCGTCACAATTGGGGGGCCGGGACCATCATCACCCCCGGAACCAAAAATGTTTATATTTGAAATGCTGCCATCTGCATTAACATTTCCAAACCCGAATCCATTCCCCATTTTATTTGGGTCATTGATATTGTCTTCAAATGCCATGATCCTTTTATTATCCCAGTTTACAATGAATTTCATGCCTTCAGGCGGTTCATTGATAAGGGCATTCACTGAAGTTCCGGCGTAAACCCAAATTCCGTTGCCCGGTATTGATGTGGATTGTGAGCCTGTGAATCCAAGATCCAGCAGCAGCGAAAGAATTTTTTGCTGGGTGCCGGTGGGTGTTAAAGCGGAAAAAAGACTGGTTTGCGTTGAATCCAGGACAGAATCATCTGCGGGTGACGAGAATCCTCCCGAAGATTCCGGAGGGGTTGTGTCTGTAGACCCCGGATCTGTCTCAGTAGGATCCTCATTGGATGGTGGATCACTTTGAGGTGCTGAAGGATCTGCCGGGGATGTTTTCGGGTCGTCTTTTCCTTCATTATTGTTCATGGGTTTTTTATCAGGTGCCGGCCATAGTGCATTGACTATCCTGCTTATTTCGTTGGAGGCAAATTTATATGGGTTTTCAGGCCTAATTGTCTTCCCTTTAACTTTGGTACCAAATCCCGGCCGTCTGATATTTACAAATCCGGCATCATTTTTAACATAAATGCCTTTTCCACCCTGGAAAAGCACTGTCAATAAAAAATTTCTCAAAATTCCGGCATACATGGAGCCACGTATGCCAATGGTGCCCGATGATGAATGGGTTTTAAAATTGTGGGGTGCAATGCGGGTAATGGCACCTCCCATAATCCTGAAACTGCCCTCATGGATCTTGGTTTCCATAACAGAGTTGGTGTCGCCGGGTTTCCAAGCGTATTTTGTAATTTCCATCTGGGTATTTCGACCGAGGGTTATAAGGGTATTGTCCTTAAACATGAGCTGGATTCGGCCCTGGTTTGTTTTAATGATGTCATGCAGGAAAATGGGCGCTTTTAAAAAAAGGTTTCTTGAATGAGAACCGTTGCTCTGGGCTGTTACGTTTCCACGGATGGCAATCACTTTTCCTACAGGGTGTTTCTCATCGGCAAAAACCAGGTTAATAGGGATGTTTATCAAGATAAAACAAAGGATGATGAATATCCAGAATTTTAATTGAATCAATTTCATTTTGCGACCTTTAAAAATTATAAATCAGTGATAATTGTAAAAGGTTCATATTATATTCGTACAAATCAATGTTTGAATAGGAGCGTGTGTGTTGATAGTTTAAATTAACCAGAACACTTTGCTTTAATCTTGATGAGTGCCATATTTTTTTTCCCAGGCCTGCACCTATGAAATGTTGTTGATCTTTTCTGTCTTTGTTAAAGAGGGTCGCAGGATCATCATACCGTGAGAATAGATATTTGTAATAGACAGATCCTGTCAATTCAAAGGGCAATTCACGCGTAATGGTTATGCCCGGAATATATTTTTGGTAACTGAATTCATTGTCTGAAGCATTTTCGTTTTCCGCTGTAAATCCAAAACGAAACCAGGTGTTTTTAAAATATAAATTCATATCACCTGATAAGGATATATTATTAGAATCCCGTTGGGGCACGGCATTAAATTTTTTCTTTTCGTATTTTAATCCTGCACCTGCTTTAAAAAAGGAATTAAAGGCATGGTCTAATTTGGCTGTAAAACCGACACTGCTCAAATATCTTATATCGCCGAGATCAATCTGGTTAAATAAACCCTGAAATTGCATAAAAACAAAGTAAATATATAGTAAAAAAAGCTTGAGGAA
>CAYVZG010000111.1:0-5241 GCA_964455805.1 uncultured Desulfobacula sp.
AATTAGTGGCGCGCCCGACGCGATTCGAACACGTGACCCCCTGATTCGTAGTCAGGTACTCTATCCAGCTGAGCTACGGGCGCGCAATATTGGAGTGGTTTATACCAGAGCTCATTAACAATTTCAAGATTTTTATATTTCAATCCTTATTGTTCCCGATCGTAGATTAAAATTTATCTTCCCTATTTGTCGAAAATGCAAGTATTGGCATTTTCGACAAATAGCCACTTATGATTGACCCATTTACACAATGAGTGAAAAAATTGAGCTGGCAAGGTTAATTGTCTGATATTGATAATATTGTTAAACTTGAAATATCATTTTACATATGCACTGATTTGCATTAAATTGACCAGGTTTCAATTGGATTACTTTTTATAATTTTATTCACCTTTTGGTTACTCATATGACTGGTTTATTTATACTCAAGTGGATGATTGCTTTTTCCCCGATTCTCACGGTCCTTATTTTAATGATTTTTAAAAACTGGAGCGGTTCTCGAGCCGGTGCTGCCGGCTGGTTTGTTGCCCTGATTGCAGCCAGTCTTTTTTTTGGGGCTCATCCAAAATTACTGGCTTATTCTCAAATGAAAGGAATCCTTCTTTCTCTTAATGTTCTTTATATTATCTGGGCCGCTCTTTTATCATATAATGTTGTAAATGAAACAGGGGCGATTAAAGCCATCGGTATTGGAATCGAAAGATTCAGTGCTGATAAATCCATACAAATTCTTATTTTCGGATGGATATTTGCCTCTTTTCTGCAGGGTGTTGCCGGTTATGGCGTCCCCATAGCCGTTGTTGCCCCGCTCCTTGTCAGCCTGGGTTTCTCCCCTGTTGTTGCTGTTGCTGTGCCAGCCATCGGTCATTCATGGTCTGTTACATTTGGTTCAATGGGGGCTTCCTTTCAAACCCTCATGGCTGTAACAGGTCTTGACTATTCATATCTTGCACCAATGTCTGCTGCATTGCTTGGTATGGCCGCTTTTCTCTGCGGGATATTTTGCGTGCATGTGTTTGGCGGCTGGAAAATGGTAAAACACAGCCTTATTGCCATACTTATTATCGGCATTGCCATGTCCGGCACCCAGTATCTACTTGCTGTTTCAGGGATGTGGACCCTTGGGGGCTTTGGTGCAAGTCTTGTGGGCCTTTTAAGTGGTCTTGCCGTTGCGAAATTAAAAAAATACAACCGGACACCGCCCTCGCAGGCCACATCACAGATGAGTCTTGCCTGGGCATTGTCTGCATATTTTATATTGATTGTGATTGTTTCCTCGGGCGTAATGATCCCATGGGTAAAAGAATTTATTGGGCAGGTAAAACTCACCTTTTCATTTCCACAAATCGTTTCTTTAAAGGGCTGGGTTGTTGAGGCAGGGAAAGGCAAAGCAATTAACGTCTTTGGCCATGGCGGTGCTTTGCTTTTATATTCATCTGTTATCAGTTTTTTCGTGTACCGATCAAAAGGATATTACCAACCCGGAGCCCTAATGACAATTTTGCAAAAAACCATAAAAAGTGGTGTTCCCACAAGCCTTGGCATCGTCAGCATGGTTTGTTTTGCCATGATAATGGATCACTGCCAGATGATATATATCCTGGCCGATGGGATTAGCCGGATATTTGGTTCTTTATACCCCCTTATTTCCCCATGGATAGGGCTTTTAGGTGCATTCATGACCGGGTCTAACACCAATTCCAATGTGGTTTTTGGCGTACTTCAGCTGGAAACGGCACAATTGGCCGGAATCAGTGCGGCACTGATTTTGGCTGCACAGACAACGGGAGGTGCTCTCGGAAGTATGATCGCCCCTGCTAAAATTCTTGTGGGTTGTTCAACCGTTGGCCTGTCAGGAAAGGAAGGACCGGTTCTAAAGGCAACCCTTCGCTATGGACTTATTATTACCGGTATTATCGGAATAATTACTCTTTTGTTATCTTTTTTTAGTTAAAGGTCATGATCTATGAATGAATTTTTTAAAAAATTCAACACAACGCTTAAATTCACAGCATTAATACTCATGATAGTCATTCCCTTTTTTCTCTATCAAGGGGCAATGCAGGATTCCAATTTTACGGTAAACTTATTTTTAGGCCTCATGATGGTGAACATGCTGTTTATCTTGAAAAAAGGATAATTTCAAAAAAATACGGGAGTTTAACATGACTACAGAAAACAAAAACACAGTCAATGCCCCTGATAAGAAAAATCATGTCATAGTCGGGGCGCAAATCAATGATCATGCAGCCTTTCTTGCAGGTTTGCCAACAAAATCTTTTTTCACGGATGCCGACATTTTCTCCCGGACACAAATTCTTGTTACCGAATATTACAAACTGGATACGCTAAGTAATTTTTGGGATGTTTATAACGTTGAAGCAGAAGCGTTGGGCCAAAAGATCATCTATCATCCCGCCGGCCTGCCGGATATAGACAGGACACAGCATTTGATCGCCAGGCCTTCGGATCTTGATGGACTACGCCCTCCGGATCCATATATATCCGGTCGGCTGCCATGGGTTCAAAAGGTTAATAAAAAATTTTTGGAACTGACTGGAAAACTGGATCGGGCATATTTTACAGCCCCCCTGAGCCTGGCCGCCAATATCCGCGGATATGAGAACCTGATGGAGGATATGTTCCAAAGGCCTGCCTTTGCCCATCGTCTTTTCAAATTTATATGTGATGATGTTCTCCTACCCCATCTTGAAGTGATGAGAGAAAAAATTAATATACCCGATCTGCTCATGGATGGGAGAGATGCATGGGCCTCACCGCCAATGATAACCCTGGACATGATGGATGAATATGTAGTGGGTTATACAGAGCGCCTGAGAAACAAACTTGATAAAAACCTGATCACCCGCGGCAACTGGGGAGATGCTAAAAGTCGAGACCCTGAACGTTTTTTCTCTCAAAAAATGAAATGCACTCCGGGTTCTTTGAGCGTCTCAGATCCCGACCTGTTTGAACTGGGGCCCCAAAGAGTGAAAGCCTATGTCGATAAACATCAACTCTCTGTAACGGCTGGTGTTGATGCTGCCCTTCTTTGCGAAGGACCCGCGGAAGCGATTGTGGAACGCATAAAACTGTATATTGATACATTGGCAAGAAACGGGCAATGCATGATCCATCTTAACCAGATTCCCAGGGAAACCCCTTGTGAACATGTTCATGCTGCCGTTGCTGCATGCCATACCTATGGACGTTCTCCAATCCCGGAAAATTTGGATGACATCCATTTTGAAATGCCGAAAAGGGAATCTTTTTCTGAATTTATAAAACAAAAAAATAAAGACTGCCCTTCCATTGATTGATTATATGAATTTGTTTGACCTTATAAAAAAAGATTTATATAAGTACAAAATAGATGAAAGATGATGAATATTTTATGGCCCTTGCCATTAAGGAGGCTCAAAAAGCTGCAGACATTGATGAAGTGCCGGTTGGTGCTGTCATTGTGGATAAGAACAAAAAGATTGTAGGATCTGGTTACAATTGTCCCATATCATCCAATGATCCCACAAGCCATGCTGAAATTAACGCAATGCGCATGGCGTCCAGGGAATTGAACAATTACCGGCTGATTGACACTGTATTATATGTTACAATTGAACCATGCATCATGTGCATGGGTGCTATTATCCATGCCCGGATCAGCCGGATCGTATTTGGTGCAACAGACCCCAAATGGGGTGCAGCAGTCTCATTATATACCATGCCAGAGGATAAACGTTTGAACCACCACCCTGAAATTGTATCAGGGATTTATGAAAAAAAAGCAAAAAAAATCATTAAAAAATTTTTTTTGGATAAAAGGAGTAAGTAGTGGGAAATACAGTAATTGTGGGTACACAATGGGGAGATGAAGGTAAAGGTAAAATTGTTGACTTACTCAGTGAACATGCCGACTATGTTGTCCGGTTTCAGGGAGGAAACAATGCCGGCCATACTATGGTTGTCAACGGAGAAGAAATTATCAGCCACCTCATCCCTTCAGGTATTATCCAGAACAAAAAATGTTTTATCGGCAATGGCGTTGTCGTTGATCCCTTTGTGCTGCTTGAAGAAATCGACTATTTATTGTCAAAGCAAATTGATGTGTCTCCGGATATGTTAAAAATAAGCAATAGAGCCCATATCATAATGCCCTATCACAAATTAATTGATTCTGCACGGGAAGATAAAAAAGGGGATAAAAAAATAGGAACAACCGGCCGGGGAATCGGGCCCTGCTATGAAGACAAGGCAACCCGGCGCGGTATTAGATTTTGTGACATTCTCGATTTTGAGTTTTTCAAAGAAAAAGTAGTCACCATCCTTGAAGAGAAAAATTTTTACCTGGAACACTATTTTAAAACCAAACCTGTGGACCCGGAAATGATTATCAATCAGTTTGAACAGATCAAAGAGCGACTCCTGCCTTATATTGCAGATGTCTCGGTGATTTTGTTTGATGGAATGAAAAAAAATAAAACAGTGCTGTTTGAAGGCGCACAGGGGACCCACCTTGACATCGAACATGGGACCTATCCCTTTGTGACATCTTCTTCAGTGGTATCCGGCAATGCAGCCAATGGTTCCGGCGTCGGACCAGCCAATCTTAATGAAATTATCGGGATTGTAAAAGCGTATACAACTCGGGTTGGTGCAGGACCTTTTCCAACGGAATTATTTGATGACACTGGAGATAATCTACAGAGAATTGGTTCAGAGTTCGGTGCAACAACAGGCAGGAAAAGACGCTGTGGCTGGCTGGACATGGTTGTTTTAAAGAATGCTGTCAGATTAAACAGCCTCACCGGTCTTGCCATTACCAAGTTAGATGTTATGGATGATTTTGATGAGATTAAAATTTGTACCGGTTATACATATAATGGACAGACTATTTCAGATTTTCCGCCTGAAATAAAAGTGTTGGAAAAATGCAGTCCTGTGTATGAAAGTCATCCTGGTTGGAAGACAGATATTTCGGGTATCACCGCATTTGATGACCTGCCTGAAAACGCTAAAAAATATCTGGCAAGGATCGAAGCGCTTTGTTCGACTCAAATTAAAATTGTGTCTGTTGGACCGGGAAGAGAAGCAACTATTATAAAAGAAAGTATTTTCGATTAGACATTTTTAATATTTTTGTGTATAAGCCTTTATTGCAGTCGGGATGTGGCTCAGTCTGGTAGAGCACAGCGTTCGGGACGCTGGGGTCGGAGGTTCAAATCCTCTCATCCCGACCAGCTT
>CAYVZG010000112.1:0-4338 GCA_964455805.1 uncultured Desulfobacula sp.
TGATCACATTCAAATACTGTAACGGCATTTTTGTCTGAATGTTTTAGGAGAAATGCCATTTTCTTTTTTAAATCAAGCAAGTTGAAGAAGTGATGAGAGAATAAGGGGGTGTGCAAAATAATGTAACGCTTTGAATAAAAATCAAAAATCATCTGTGGGTTGCGAATTTTCCAGGAATAGATCAAAACTAGATCAGTATCATAAAGAGAAATTACAAAAAAGCCATCATCTGATTGAATCATAGATAACCTGTTCGTGCAGACAAATTTTGACAGAGGTTATTGAGGGGGGAGATCAGATATAAATTCCAAGGCAAGGTTGAGATCAACCATTTTATAGCCCAGCTCTTTTGCCCTGTCCCGGCAATCTGTACAGACTTCCTCGAATTTACGCATATCACCTCTGACAGCCATGTAGATCTGCTCTATGGCTTCCTGTTGGAAATCTTTGTATTCAACAATGAAATCTTCAACCTCAATCGGGTATAAGATAAGGGTCTTCAAGCGGCTGAGTATGTCGGGATGGTTTCGGGTCAAATAGGTCCTGACCTTGGGCAGACCGGCAAATACAATAGGAACACCGGCATCGATGATCCGCTTTAGATAAGGCCAAACCCGGGTATCCAGGTCACTGGCCTCATCTATGATGATAAAACAATTGGACAGATTGCAGATCATTTTCAGATACTGAGGTGTCCGGCGATAAGTGGCAGTGGTATCATAATTGAGTTCTTTCAGGATGGATGCCAGGATTTCGTGTATGTTGAACAGGGATTCCACCCATATGGCGTGGAGCTTTTTAGGGCGCAGCAACTCTAAAAATTTTGTTTTTCCCGCACCGAAATCCCCTTCAATCAATACACTCTGCCCACGATAAATCCGGTTATAGGTAGCCGCCAGATAGGAGACTCGGCGTTTATCGCTGATGAAATCTTCTTTCATGTCAAATCTCCATGGGAAGCGTAAGTGGCCACAACAGGGCTCCTGCGCAGATGCTTTTTGCAATCAAGGATAAAAGCGTTGAATAAAGCCATACCTTTTCGATTCTCTGGTTGCCTCATTTTCTTCATATAGGCCGTATATCTTGATTGATTGTGATCATAAACCTGTTTTGCCTGGTCCAGGGAAATGCCTTTGTGATAGACCTCAATCAAGGTCGGCCGATCGACAACCATGCCCTGCTGCTCTATAAAACTGATGATTAGATCCAGTTCGTCCGGTTTGACTGGTGTCGGTTCCGGCTCGGGCGGTCTGTCAAACGGCTTTTTGGCCAGGGCTTCGCCCAGCAGTATGCCGTCTTCTTTTGGCTCAAAGATAAACAGTTTGTCCTTATATTTGGATATTTTTACTGGTGTGCTTTTGTGCCTGCTGAACCGGTCGGCCCCATCGGTCACATAATAGTACCGGTTGTCATGACGGATGGTCCTTTTTTTAGATACAGTGGCCTTTACTTTCTTGTACCCGTACTTCATATACTCCTGTACTTCATCAGGGGAAAAGGTGATCATGCTGGGTTGTTTTAATAAAAAGTCCTCCATTTTTTGTGCCGGGACCCATGCACTGATTTTTCCATTTTCACTGAAATAATGTTTAGTATGATTATGTTCGTGGCGGTATTCTTTCAGCACAGGGCTGTTCCTTAAATCCTGAAGGGTGATATCAAGGAGGGTCACCGTGATCTTTTTTTTTTGCCATGTTTGAAAAAACAACCCGGAACGGTTTTCACAATCCTGTCTTCAAAGGCCTTAATGATCCGAATCTCAAAATTATGAAGACTGCGATGGGAAGACTCAAGATGTGCCTTATCCTTGGGCGAATGGGGCCTTGAAAAATCCGGTTTCAGGTAAAAGCCCCCAGGAGTGGAATGCTTTATATTCAAGGCATGAATAGGTCTTTTCAGATTGACAAATCCTTTGGCACAATCCGGTCTGTAGCAAATTTCCTGCTCAGGGAACGAGGTGTTGAGCAAAAACTGATTAAACAAATCCAACGAGTTTAAATTGCTTTCGTCAAAATAAGAATCAAGACCAAACATATACCGGGAACCGGTATCAAAGGTTTCAATCACCTGGGGTTTTTGCCAGTTGCCGTAATCATTTCTGATTTTAAAATATCGAAAATTACACCCGTCCATCTGTATCAGGCCAAACACCGGTACCGGCTTGAACGTGTGTTTTACTGGAATATCTTCTTCATAATCTGGCTTTTCAAGATAGAATTTTAGATTTTCCCTGTTGGCACAGCGCCTGAGTGCTGGGAGGCTGATGGATTTACCAAATTCTTTTTCAAGCCAGAAGTGGTAGTTTTTAATAGTTCTGGCTTTTCGGGTAATAAAGATAAACCCCTGGGATGAACGGTCACAGGAAGCCTTTACCATTTCAATGAACCGCCTTTTGACTGGTCCATCTATGGACCGGGGCCGTCCGCTGCACTTTCGACCGTCCATAATTCCTTTTTCAACCAGCAAAAGGGGTGCCGGGATGATACCGGTTTTTTTGTACTGGTCCTTGTAATATTTTTTGCTTCTTCTTTTGGCAGATCCGGTTTTATTCATGATTTTTTTGTGCAGCAATAAGCGAAAACGATCATCCAGGCTTAAATCATCCATTTTCGGTCTCCTTTGACAGGATCTTTTCCCGTATAACACTGTGCCACAATAAAGCTGCTTGCCGGGACGTTTTTTGCCAGTGGTCATGCTGAGCCACCCTGACCTGCTCAAGCATTGCCTTTACGGCGGCCATATAGTCGGTGGAAATCAACTCCGTCAAATTCGGCATGGCCTCAGGAGGTGTTTTTTGGGCATCGATAAACTTTTTAATGTTCCGTGCGGTCAGTTCCATACCGCTGTTGATGATCGCTTTCCAGATACTGCGTTGTTCCAAAACATCCAATTGAGTAAGGGGACGTACCTGGGATTCATTGGCCGGTACTTTGTCCCCAATTGGGGACAAATTGTAGATAACTTCATAGGATCTGATCAGACGATATGCATGAGACTTACCCATGTCCCATCTTTCCCTGGTATAGGCTTCAAAAGTGTCAAACAGGGCCTGCCTGTACAATCGACTGTCACGGATTTCTTTCAAAGCTTTACCGGTTTCATAAAAACTCTCTTGATTGCTGGCAATCAGTGCCTCCAGTTGAATCAATCGTTCCATCATCATCTTCCCTATGCCATGGAACGACCGATTCCGGTGGCAACTGCAGCCAGTGCTGCTGCTGGAACCGAAGGCGGTGTGCTTATTTGTTTTAAAAACAAAACGCTGTCCCTGAATCCATACCCTTTGATTTCCATGACCAGATCTATGGTGTTTAGATTCCTCTCACACCGAAAACACCTAGCCAGGTTGGTCGCCGGATTGACAGCGGTTTGAAACTCATTGCACAAAGGGCATAAAAAACGAAACAAATCATCCCTGATTTTGGATGGAACCTGTAAATGGTCCCTGATCAGTATATCCACAGGGATATTGTTCCTTAATTCAAATAATTCCCGGGAAGAAAATCTGCTCTTTGTTTTGTTACGATGTTCAATCGGTGGTGTCCTTTTCATCATCTTATCCTTCATTAGAGTATTAAATCCTTTTTTACAGACCGTCCTGCGTATTCTCTCCAGGGAAAAAAGTCGACAATTTGACCGGTTTTCCCACAAAAATGACAACAGGAACCGTTATATACCGGTTTGGATAAGACGTTATCATGGATCATACCAGGGTTAGTAGTTGCATCATCCATGGTTTTTTCAGTTTGGTGTAATCTTCTGTTTCTTTCTTGCAGACGGTGGGCTTCTTTACCTTTTGGAGTCTGCCGATATTTTCTTTGAGCTTTGCGACGGGCTTCTCTTTGGGCTGCTTGGCGGCATTCTTGACAGCAATATGCCTGCCCCCGCCAACAACTGCGGCATACATAAAAAATTTGGGCACATCGCCTGCACTCGATACGTATCAATAAAATAATTTCCATGCTTCCACTCTTGCAATATTGCGGAAGCAGTGGTTAAATAATGCCGTTGGTGTAGCTTCCGCTGTTGAAATCGGATGTCTGCATTAAAGGCTCGAAGTGTCAGCTTCGGGCCTTTCCTTTTCTCGTCTGACAATATTGGTTGATTACAATGTATTTGCAAAACTTTTTTCTGAAAAAATTCGCAGCGGGATAACTGCGGGGTAAACTGGGAATAAGTTATATTTGATTCGCTGGGTATGGCGGCGGGATAAGCTGGGTATGATTTATTGATTTAAGTGGCGGGGTAAACGGCGGGATAGTCAGGTGGTGTATTTGCCCGTTACATTATTTCGTTATGTATCCGGAGGTTGAGCGTTACACTTTTTGAATCTTACCA
>CAYVZG010000113.1:0-4096 GCA_964455805.1 uncultured Desulfobacula sp.
GTGGGGATAAGGAAAAAGACCGGTTTAAACTGGGGGTGTTAAACCTTTTATTTGAAGAATACAAGATCACAGAAGAAGATTTCGTAAGTGCGGAAATTGAAGCTGTACCTGCTGAAAAAGCAAGAGATATCGGATTTGACCGGTCAATGATAGGTTCTTACGGCCAGGATGACAGGGTGTGTGCCTATACCAGCTTTAAGGCTATACTGGATACTAAGCAGCCTTTAGACCGAACTGCGATAGCCCTGTTCTTTGATAAAGAAGAGATAGGTAGTGAAGGCAGCAGCGGTGCAAAATCAAATTTTCTGGAAGACTTTATGTCTGATCTGCTCTTTATCAGCGGACAGGATATGGATAACCGCAGTCTTAGAAAAACTTTGATCAACTCATCCTGTCTTTCTGCGGATGTGAATGCGGCCATGGATCCTGATTACAAGGGCGTTCATGAAGAAATGAATGCAGCAAAATTAGGGTATGGGGTTTGCATGACAAAGTTTACCGGTGTGGGCGGCAAATCAGGGTCAAGTGATGCCAGTGCGGAATTTGTGGGTAAGATCAGACAGATATTTAACAAAAACAAGATTGTCTGGCAGACGGGTGAGCTGGGGAAAATTGATCAGGGTGGCGGAGGCACTGTTGCCAAATTTCTGGCCAAATTTGGCATGAATGTCCTTGACTGCGGCCCGGCTGTTCTTTCCATGCATTCTCCTTTTGAAATATCAAGCAAGGCTGATGTGTATATGACCTATCTGGGTTATAAGGCTTTTTATAACGACAATGATTCCGGTAATGGAAAATAAAATACACCGTACAGGGTTTGTTGTCTTTGTAATTATCTGCATTATTGGCTTATCTTTTTGCCAGAATGTTTATGCTAAGGATTTGAATGCCAGAAATTTAAATGCAGGATTTGTTCTGGCAGATAGTCAGGGCCATATCCTCTATGAACAGAACAGGGAAAAGGCTTTTATCCCCGCATCTATTTTAAAGATTTTTACAGGCCTTGCAGCTCTTAAGATTCTTGGACCGGAGTTTCAATTTTCAACTGATTATTATTTTAATCCGGATTCAAAAAATCTATATCTCAAAGGATTTGGAGACCCTTTACTCATCTCTGAAGTCATTGAAAAACTTTGCCAGGAGATTATTTCAAAGGCAAAACAGATCCGAAACCAAGATACTATCAATGATATTATATTGGACCAGACATATTTTTCAAATCAGATTCATGTGCCGGGCAAAGGAAAATCTCTTAATCCCTATGATGCCCCTGTGGGTGCTTTATCTGCCAATTTTAATACGATTCTGTTCCAATGGGATATGCGTACAAAAAGATTTGTCAGTGGTGAGCCCCAGACCCCTCTTTTGCCGGTCTTTCTTCCAGACATTAAAAAAACCCGGCTCAAACAGGGCAGAATTGTTCTTTCAAAAAAACAGAGTCTTATTTATCCAGGGCTCCTGGTAAAATTTTTTCTTAAAAAAAACCAATTTGATGTCACAGGTTCAGTGCAGCTGGGAAAATATAACGGCGATAAAAAAGCTAAAAACACTTTTTATTCACCTTTTGATACAATGCAGGTGGTGCAAAAACTGTTAAAATTCTCCAATAATTATATGGCTAACCTTGTTTTTCTGACCATGGGGGCAAAAACTTATGGACCCCCGGCCACACTTGAAAAAGGTATTGATGCGGTCAAAATGTTTTCAAAACAGCGTCTGGGATTTGATGATTTTTCTCTTTTGGAGGGATCAGGCCTTTCAAGATCAAACAGGATCTCCCCTGACCAGATGTTAAAGGTGCTTTTAAAATTTATGCCGTACTATTCCCTTTTGAAAAGAAAGGGTAAGGATTTTTTTAAAACCGGAACACTTTTTGGCATCCGAACCCGGGCAGGATATATATCAGGAAAAGATGGGCGGCTTTACCCTTATGTCATCATGGTAAATCAGAAGAACAAAGGATATGATGCTATTTTAAAAAAGCTTATCCGCATGGTTAACTAGTGTTTGAACGAAAACCCACCCATCTGCGGCGTTGCTGCAAAATTCTGCCAAATTATAAATCGGGCCTCATGTACAACAATACATTCCGGTTTCAGAGTTTTTTGCGCCTTGCATATGGGCAGCTTTGTGGGCATAAGCTCCTCTACGAGCCGTCCAAACACAGTTTTTCAGCCAGGCACTAAATAGCTGGGGTCAGGATTGAATAGTAGTGTTCATTGCTCAAGCCTGACCCCAGCTATTTTTCGATATAGGCGTAAGCGCTGTGGTTGTGGATGGATTCAAAATTTTCAGCACTGACTGAAAACCAGGTGATATTTTTATCCGCCATTAATTCCTTTGCCACATCCCTTGCAATATCTTCCACAAACTTGGGATTTTCATAGGCTTTTTCCGTGACAAATTTTTCATCCTGTCTTTTTAAAACAGAAAAAATATCACAGGAGGCTGTGGCTTCCACAAGATTAACGATTTCCTCTATCCAGATAAACTTATCAAATCTTGTGCTGACAAGCACTTCACCCCGCTGGTTATGGGCGCCATATTCACTGATCTCCTTTGAACAGGGGCAGACCGATGTGATGGGAACGGCAACCTTTAGAACAATATCTGTTTCTTTTTTCCCATTGGAAGACCCAATGATGGAACAGGTATAATCCATGAGTCCCTTGGAATTTGTGGTGGGAGACTGCTTTTCAATAAAATAGGGAAAAGTGATTTCTATATGGGAAGATTTGGCCCCGAGGATTTTTTTCATATCTTCAAGGATGTTGGTCAAGGATTCCAGGGACACTTGTGCACGAAACAGATGTAGAATTTCGACAAACCTACTCATATGGGTGCCCTTGCAATGGTGGGGCAGATCCACGTACATGCTTATCTGGGCCACAGTGGATTGCAGTCCGCTTGTTTTGTCCAGAACCTTAATGGGGTATTTCAAACCTTTAATCCCCACTTTATTAATGGGGATCTTTCGAAAATCAGGCTGATTTTGAATGTCTATCATGTTTATTATCTATATGTTGATCATGTTTAATATCTAAAAGATAATCAGTTGCAACATTGCTCATTGCCCTGAATATATTGCCTTTTATATGTTTATTATTTTTATACAGGGTTTCAAGCAATTGCCTTATCTCACCGCGTTTAGTCTTATCGGCACTGGGACAATTGTTTTTGAATTCCCTTAAATTCAATAATTTCCCAAATTCTATTATGTCTTTTTTCTCAACATATGACAAGGGTCTGATAATATCAAGAGCGCCATTAAAAAAAGATTGCCTGGGTTTCATAGTGCCTATTTTGCCAGAATAACAGATGTTTATGAACAGTGTTTCGATAATATCATCCTTATTATGGCCCAGGGCAATTTTTTTACATCCTCTTTGCTCGGCTATTTCAAAAAGTCTTTTCCTTCTAAGGCGGGAGCACAGAAAACAGGGATTTTCCCTGTTTTTTTCTGAATGGGCCAGAACCCCAAAATTGTTATATTCAATTTCCAGGGGTCCATATGCATTTACAATAAATTGCTCCAGTTCTTTTGCAAATGATCCTTCAAAGCCTGCATCAATGTGTACGGGTAAAATATCAAACTTAATGGGCGCCCTTTTTTGCAAAGAAAATAAAAGGGCCAGCAATGCCATGCTGTCCCTTCCACCGGACACACCCACAAGAATTTTATCGTTTTCACGGATCATGTCCCAGTCATGGATTGCTTTTCCGACAGCACGGTTAATTCTTTTTTTCAGGCCGGTTTTCACCCCTAATTGCATGCTCCCGATTATAAAAAAGTGATTTTAGCGCCAAATGTCTCTTGCATTATGATTTGTTTTAATACGTCTTAATTTTTATTTGGTCCTATTGTCATTTGGCCTGGTTGTTATTCATCCCGATTTTGATTTTTTAAGGCTTTATTTTTCCGGGGCCTCTTCGTTGTTTTTTGTAACAACCCTGCCGGAAGCGATCTCACGCAAGACAGTAACGACATCTTCATTATTGGATGATTTCACCAAAAGATCCGATCCTTCTCTTACCTGTCTGACCCTTTTTGCTGCAAGGTGAACAAGGGTAAATCTATTGTCTACATTTTTTAAAC
>CAYVZG010000114.1:0-3816 GCA_964455805.1 uncultured Desulfobacula sp.
TCATTATGATCAAGGTCTTCTTTTTTAATATCAAATTTATCTGCATTGGATTTTGTATAGGTTAGAGCAGCTCTGGCTGACTCCTGCATGACATCTCCTATCTGTCCTGTGACAAGCAACTCTCCTTTTCCCGGGTAAAGGGACACTTCAATATACAACTGCTCACCACCGACCTCTGTCCAGGCAAGACCTGTTGCAAGACCCACCTGACTTTCCTCCTGATCAAGCTCGGATAGGAATCGCGGCGGCCCCAGGTATTTTTTAAGATTCTGCTTGGTGATTGAAAATTTTCCTTTTTTACCCTCAGCAATTTTTCTGGCAATTTTTCTGCAAATGGCATCCAGGTTTCTTTCAAGTCCTCTTAAGCCTGCTTCCAAAGTGTACTCGGCTATTATTTGCCGCATGGCGCCCGAGCTTATATGAATTGATCTACGTATAAGGCCGTTATCTTTTAATTTTCTGGGGAACAAATGCGTTTCCGCAATAACTTTTTTTTCTTGTCTGGTGTAGCCGCTTATCCTGATTACCTCCATCCTGTCCAGCAGAGCAGACGGAATCGTGTCGGTCATGTTGGCTGTTAAAATAAATAACACATTGGAAAGATCAAAGGGCATATTCAGATAATGATCTGAAAACTCAAAGTTCTGTTCCGGATCAAGGGCCTCCAGAAGGGCAGAGGAAGGGTCTCCCCTGAAATCATTTCCCAGCTTGTCAATTTCGTCCAGCATGAATACGGGATTATTTGTTTTGCATTGTCTTAAGCCCTGCAAAATTCTGCCCGGCATGGAGCCGATATAGGTTCTTCTATGACCCCTGATTTCAGCTTCATCTCTAATGCCGCCTAAGGATACCCGGTGAAATTTTCTTTTCATGGCTTTGGCTATGGCCTGTCCCAGGGATGTTTTTCCCACACCCGGAGGGCCCACAAAACAAATGATCTGTCCTCTTTTTTTGGGATTTAATTTTCTCACACTTAAGTATTCAAGAATTCTTTCCTTGACTTTATCAAGGCCAAAATGATTTTTATCCAGATCCTCCTGTGCTTTTTTGATGTCAAAAAAATCTCTTGTTGCCTTGCTCCACGGCAACTCCACAATGCAGTCAAGATAGGTTCTGACCACAGAGGCTTCGGAAGAATCGGAATGCATCTGCTCAAGTCTCTTGAGCTGTTTTTCTGCCTCTGATTCACAATCTTTGGGCATTTTGCATTTTTTAATCTTTGCCTTGAATTCTTTTATTTCAGCAAGCTTTTCATCGCTCTCCCCTAACTCCCTGTGAATAGCCTTTACCTGTTCTCTCAGATAATAGTCTCTTTGATTTCTTGAAATTTCATCCTTGACATCTATTTGAATTTTAGCCTGAACTGTTGAAAGATCCAGCTCTCTTGCCAGAAGGTCATTCACCTTTTTTAATCGTTGGGTTCCGTTTACAATTTCAAGTAAAACCTGGGCGTCTTCCACCTTTAAATTGATATTGGATGCAACCAGATCGGCCAGTTTACCCGGAGATTCAATATGGGACAAAAGATCCCCCACTTCCCCGGAAAGCTCTCCTTTAAGGGCAAGCAGTTTTTCACTGGCCTCTTTGACATTACGCATCAAGGCCTCATCCTCAATATTGAGCTCAGGCGGATCTATATCTTTTAAAATCTCAAAATGAACTTTAAAAAAAGATTTGCTTTTCACATATTCTAAAATTTTTGCCTTGGCCAACCCCTGAACCAGGGCCTTAATCCTGCCATCGGGCAGTTTGATCATTTTTTGAATTCTGCCGATTGTCCCAATATTATAGAGATCTTCAGATGTTGGTTTCTCTACTTCAGAATCTTTTTGAGCGGTTAAAAAAATATAACGGTCATAATCCGTACTTTCTTCTACCGCTTGAATGGATTTTTTACGACCAACAAATAATGGCAGCAGCATATCGGTAAACACAACAATATCTCTTACCGGCATCATGGGAAGGGTTGTGGGAATATTTTCTAAATTGCTTTCTTTTTCTATTATTTCAATCAGATCATCAATATCTGCTTCAGCCATTTTTACTCCTTTATGTGAGGGCTTTGGGAGCCGTCTACGCGCTCCCATTTAATCACCTTGACTTTCATTTTAAGTTCTTTCATATTCGCCTTTTTACAATAAAACATAATTTTTATTTTACAACGTCCTTGGAAAAATATTTTTAAGGTACTATATAAGAAAAAATCACAAATAAAGGGGAAACCATAAAATGATGATATTTGACCATTCTTCCATATTTGCGGCATTTATATTTACCATTGGCGCCTGTATCGGATCATTTTTAAATGTTTGTATTTACAGGGTACCTGAAAACAGGTCCATTGTGACTCCGGGATCATTTTGCCCGGCATGTAAAAAAGGCATACCGTTTTATTGTAATATTCCTGTCGTAAGCTACCTGTTTCTAAAAGGCCGATGCCGGTTCTGCCACCAGACAATATCCATCAGATACCCTTTTATAGAAATCCTTACCGGTGTTTTTGCCGTCCTGTTGTTTTATAGGTTCGGCCTGGGATTACCCATGTTGTACTGGTTTGGCTTTATTTGTGTTTTGATCACTATTTCTTTTATTGACATTGATCATCAGATTATTCCGGATATTATATCGCTTCCCGGCATCCTCATTTTTGCCTCTTCTTTTTATTTTCTGCCGGAAATGAGTTTTAAAGATACCCTGCTGGGGATCTTAACCGGTGGCGGTAGTTTATATGCGGTGGCTTATTTATATTATCTTTTAAAAAAACAGGAAGGCATGGGTGGCGGGGATATCAAACTTTTGGCCATGATCGGGGCGGCAACCGGTATTAAAGGTGTTTTTTTTACCATTTTTGCCGGTTCTTTATTTGGTACCTTTTTTGGCATTTTTTTCATGCTCTACTCAAAAATCGCCGATTCCAAATTAAAAATTCCCTTTGGCCCGTTTCTGTCTTTGGGTGCCATTTTATATATATTTTTTGGAGATCAAATAATTTTATGGTATTTATCGATATTAAAGCCTTAAGCCCTTGCGTATATTGATTTTATCTCATTTTTGGTTTTTTCTTTCATCCTTAAAGTGATTTTTATAAAAAATGTGAATAAATACTTGACACGCCCGCCTCAACGACGTAACGTACCCTAAATACCGGATCAAATTAATTTATTTTAGAAACTGTTTTAAAGACGAATTGTAAAAATTTCTAAAACCTAAAAAAAGGAGTGCTACGATGAACAAAGGAGATTTAATCAACAAGGTTTCAGAAGTGCTTAGCAGTAAAAAAGAAGCTCAGGCAGCGGTAGATCACACAATCAAAGCAATCACGGAAGCCCTTTCCAACAATGATTCTGTTACTTTAGTTGGCTTTGGAACATTTAAAACAGCCAATAGAAAAGTCAGAAAAGGAAGAAATCCCCAGACAGGTAAAGAAATTAATATTCCTGCCAGAACCGTTCCTAAGTTCGTCCCTGGAAAAGCATTAAAAGACGCTGTAAAATAAGCTTTACAAAATTTGTTCAGGCAGTATTTGGCATGACGGAAACCGTTCATTCAACTACTGCCTGAATTTTTTTAATCTAATTAATTATTGCCGCGAAAAATAGTATCGGTATTAATTTTTCGCTAATTGCAAATTCAATTTCCAATTATGGTTTTCTCATATACTGATTTAACCATTCCAGCATAACTCTTTGATCCTGGTTGGGCTCTAAAAGGGTATCCTCTGTTTCTTTCAGGGCGGCTAAACCACGCTGATAATTTAATTTCGTATCATTTTTGTATCCGATAATCTGATCTTCTTCCAAAGACGATTTAAGACTT
>CAYVZG010000115.1:0-3701 GCA_964455805.1 uncultured Desulfobacula sp.
TCTTCATCAACCAACATGAACGTCAGATATTTGCCTTCCATATCTTCTTTGACATGTGTTGTCTGCCCAACCTTTTCTGCTAATTCTGCCATTTAGAATCACCCCTTTTTCTATATGTAAATCCGGGCTCTTAATGGTGTTTAAAACCAATATTTTTAAACAACAAAAGTGCCCATCACCCATAAAACACAATTTCATACAAACCTTCCGGTAAAGGCACCATTGAGATTTGTATATGCGCTGCGCCCACGTTACCGATGTATATTCATTTTGCACCGGCACAACGTTTCGTTTAATTATTTATCGGCATTTTGCTAAAAAACTTAACTCAAAAATGTATATTAATAAGAATCGTCTTTTGACCGGCTTAATCGAGATAAAAAGAAAATAATGTTTAAACTTTGAATAAAATTAGAGGGGTAGAACTAGTATTCAATTTTTTTGTCTGTTCTATCTATTTTAATTCTTCAGTACTTTTAATCCACATGTTTCTTAAATTTTTCACATTAAACAGGGAACAAATCGTTTTATAGATGATTTGTATTGGCAGGAAAAAACCCAGGACCGTTTGGGAATAAGGTAAAAAATGCTCCCGTACCGGTAAATTTTTCCTCGTTGGATCAGAGGAGGGAAGATGAAAAGGTAAATGGCATGAATTATTTTTACCATTTTGTTTGACCATGTACATCGCTTTATCAGCCATTGCTATCAATTCTTCAGGGTCACTTACATACTCAAAATCATCATTATTCAGAGTACTTGCACCCAGGCTTGCGGACACTGATATGGCAATATCTCTATACAAAAATATATGACTGGCAACTTTTCTCCTGATTCTGTCTGCAAAAATGAGGGCTTCAGATGCAGTCGTATCTGACATGAGGATCACAAACTCCTCTCCCCCAAAACGGACCAGAACATCTTCACTGCGGCACAACCCCTCTAAAACTATTGCCACTTCTTTGAGCAGCTTGTCGCCAAAAATATGACCATATGTATCATTAATAGCTTTAAAATCATCCAGGTCGATAAAAATAGAAGAAAGCGGGGACCCATACCTTCGTGCCTTGGCAAATTCTTCCCCAAGCCTTATTTTCAGAAATTTCTTATTATAGATTCCTGTCAAAGCATCAATAAAATTAATCTTTTTCAGCCTTTCAATTTCAGAACGAAGGTTATTATTTTCAGCAAATAGTTGTCTGTTTTTTTCAGCAACTTTTTCACTGATATCACCCAGCTGGTTGAAAAAACCAAATTCCGGGCTCAACAGATTGTCCGATTCAGCTTCAGTGGGATTTAACTCTTCGATGTTATTCATATCTGATTATACTCCTTCAAAGATATTATTAATTGCATATGACATATGACTTAATCAGGCAAAATTCATGACACCCCATGCAAATATCTCGGCAATCCCTTTAAATAATAGGATTTTAAGCCTTTGATCGTATTTGGTTTAATTATAAATCTGATTGCCATAGGACTTTCGGGTGTGCTCCAGAAGTCTCTGTGCACTTTTATCTATGGGTTTATCCCAGTATTTCACAATACGATTGGCTATGTGCTCTATATTTTGAGCTGTCATGGATTCTCGATTGCTGGGAATAAAAGGAGTTTTCTTTTTCACCGATTGCGAAACAGCAGGATCATTAAAGATAAAACCAAAATAATCAACATCCAGAGAAAGGATACTTTTTAAATTACTGTCAATCTGTTCGGATAGTTTAATTTCATCGGGGTCCGCCCCCATGTTGAATACTAAACGGGGCCGGTACTGACCGCACAACTGCTTTATTTTTTCTCCTGCAACCGGGTCAATTTCGCCAATCTTTGACTGCAGCTCTCTTATGCTTATCTGCTTATCCATTTTATACCGGGTATGCAGCATCTGGGAAATATTATAATTTTTGGTAAAATTTCCCGCAATGATACGTAACAATAAATGTTTTAAAAAAGTCATCATATTCATGATAGCTGGATATTCAGGTGTTGTGATAACCAGGCCTTTTCGGGACAGCCTGAAAAAATCCAGAGTGTTGAACGATGTACCGGCTCCAAGATCCAGCAGGATATATTCAGCCGGCAATTTTACAATGCGGGAAATCAAACGAATTTTCTGGGCATGGGGGATATTGGCCATAAAGGGGCTTGTACCGTCGCCCGGCAGATAATACAAATTAGGGATGTCTGTTGTTACCAGCATTTCTTCCAGTTCTGCGCTGCGGGCCTTCAAAAAACTCCCAATTCCTGGAAAACGGTTGGGTAATCCCAATGAAAAGTGCAGGTTGGATCCTCCCAGATCCATGTCCACTGCCACTGTGACGTGTCCCATTTCTGCCAGTGCAATGGCCAGGTTGGCAGCTAAGAAGGTCTTGCCAACCCCACCCTTCCCACTGGCAATAGGTATTATAGTAGGTGTATTGTTCAACTTTTGTGTCATGGCCTCCCTTTTACATATTGTAGGGATAACTCCTTCT
Organism: uncultured Desulfobacula sp.; assembly: GCA_964455805.1. GTDB lineage: Bacteria > Desulfobacterota > Desulfobacteria > Desulfobacterales > Desulfobacteraceae > Desulfobacula. Next base: position 2,478 of record CAYVZG010000115.1, read on the forward strand.
TTATTCTTTTAATCAAAAAACAATAAAAGCAGGTTAATCCCACAGATTTATCATTATTATTCTAATCTTTAATGTTATCTGCATAATATTTTGCTTAGAATATAAGCAAGATGCTTGCCATTATAAACTGTGAGCCTTTTACAAACCATAAAAAAAAGGAGTGAATCACCATTTAACCAGGCAGACATAAGCACAATGGCTCATAAATTGCATCCGAATAAAGTAAACGGTTTCCATGAATCTGTCTTCCTATAAGACTGGATTTATGAAACATTTAAAAGAGATACAAATTATTTGAACAAAATTATTTAGACAGGTGTTTACAATGCAATTGCATCCGATCAGATCAAAAGACAAAACAGTGTTTGTACCAAAACCAGAACATTCAATACAAAAGGACCTTTTTTCAAAAATTCTGAACCGAAAGGCTAAACGATTGGTTAGCACTGGAACTTCAGTAAAATCAGGAAATAATGCAACTGTAACCCTCGGTGCCATTAACAAGGACACACCCACAGTCTCACATCTGCTTGTAAAACACCCCCAGTTTAAAAAAAATTGCTGGCGTATCATCCACGCCAAGATAAATCAAAACAAAGCCTTCAACAAAATAAAACCCGGTGAAACCATATTCATCGATCCCGCAACAAAAGAGATTACCTGGGGCAAACAGCACGTCCCCAATCCATCTCAGGTTGCAGGGAAAAGCAATCAGCTTCTTGATAAGCCCAATGAGATCCTGTCAACTCAACTCTCCGATGCAGTAAAATCCTATATCGGAACTTCCTATAATAAAGTTGATTGCTATGAACTTGTTGTTAACGGTATAAAATCACTTGGATATCAGTACTATGGCCAGGAGGGCATCCAAAAGAGTCTGATGGAAATGGCCGTCAATGACAAATTGCCTGTCAATGCATATCTGACCGGGGAAGGCTTGACTGAAAAAACGGGCAAAATCATGGCCTCAAGATCCTATAAAAAAATTGATAACCCTGCAAGAATTTCCAGAAAATTTATTAATGAAATAAAACCGCTTATCAAGGAAGGCAGAATTCTTTCTTTTTCAACACTGACAAAGGGTCATACCGGTGTTATCTCAAAACAGAAAAACAAATGGACATTTATCAACTCAGGACTTATGGATAATTCTGTTAAGAAAACCGTCAACACAAATGAGGTTGGTGAAGAATTTTTGACAGATGAAATCAAAAACTGGTTTGC
>CAYVZG010000116.1:0-2511 GCA_964455805.1 uncultured Desulfobacula sp.
GCCCGGCAGTGCCGTGGAAAAACAAACTGGAACTTTTAGCAACACCTTTTTCTCTGCAGCCAAGGCCGGATTTAAAGATAGAACAAAAAAAGATACCACCATTAAAATTGTAATCTTTACCATAGTATTTTTGAACATTGTTTTTTCCTCCTGAATTTAAAAAAATAAAATTAACATTTCTCGTATTTTGTGATCTTTTTCCCTCCTTTTACCGCAGGTTAATATGTTAGGCTCATTCCCCCATCAAACTGAAGGTCACCACCAATCAAGTATTTTGAAAAACCGGTTTATTTTTTGTGCAGAAATGGGCATGAACCCAAACCATATTTTTAATGGCTCCTCTGACGATGCAGACATTTTTTAAATGAAACCGATTTTCAGAATCTGATAAAATATCATATAGAATAATTTTTGCTTCTTTATTGCCCATATATTTCTCCCAAATTGGTTCTTTTGAAAATTGATAATACCATATATAAATTAAACATTTTTATCTTGTCAAGAAAAAATATTTTTTTGATTGTGTTTTATTGTTTACTCTGTTATTTCTTTAAAATCTGATAGTTATGAAATCCATATCTTTGGTCTTGCCATTAGGTAGTACCAAGAATGAAAAATGAGTATTGATTTATTAAAAATAATTCATTAGATTGGTATTACCAATTATTAAGGAGATTATGCTTTCAAAAAACTTATATTCTGAATTTCAAACCATTGTTGGTAAAAATCATGTATTCACCGAGCCTGAAGATTTGGTTACCTATTCTTATGATGCGGCCAGCCTCACCCCGGTTTCTCCAAGAGCCGTTCTTATGCCTGAAAATTCTGAAGCCCTTGGAAAAACCATTAAACTTTGCCATGAAAATAATTTGCCCATCACCGTTCGCGGTGCGGGAACCAACCTGAGTGGCGGATCAATCCCTTCGGATAATGGTGTTGTCGTCCTGACCAGTTTTTTGAACAAAATCATAGAAATCAATGAAACAGACATGTATGCCATTGTTCAGCCGGGAGTCGTGACAGCAAAACTGGCTTCATGGGTTGAGAAAAAACAATTGTTTTACCCGCCGGATCCAGGCAGCCAGGCCGTCTCTACTTTGGGTGGCAATGTAATGGAAAATGCCGGTGGATTGCGTGGCCTTAAGTATGGGGTTACCAAAGACTATGTAATGGGTTTAAATTTTTTTGATTCCCGGGGAAACCATGTCAAAACGGGATCCAAAACGGTTAAATGTGCCACAGGGTATAATTTAACAGGGCTAATGGTTGGATCTGAAGGAACCCTGGGTATAGCAGATGAAATCATTTTAAAATTAATTCCTTATCCAACCCATCGAAAATCAATGATTGCCATATTTAAATCCATTGAGGAAGCCTCTTGTGCTGTAACAGATATCATTGCCAATAAAATTGTACCGGCCACCCTTGAAATCATGGATAGTTTTACCATAAAAGCAGTTGAAGCATTCAGTCATGCGGGTTTGCCAACACAAGCGGGTGCCCTTTTACTGATTGAACTGGATGGATATCCAACCCAGGTTGAAGACGATGCCTCAACAGTGATCACTCTGTGTGACACCCACGGCGCCACCCAGACAAAAATTGCGCAGACAGATGCAGAGCGAGATAAGGTGTGGGCTGCCAGAAGAAGTGCGCTTTCTGCCCTATCCAAAATAAAACCCACATTGGTTCTCGAAGATGCCACCGTTCCCAGAAGCAAAGTTCCCGATATGGTGGAGGGGCTTTCGCAAATTGCTATGAAATACAAGCTGACCATTGGTACTTTCGGACATGCCGGTGATGGGAACCTTCACCCCACTATCCTGACCGACAGGAGAGATCACAAAGAATGGGTTAAGGTTGAAAAAGCCATTGCAGATATTTTTGATTTTGCGCTTTCCCTTGGGGGAACATTGTCAGGAGAGCATGGAACAGGAATCGCAAAGGCGGCTTTCCTCGAAAAAGAAATGGGTAAAACCTCCATGGATTTTTCAAGACGTCTGAGGTCCGCGCTTGATCCAAAAAACATATTAAATCCCGGTAAGATATTGGATGTATAGAATGTCAGCTGTGATAAAAATTTCAAATCAACTAAGGGAACTTGAAGAACAACTGGTCATTTGTATGAGATGCGGCATGTGTCAATCGGTCTGCCCTCTTTTTGAACAGACGCATAAAGAAGCAGATGTTGCCCGGGGTAAGCTGGTTCTTCTCGAATCCCTTATGAATGATATTTTCGATAATCCATTGGGTGTTCAAAAACGGCTAAATAAATGTCTTTTATGCGGCTCATGTGCGGCAAATTGTCCCAGCGGAGTTAATATTCTTGAAATATTTATAAAAGCAAGATCCATTATAGCAGATTATTTACGCATGCCGATTTTAAAACAATTAATATTTCGTAAAATGCTTGCTCATCCTAAAACCTTTGACAAAATTGTCAGCATGGGATCCAAACTTCAAAAATTTATACTTACCCGTCAGCAAAAAGACACAGAGGCTACATCTTTC
>CAYVZG010000117.1:0-2020 GCA_964455805.1 uncultured Desulfobacula sp.
AGTTGAGACCATCTTGCAAATCTAAATGTGCGAAAAATATTATACGTTATCAATAGATCTTGTTATCCTTGATATGGTAATGCCATTGATGAATGGAGAAGAAACTTTTGATAAAATCAGGGCCCTTGATCCCAAAATGAGAGTATTGGTGTCCTCTGGCTACAGCCGTGAAACTGAAATAGAAAAAATGATGGAAAAGGGGTGTAATGGATTTATAACAAAACCTTTTGATATCATAAAATTGTCTGAAAAATTGAAAACAATTTTCAAGACCCCTTAATAATTTCTGACAGGTTTTGAAATGGGAAGCGAATTGAATTACGGTATAAGGGTTTGGGAAATTCCCAAACCCTTATTTTATTAATTAACTAAATGTTTTTTCAAGATCGGGAACGATCTGTTTTTTACGGCTCATGATACCCGGTAACCATGCTTTCCCATCAACTGGAGCAACACCAAAGGTTTTTTCAACAACAGAGTCGTCATCTGATGCGATCAATAATTCGGTTCCTTCTTTCATAATATCCGTCAGCATTAGAAGAACAGTATGGTGACCTTTTTCTTCTTTAAGGGCCTGGATATCTTTTTCCAGATCAGCTTTAATGCCGTCAACAATAGATAGATCAACCAGTTCGAGCTGTCCGCAGCCAACACCGTTTCCGCTCATGTTGAAATCCTTGTAATCACGCAGTACAAGCTCACGTACCGGGGTGCCTTCAACTGCGGATTTTACCTTGAACATTTCGATCCCCAAAGCTTCCAGATCACCTTCTCCACATATTTCAGACAGCTGAGCACAGATTTTTTTATCTGCATCTGTGCAGGTGGCGGATTTAAAAATAACCGTATCGGAAAGAATGGCGCAAAGCATGATACCTGCAATATCTTTTGGTATTTCAATATCAAAATATTTGTACATGGATGCAATAACCGTACAGGTACATCCAACCGGCCAGATCCAGCATTCAAGCGGTTGTCCTGTTGTAACATCACCCAGCTTATGGTGATCAACGATGCCCAGAATATTGGCATCGGCCAGATCGTCAGGGCTTTGAGCAAGATCGGAATGATCTACAAGATATACATCTTTGCCTGCATAAGAAGTAACAACCTCAGGTGCTGAAACACCGAATTTATCGAGTACAAAACTAGATTCGGGATTTAAATTACCCTGAATGGCGGGAACGATATCTTCACCCAATTTTTTTTTAAGATCTGCAAGTGCAATTGCGCCACAGACAGAATCTGTGTCTGGATTTTTGTGACCAAATACTAAAGTTGACATAAAACCTACCTCCATTATTTATTCTTGCTTCTATTTTTGATGATCTTAATCCGATAAAATCATCTTCATTTTCGCTCATTGTGAACCATAACCAAAAAATACGATATTCTATAGAATGAATTGGCAATATAAACAAGGAAAATTTTATAAAACTTTTGGTCTCCCCCTTAAGCATAAAAGGAGCCCAAATGTAATACAGCTTATGATCAGCAATATATAGAAAGCGGTGATATAACTACGGGTCATATCAAACAAAAAACCGGTGAATATAGGGCCTAAAGCACCTCCGGTGGTACCGAAGAAAACCACTATTCCCAATAGCGATCCATGGGCCCTGAGGCCAAACAATTCTACCATGATGGGAGAAATGGCTGTAAAAAAACCGCCGTGGGCAATACCATAGATGCAGGCAAAGGCGTAAAGCCTCCATAATGTATCAGCCTTTGTAAGCCAAATAAGACTGATGATCAGAAGTAAGAAACAGATGCAGTAAACCTGTTTGCTTCCCGTACGGTCAATGAACATTCCTGAAAGAAACCGACCCAGCATGCTCACGGCACCAATGGTGGAAAGGATACCGGCGGCTTTGTGGGGAGGGATACCAATGTCCCTCGCATGGGGGACGATATGGATAAGGATACTCATAAGACAGAATACGACAAGAAGGTTTACCATGCCTATTAACCACAATTCACGTGTGTTCAAGGCGGTTGAAAAAGAAAGCCCTTGGTCCTG
>CAYVZG010000118.1:0-1811 GCA_964455805.1 uncultured Desulfobacula sp.
AGCAGCTTGAAAACTGAGTACTTTTTCAATAATTTTTTAAAACGTTAGGGTATACTAGTTGTCGATGACGAAAAAAGGATTGTTGAAAATATTTCGCTTTGTTTGAAACGAGAAGGTTTTCAAACAACGGGCGCCTATGATGGCGATGAGGCGCTGAGGATCTTTGAGAAACAAAGGTTTGATCTTGTACTGCTTGATGTGAGCATGCCCGGAATGAATGGGTATGACGTCATGGAACATATTTTTGCCATAGATGAAGAGGCATTGATAATTATTATAACGGGCTACGCATCTGTTGAATCTGCCATAAAGGCCCTTAAAATAGGTGCCTGGGATTATCTTAAAAAGCCCTTTGAATATGCGGATCTTGTAAAAACAGTAAAAAACGCACTTTCCCAGAAAAAATTATTAGCAGATAAAAAAGCAGTTTCTGCAAGACTTGAAGCATCTGAGAAACAATATGAATACATGGTGAATAATTCTCCGGATCTCATTTTCACCCTTGATCAAAATGGATGCTTTACCTTTGTTAATAATCAGTTTGAAAAGGTTTTGGGATTTGCCAAAAAAGATTTGATCGGGATAGGGTTTGAAAATATTGTTCATAAAGAGGACGTTTCAAAAGCGTCTGTCCTGGCAGGACTAAAAGAATTTGATCAACAGCCCAATGATGGACAGGATATGCTTCTCAGATTTAAAAAGGCTGGAACTAAAACTTCCCAATATGATCCTTATGAATCATTTGCTTTTATGGAACTGAAAGCCACCCCAATGAATATGCCGGCCAGTGACACAAAAGATGAATTCAACGGTGTATATGCTGTGGCAAGGGATGTAACAGAAAGAGTAACTCTGGAAGACCAGCTTAGACAAGCCCAGAAAATGGACGCCATAGGAACCCTGGCAGGCGGGATCGCCCATGATTTTAATAATATTCTAATGGGTATTCAGGGGTATGCATCCCTTGTAAAAAGTGAATTTGAACAGGGCAGTAATGAATATAAACGACTTGCCAATATCGATGCCTATGTTTTCAGTGGTGCTGAAATGGCTAAACAATTATTGGGATTTGCACAGAAGACTTCCAAAAAAACCAGTCTCATTAATCTGAATTATCTTTTAAAGATGACTGCCAAATTGTTTGGAAGGACAAAAAAAGATATTCGGATCGATCAACATCTTGATAAACAATTGTGGGGAACTGTGGTTGATGAAGGGTTGATTAAACAAGTACTAATGAACCTTTTTGTCAATGCGTGGCAGGCAATGCCCGGTGGTGGTAAAATTCTCATAAAATCTGAAAATGTTGTTGCAGATGAATCCGGATTGGAAAAGAGCGGTGCATATGTAAAAATATCGGTGACAGACACGGGCATTGGAATGAATGATGAGATTATTACACGGATTTTCGAACCATTTTTCACGACAAAAAAAAGAGGCCAGGGAACCGGCCTGGGACTTGCCACAGCTTATGGGATTATAAAGAGCCATAAAGGAATATTTAAAGTTAAGAGCAAGATAGGAAAAGGCAGTTCTTTTATGTTTTTTTTACCCGCCACCAGAACCAAGATAACCCCGGGTAAAACAACTGTTGAAAACGAGAAGATTTTTAACGGCAACGGTTTGGTTTTATTGGTTGATGACGAAAAAGGGGTGATCGAAGTTTGTTCGGAAATGCTTGAGCATCTTGGATTTGAGGTTAAAGCAGTGTCAAACGGGGTTGAAGCAATTGAGGTTTTAAAAACCAAGGGTCAAAAAATGACCCTGTAAATAATTCTGTGTAACTGCCATTTTTCCTATACCGGAAATCT